>CAISJV010000007.1 GCA_903885795.1 uncultured delta proteobacterium | reverse complement strand
GAGGGGGCTCCATCCAAGTGACATTATAGTGGATGGATCAGCCCCCGAGAGTCTGAGAGCTTCATGAATCCACGTCTCATTTCCTTTCAACTGGCGGCTGTTTTATTGGTGGCCGCTGTCGCTCAACTCCTCTTGATTTCCGTAGCAGTACAATCACAGTCGGTGAGCCCGGTGGCCGAAGAGGCTCTTGAGGCGGCCGAATCTGTCTTCAAGTTCATGAAGGCCAAGGATTACCCGGCGATCTGGCAGGGCCTGACGAAGGAAACGAAAAACGAGATCGTGGCGAGTGTCAGGAAGGCCGCAAAAAAGACGGGTCAGGAATATACTTTGGAACAGCTTGTTAAGGACTTCGCATCCGGAGGACCCCAGGCGAAGGCGTACTGGGAAGCCTACCTGAATGTTTTTAACCCCGACATGGTCCTGGAAGATTCTAAATGGTCCATGGGCCCCATTGAGAAGAATGTTGCCACTGTCAACATCCAGTATAAAAAATCCGACAAACCCGCCATTCTTATCTTGAAAAAGGAAGGCGGCATCTGGAGGCTCGGCCTCGACGAAACATTCGGCTCCCGCAAATGGCTCCCCTAATTTCCCAATAATCCATGTCCAAAAAATCGCCTGATAAAAAAGCTCGCATGGCATTTTTCTGCCAGCACTGCGGTTATGATTCGGCAAAGTGGCTGGGGAAGTGCCCAGGCTGTGGGGAGTGGAATTCCTTTGCCGAGGAAGAAATCAGGGAGACAGAAGGGGCGCCCGGACGTGCGTCTTTTTCGTTTCAGGAGGCCCCCCAGTCGATCGACGCCATCGAGGCGGATGAGCGGGATCGGGTCCGGACGGGGATCGGGGAGATGGATCGGGTCCTGGGCGGCGGGCTGGTCGCCGGATCGGCGATTCTTGTCGGCGGCGACCCCGGGATCGGCAAGTCCACGCTTCTCCTCCAGGTCCTCCAGCATCTGGCGGCGCAGGGGATGAAAGTTCTCTATATCTCCGGCGAGGAATCGGCCCGGCAGATCAAACTTCGGGGAAAGCGCGTCGGCGCCGATTCGCCCAATCTCCTTGTCCTGGTGGAGATCGATCTGGACAGCATGATCCGCCATATCGAGGCGATCAAGCCCCAGGCGGTAGTCGTAGATTCCATCCAGACGGTCTGTTCCCAGGCCCTTTCCTCCGCCCCCGGCAGCGTCGGCCAGGTCCGGGAGTGCTCGGAACGGCTGATAATATTAGCCAAGAAGACGGGAGTTCCCGTTTTCCTCGTCGGCCATGTGACCAAGGACGGCGCCATTGCCGGGCCGAAGGTCCTGGAGCACATGGTGGATACGGTCCTCTATTTCGAGGGGGACGGGGGGCATGCCTTCCGCATCATCCGGGGGATCAAGAACCGCTTCGGGCCGACGAACGAGATTGGCGTTTTCGAGATGCGGGGCGACGGACTTAAGGAAGTGACCAATCCATCCGCTTTTTTCCTGGCCGAGCGGCCCAAACAGGCGGCGGGCTCCGTGGTTGTCCCGAGCATGGAGGGGACGCGGCCCATCCTCATCGAGATTCAATCCCTTGTGATTCCGACCAATTTCGGGATGCCGCGGCGGACGGCCATCGGTGTGGACGGGAATCGGGTTTCCCTGCTGGTGGCGGTTTTGGACAAGATCTGCGGCCTCCATCTGAGCAGCCACGACATCTTCATCAACGTGGCGGGGGGTGTGAAGGTCAGCGAACCGGCGATCGATCTGGGGATTGTATCTTCCCTGGCGTCTAGCTTTCTGGACCGGCCGGTGGACCCGGCGACGGCGGTCTGCGGTGAGGTGGGCCTGGCCGGAGAGGTCCGGGGGATCAGCCGCGCCGACGTCCGCATTCGCGAGGCCGCACGCATGGGCTTTTCCCGCTGCATTCTTCCCCGCCTGTCCCAATCCGAAACCCCGCCGGAAAAGGTAAAGAACATGACCATCCTGCCCGTCCGCACCCTCCGGGAATTACTTGAACATCTTTTTTGAAAAAATTTACAGGCCCATGAAGCGGGCAGCGATGCTTTTCATGATTTCGTTCGTGCCGGCGAAGATGCGCATGACCCGCGTGTCCCGCCAGGCCCGGGCGATGGGGTATTCCTCGCAGTAGCCGTAGCCGCCGAAAAGCTGGACCCCCCGGTCGGCGACGCGGCAGGCCATATCCGTGGTCCAGTACTTCGCCATCGATACCTCGATTACGATATTCCGGCCCTCCATGTGGTCAATGATGAGCTTATCCAGGAATGTCCTGCCTAATCTTACCTCCGTCGCCATCTCGACGAGCTCGAACTGGGTGTGCTGGAACTTGGAGATCGGCCGCCCGAAGGCCGTCCGTTCTTTGCAGTACTGGATAGTGATCTCCAGGATCAGCTCCGCCGACGCCACGGCGGCAATGGCGCAGACCAGACGTTCCTGCTGAAGTTTCAGCATGAGTTTCAGAAATCCCGTCCCCTTATCCCCGATGCGGTTAGCTTTCGGTATCCGGCAATCGGTGAAGAAAAGCTCTGCCGTATCCTGGCTATGCCAGCCCACCTTCTTGATTTTCTTTCCCTTTTCAAATCCCTTCGTTTCAGCTTCGACGAGAAACAGATCCACCGCGGTGTGAGGGTTCTTCTCCGCTGGGTCCTTGGCGGCCAGGATGAGGAGATCGCAGTTGATCCCGTTGCTGATGAAGGTCTTCTGGCCATTGATGATGAATTGATCACCGTCGCCCTCGCACGCTACGGCGGTGGTGCGCATGGCGGCCAGGTCGCTCCCTGCGTTGGGCTCCGTCATGGCGATGGCCGTGATGATGTCGCCGGAAACGCAGCGGGGGAGATATTTGCGCTTCTGCTCTTCCGAGGCGAAGGCGACAATGTAGGGGACGACGATATCGCTGTGGAGGGAGGCGGCGAGGCCGGAGTGGTTGGTCCGGACCATTTCTTCGATGGCAATAACGGAGTAGAGAAAATCCACCCCCAGGCCGCCGTATTCCTCGGGAACGCCCATGCAGAGAAACCCTTGCTCTCCCATGCCCTTCCAGGCGCTTCGGGGGACGATGCCCGCCTCTTCCCATTCCTCGACGTGAGGAATGACCTCCTTCTCGAGATATTTCCTGATGGAATTCCTGAATATCCGATGTTCTTCCGAGTAGTTGATTATCTCCATCTGTCCCTCCTATTAAAGAGAACAGTCCCCATTTATCTCAACAGGGTAAATGCTGCCCTCATCATCATAAAAAGTAAGCAATCTCGACCTTTTCCATAGTTGTTCGTCCATTTCGCAGTAGAATGCCTTGATATCCCCGGGACGGATTTCCTGGTTGCCGGCAGGCATCAGGGTGGCAATGCGCCGGATGCCGCCGTCTTCGTCCTCAAGATCGAAATAGGAGGGGATGATGACGGAAAGTTGGCGCCTGTTTTCCACATGGATTTCCAGGTTTTGATCGAAGAGGCGCAAGCAGCAACCTGTCTTGAAGTTAAAGACGTCTTCAACGGCCGAATTCATGATAACGCGGATTTGAATAGTCTCCAATTTATTTATCGCCCCCCAAGATGGTGATCGCGCAGACGTTCTGGTGGGGGAAGCCGCCCAGGTTGTGAGTCAGGCCGTAACGGGGATTGGCGAGCTGGCGTTCCCCGGCCCGTCCGGAGAGCTGCAGATACATTTCGTAGATCATCCGCAGGCCAGAGGCCCCGATGGGATGGCCGAAGCACTTGAGGCCCCCGTCAATCTGGGCCGGGATCTTGCCGTCCCGGTCGTAGAAGCCGTCGAGGACGTCCCGCCAGGCATTGCCCCGCTCCGAGATGTGGAGATCCTCGTAGGTCACCAGTTCGGTAATGGAGAAGCAATCGTGTAGTTCGAGCATGCTGATCTCTTCCCGGGGGTTGATGATCCCCGCCTCCTTGTAGGCTGCCAGGCTGCACTTCCCGGCGGTGTAGAAGTTGTCACCCTGCCATTCGTTGAACGCCCCCTCGTAGCCGCTGCTTACGGACAACTGGATGGCCTTGACGCTGACAAGGTCCTTTTTACCTAACTGGCGGGCGATTTCCGGCGTTGTGACGATGGCGCAGGCCGCCCCGTCGCTCACGCCGCAGCAGTCGAAGAGTCCCAGGGGATAGGCGATAATGGGTGACGCCAGAATCTGGTCGATGGTAACGGGTCGCCGCAGATGGGCCTTGGGGTTCAGCGCCCCGTTGGCGTGGCTTTTCGCGGAGATGTGGGCCAGGGCCCTCTTTAGATCCTTGTCGGCGATCCCGTAGTTGGCTGCATAGGCCGTGGCGATCTGTGCGAACAGGCCCGGGGCCGAGGCGTTGGGGAACCACTGCCAGGTCAGGGAGCCGAAGCCGGAGCCGGGGTTGGGTAGGCCGCCGTAGCCTGTGTCTTTCAGCTTTTCCACCCCCATGGCCAGGCAGATGTCATAAGCCCCGGAGGCGACGCCGTAAACTGCCCCCCGGAAGGCCTCCGTTCCCGTGGCGCAGTAGTTTTCCACCCGCGTAATCCCGATGTGGGGGAGCCGCAACGCCACGCCCATGGGGGCGGCGCACTTCCCCATCCCCACTTCCTCCAGGCAGTGGCCAAGCCAGGCTGCCTGGATGTCCTTTCGTTCAAGCCCCGCATCGGCCAGGCATTCCTGAAACGCCTCTACCATCAGTTCCTCTGCCCCCACGTCCCAGCGCTCGCCGAAGCGGGTGCATCCCATTCCGAGAATGGCTACCTTATCCTTAATTCCTGTTGCCATCATTTCACCTCCTTGCCTGCGGCGGCTTCCTCGCTTGCCGGTTGCTGGGGGATCGCCTTCCAGAAATAACCGGCAAAGCCCCGCTCGCTGTCCGTGAAGCGCCGCCGGAAGGCCATCTTTACGGGGAGGCCGACCCGGACCTCCTGGGCATCACAATCCGTAAAGTCGGCCAGGAAACGGCCGCCGCCCGTGAACTGGACGGTTCCGTAAACCGCCGGGGGATCGACGGAGACGGCCAGCAGATCCCCGGTAAAGGAAAGAATCTGTGCCGGGACATCAGCAAATTCATAGTCGTCCTGGGATTGGTGGGCGCAGCAGGCAGGATTGACGCAGTAGTCTTGCTTCGGAAACTGGGGAGTTCCGCAGGAGCGGCACTTGCCGCCGACAAGACCTGTGAGCATCCGTCGATTCCGCCACAGGGCGGTCATGGCTGTCTGGGTAGGGGCCTCAGCCCGGATGCCCATCTCCGGCTGGATCAAATCACGGAATTTAAGGAATTTCATGTAATTATCAGTGGTTCGCTTGTCCGCAAGGGCGCCTTGAAAGCCGCGCCGGGGGGGCAGTTTTGTGATGTTTTCCGTCACCCGAAAGGCGAGGGCGTCGCAGCCCTGACCGAATCCTGCCACAACTACCAAATCCCCGGGTTTGGCTGCTTCCAGGACAGCCGTCAGCATGAGCAAGGGATGAGCCGCCCCCGTCTCGCCGCAGACGTCGTGCATGTTGTCCATAAGTTGCCCAGGCGAGGCCCCGAGGCCCTTGGCGATGGTCCGGTGCTCCGCCTTGAAGAGGCAGGGAAAGACCAACTTACCAACGTCCTTCATGGTGAGATCGAGCTTCTTCAGCAGCCCCTGGACGGCCTGGGGGATGAATTTGGCGTAGCCTTCCTCCCTGACCCACCTCTCCTCCCACATATAGTCGTAATGACGGTCGGCGCCACGGTAGTGATCCACGAAGTCATGGGTGACGGAATAGGACCCAAGAAATTCGGCAATGACGTCCTCATCTCCTACAAGCAAGGAAGCCGCCCCGTCGCCGAACCACATCTCGTAAAAATAGGCTGGCTTCGTTAGCCGCTTATCGGTCGCCGTAAGAAGGACCTGTTTGCGGCTTCCCGCCCGGACGGCGTCGAGGGCGGCGATCAGGCCTGTTGTTCCCGCCCGCTGCGACGAGGTGATATCGGCGGTAAGGATGTCGTCCCGGAGGTTCAGGGCTGTCGTCATAACGCCGGCGTTCTGGCGGTCGGCGAAAGGCAGAGTCGTCGAGCAAAGATAAGCCGCGTCCACCGCCCTTTTGTCCATTCCTGTCAGACAGTCCCGGGCTGCGGCGACGGCCATGGTCAGGCTGTCCTCGTCAAAATTGCACATAGAGCGTTCTCCCTGGGCGACCATGATCAGGGCCGGGGCAAACCACCCCATGGCCTGATAGATGGCCAGCCGGCTCAGGCGAAGACGCGGGATATAAGCGCCATAAGCAGTAATACCTGTCATCGGATATATCTCCTTAATTAGGGACAGAGCCCCCTATTATTTCAAACCAAATCCCACTCCCCAAATTTACCCATTGCATCCTATTTCCCTCCCCTGTCAAAGGGGGAGAGAAATAGTGGCTTTTTACGAGTTTGTTTTAGTTGAGTTTGAAAAGCTTTTCGATCAGTTGTGATTTTATGAGATCGCCGCCGATCTTGATTTTGCCCGAGGTGTAGGCCTGCATGGCCGAGAGTTTGCCTCCCATCATCTCCAGAAAATCGCCGGCGGCCATGGTGATGGTCGTCGTCGGGCTACCGTGAACGCCCGCTTCTATCTTGCAGGCCCCATCCTTGATCTCGACCTGCCAATCCCCGCCCCCGTCGCCGGTGATGTGGAACTGGAAGACGACGTTGACCCCGGCGCCCTTTTCAGCGTTGAATGATTTTCCCATGGCGGTAAAGATCCCCGCAGCGGAAGGTTTGGCGGCAGTTGTTGCAGCCCCTACGGCAGCGGCGTCCACGGAGCCTGTTGTGGCGGTCTGTGACGGGGATACTTCTCCTGTCCCGGCCTCTTTTTTCGGCGCGAAGGCGTTGAGGAGATCCGTCACCTGGTCCATGAGCTGGAAATACTCCTTGGCTCCGCTCATGTTGCGGATCTTTTCCCAGTTGGCGGCGATATCCTCCACGCTGGGAACCTTCTTGCCGTCGCCGATGACGATCCCCGGCCCGGTCAGGATGGCCGCGCGATTGTAATAGCCCATGCCGGCGTTGTAGATGCTCCCCGTATCACCGCATGCCTCAGAGCAGAGGTAGAGGACGATGGGGGCGACGAAGTCCGGCTTGAGTTTCCCGAAGATGTCCGGGGGCAGAACGTCTTCCGTGAGGCGGGAGGCTGCGATGGGGGCCACCGTATTGACCTTGATATTGTACTTCTGCCCTTCCTGTTTGAGGGTGTTCATGAAACCTACGAGCCCCAGTTTTGCGGAGGAATAGTTGGTCTGGCCGAAGTTGCCGTAGAGGCCTGCCGCCGAAGTGGTCATGATGATGCGGCCATAGCCGTTGTCGCGCATGGCCTGGAAGGCGGGCTTGGTGACGTGGTAGGCCCCGTTCAGATGAACGTCCATGACGGCCCGCCAGTTCTCCGGCTCCATCTTGAGGATGCCCTTGTCCCGTAGGATTCCCGCGTTGTTGATGAGGATATCCACCCGGCCGAAGGCGGCGAGGGCGGTCTTGATGATCCCTTCCCCTCCCTCCGGAGTGGCGACGTTGTCATAGTTGGCGACGGCCTCTCCCCCCAGGGCCTTGATTTCCGCGACGACCTTGTCGGCGGGGGAGCTCGATCCGTCTCCCGCCCCGTCCCGGGCGCCGCCGAAGTCGTTGATGACGAGTTTAGCGCCCCTCTTGGCCAATTCTAGGGCATAGATCCGGCCCAGGCCTCCTCCGGCCCCCGTCACCACCGCCACCCGGCCATCGTAACGGATCTCGTCCCTACCCACGGGCACGGGGCCGTATTCGAAGATGCCGTTGTCGATAACGACGTCGCCGGTTTTGGCATTGAGGGTCCGCCATATGGCCTTCCCTGCGCCGTCCTTCCAAATCAAGGTTTTGATTGGCTCACCGGGATAGAGGGTCTTCGAGAAGCGGCAGGCCAAACGCCGGACGAGTTCGGGATGCCCCGGGGTAAGCTTCGACATCAGGGCGCGGCAGGCGAAGCCGTAGGTGCACAGGCCGTGCATGATGGGCTTCTCGAAGCCAACTTTGCGGGCGAAATCGGGATCGACATGGAGCTGAAAAATGTCGCCGGAGAGGCGGTAAATCAGCGGTTGATCCGGCGAGGGCTGGGCCTCGACGACAAAATCAGGTGCTCGCTCCGGAAAGATAAACGGTGCTGCTGCGCCCTCCTCGCCGCCGAAGTTGCCGTCGAGGCGGCTGAAGATGGTGATGATATTCTTGAAGAGTTTCTTGCCGGTAGCGTCGCAGGTATCTCCCTCGGCGATGACAATCGCCCCTTTGTCCTTCTTGTCGATGTAGCGGGTGACGGCCCCTTCCGTTGTCAGAGTTCCCGCGGTGGGAATGGGGTTATAGAATATGATGTCCTGCTCGCCGTGGAGAATGCCGGCCAAGTTGACGTTGGAGGCGCCGGCCACGTGCCAGAAGAAATCGAAGATGCTGGCGACGGAAAAACTTGGGATGACCTTGAGGTTCTTTTCGTAAACATAATCCAGCTCGTCAAAGCCCGCCCCCACCCCGAGGGCATACAGGACCACGTCCTTCCATTCGTAGGTTTTGGTGACGGGGCCGATCTTCTTGCCGATTGCTTCCAAATTGAGCGCCATGGTTATTACCTCCTGTTTGGTATTTGCTTTGTTATTTCTGTTATATAGGGACGGTTGTATTTATTTCCAATATTCGATTAAAAATTGAACTGTCGCCACCCACTCTTAAGACCTGCGACGCTTTTGTCAAGGATAAAATGACAGGCAAAAAAGCATTTTTAGTCTTGCCCTTCTAGCCGGAATCACATATATAAAACCTCCAACTCAACTGACGAAAAATGATTCCGAAGAACATGGGCAAATGATTGTCATCACGGCAGTTAAAAAGAGGAGTTGGTAAATTCGAGGGGGAGCTGCATGTTTCAGGATACGGCCAGTGAGTGGATTGACGATCTCGATAAGGAAAGCAAGTTGGGGAATCTTGACGCGGAAGGCAGGAGGGCGCTAACTCGTGATTATGCGATCCGGATCGAAGAATTCTTTGTCGCCGAAGTGACCAAGCAGCTCGAACCTATGGGTAAAGTGGCGGATTTCGAACGAATGCTCATCTGGGACACCCAATACACCAACAAATTTCTCAACCAGACCATTCCGGGCTATCCGTCCTTCAAGATGGAGATCCTGGAGCGGGCCCGCAAAGCGATCCTCGGCTAATGAAAGTTGTCTTCTTAGGCACCAACGGCTGGTATGACACGGTCACGGGCAACACGATCTGCACCCTGGTGCAGACGGCGGATTATGATATTCTTCTCGATGCGGGCAATGGCATCGCCAAGGCCGACCAGTATGGCGTCGGGGAGAATGGCAGGCCCGTTTATCTCTTTCTGAGCCACTTCCACCTCGATCATGTCGCGGGGCTTCACACCCTGGCGAAGTTTTCCTTTCCCGGCGGTCTGACCATCTGCGGTCCCGAAGGTTCCCGTTCAATCCTTCATACCCTCGTCAATCAGCCTTTTACCCTATCCCTGGACGACCTTCCTTATCCCGTCACAGTCCTGGAAGCGCCGGCAGAGCTGGGGCGGCTTCCCTTTCCCGTGGCGGCCCGGCCCCTTCTCCATGCCTCTCTTACCCTGGGGTACCAGATCGAACTGGAGAACAAAATTGTCAGCTATTGCCCAGACACCGGATACTGTGAGAACGCCGTGAGCCTGTCCCGGGAGGCGGAGCTGCTGATTGCCGAATGCGCTTATCAGAGCGGCCAGGGCAGTGACGACTGGCCCCATTTAAACCCGGAAACGGCGGCCCAAATCGCAAAAGAAGCCAAGGCCAAGCGCTTGGTCCTCGTCCATTTCGACGCCCGGATCTATCCCACCCTGGAACTGCGGCAGGTTGCCGAGCGGGACGCCCGGTCCATCTTCCCTAACACCTTTGCTGCCATAGATGATATGGAAATAAATTTATAATCACTTGATTTTTCTGATATCCGTTTCCTTCCCCACGATTACCATAACCTCCCCGTCCTTGATGACAAAACCGGCCTGGGGGATCATGTGGACTCGGTCCAACAGGACATCCCGGATGGCGATTACCTCGATGTGGTACTTGTTCCGTAGTTGTAACTCGGCGATGGTCTTGCCGAAAAAACTGTCCGGAGGGGCCATTTCAAAGATCATGTAGCCATCTGAAAGGGGTAGATAGTCGAGAACGTTCGGGGAGATGATACTCTTGGCAACCTTGCCGGCGATTTCCTTTTCGGGGATGATCACATCCGTGGCGCCGACTTTTTCAAGGATTAATTTGTGTTCTTCATTGGGGGCCTTGACGATGATGTTCTTAACCTTGAGTTGTTTCATGTGCAGGGTAATCAGGGTACTTGAAGCCAGATCGTCGCCGAAGGAGATGACGACGGTGTCATCTTCCTGGACGCCGATCATCTCCATAACCTCCTTATCGGTACCATCGGCTACAATGGCCTTGGTGGAAAAATCTTTGACCTTCTGCACGGAGTCCTTGTTTTTATCTATGGCATAAACCTCGAAGCCGCCCTCATAAAGCTCCCGGACAATGTTGACACCGAAAATTCCCAAACCGATGACGATAACCCTTTTCATTTTATTGCTCCTTTGTCCGTTGCTCCATGATATTCCTATCCCTGGAAGGGGTCGTGACCCTCTGCCGCATCTTTGCCCATTGCCTGCTGGTTGTTGACTTCTTCCCTATCCCACCATGACCTGTTCTTCTGCGTAGGTGATTCCCTTCTTCGGGGCGCTCCAGGCAAAGGCCAGGGTCAGGGGACCCACTCGCCCGGCAAACATTATCAAAACGATTGCTAGCTTCTGAATATCATTCATGTTAGCCGTAATACCCATTGAAAGGCCTACGGTTCCAAAGGCCGATACGGTCTCAAACAGGTACTCTACGAAGAAATGTCGGCTCTGCAAGGGAGCCTCGGCGGTGCCGGCGCACAGCAGGAGGATAGAGGTAATGAGGCAGACGGAAAAGGCCGAGGCAATAATAATGGCGATGGTTCGGCTGAGTATTTCCTTCGGTATGGTCCGATTGAACATGTTGACCTCATCCTGACCTTTTATCCGGTTCCAGATCATGAAAATCAGCAAAGCGAAGCTGGTAGTCTTGATGCCGCCACCGGTCGAGCCGGGAGAGGCCCCGATAAACATGAGAATAATCAGAATAAGAATCGTGGCATTGGTGAGCTGTCCGACATCAACCGTGTTAAAGCCGCTGGTACGGGCAGAAACGGAGTGGAAGGAGGAGGCGAGGAACGATGTCTGGAAGGAAGCGTCCCTTAACAGGGCGTTCATCTCGAAAACGTAGAAGAAAGCGGCTCCGCTCACAATCAGTGTTCCCGTAGTGATGAGAACTATCTTAGAATGAATGGAGAGTTTCCTGATTCTTCCCCGGATTAGGGACACCACTTCGTACTGGACAATGAAGCCGATGCCCCCCAGGATGATGAGTCCCATGATCGTCAGATTGACGATCCAGTCGTCACGGTAGTTCATGAGATTATTGGAAAACAGGGAATAACCGCAGTTGTTGAAGGCGGAGACGGCATGATAGATTGCTTGGAAAAGGGCATGTTCCGCCGGGAAATCGAAGGAGAAGCGAATGAAAAGCAGGACAGTGCCCAGCCCCTCGATTATGAAGGTTGAAAGAAGGACCCATTTCATGATGGGGAGAAAATCTCGTCGAGGCGTATGGAGAAACGTAGATTGGACAATTTCCCTCTCCTTGAAGGATATCCCCCGGCCCATCATCCCGAAGAAGACCACAGAAAAGGTAATGATGCCCAATCCGCCGATCTGAAATAGAACCATGGTTATAACCTGACCGGTGAAGGAGAGATCTTTGCTGATATCGATGCTGGCCAGTCCCGTAACGCAGACAGCCGAGGTCGAGCTAAACAGGGCGTCGATAAAGCTGAGCTGGCCCTTGCCGGCGGAAAACGGAAGCCACAAAAGCAGCGCCCCCAGGAGGATTACCCCGGCAAAACTAAGGATAAATATCCGCGTCGGGGTTAGCAGGAGAGAGAACGGAACTTTCAAGCGGTTCAACAAGTCCATGGTATTTACCAGCCAACAGACAATGGTGGTTTTCGTATATTCATGGAAGCGACCCCGGGGTGGATTTTTTCTGTCGGATAAGATGGATGAAAAGGATAAAGGCGCCGACGGAAATGGCCGAATCAGCAACATTAAAGGCTGGCCAGTGGGTCGTGCCGAGATAGACATCGAGAAAATCGATCACTTCTCCAAAGCGGACCCGGTCGATGAGATTACCGATAGCCCCGGAGAGGATCATTCCCAGGGAGATAGTCAGGAGTTGGTCGCCGGCGGCATAGGTCCGCAGGTAATGGAGGATGAGGCCGATGGCTGCGACCGTGATGCCGATGAAAAAAACATAGCGGAAGGTAGGCGATGCCCCGGCCAGAAAGCCAAAGGCCGCCCCGGGATTCCGGATGTAGGTGATGCTGAAAAACCCCGGGATTACGGGGATGGACTCGTGCAAAGTCATCCCCGCATGGATGAAATACTTGGTGACCTGATCGAGAACAAGCAGCAAGGCCACTGTCAACAGAAAAGCAATGTTCTTTTTTTGCATAATAGCCGCGTTATTTCAAATTGGTCAGGCAGCGTCCGCAGATCATGGGGTGTTCCGGGTCCTTCCCCAGGTCCTCACTGTAGATCCAGCAGCGGTCGCATTTCTGGCCCCGGGCCTTGGCAACGCTTACGTACAGGCCCTCGATCTCCTTGCTTTCGTAAGGATCGGCGGCGAGGGCGTCTTTTTCCACCACATCCAGTTGTGAGACGATCTGGAGGGTCCGCAGATCTTCCCGATGCCCCGCAACAAGCTCCTTGAGTTTCTCAGGTAAGACGATGGCCACGGCGGCGTCGAGAGAATGACCGATAACCTTGCTCTTCCTGGCCGTTTCGATGGCCCGGGAGATTTCCCCCTTGACGTCGATGAGGGACCGCCATTTCTCGCCCAAGGCTTCGTCCTGATAAGCCGGGTTTACTTCCGGGAACTGGGTGAGATGGATGCTGGCCGCTTTTCCCGTATAAGCTGGCATGGCGTTCCAGACTTCTTCGGCGGTGAAGGTTAAGATCGGGGCCAGGAGGCGCATCATCGTTTCGAGAATGATCTCCATAGCCGTCTGGGCGGAGCGGCGCTGCCGGGATGCCGCCTTGGAAGTGTAGAGACGATCCTTGAGGACGTCTAAGTACAGGGCGCTCAGGTCGACGGTGCAGAAGTTGTAGAGGGTGTAATAGACCATGTGGAACTGATACTTGTCATAGGCTTCCCGAACCCGGCGGGTGATCTCCTGGAGGCGGTTTAGGACCCAGCGGTCCATCTCTTCCATGTCCTCGTAGGCCAGCCGGTCCTGGTCCGGATCGAAATCGGAGAGGTTGCCGAGTATGTAGCGACTCGTATTGCGGATCCGCCGGTAGGCCTCGACGAGGCGGGTGAGGATCTCCTTGGAGATGCGGATGTCATCGGTGTAGTCTTCCGCCGCCACCCAGAGGCGCAGGATCTCGGCGCCGTATTCGCTGATGATCTCTTCCGGTTCGATGACGTTGCCGACGGATTTGGACATCTTCTTGCCTTCGCCGTCGACGACGAAACCGTGGGTCAGGACGGTCTTGTAAGGGGCCCTCCCCCGGGTGCCCACGCATTCCAGGAGCGACGAATGGAACCAGCCCCGGTGCTGATCGCTTCCCTCGAGGTACATGTCCGCAGGGGAGCGATGGTCCGGACGGGTCTCCAGAACGGCGGCGTGGCTGACGCCGGAATCGAACCAGACGTCGAGGATGTTCGTTTCCTTCCGGAAGGTCCGGCCTTCCTTACAGAGCGGGCAAACGGTTCCGGGGGGGAGCAGGTCCTTCGCTTCCCGCTCGAACCAGACATCCGCCCCATGTTCCCGAACCAGGGAGACGATATGATCGAGGATCTCTTTTGTGAGCAATTCATGCTGGCAGTCGTTGCAGTAGAATATGATGATGGGGACTCCCCAGAGGCGCTGGCGGGAGATGCACCAGTCGGGGCGGTTTTCCACCATGCCGTAGATCCTGTCCTTCCCCCAGGCGGGGATCCATTCGCCCTGTGAGATTGCTTCCAATGCCTTCTTCCGGAGGCTGTTCTTTTCCATGGAGATGAACCATTGCTCCGTGGAACGGAAGATGATGGGCTTTTTGCAGCGCCAGCAGTGGGGATAGGAATGGTCGATGTCCACGAGGCCCAGAAGCGCTCCGACTTCCTTGAGCTTATTGTTGACAGGGTCGTTGGCGTCGAAGACGAACATCCCGGCAAAATCATCAACGTCTTTGGTAAAGCAGCCGTCTTCATCAACGGGGGCGTAGTTGTCCAACCCGTACTTCATGCCTATTTCATAGTCCTCCTGGCCGTGGCCGGGGGCGATGTGGACGCAGCCTGTACCCGCTTCGAGGGTGACGAAGGGGGCGAGGATGAGGACGCTTTCCCTGTCAATGAGAGGATGGCGGGTCTTGAGGCCCTCCATGACGGCGCCGGGGAACTCGTCGAGGATCTCGTAGGGTTTACCCTGGTAACTGAAAGCGTCGAGGCAGTAATCGAGAAGATCTTTGGCTAAAATCAGGACTTCCCCTTCCACCTTGACGGCGACATAGAGGAATTCCTCGTGGAAGGCGATGGCCAGGTTGGCGGGAATCGTCCAGGGGGTGGTCGTCCAGATGACGACGTTTACTTTTTCTCCCGCCAGCTTGGGCCGGATGGCGGCGATGTCGGAGATCATGGGGAATTTGACGTAGATGGACGGCGTCGTATGGTCGCCGTACTCCACCTCCGCCTCGGCCAGGGCGGTTTTGCAGGTGGCGCACCAGTAAACAGGCTTCTTGCCTTTATAGATGTCGCCGTTCAGGAAGAGCTTGCCGAATTCGGCGACGGTTACGGCCTCATAGTCGTAGGTCATGGTCAGGTAGGGGTTTTCCCACTCTCCGAAGACCCCGAGACGCTTGAACTGATCCCGCTGAATATCCACGAATCGCTCCGCGTAGGCGCGACAGAAGCGGCGCTTGTCGGCTTGAGAGATCTCATATTTCTTGTCTCCCAGCTCCTTGTCCACCTGATGCTCGATGGGGAGGCCGTGACAGTCCCAGCCCGGGACATAGATGCTGTCATAGCCGGACATGTTCTTGGCTTTGATGACCATGTCCTTGATAATCTTGTTCAGGGCGGTGCCGAGGTGGATATTGCCGTTGGCGTAGGGGGGGCCGTCATGGAGGATATAGACTTCCCGTCCTTTGGAGACCGCGCGGATCTGGTGATAGATTTTCATTTCTTCCCATTTGGCAAGCATCACCGGCTCCCGGGCGGCGAGATTGGCTTTCATGGGGAAATCGGTCTTGGGCAGGTTCAAGCTTTCTTTGTAGTCCATGGCGCGCTCCTTCAATTCTCTAAATCGTAGTTGGGAAAGCTATCATAGAAAATGATTGCTTTCAAGGAGAATGCAAAAGCCCCCTGGAAATGTTTCTCCAGGGGGCTCGGCTGTATGTCTGTTGCTTAAGTTACTTTATTACTTACTACATCATGCCGGGGTATCCGCCTCCGCCTCCTGGCATGGGGGGCATACCGCCGCCCTTCTCTTCTGGCTTCTCCGCGATCATGCACTGGGTCGTCAACATCAGGGATGCGACGGAAGCAGCGTTCTGAAGGGCGAAGCGGGTGACCTTCGTGGGGTCGATAACACCGGCGGCGATCATGTCTTCATACTGATCAGTCCGGGCGTTGAAACCGTAAGACCCTTTCTTCTCCTTGACCTTCTCGACGACGACTGAGCCTTCCATGCCGGCGTTTGCGGCGATCATCTTCAGGGGCTCTTCGAGGGCCTTTTTGACGATATTGACGCCAACCTGCTGATCCCCTTCCAGTTTCAGCTTGTCCAGGGCGGGCAGGGTGCGGATGTAGGCGACGCCACCACCGGGAACAATACCTTCTTCAACGGCGGCGCGTGTTGCATTCAGGGCGTCTTCGACGCGGGCCTTCTTTTCCTTCATTTCCGTCTCCGTTGCGGCGCCGACTTTAATAACGGCCACGCCGCCGACGAGTTTCGCCAGACGTTCCTGAAGTTTTTCCCGATCATAGTCGGAGGTGGTTTCCTCGACCTGGGCGCGTATCTGTTTCACCCGACCTTCGAGGTCGGCCCGCTTGCCGGCGCCGTCGATGATGGTGGAGTTGTCTTTATCGATGACGATCTTCTTGGCTCGGCCAAGGTCTTCGATCTTCGCATTTTCCAGCTTGTAGCCCATATCTTCGGAGATCATCTTGCCGCCCGTGAGGATGGCGATGTCTTCGAGCATTGCCTTGCGGCGGTCACCGAAACCGGGGGCCTTGACGGCGGCCACATGGAGGGTGCCGCGAAGCTTGTTTACGACCAGGGTTGCCAGGGCTTCGCCTTCGATGTCTTCGGCGATGATGAGGAGGGGTTTGCCCATTTTGGCAATCTGCTCCAGGATGGGGAGGAGGTCCTTCATGTTGCTGATCTTCTTTTCGTTGATCAGGATGTAGGCGTCTTCCAGGCTCACTTCCATCTTCTCGGCATTGGTTACGAAGTAGGGGGACAGATAGCCCCGGTCGAACTGCATACCTTCGACGATGTCGAGTTCCGTCTCCAGACCCTTGTTCTCTTCTACGGTGATGACGCCTTCTTTGCCGACCTTGCCCATCGCTTCGGCAATAATGCCGCCGATAGCTTCGTCATTGTTGGCGGAAATGGTGCCGACCTGGGCGATTTCCTTCTGATCTTTCGTGGGCTTGCTGAGCTTCTTCAGCTCGGCGACAACAGCCGCAACGGCTTTCTCGATGCCGCGCTTTACGTCCATGGGGTTGCTGCCTGCTGCCACGGTCTTGGCGCCTTCCCGGTAAATAGCCTGGGCCAGGATCGTGGCCGTGGTCGTACCGTCGCCGGCGACATCACTTGTCTTGCTGGCTACTTCGCGGACCATCTGGGCGCCCATGTTTTCAAATCTGTCTTCAAGTTCGATCTCTTTGGCCACGGTTACGCCGTCCTTGGTGACAACGGGAGAACCGAAACTTTTGTCAAGAATAACGTTCCTGCCCTTGGGGCCGAGAGTAACCTTTACGGCGTCGGCAAGGGTGTTTACGCCCTTGAGGATCGATTTTCTCGCTTCCTCGTCATATTGAATCAATTTTGCTGCCATGTATTTAATCCTCCTTAGTCAGGTTTTACTTGCCTTCGATGACGCCCAGAATGTCGTCTTCGCGCATAATGAGGTATTCCTTGCCGTCGATCTTGACTTCCGTCCCGGCATACTTACTGAAAAGCACCTTATCACCGGCTTTGACATCGAGTTTGACAAGTTTGCCGTCTTCGGTGGTTTTTCCCTTGCCCACGGCAATAATTTTGCCCTCCATGGGTTTTTCTTTCGCGGTATCGGGGATAATGATGCCGCCTTTGGTTTTTCCCTCTTCCGCCAAGCGCTCAACAATGACTCTGTCCTGCAATGGCCTGATTTTCATGCTGTCCTCTCCTTTCATCAATTATATTAAAGATTTTAAACGCTATTTTATTTCCCGGGCATTTCGCGGCATAAAATATACATCAAATTTCCGATGTCAAGGTTTGCAACCGATATTTTTATCTTGTGATGGGTTTGATTTCCACGGGAACACCGGCAAGGTTCTTGAAGCGCCGGGCGTCGTCCATTATTCCCACAATATCCCCGCAGTGGATGGGGATGGCGAGTTGCGGTTGAATGAGCTCTACGGCCCGGGCCGCTTCTTCGGCGGTCATGGTGTAAGTGCCGCCAACGGGGAGAATGACGATATCGGCTTTGATGTCTTTCATCTCGGGGATAAAATCGGTGTCTCCGGCGTAGTAGATCCTCTTGCCGGCCAGCTCTAAAACAAAGCCGAGCCACTGGTTTGCCTGGGGATGAAAAGGTTTCTGCGGAGTATAGGAGGGAACGGCTTCGATTTTTATGTCGCCGACGGTAACCGTGTCGCCCGGCCGCATCGTCCGGACATCTCCCTTAATTTGGGATGTGCAATCAGACGGGCCAACGATGATCGTTTTTTCCTTTTGCAGTTTTCCAATGTCGCTTGGGGAGAAATGGTCGTGATGGCCGTGGCTCACAAGGATCAGATCCGCCTTGGGTTCCCCCTTGACCTTCCAGGGATCGATGTAGATGACCTTTTCTCCCTCGATGCGGATACTGGAATGGCCAAGCCAGAAAATCTTTTCTGTCATTTCTCTTGCCCTGTCATTTTATAAAGGCGACACTGAGGCTATAAACGATGGCCGATACTACGGCGGTAATGGGAATTGTCAGCACCCAGGCCCAGACGATGGTTCCGGCAACGCCCCAGCGCACGGCGGTCAGTCTTCTTGTGGCCCCCACGCCCATGATGGCCCCGGCGATGGTATGGGTTGTGCTGACGGGAATTCCACCCAGGGAGGCGCCGATGATGGAGATGGCCGCCGCCGTCTCGGCGCAGAAGCCGCCGATGGGCTGGAGCTTGGTGATCTTTGTCCCCATGGTCTTTACGATCCGCCAGCCTCCGCTCATGGTCCCCAGGGCGATGACGGTGTAACACGCGAAGACAACCCAGAAAGGGATATGAAAAACAGGCCCGATCAGTCCCTTGCTGTAGAGGACAATGGCAATGATGCCCATGGTTTTCTGGGCGTCGTTCATGCCGTGGCCGAGGCTGTAAACGGCGGCGGAAAAGAGCTGCAACCTCCGGAAGAGGTGTGTGGAACGGGCCACATTGGAATTCCTGCTGAGATTCAGGACCAGGACCATCATGCAAAACCCGAGGAACATCCCGATGGCGGGAGATAAAAGGATAAAGAGGGCCGTCTTGATAAGCCCACCCCACACCAGGGTGCCGATGCCCGCTTTCAGGATGCCGGCACCGATGAGACCGCCGATGAGAGCGTGGGAGGAACTGCTGGGGAGGCCGTAATACCAGGTGACGAGATTCCAGATGATGGCCCCGCCAAGGGCGGCGAAGATAATATAGTTGTCGATAATTTCGGGATGAATGATCCCGACGCCCATAGTCTTGGCCACGGGGGTGCCGATGATGAAAATGGCGGCAAAGTTGAAAAACGCGGCCCATATAACGGCATATTTGGGCGAGAGTACCCGGGTTGAGACAATTGTGGATATGGAATTGGCGGCGTCATGAAAGCCATTGATGAAATCGAAGGCCAGGGCAACGCAGATTAGAAAGACAACAAAACCGAATGAGTCAACCATGTTGATATTGTAAAGAATCGAAAACCGATCTTTTTTCACTAACCATTTTTCAGGACGATACCCTCAACAATGTTCGAGACATCCTCGCAGATGTCAAGAGTTTCCTCAAACCTTTCAAATACCTCTTTCCATTTGATTAGTTCGATGGGATCTGTTTCCCTCTCAAAAAGTTCGCCCACGGCAGTTCTCAGGATCTGATCCCCAGCGTTCTCGATGGTATTGATTTCCACGCAAGCCTCAAGGATCATCGGGGCGTTTTTCATGTCCCGCAGGCCATGGACGATCTTTTTGACTTTTTCCGTTGCTACGTTCAGCAGTTTTGCCTGTTCAAAGAGCGCTTCCACCGGGGCTTTGATTTTATAAAGGGACATGCGGATGGCCGCGGCCTCCGTCAAGTCGAGAATGCTGTCCATTTTGTTGACAAGGGCGTAGATGTCTTCCCGGTCCAGGGGGGTAAGGAAGGTCTTGTGCATCTTTTCGTAGGTACGGTGGGTAATCTCGTCCGCCTCGTGCTCCAGTTCCTTGAGCTTGGCGAGCCTGGTGGCGAAAGAATCGTAGTCATTAAGCATATCGAGAAAGAGTTTGGCCCCTTCGTCGATCTTTTCGGCCAACTCCTCGAAGAGGTCGTAAAATTTCTCTTCCCTGGGGATTAATCGCATAACTTATATCCTCCCGACGGTCCTGTTCATGAGTTTGCTGCTTATCTTTATGAGGCTGGATCTGTAAAAGCTCCAATTCCGGGAGTCATCTATCGGATTGCTTTTCAAAATGCAACAGATTTTAAATGTTGCTGAGAGAATATAAATAGTTGCAATCTTGAATAATCTCCGCTTGAAAAAATTCATCATAGGAATTACTGTCGAATACAAAGGATCATCCATTTAATGATGGCCGTCCGGAAGCATTCAACGGATATTGAAGCATGCAGAATATAAAAAATAGTCGCAGGAGGTAATACCATGTCAACATTACTGGAAATGTTAGGATGCCGTTATCCCATCATTCAGGGGCCCATTGCGGCCATGAACAGTCCCCGATTGACCGCTGCCGTCTGTGAGGCGGGCGCTTTTGGGATGATCGCCCTGGGGTTCAGCAGCCCCGAGGAGACGAGGAGGCTTGTAGACGGGGTGCGGGAGCTTACGGACAAGCCCTTCGGAGCCAATATCATGATCATGAATCCCGCAAATCCTGAGATCCTGAAAATCCTGGCGGCAGCGGGTGTAAAGACCGTTACTACCTCGGCCGGATCGCCGGCGAAAATCTATCCCCTCATTCACGACCTGGGGATGAAGGGGCTTCATGTGCTCCTGGCCCTTCCCCATGCAATCCGGGCAGCCGGTGAAGGTGTTGACGGCCTTGTCGTTTCCGGATCGGAGTCGGGAGGCCTGCGTTCCATGGGCTCCGAATCTTCCACAATGGTCCTTGTACCCTTAGTGGCCGATCATGTGAAGATTCCCGTAGTGGCGGCGGGCGGTATTGCCGACCGGCGCGGTTACAGGGCGGCCCTGGCCCTGGGGGCGCAGGGTGTACAGATCGGGACGCGTTTCATCGCCTCGGAAGAAGCGCCCGCCCCGCAGGTATGGAAAGAAGCTATTCTGGCCTGCGGCGACGGCGGCACGACGCTGGTGCCCCTGACAAACATGAAGATGCGCGTCATTCCCAACAAGAAACTGGTCGATCTGGCGGCCGATCCGACTGTCGATCTATCTCAGGAATACAATCTTATGAATGCCCCCAAGGGCTGGATGAATGGCGACTTCGATCTCTTCCCGGCCGGTGCGGGCCAGGCGGCCGCTCTCATTAAGGAGATCAAGCCCGTCAAGGCCATTATTGACGAGATGGTATCTTGAAGCGTCTTCGTAGCAATATCAAGCTCTTCTGCGCATAAATTAACATCATATGCTAATTGAATGTAGATATTAGACGATACATCCATGTCAGGCACATGAAAGATATCCTTGAACTCCATCTGACAGATTAAAGTGGTTGCCCCCTAACGAATGCATTCAGTCGTTAGGGGGCTATTTCCGCGCCGCTGGTGCGCAACATCAACTTCAAGGTGGGCAATAAAAATGGCATCTGATGAAAGTTTCATTGAATTTATCGTAGATCAAATGGGGGATGCCGGGCTTATTTCCTACAAGAAGATGTTTGGTGAGTACGCTATATATTGTGATGGTAAAGTCGTAGCCCTCATTTGCGACAATCGGCTTTTTGTAAAACCGTCCGAAAACGGGAGATCGTATATAACTGATATTATTGAAGCCCCGCCGTATCCCGGTGCTAAGTTGTATTTCCTGATAGAAGATGCGTTTGAAGATCGGGAATGGATCAGTGGCTTAATCGAGATAACAGCAAGGGAACTTCCACTTCCAAAACCAAAAGGAAATAAAAGCAAAAGGGGTAAGTAAAGGAGCTTCGGTTACACTGCCGTTTACGTTGCGTCAGCGGGGTGCATAGACTGGGCACGGTACTATAGCTATAGCAGGCTGTCGGCTGACTTTTACCAAGGGCAGCCGACAGCCTGAAGGGTACAGCTGTAAACTGGCCCCCTGGCCCTTGTTGCTCGCCTCTTAGATCTAGGAGCGGTTGATATGGTTATCCGTCCTCCGTTCTGGCGACTGGGAGTCCGCCAGGACCTTGCCTGCGGCAGTGACGTTTCATAAAAGCTTCTTCCTTTTGTAATCACGCTGCAACAAAGCTTTGCTATCCTCCCTTTCAAAAAAGGAGGATTTGCCGATGAGCTGGGCTGAAACGATCAAAAGCTCCCATCTGCATGCGGTCAGGGGTACGGATGAAAACCTTCCTTCCCTTCGCCATATGCTGGGAATGCTGGATGTACGTTATGGACATTCAGATCTCGACGTATCTTCGCTTCCCTTTACCTGCGGGGATGCTACGGCCGGCAGCGAGGCCGAGCTTCAGACCGTTGTCATAGGAAAAAGACAGCAAGTCGATCTGCCCTTAACCATTGAGCAATCAAACTATTATGCCGACATTCTGCGCCGTACGATGGCGGGGGACACAAAGAAAAGGGTTGTTACCGACCTGGAAGCCTATCTGAATACTAATTCTGAAGATGTTTGGGAAAATAGTTGGGTCCGTTTTCCCCGAAGGTTGTTGAGCCCACTTACGGAAGAGGTATTGCAACGGGATCTGCTTGCGGACAAGGAAGATCCTTCCCAGGGAGACCGATCGGATCTACAGAAGTTTCTTTTCCGGCACGAAGGGCAGGATTATGTTCGCATTCCCGTCAGCTATCTCCTCAAGCTTTCCCTGGCCGAAGCGGTCGGATCATCATCGAATCCTCCCCCGGCAATGATCCGTGAGACCGCCTTGGACCTGATGGGACACTTCCTCAATGACAACACTTCCCCGGAAACATTCTCTTTCCATGTTATCTCTCCGACCGGCCGACACGGAATGGGACAGGCCGTTGCCCAGGAAATGGCCAAGCGCTTCCTCCTTACCCAACTGTTGACCATGTACGCCAATGAACGATTCCGGCTGCTCCAGAATGGCCAGGAAGCTATGGTTTTTTATTCCCCCCATCCGCCGCTCCGCCAAAAAAAGCTGAATGACTGCATTTCCGATGCCTTTTACCGGGAGCTCTTCATGAGTCCCTGTCTGTCCGGCTGGCAGCGGGGGGAGGCTAAATACGATTATATGCATCTCTGCCACCGGGTCCTCAGCCGTAGTCAGTTGAATGCCACGGCGAAGCTACGGGAGGCGGGCATTATTACGAAAAATCTCGTAACCCTTCCGAATACTTCGAATATAAGCTTGGCCAACAACGGTACCCATGTCAGCATGGGGAGCCGGAAACTTGGCGAGGCCCTGAAAGAGCAAAACAGCGGTTTCACCAAGGTCCACGAGAAATACCTCGGCGACTTGGTGGTGAAAATAACGGAACATTTTTTACCGCTTTTTATAGGGACCTATACCGCCGCGCCTTATCGTCGTGATTTTAAGGATTTTCACCCCGAAAAGGCACTGGCCTTTCTGCCCCATGAACTGGATTATACCCACCTGCGCATGCTCTGGCGGCGCTGGCAGAAAAAGGCCAATCTAAAAATATTCGGCCGTCCTCTGACCCCTTTCGGCCCCCTCTGGCTGGACCGGACGATCAGTTCCCTCTGCGGTCTTCGCGGCGATTTTATTCCTGATTTCCGTATCATCGATTACCTGGTGGCCCTTATGAGCACCGAGCGCAGTCCTGCACTTGACGGCAGACTACATAACAGTGACCGATTGAAGAAAGACCTGGCTGACCTGGGCGTTTTCGATACGAAGATGTCTCTCTATCTTTTCGAGAAGATGCGGGAATACGAAGCAATGGGCTTCTCGGGGTTTGAGGCCCGCCATTACAGCCTTTTCGAACAATTCGCCGGAGATATGGGCCGGGCGGTAGATATTCAGAACCTCCTTTACTGTCTGGCTTACAAATATATTGCCGACGGTCGGATCACCCACGCCCATATCCCCGACCGCCCATTTGTGGAAAGTGAACGGCGTCAGATCATTTTCGGTACGGCTATCGGCATCCCGACATTCTTTGTCCGGGAGGATACGGACAACGAGCTGATGAAAATGATCATTGCCCGCACGGAAAAGGTCAGGCATAGCCGGCGCTACCCTGGTTATCTGCGGGTCCACAATCTGGAATACCGGCGAGCCCTGTTGAAAATCCTCCGTAAAGACGCTGCCGATCTGATCGAGATGTTTCAGATGGAAGAGACGATTCAGGAACTGGCCATGCGCCTCGAGGCGCCGGACCGGTTTGCCGCCCTGGGCAGGCTTACCGGGGGGATTCTTAAGGAGGCAGGCGTTTCCTCGCCCTTACAGATGTCGGCCGACGATTTCAATCTTGCTGCGGAGCGGTATTACCGGCAGCACCTGCGCCGACGCCACAGCGAAGAGGCCCTGGTTTTTTTGACCACAGATCTGGTCACCCTGGGCGAAGGTTCGGGCCGCGCAGCTCAGGCGACGCGGCAGGCCCTGCGGTTCGTTCTTAAGGAAGAGAGCGTCTCTGCCTTCCTGGCGCGGCTCCGTAGCAACATCTGCGCGGGAAGGGCGCCGGAGACGGATTTACAAAAACTCATTTATCTGACACTGATTTCTATTCATGACGACCGTCGGCGCGCTTGTCAAACGATGGAAGCCGAACTTGGGGAATCGTCCAATGTTGCATCAATATGTTGAGCGGGAGAGCCGCTCGGTAAGTACGGAAAAATTTTTTGGTAATCGGGGAATTCGCTTTGTTTATTCGCATCTGCGGGAAAACGCCCCCCTGATGTTTCGGGTTGTGACTAATGCCCGGATGTCGCGACTCCTGGCGTTTATCAACTTTCACAGTCTTCTCAATGAAAAGCTCAATGGCCATCGTGATTTTTTAAAAGCAAGCGGAATAGATCTCAGAGAATGTCTGGGAACCCCTGCCCATCTGGATACGCCCCAGAAGATCTTTGAAAGAAAGATCCGCTACTGGGATTGCCGACCCATGCCCCGTGATCCCGCCGCGGTGGTTTCTCCCTGCGATGCCCGCATGCTGGTCGGTTCCTTCGATTCTTCCTCCAGTCTTTTCATCAAGGGTAAATTCTTCGATTTTGAAGAGCTGATTGGAAGGAACAAACTGACGTGGCGGAAACTCCTGAATAATGGTGATTTTGCCGTATTCCGGCTGACGCCGGATCGTTATCACTATACCCATACCCCCGTTGCCGGCAAGATTATTGACTTCTATACCATTCCGGGTCGCTACCATGCCTGTCATCCCGAGGCTGTGGTTTCTCTCGTGACGCCCTATTCCAAGAACAAGCGGGTGGTCACCATTATCGATACGGACGTCCCCGGGGGGACAAAGGTCGGGGTGGTGGCAATGGTGGAGGTCGTGGCCCTCATGATCGGCGATATCGTTCAATGTTACAGTGAGAAAAGATATGATGATCAGGTACCTGTTGGTTCAGGCCTCTTCGTGAAGAAGGGTTGCCCCAAGAGTCTCTTCCGCCCGGGAAGCAGTACCGTCGTCCTGATCTTTCAACAGGGTCGCGTAGATTTTGCCAATGATATCGTCTGGAACATGCGTATTCCCGGAGTGGAAAGTATCCTGAGTAACGGCTTTTCTCAGCCCTTGGTGGAAACGGATGTCCTGGTACGGGATCTGATCGGGACGGCGCTGCAGAAACCGGTGCCAATTGTAGTGAATTGATAAGATGAAACTCCAGGGAGGGTTTTTATGAAAGCTGCAAAAATGAACTATTTCAGGGAGCTGCTCGTAATTCAGATGATTACGCTCCAGCATGCAGTCGGCAAGACCATATCCGGAATGAGGACGGACACGGGGAAATGCGCCGATTCATTGGATATGGCGGCGGTCGAGTTTGACCGGCAACTTGAATTGTCGATGCGGGGGCGGGAGAGGGGGATCATTCAGGAAATACGGGAAGCCCTGCAACGGATCGATCGGGGACTTTTTGGGGTATGCGACCGCTGTGGAGAGGTCATATCTGAAAAGAGACTTCTCGCAAGACCGACGAGCCGTCTCTGCCGCGACTGCCAGCAGCGGCAGGAAAACGCCCAAAGATCCATAAACCCCTGGATTCCAGAAGAGAGTGCTTCTTCCAGCCATACCGGCGTCGGTTATTGAATTTATGGAATCCCTGCCCTTAACGATGAATCTCAACACTTTTTTTGTCCTATCCCTCGGGTTGGCGCTGAGCGTCTTATTTTTCTGGGGCTTCAGGGGATTGCCGAAAGAGAACTGGCAGATCCTTGCCTGCATCCCGATGAATAAGAACAGGGATGAGGCCTGGCGGGGGGTAAACTATACCTGGTACGGGTTTTTTCAAGCCACGGGCTATGTCCTCGGGGTCTCCCTGTTTTTGGTCCTCATGGGCGCCGCTTCTGTTCCCAGTTCAGCGGCCCTGACCATGATTATCCTTATCCTGGCTGTCTGTGCCCCCTTGTCCCGCATCCTGGCCGGCCTGGTGGAAGGGAAGCGTTTTACCTTTACAGTCGGCGGGGCCGTCTTTGCGGGATTGGTGATTTCCCCCTGGCTCATCGGGGCGATAAATGCACTTGGTGGGGATATTTTCAGCTTCCGTCTCCCCATGATTACAACTCTTGCCGCCATGGCGATCGGCCATATCATGGCCGAGGGAACAGGCCGCCTGGCCTGCATCAGTTTTGGCTGTTGTTATGGGAAACCGCTGTCCCTATTGCCTCCGTTCGTCCGTAAGGCGCTGGGGCCTTTCGCCATGACCTTTTACGGAGCAACAAAGAAAATCTCCTATGCCCACGGTCTCGATGGCCAGCCGGTTGTTCCCGTTCAGGCCATGACGGCTGTGATTTACACCCTGGCGGGTATAACGGGAATGTGGTTTTTCCTTGCCGAGCATTATCTGCCTGCTTTCGCCGTCACGGTGGGGACCGCCCAGGGGTGGCGTTTCCTCTCCGAATTCCTGCGGGCCGATTACCGGGGTAGAGGCAGGATATCCCCTTATCAGTTCATGTCTCTCCTTGCCTTGCCCTATGCGGGAGTATTGCTTTTCATCTTTCCCTCCGTCCCGCCGCCGGGAGGAACTCAGCTCCTGGCGGGCCTGGCATCCATCTGGACGCCCGGGATGATCCTCTTCCTGCAAGCCCTCTGGCTCCTGATCTTTCTTTATACGGGAAGAAGCAGGGTGACAGCGGCGGAAATTTCACTCCATGTTATCATAGACAGGGTGTAGGAGTTAGGGGCGCTCGATAAATGAAGCTTGCTACCTTGTGGCCGCTTACGGTGCAGGGGCTTGACAATTCAATTAAGGAAGACAGAAGAACAATGATAACCCTTCAGGAAACTAGCCAGTTACATGATAAGCCATTCGCATTCAATTTTTATCATAAGCCGGAGCACTCAGAGCGTTCCTTTGTCGAACAGGTGCAACCGCGGCCCCACTTCCATCCCCTTATCGATCTTTTTACGGGGATGATTATGGGGTACGAAGTGTTGTCCAGAGGGACAGAGCCATATGAAACTCCTCATAAAATGTTTGCAGAGGCCAAACGCCTGGGGCTGATGTGGGAGTTGGAAAAGGTTTGCCGCGTTGCTGCTTTGCAGAAGATAGTCAGTTTTCCTGGTGATCTGCGCTCTGCTATCTATTTCATCAATGTCAGCCCGGACTGCTTCAGTGATTCCCGGTTTATCGAGCGGTTTACCCAGAAAAGAATGGTGGAATATGGTCTGGATCAGCGGCAGATCGTCATCGAGGTCACGGAGGAGAAATCCTTCGGCGACTACGATCAATTCCAAAAGCTGGTGACCCATTATGTTAATCAGGGATTCAAGATCAGTCTGGACGACTTCGGGGCCGGCTATTCGGGCCTGATTGCCCTGATCGCCTGTACTCCTCATTATCTGAAGCTCGACATGGCCATCGTCCGGGATGTTCACAAGTATGATTATAAACAGAAACTGGTCAAGTCGATTGCCACTTTCGCTGCCAGCGTCAATTCCAAGCTCATCGCTGAGGGCATAGAATCATGGGATGAACTCGAACTCCTCGTCAAGTACGGGGTTCGTTATGCCCAGGGTTTTTTGTTCGGTCGCCCCCAGGAGACGCCCTATGATTTGTCCGAAGAATTAAAAGATAAAATTGCTTCCTTGGTAAAAAAATACGATCAGACAAAGGCGGATCTCGATGAACAGATCGGCAGTATGGTCATCCGTCCGCCGACGGTTCAAAGACATGACATCCTTTGCCGGGCTCTTGACGATAAGTTCAAGAAATCTCCCCATATGGATCATGTTGTGATCCTCGATGGTGAAAGCGTTTCCGGTCTCATTACGAGACAGCATTTTTATCTGGAGACGGGGGGCGCCTTTGGCTACCAGTTGTTTCAGAAGAAGCCCGTGGATGTGATCTGCAAGCACCAGCCCTTGATCGTCGAGGACAGGATTACCGTAACCGCGCTGGCCAGGCTTGCCATGGACCGGTTTCAGGAAGACCTCTATGATCCGGTGCTGGTTGTGGACAGTCAGGACCGATTTATTGGCTCTGTTACTATGAAACAGGTCATTACCAAGGCGGTGGAGCTGGAAGTACGTTGCGCCATGGCTGCCAATCCGCTTACGAACCTCCCCGGCAATGAGGTTATCCGCCACTGGATTCACGACGCCCTGATGGAGCCGGAATATACCATTATTTATGGGGACCTCGATCACTTCAAGGGGTTCAATGATGTCTATGGCTTTCTCATGGGCGATGAACTGCTCCGTCTAACGGCCAGGGTACTGTCGGAAAATATGTCACTCCTTCACAAAGATGCGAAACTTGGCCATATCGGCGGCGACGATTTCATCATGGTCTGTCCGGGAATTATTACCGAGGCATCCCTGACCTCCCTTTGTCGGGCGTATGACCATGCCAAGTTGGACCTCTTCAAACACGACCATGTAAAAAAAGGTTATTTCAATATCATCGATCGCCAGGGTAATCCGGCCCAGGTCCCCCTGGTCACCATGAGTATAGCCGTCATCGACAGCCGTAAAATATGGAATGATCCCCATCCGGCCCTGTTTTCCGAGGTGGCTGCGGCGCTGAAAAAGAAGGTAAAACAACTGACAACAGCGACGGGGGAAAGTGGATACATGTTCGAGCAGCGGAACTACGGTGAACAAGAAAGCGCCTCCGCATGAGGCAAACGGCTATCATTCCTGATATAATCTTAAGCACGGGTGACGGACTCGCAAAAAGTCTCAAGATACCTGCTTTTCCAAGGAGTACGGATCTTAACCCATCCCTGCCCTAACCCTCCCCTTGAAGGTGAGGGAATTGAATCGTAGCGTAACAAAGCTCTTCTTGGCTACCCCGGCCATCTCTCCGAGGGGGAGGGAGAAAATTACTTCTTAAAGATTTTATCATGGGTCAGACCGGCAGAGATATTGTTGTCGCCGCGTCGATCATGCCCCTTACTCTTTGCGCCAGATCGTCCAATGCGTAAGGTTTGCGGATGAGGCCGCTAATACCGGCGATTTTAGCCTGCTCTTCGATCCGGACGTCGCTGTATCCCGTTGAGAGCATTACGGGAATGTCCGGTCGGATGGAAAAAATCGCTGTTGCCAGTTCGATGCCCGTCAGGCGGGGCATGTTATGATCCGTGATGATCAGATCAAATCGTCCCGGCTGTGAGCGAAATATGTCAAGGGCTGTATCGCTGCTGGTCGTCGAGACAACCCGGTACCCGATATAACTCAACATTTCATCCGTCATGTCGGCAATGGACTTTTCGTCGTCTACTACAAGAATCATTTCCTGACGGCCTTGGGGAGACGGCGACACTTCGGGTGGTTCCGCGGTAAGCATGGCGGCGTCTGTCCGCGGCAGATAAACATGAAAGACGCTGCCCCGTCCTTCCTCGCTGTAAACCTGGATGGCTCCGCCCAGACGCCCGACAATGCCGTGGATGATGGATAGGCCTATGCCGGTCCCGCCGCTCTTTTGTCCGGTGGTAAAAAAGGGTTCAAACATTCGCTCCATAATATCGGTTTTCATGCCGCACCCCGTATCGGCTACGCTCAGACAGGCATAAGCGGCGGCCTTCAAGTCGATATGGCGCGCCGCGGCAATATGGTCTATGAGGGTATCAGTCAGGGTGATCTCCAGGCGACCGCCCTTATCCCTCATGGCGTGGGCCGCGTTTGTGCAGAGGTTCATGACGATCTGGTGAATATCCGTCAGGTCCGCCATGACGATGATCGGTTTATCAGTCAACTGCTGAACGATTTCGATGTGGGCGGGAACGGATGCCCGGACTAGTTTGAGTATTTCCTTGACCTGGCTTCCAACTTCCAATGGTATGGGTTTGCCGTCATCTCTCCGGCTGAATGATAGAATCTGAGCGACCAGATCACGACCACGGTAACCGGCGGCCATAATTCTTTCGAGTCGTTCCCGCAATGGAGCATCGGAAGGATAATTCTTCCAGGTCATTTCGGTGTACCCGAGGATCGGTGCCAATATGTTATTGAAATCATGGGCTATGCCGCCGGCAAGCCTGCCGATGGCCTCCATCTTTTGTGTCTGGCGGAGTTGGCCTTCCAACCGCTTCCGCTCTTCTTCCGCCTGAATCCGCTGTTGAAGCTCCTCCTCGATTTTGGCGTACAGGCGGGCGTTGTTCAAGGCAATGGAAGCAAGGTTGCCGAAGCGATTAAGTAAGTCGAACTCATCATTGGAAAAAGTCGCGGCGGAGGTAAATCGTCCCAGGCCGATGACCCCCTGAATGGTTCCTTCATAATATAGGGGAACGGCCATGACGGCGCGCAGAGAATCGAAGGCCTGGTCGGAAAGACGTTCCGGCCAGCTTGCATAGTCATCCATCATCATCGGCTTTCCAGTGGCGATGACCTTTCCTGTCAAGCCGACGCCTTGGGGGATGCAGGTGCCGATCTGTCCGGAAAAGGCGCCGATGGCAACCTCCATCCGCAGGGCATGGCGGTTTTCGTTACAGAGATAAATAAAACCATCCTTGGTGCCGACCAGATCGCCCGCCCGGATGACAATCTTTTCAAGTAGATCCGCCAGATCAAGGCGGCCGATGATGTCCAACGACGTTTCATGGAGGGCCGTCAAGTAATTTTTCTGCCGGCAAAGAGCCTCCTCTGCCTGAAGTTTCATGGCAATTTCCTGCTTCAGTTCATCGTTTTTCACGGTCAGGGCGGCGGTTTTCACTTTTACCTGCCAGCGCAGAATCAGGACGGCAATGGCTGTGAGCGACAGCAGTGCGAGAGCTGCGACCAGGCCTCGCTTTATTTGCTGGGCTTGCAGGACCGTTTTTGGATCGGCAGGCAGGAACGGACCACCCTGTATGGATCGGTAATAGAGGGAGTGGGGATCTTTTTTCAGTGCCCCGACATGGTAATCCAATGCGGAAAGGATGGATTCATCGTGAATTTTGGGGAAAGCATAGCGATATTCCATGGGGGACAAGATGATGTCCGTTTTTTTTAGCGCCGGGAATTCGGCGTCATGGATCATGCCAAAAAAACGATCCACCACGCCCGCCTGTATCCATTTTTTGTCCAGTGCTTGAAAAACCTCTTGGTAAGAGTTGAATTCCAAGAATTTACAGGGAATATTCAAGTTGCGCACCAGCGAGCGCATCTCCCCGTTGTAGGGATCGTCGCGGTGGACACCGATCACCATCCCCGAGAGATCCAGAGGAGATTTGACAGATCCTTTTTCTTCCGCATAGATCTGCCCCCACGAAGAGATTACCGTTTCCCGGGAATAGGCATAACGCATCGCCTTTTCTTTTCCAAAGGGAACAACGGCCACAAGATCATACCCCCCCAGGTCAAGACCGGCCAATGCATCGGGAAGGGAGGTATCGACAAAGGCAAGACGCCATTTTTCCTTCTCTGCGGCATACCGCAGAATTTGGATGGGTAGACTTTCCTGATTGTGCTGGGAATCTCCGGATAACATGGGCGCCGAGTTTACCATGCCGACGCGGAGTAATCGTTCCGCGCCATGAATGGTTGCGATACCCGCAAAAAAGATAGTACCGGCAAGAATTAAGACAAAAAACAAATTGTTCTTGTTGTTCATGTTTTGAATCTCATGGTTTTAAAAGTGGTTGCCCGGCATAGGCGAGAGACCGGAGGATCTTTTCCGTTACCAGGACCGCCTGGCGAGGAAGGGGAGCGTAAAAGAGGCGCCCCGCTTCGCGCTGGCCCTCGTGGATGCACCACCAGAGAAATCGGGCCAGGGATTCTGCCTTCTCCTTTGACCGTTGATGATATGCCTGTTCCCTGAAAAGAACAATATATGAAAACCCGCTGATAGGGTAGGCGTTGGGATGGCCGCTGTTGGTGATCAGGGCACGGGCGTCTGTCGGCAGATCAATAGAAGCGGCGGAACTTAGGGATTCGACCGTCGGCTTCATATAACGGCCCCGCTTATTTTTCAGGGCGGCGGTGGGCAACTTGAGAGCGACAGCGTAATTCAGGGAGACATAGCCGATGCTTCCGGGGATCTTTTTTACCAATTCCGCCACCCCCGAATTTTCTTCGACGCCTATCCCTGTCTGCCAGCGGATCTGCTTGCCCGTGCCGACGGTTTTCTTCCAGGCCGGACTGACCTTGGTGAGATAATCGGACAGCAGAAAGGTGGTACCGCTTCCCTCCGAGCGATGGACTACGGAGATCTTGAGTTTTGACGGCGGCGCACTGCGGTTGATCTGGGAGATCCGCTGATCCGCCCAGGAGGTGATCCGACCCAGGAAGATATCGGCCAGGATATCCGGCGTCAGCCTGAGATCCGGGTTGCCCGGGAGATTGTAAATAATGGCCACCGCACCGATGCAGGTGGGAACGTGGAGAATGGTGTCGGGGGTCTTGCCCATTTCCTCCTCGGAAAGAAAGGCGTCGGTTCCCCCGAAATCAATCTCCCTGGCCAGAAGCTGACGAATACCCTCGCCGGAGCCGGCATCCTTGTAAATAATGCGTACGGGATCATCTTTTCCATAAACCTCAATCCATTTGAAATAAAGGGGGCTCGGGAAAGTGGCCCCGGCGCCGTTTACTACTGGCTGGGAGTAAAGTCCCGCAGGGGACGATAGCAGCAGGAAAGTGATGACCAGACATATTTTGAGTCTTTTCAGCATGATGGAAATCCTTACTTTCTAAATGACAGGTCCGAGTGATTGCGGAGTGTCTTATAGCGAATGATTGTTGCGGCGCCATTACGCTTTGATGAAAATTTATGAAAGTCCCTGTTGCCTGCCTGCCGAAACTCCCCTTGACAATCTCTGCAAAGTCGGTGAAACTCATACATCAAACTCGGCGGAGCGGTTAAAGCATGACGGCAAAAAAAATCCTGGTGGTGGATGACGAAAAGGACCTTGTTGAACTGATCGTCTTCAATCTTGAACAGGAAGGATACACCGTTTTCAAGGCATGGGACGGAGAGCAGGCCATGGAAATCGTGCGCACGATAAAGCCCGATTTGATTGTTCTCGACCTGATGCTGCCCGGATTGTCCGGCCTCGATATCTGCCGGCGCTTACGCGGAAAAGCCGAAACGGAAAATCTGCCTATCGTCATGGTGACAGCAAAAGGCCAGGATGTGGACAAAATAATCGGCCTCGAATTGGGGGCCGACGACTACATCACCAAGCCCTTCAGCGTCCGCGAGCTTGTTGCCCGCGTCCGGGCCGTTCTCCGGAGATCGGAAAGGAAACCGGCGCCGGAAGAGGAAGACGCCTTCTCATTCCGTGGCCTCCAGGTCAATTACCTGTCCTATGAGGTCCGCCTGGGCGTCCGGAAAGTAGAGCTCGGCCCAAAGGAGTTGAAACTGTTGATTTTTTTAACAAAGCATCCCGGCAGGGTTTATTCCAGGGATCAACTTCTGGATTACGTCTGGGGAGATGAGACTTATGTGGAACCACGGACGGTGGATGTCCACATCAGCCGCCTGCGGGCCGCTATCGAGAAAGATAAGGAGAGTCCGGAGTACATCCTCACCGTCCGGAGCATCGGCTATAAGTTTGCCGATGTCAAGGCGACATAGGGCCTTCTGTCAAAACTTACCGTTCCTGCAATCCCTCCCCTGCCTATTATGATACCCGCACTTACGACAGCAAAGAGCAGACCAGTAAATACTTCAGATTGGTTAAATATTTGCGAAATTTATTTTACATGAAGCCGTTGCCGTGTTATGCACTTCCGTCAAACACGGGAGCTGAGACATGTCATTATACGGCGGGAAAGAAATACCATTAGCACGGGAAACCCTTTTGATGTTTTCCGGATTTTTCCTGGTTGCCTTTTACGCCCCGGTCACGCTCATCTGGCTGGGCGTTATCCCTTTTCGTTACCGCTTTTTCCTTGCCTTTATAGTCCTTGCCTTGACGATCCTCTATATCCTGAAGCGGAGATTCAATTGGTCCGAATTGGGCTTCCGGCGGGACACCCTGAAAGGATCCCTGAAATGGAATTTAGGGGTCTCCTCTTTCTTCCTGGTCCTGCTGTACGGATTTTATAAAGCCGGATGGATTGAACTTGCCCAGGTCCGTCTCTGGCCGTTCTTCCTGTTTTTCTACATCCTTGTACTGACGCCGGTCCAGGAATTCTTTTTCCGTTCCATCCTGTTTGCCGAGATGAAAAAAGTGCGAGTCCGCAACCCCCTGCCGATCATTGCCCTTTCGTCTCTATCCTATGGATTTCTCCATGTGATCTATCAGAAACCGGCCATGCTGGTCGCCACTCTGCTCATGGGCGTGGTCTGGGGTTGCATCTATTACAAGTATCCAAACTTCTGGGGTGTGACCATCTCTCACGCCCTCCTCGGGGCTGTCGCCATTACGGTGGGCATGATTTAACTGCCCCATCGGGTATTTTTAGCAAAACTTCACATCCTTTCCATAAATAAATCTGTCATAATTTTGTGGTTCAGTGAGTCAAAAAAAGAGGCCCCTCAAAGGAAAAGATCAGAGTCTGATCAATGTTAAGTAGATGATATCAATAAGCGAAAATGGACTGAGCGGAGATTATGGCGGATCTTACTGATCCTCCATAAAAATAATTTATATCAAGATGTCAGGTGGCGGTAGTGAATATGGTATCCGCCTTTATCCATTGCCGTATTTCGTCGCGGATACGGCGAAATACGGCCAGACGTACCTCCGGTGTTCCCGGTGCTGCGGAAGGATCAGGGAATCCCCGATGCAGCCTTTTTGTTCCACCGGGGAATATGGGGCAGGCCTCGTTGGCGTCATCGCAAACGGTAACCACAAGATCGAAGCTTTTTCCCAACAGGGAATCCACATGTTTGGATTGGCTTGCCGATATATCGATGCCAATCTCCGCCATAACCGTGACGGCGTAAGCATGGACGCCCCGGGGTTCCGTACCGGCGCTGTAGGCCTCCCATTGCTCCCCGTGTATTGAGCGGAGCAAACCTTCGGCCATCTGGGAGCGGCTGGAATTATGGGTGCAAAGAAAAAAGGCGGTTTTTTTGTCCATTTTTGGCGGATACTGTCGCATCATATTTACCGTGGGCGATCACCGGTGGATTGTGATCGATTCAATCTTACCCCTGAGTTGGGTTCTCTTTTTCAGGGATGGCCACCGGGAAAAACAGGGAAACCGTGGTGCCTTGGCTGAGAGGGCTGTCGATCTCCATGTGTCCACTATGGGCCGCCATCAGGTGCTTGACTATGGAGAGACCCAAGCCCGTACCCCCGTAGTCCCGGGAGCGGGTCTTTTCCACCCGGTAGAAACGCTCTCCCATCCGGGAGATTTCGTTTTTAGGAATCCCGATGCCGGTGTCGGCGATCCGGATCACGACGGTTAAGGCGTCTTTTGGGGTGGCCGTAATCTTGACGGCCCCTCCTTCGGGAGTGAATTTGACGGCGTTATCGAGGATGTTCAAGAGGATCTGAAACACCCGATCCCGATCGGCACGGATCAGCGGGATATCCTCGGAGAGATTCTCTTCCATAGTAATCTTCTTGGCCGCTGCCTGGGGCGCCACAGTTTTCAATACCTCCCCGATGACTTCCGTGATGGCTACCTCCCGGAGTTGCATTTTTGTCTCCCCCATCTCGATATTGGATAAGGTAAGCAGGTCATTGACAAGGCGATTGAGGCGCTGAGCGTTGTTATGAATGGTTTGGAGGAATTTTTCCGCCTTTTCCGGATCATGAACGGCGCCTTGTTGCAGAGTTTCAATATAACCTATAATGGCCGTAAGGGGCGTCCGGATCTCATGGGTGACGTTGGCCACGAAATCCATGCGCATCCGTTCTAGCTGCTTCAGGCGGGTAACATTATGGAACATCATCAGAATTTTCGTTTCCTCACCGGGGAAGTCCTGAATGGCAGTAATATTGACATCGATAATCCGTGCGTTTTCATCATCGCCCAGAACAATTTCCTCCAAGACTGGTTGGCCCGATTCCCGAAAGCGGAGGAGGGCATCCTGCAAAGCGACGCTTCTGAAGGCTTCCATCGGCGTTTTGCCCAGGATGTCTTCATAACGCTTCCCGATCATCTTTCTGAGGCTCCGGTTGAACTGGTCGATGCGGTTGTCCCGGTCCAAGGTGAGGGCTCCTTCCACCATGCTGGCAAAAGCGGCCTCTAGTTTGCTTTTTTCCTCTTGCGCCAGGCGGACCTTTTCATCCTGCTCCTCGAGAATATGGTTGATATCCCGGGCCAGTTGCGCCAGTTCATCCCCAGAATCCATCAACATCGGCGCCGGTCGCTGACCGGCACGGAGCTTCCCGGTGAATGCCGCCATCCGGCGGATGGGTGCGGTGATGTTTCTGGCAAACCAGAAGGCCAGCAGCAGGGACGGCAGGGAAATCAAAAACAGGGTCAGGTAGATGATTCTATAAAGATGTTCAATGGAACCGGATACATTTACAAGGGATTGTGCCAAGCGGACATAGCCTTTGATGTTTTCTTTATCCCCGATGACAATAGCCGCATAGAGCATATCAGCCTGAAGAGTACGGCTGTAACGCTGGGAAACCCCCTGGCCCTTGATGCGCGCCTCCTGGATCTCGGAACGGTTGAGGTGGCTATCCATAAGTTGTCCCGACGACTGGGAGTCTGCCAGAACCTTGCCGTCAGCGTCAATGATGGTGACCCTGGCCTCGGAACGGGAAGCAAGTTCCCTGATTTCCCTAATAATGTCACCCTTGGGCATGAGGGCCATAATGCGACCGTTGGCGATCATTCTTTCCTCAATTCCTTTCGTTACAGTGTCATGGATTTTCGGGGTCAGGTAGAATTCCATTACGGCGATAACCAGTACGACCAGGACCAGGTACGAGGCAAATATCTTGTAAAAAAGGCGGCTTTTCATCTGAAAATACCACTTTCTCCCTCCCATTCAAGGGGAGGGCCGGGGTGGGGATAGGTTATTCATGGCGGACACTTTTGCCCGTCACCATATATACCACCATGTCGGCGATCCCTTTGGCATGATCGGAGATCCGCTCGACGGTCTTGGAGATCTGCATAATGAGCAGGGAGCGGTGAATCGTCCGTGGATCTTCCATCATGAAGGTTAAGAGTTCCCGAAAGATCTGCTCGTTGAGGTTATCTACGGTTTCGTCTTCATCTCGGACTTTATTGGCCAGATCGACATCTTCATGGACGAGGGCATCCAGGCTTTCACGGATCATCTGCCGGGCGATATCGGCCATGCGGGGAAGATCGATATAGGGCTTCAGTTGAGGTTCCTTGTTGAGAATGAGGGCCTTCTCGCAGATCTTGACGGCCATGTCCCCAATCCGTTCCAGGTGGCCATTTATCTTGATGGCCGTTGTGATAAACCGCAGGTCCCGGGCGGCCGGTTGCCGGAGAGCCAGGAGGCGGATGCATTTTTCCTCGATCTCGTAGTCGAGTTTGTCAATGTGAACGTCGTAGCCAATGACCTTTTGAGCCAGGTCGTAATCCCGCTCCACAAGCGCCTGGATGCTATCGGCAATAGCTTTTTCTATCAATGTTCCCAGATAGAGAAGGTTTTCCGTTACTTCTTGCAGTTCTGCTTCATATTGTCTGCTGGTATGTCGCTTTGCGTCCATGTTTCTCCTTTTATCCGAAGCGCCCGGTAATGTAGTCTTCCGTCTGCTTGACGTCGGGGTTGGTAAAGATCTTTTCCGTGGCGTTGTATTCGATCAGCTTCCCTATGTAAAAGAAACCGGTTTTGTCGGAAATCCGGGCCGCCTGCTGCATGTTATGGGTGACGATGATGATAGTATAGGTTTTTTTCAATTCGTCAATCAATTCTTCAATCTTCGCTGTGGAAATCGGATCGAGGGCCGAAGTGGGTTCGTCCATGAGCAGGATGTCGGGTTTCATGGCCAGAGCCCGGGCGATACAGAGGCGCTGCTGCTGTCCCCCGGAGAGGGTCATCGCCGATCTGCCCAGGATATCCTTGACCTCATCCCACAAGACGGCCTGCTTGAGGCTCTGTTCCGCCAATGCTTCCAGATCCGATTTATTCGCCGTGCCGGTGAGCCGGGGACCATAGGTTATATTATTGAAGATGGACTTGGGAAAGGGGTTGGGCTTCTGAAAGACCATGCCGATCCGGCGGCGGACCTCCACAGGATCCACCTCGGGGTCATAGATGTTCATCCCTTCAAAGAGGACCTCTCCTTCCACCCGCGCCCCGGCGATCAGGTCGTTCATCCGGTTTAGAAGTCGCAGCAAGGTGGATTTGCCGCAACCGGAAGGGCCGATCAGGGCCGTCACATTTCTTTTCTCAAAGTTCATGGTGATATCCGTCAGGGCCTTGAAGGCGCCATAATAAAAATTGACATTTTTTGTCTTGATAATCTCAGTATCAAAATGGTCGTTTTCCATGTTTACCACCTTTTCTTCCTGCGCATATAACTGCGGATGATAATGGCAATGAGATCGATTCCGAGCACCAGGGCGACGAGGACCAGGACCGTGCCGAACTGGATGGGGCGTGTCTCTTCGATGTGGGTTCCCGCAGTGGCCAGGACATAAACGTGGTAGGGGAGGGCCATAACCTCGTCAAAGATGGAACCGGGAAGTTTGGCCGTAAAAAAGGCCGCTGCCGTGAACATGATGGGGGCCGTTTCCCCGGCGGCCCGGCCGATGCCAAGGATGGAGCCTGTTAATATCCCCGGTAGGGCGTTGGGCAGGACAATCTTCCAGATTGTCAGCCATTTAGAAACCCCCAGGGCCAGGGATGCCTCCCGGAAGGTTTGGGGAACCCCTTTAAGTGCTTCTTCCGAGGCGCCGATGATCGTAGGCAGGATCAGGATGCCAAGGGTAAGGGCGCCGGCAAGGATGGAGGAGCCGAACTTCAGAAAGACAACAAAGAAACCCAGGCCAAAAAGACCGAAAACGACCGAAGGGACACCGGCCAGGCAGTTGACGCCCACCCGGATGGCCCGGACGATTCTTCCCTGTTTAGCGTATTCCGTTAAATAGATAGCAGCCACGACGCCCAGAGGCAGGGCCACGGTAATAGCTCCCAGGGTGAGGTAAAGAGTTCCGAGGATGGCCGGCATGATGCCGCCTTTCGTCATGGAGTCCGTGGGCGGCGAAGTCAGGAATTCCCAACTGATAACCTGGATACCGTTCACAATGATGTAGAAAAGAATACCACCCAAGGCCAGGGTAAGAATTATGGCCGACAGGCGGACAGCGCCAAAAAATAGGTGTTGCTTGAGATAGCGACGTTTCATGGCCCCGCTTACGGTCTGCCTCGTCATAGCGTTGCCGACCCCACTTCCTTAAATTTCTGGGAAATATAATCGGCGATAAGATTGAAGGCCAGGGTCATGAGAAACAGGACGATGCCGGTGGCAAAAAGGGCGTGATAGTGGCCGCTGCGAAAGGGGGCCTCTCCCATCTCCGCGGCGATACTGGCCGGCATGGGCCGGACGGAGTCGAAGATACTTTCGGGGATAGCGGCGGCGCCTCCGGCCACCATCAGGACGACCATCGTCTCCCCGATGGCTCGGGCCATACCCAGGATAATGGCCGTAGAAATGCCCGACAGGGCGGCCGGGATAATGATGCGGGCAATGGTTTCAAACTTCGTCGCTCCCAGGGCGTAAGAGGCCTCCTTGAATTCATTGGGAACAGCGTAGAGGGCATCCTCGGAGATGCTGGAGATGGTGGGGACGGCCATGATAGCCAGGATCACCGAGGCGTTGACGATATTCAAGCCCGTGGGCAGATCGAAGGTCTCCTGGAGCCAAGGGGCGATAATCACCATGCCGAAAAAGCCGAGGACTACCGAAGGCAGCCCGGCCAAGAGCTCAATGATCGCTTTGAGGACTTCCTTCATTGCCGGGGGCGCGATTTCCGAGATATAAACAGCCGATAGTACCCCCAGGGGAACAGCGATGAGGGAGGAAAAGATGGTAACGATCAGAGAGCCGACGATCAGGGGCCAGATTCCGTAAGATGGGGGGCTGTAAGTCGGATACCATTCCATGCCGAAAATGAAATCTCTCAGGGAGACTTCCCGAAAAAGAGGAATCCCTTCCCGGAAAAGGAAAACGACAATCAGCCCCAGAATAAAAATGGAGATCAGAGAAAAAACAAAGAAAACATTTTTAATGATGATTTCTTTTTGATGACGGGTCATAGCTTTCTTGCCTGAATAAAACCGTTTTGTGGAAATAAGCTTATGGGCAAGGCCTGCCCACCTTACCCATAAGTTCTCAGAATAACTTTGAAACTCCTTCTCGTTTTTACTTTATGGGAACGAAGCCTTCCTTCTTTACGATATCTTGCCCCTTCTTGCTGAGAAGGAATTTAATGAATCCTTCCGTGTCTCCCTTGGGCGCTCCGTCAGTGTACATGTACAGGGGCCTGGCAACCGGATACTCCTTGGAAAGGGCCGTTTTTGCCGAAGCCTGGATGCCATTGACGGTTACAGCTTTGACGGATTTATTGAGATAGCCGATGCCAATGTAGCCGATGGCGTATCTGTTCTTGGAGATGGCCTGAACGATAGCGCCGTTTGAGGCCTGGAGTTGGGCTTTGGGCGTCACCTTCGCGCCGTTCAGGACGAGATGGCCCCAGGATTCATAGGTCCCGGAGCTGCTATCCCGGGAAATCACCACGATGGCCAGATTTTCTCCTCCCACTTCCTTCCAGTTGGTGATCTTGCCCTGATAGATCTGACTGAGCTGGTCGGTGCTCAGATCCTTGACCTTATTTTTGGGATTGACGATCGGGACGATGGCGTCGATGGCGACAACATGAGCCATGGGGTTGACCCCCTTACTCTTTGCCAGGTCCGTTTCCTGCTTCTTCATCTCTCTTGACGAATTGGCGATGTCCGTGGATTTGTCGACAAGGGCCTTGATGCCGTCACCGGAGCCTCCGCCGGACAAAGAAATATTCACGCCTTTGTAGAGTTTCATATAGGCCTCTGAGGCTGCCTGCGCGATCGGCAGCACTGTTGTGGAGCCTTTGATTACTACATTGTCTCCTGCCAGGGCCGCCGGGGCGGCTACAAGCAGGCACAACAGCCCGACGATGATAACCTTCATAAATCTTAGCATTTTGTCCTCCTGAGTTTACGTATTTTGCAGGGCAGTCTACAAAACAATTGTTACAGTTTGATGACAGCTTTGTTAAGGTTGCGTTAAATCTGTAAATGATGGGATTGATTAAATATGCTGATTATTGTGTCGGTCTTTTACCGTTGCCGATGGCGCCCTTTGGAAAACAGAAAACAGTCTACCGAAGCATAAATTATTCTGCTGATTAACTTTCCTTCATGCTTTCTATCCCATGCGTTAGTTTAATGCAATTTTAATAAAAATGAAATCAAGATGCAATCTTTTTCATTTATTGTGTGCCCCAATACCTGATCAGGTAAAATATCAAGGAGGAATATGATGAAGAAGTATTTGTGGTCTTTACTGTTGATGGCAATGTTTATCGCTTTTGCCGTGCCCGCGGCGGCGGTTGACGTCAAGTTCAGCGGCAGTTACTATGCCCAGGGCTGGTATGTTGATAATCCCTCGGGACTGGATCCGGGCGAAAAGGCCGGCGCTGCTTCCTGGAACAACAACTCCCGTCGTGGTCCCAATGCCTTTTATGGCCAACGACTCCGCATCAGTCCGGAGTTCCAGATCGTCGAAGGTCTGAATCTCGTAACCCGCTTTGACGCCATGGAGAAAAGATGGGGCGATCAGGCTTGGGCCGGGTCAACCGGCGAGACACAGAGCCGCACCCAGATGGTAGATCCCGCCAATGCTGGGAGTAATGCACAGAAGACTGTCAAAGCGCAGGAGAACATCGAATGGGAACGGGCCTATCTGGATTTCAACGTCCCCTTCGGCAAATTCCAGGTCGGTTATATGCAGTACCTAACTTGGGGTACTGCCTTTCTGGATACGACGCTTACAGCGGGCGGCATCCGTTACTACTACAACCAGGGGCCTTGGCAGGTCGTTGCCGCCACAGAAAAGCGAGCCGAATACGTCGGTCTAAATGCCAATAACATCGGCATCGCCAACGACGCCGACCGTGATGTCTATGACCTCGGTCTGACCTACAAGTTTGCTCCCGGTCAGGCAGGCATCCTCTACCAATATATGCGGAGCGCTCAGAGCAAATGGCAGCAGGCCAACGGTTATCTGACCCAGCTTAACGGCTTTTACCCCTATGCACAGTTGACCTTCGGCAATTTCTTCATCGAAGCCGAGGGCGTCTATGGAACGGGGACCCTGAGATCTTATGAGAGCACCTCCACAGCAGCATCTGTCGGCGGCACGACTCCCGCCAGCAATGCCCAGAATGTGTCCCTGAACGCCTACGGAGCCTTTATTCACGGCAAGTACGACTTTAAACCCGCCTATGTGGGGGCAAAGTTCGTCTATATCAGTGGCGACGACAACTCCAGCAGCGACAAGGCTTCCGGTTCTATCCTGCAATCTCTGCAGATGAACCGTAACTTCTATCCGACCCTGATGCTCTGGAACGATGATTACCAGAGCAATTTAGTTAATATTCAGGGCAATATCCCCACCGATGCTACCGGGACCAACCGCCGCACCGGTCAGAGCTATGCCGTCAACCAGTCTATGGATAACGTCTGGTTTTATCAGGTCTACGCCGGTATCAAACCCATGCCCAAGCTGGATCTGAAGGCGTCCTTCTCGATCGCCAGCGCCGACAAAACGCCGAAGAGCGACGTGGGTCAGACTGGCCAGAAAGGTTACTATACGGGAGCAACGGTTAATGAATTCGTTTCCAGCAAGTACGGTAACGAATTAGACATTACCGGCGAGTACAAGATCTATGATAACCTCACCTATATGATCGGTATGGGTTATCTCTGGGTAGGCGACTACTTCAAAGGCTACGACAATAGTGCTGTTATTAAGGACAACTATCTCCTTACCCACAAATTGACGCTGACTTTCTAAATGAGCGTCTGACACATTTTAGAACGATCAGGGGGCCAATCTTAACGGTACCCCTGATCGTTTTTTCTACGACACATGACCTTAATCTGTTTCAAATAACCAGTCATCTTATGGGCGAGCCTTTCCCGCTTCAATAAAATCCAGATACGCCACCGCGTTTTCTCCGGTATTGTCCGTGTCGCTCATAATAGCGAGACCAGCAGTTGCCGGAGGATCTTTGCCGAAGGCCTGCCGGTAGTCCTCAATGACATTGACTGTCTCTTCCACCCACTGGCCGACCCGCTGCTTTCCCTTTTCCAGAAGGACAATGCGGGCCTTTTCCGTGTAGGGACTCGCAATAACCCGCTCGGGAAGGCTAGAACCCGTCCAGACATAATTCAGGGTACTGTGGGGAGGATGTTTGCCGTAGATTGCCTTGGTGGCGCCGTATATCAGGCGGTCGCCTAAGGTCGCCTTGTCAGAATCATACTGAAACATGACATAGATCCGGATGGGATAGTCGTCCCCCACTTTTTCCTTGGGGTTTCCCCGGTCCGATAGCTGAGTCACCTTCCAGCGCCAGCGGATACGGGGATTTTCATAGATATTGAAGGTCCGGCGATAGACGAGGGCCGAGGCGGAAGCGCGGCTTTCTGCCTTCAAGACGGATTTCTCCCCTTCCTTGACCAGGGTGTAGGTTGAATGAGCCTTGATCTTGGGAAAGGCCAGGGGTTCCCACTGGGCGAGGCTATCGAAATTCTCCCGGAACAGGACATCCGGGCCGGCGGCAAAAGCTGGTATCTCTATGCCGCTGCCAACCATGAGGGCGATGATAAGGATGGCCAGGAACTTCCCCATTTTCAGTCTTTCGATTATGGCCAGGGCCAAACGGTTTACCCACTGCCTGAGGGGGGAAGACAACTTCCGGCGCGGTGTTATCCCCGGCAGACATTCGAGAAGATGGACAGCTTCCACACCCCTTTTGAGGAAGCTGTTCTGACAACCGATGCAATATGTTATCATTTTTCGGCCCCTTCCTTCCGCAACGATCCGCTCCAGAAAACGATCGGCCAGCTTCGGGGATGAAGAACACAGGCCGCCGCCGGCGCCGCAGCAGCGGGGTTCGGAATCATCGGTAATAGGGACAGGTTCACACAAATGATCAATCAAACCTCTGGCAGCGTTCCTGATTCCCTCCCACCGCGAGGACGGACAGGGGTGATGAAGATACGTCGGACCCGCCCAATGTTTCTCAAAGAGATCCGGTGGCAACAGCTCCAGAATAAAAACAACCTGAATATTCACAAGATGTTGCGACAGGAGCTTGTGACAATTCAGACACCCGGTGATCACTTGACTGACGCCTCGATCATGTAGGCGCTTGTTAATATTCTGCAAAGCGGCGAAGGCCGTTTCCGTATCGCCTAAGCCATAAACCGGATCGTAGCAGCAATCGAGGACCAGCCCGATCTGCTTATGCAACCGGCTACTCAGGATTTTCCTGATCTGGCGGACCAGCCCCGGCCGGTTTGCGGCGAGACCGCATCCCGGCCAGAAGACCGTGTCTTTACTTCCATAAAAAGAAAATGGGAACCTGTGCCCGGTTTTTGCAAACCTCCGGGCTCCGCCTAACACCTTCCGGACCGGCAACGGGACCTGTTGCTGTTGCACCAGCCGCTGCTTTGCCTCAAAAAAAGCACCAGCCGGCGACAGCTTCAGGGGACAAACAGCGTCGCATCGACGGCAGGACGTGCAATAAAAAGACGCTTCCGGCTGTTCTGAAAGAATCAGGTCCGGCGTTCCGTACTCAGCGAGAAAGGGACAGACTTTGACGCAGACATCACAGCCCGTGCACACTTCATTAAAATCAACCACCGTTTATTTTACCGTCTCAATGGGATATTCCGCTTCGTCCCAGGCCTTGATGCCGCCGGGATAACGATAGACATTCTTGTAGCCGAGTTTCACGGCCCACATGGCCCCGTTATGGCTCCGGGTGCATTTGACGAAACCGCAGTAGAAAACGACGAGACGATTTTTGTCCGGCCCCAGGAGCTTCTCCAGGTCGGCCTTGGTCTTGTTGTCGAGGGTGGTCATTTCGGGAATGGGGAACAGCATCTGGACGGCCCCGGGGACGTGCTGTTTCTTGTAGCTGTCTTCATAGGGCATGGTGTCAACAATTAGCGTAGGCTTCTTCTGATCGATCCAGCTTTTCAGTTCCTGAGTGGCAACTACCTTGTAGCCCCCCCGCTGCACTTCCGCGGCAAAGGCCACGGCGCTCTTCTCCGTCTCCAGCTCCTTGGTTCCCCAGGCCGCCATGGCCCCTCCTGCCATGCCGAAAACCAGCAGGACCGCAATCAAAACACTAAGCATTCTTCTCTTTACCTTCATTTTTTCTTCTCCTTTCCTCATTTAATAAAACTTCGGTTTCCCTGTGAAACCAAACAATCAAAAAACCATTCATGATGTCTCTGCCAAAAGTCCCTACTCTCTGATACTCGCCAGCGCCCGGTACCACCGGGAGAGGTAGAGATACGGCGTCACGATCCCGATGAGAACCAAATCGCGGTAAAACGCCTCCCGCAGGCCTGCCTGCTTGTTCAGGTCTTCGGCGCCGAAGCAACCGCAATCGACATTCAAGTCGCCCAGGATGCCGTAACCGAGGACAAACACGAACAAGGCCAAGAGTAATGTGATCAGATGAAGTCCCCAGGGACGATCAAAGACCAGGGCGATGCCGGCAATCGTCTCGATAAAGGGCAGACCGATGGCAACAACGGGAAGGAATGCTTCCGGAACGAGATCATAAGCAGAGATGGTCGCGGCGAAGGCCTTGGGATCAATGAGCTTGGTGACGCCGCCATAGATGAAGAGGGCTGCCAGGGCAAGCCGAACGATCCGGTAGGGCCAAGGATGAACCAATCCCTGTCGGAAAATGTTTCTGATCCTGTATAAGTAAAACGAGTTTCGGGAATTTTTTGTGACCAATTCCGCCTCCTTTTGGCGTCACACCGCGTTCTCCGCGGCATGACCCTCAAGAGGCTAAGGGGTCAGAAGCGGCGAGACGGCAAGACGGCGTTGTCCGGAGAACCGCCCGGGTTCTCTGTCAGCGCCTCATATTAACGGTGTGAAGAATAACAATAAATAACTCATCGATTTCACTCTTAATCCATCCAGAGAAAGCATAATGTAACGGTGGGCATATAAACAATCCCAAGGAACATGTCAACAATAATATGTCTCAAGAATATGAGTTCCATGAAAGAACTCGCCCCTTGACACACAAGGCCCTTCTTCCTATACTCCGCCCGTGAACAAAGAACGATGTCTCGTCATGTTTGTCAAATACCCGGAAAAGGGGAAGGTTAAATCCCGGCTTAGTCAATGTTGGGATGAGGAAATGATTGTCAGTCTCTACCACGCCTTCATTGAGGACTTGCTGGAGCGTTTGTCAGGAGGCGATTACCAGTTTCGGATAGCTTACCATCCCCGGGAAAGAGAAAACGACTTCCCCAAGGAATTCGGAAATAAATTTTCGTATATGCCCCAGACAGGGACAAATCTTGGTGAAAGGATGCATAACGCCTTCTGCCGGTGCTTTTCCGAAGGATTACAATTTGTTGTCATTATCGGTAGCGACATTCCCGATCTCCCGCAACAGACCATCACAGAAGCTTTCCAGGCGCTGGAGAAGAGAGACGCCGTCATCGGTCCTGCCTACGATGGGGGATATTACCTGATCGGTTTTTCTAGCGAATCATTCCCTCTCGATGCCTTCGAGGGGATAGCGTGGGGTACGGACGGCGTCTGCAAAACGACTATGGACATCCTTGAAAACGCAGGACTCCATGTTCATGTACTTCCAGCCTGGAGAGATATTGATCGGCCTGAAGATATCACCGCTCTGATCAATGATGCCGGGAAAACAGGATTTGCCGGCTCGAAAACTATCTCCTACCTGCGGGATCACGGCTTCACCAAGGGATGCTGATGCCTCCCCGATTCTCCATTATCATTCCTGCCATCCATGAAGAAGCCGTCATCAATTCGACTATTGAGCACCTTGAGACTCTCGATGCGTCTGCATCAATGGAGATTATCGTGGTGGACGGAGACGGGTCAGGGAAAACGATCGGGGCCGTTCGGAACGGAAATGTTAAAACTGCTATCAGCGAGAAGGGCAGGGGAAACCAGATGAACAGAGGCGCCTCGATAGCTCAGGGCGACATCGTCATCTTCCTTCATGCCGATACCCGCCTACCCCCCGATGCGTTTGACCTTATGGAAGGAGCGCTGAATGATCCAGACTGCATAGCCGGCGCGTTCGATCTGGCCATCGCCTCCGGCAGGCCTATTTACCGTTTGATCGCAAAAATCGCTTCTTTCCGCTCCCGCCTTACCCGTATTCCCTATGGAGATCAGACGTTCTTCTTCCGCAGGGTTTATTTCAATGAGATCGGCGGCTTTGCAAGCATTCCCCTTATGGAGGATGTGGAAATCATGAGGCGCATCAAGAAGCGGGGAGAGAGGATTACTATCATTAGTCAAGCTGTTACGGTATCGGCGCGGCGCTGGGAAAAGGAAGGCATCCTCGTGTGTACGCTGCGCAACTGGCTGTTGATATCCCTTTACTTTGCGGGAGTTTCTCCGGAGCGTCTCTCCAGATTCTACAAGGATACTGACAAAATCATTGCATCCAGAACCATGCTGTTTTGCTAGGTTTTTTTGGCATAGCGGTCAATTGCATAGGCAATCAGGGGAGACGCCATATAGACAATGGTGCTCTTGTTGAATCCCAGTGTCGCAATAACAATCCCAACCAGGGAAATCGCCGGAATGACAAACTGGTGGTTCATCCGTCTCCGGATATCCGATTCCGGATATTCAGTTGAGACGAGACGGTAGTTTCGGGTAGCGTAATACCACTGGATGGTGAAGATCAGTCCGAGGACCAGAAGGTTCAGCTCGAAGACCACCGTGGCAATGACATCATTAGAATAATCGCCGATGAAGCTGGTCGAGAAGGGAACAAGGGTCACAAAAAACAGACCGATTATATTCAGGAATAAAAGGTTGCTGTCGATGTGATGGATCTTACTTAACTGTTCATGGTGCCCCACCCAGAATGCGGCAAGAACAAAAAAAGCAATTATGTAATGGTAAAAATCCGGCAGAAGGCTTGCCAGTGCGGCACCGGATGTTTCGGTAACTATTGCGGAGCGGGGCAGGATCAGGCTGGTGACCAACAGTGTCATGGCAAACGCAAATATGCCGTCGGTCAGAGACTCCAGTCTGTTTTTTCCCATCAGTATGCTTTTTGTTTCATCGGGTTTATTGAAAATCACGATTTGGATCCATTTCCCGGACATAGTCTCTGATCTGACGGGCTTCCTCTGTGTAGAGAACAATCTTGTCGTAATCAACGCGGACATTGTTCAGGTACTGGAGAATCAATGCGTCCCCGACCAAGGCCAGGGGCAGGATGCCGGCGAAGAAGAAGCCCATTTTTTCAAATTCCGCCGTCATGAAAAAGGTGTGGGGATCTTTCAGGTTGAGAAAAAGCTGGATGGCGGCAACATTTTTCAGACATAGCTCACGCAGGGTTCTCCGGACTTCATGAACGACGTTGTCACCATAGCCGATTACGTGAATTTCCGCGCAATTTTCCGTCAAGAGGACATCGGTTCTGATCTTCGCTTCCGCGGGGAGCCCTTGCCGAAGATCCCCACCAGGGGTGTGAAAACGGTGGTTCGTGGCGCCGATGTTTTGATACAGACGTTCGATGATGTTCTGATGCCGCGCCGGTGGATACAGGATCATCATCGTGGGGGCGGTAAGGTATTTGAAGCTCAGGGCAACACTAATCCTTTGGTCCTGTGCCTCTATGCCTTTGAATACCCAGGTTTCGGGGCTGGAGGCAAGGAGGAGACCGCAATCATGGATATCAAACTGGACCATTCCCCGCTGAGTAAATTCGTGGTTGGTTACGGAATAGACATAGAGGCCATCAAGGGGCTTCTTCTTGGGGCACTTGAACAGAAAATCGGCGATCCGCTTCATGCAGCCCTGGCCGCGGTATTCCTGGTTCACGAAGACAAAGGTGAATTCTGCGATTCGCGCTTCCTCGTTAGGAAAAACGAGGGCTGAGTGTCCCATGAAGATATTGTTTTCCGTCACGGCGACAGCAGAAATAATTTCGTCCGTCCCGTTGAGCTTTATAATCCGCTCCGGATAGTAGATGTGATCATCGAAAAATGTATAGCCGTGGGACTTATAGGCGCACCGGGCAATTTCCACTGCTTCGGCTGGCTCCATCCGTCTGATATTATAAGGTATATTTCCCGGAATCGGCAACGAGGAGGAGGGCGTTCCTGAAACCAATACTTTCCCGGCTTCCGCTTCCGCAAGTTCATCTGCGGACAGGTATGACTCGATACTCTTCGCCGGCAGATATTTGATCAGGTTCGTTTCTTTCCCCTCCATGCCGAGGTTCCGGAAATAGACCTCATTCATGAATTCCTTCATGAGGAAAACTCCCATCCCGGAGGCCGACATCTGATCGATATTCTCAGTGGGGTGGTAATCGGGAATCTGGCCGGGGTCAAAGGGCAAGCCCTTTTCTCTGATGGTGATCTTCATTCCCAGGGGCGCCCGCTCACAGATGAGATCAAAGTTTTCCCGTTCCTGGCCGGGAAAGGCGTGGACTATGACATTGGAGATCGCCTCTTCCGCGGCCAGGTCGATTTGGTAGAGATCATCGCCGGTGAACCCGATTTTAAGCGCCACCTCCCGAATTACCATCTGGGCTAAACTCAAGTAGGAAAGGTCCGAAGGCAGGGATAGACGTATAACATCATTCTTTTTCATGTGTTTAAACGATCCCGGCGACAACCAGTCCCGACAACGCCGATAAAAGGGTCAGGAGCAGGGCTGCATATCCGGTTCGTCGGTGCCAGAGGCGGAGCTGCTGGATTTTTGAGCGGATTTTAAATTGCAGGTGCCCCAGGGTGGGTGCAGTAACTGCGCATAGAACGGTTGTCAGGCCCAACCAAGCGTGGGGGATATCGAATTGTCCGCCTCCGGACTGGGAAACCATGACGACGGCTGCCGCAAATCCGGTGCTAAGGCATACCGCTCCGGTGATTCCGGCGGTGCGATGAATATTCAGCCACCAGCGTTTCTGCCGAAGGAATCTGGCGACGCCAACCCCTGCGGTCATTGCCAGCAATCCTGTGGTCATGGAAAAGACATGAATATAGAAGGGAGACATTTCCTTTCCCTCTTTTTGTCAGCGATATACCCGATTATTAGGGTGTTTTGCTTGAACCCTTCCCAACGGTAATTGTCTCGGATGTGGAACCGAACCTGCTGCACGAAGCCTTGACTTCCAGGGTATCGCCGTCAACCGCATCAACCTTGTAGGTATATGTAAAGGTTTCTGAAGGCTGGCTTTTGTATTCCTGTGTGGCCACGACCGTTCCGTTCTTCTTGATCACAACCTTTTCGATGTAGTGGCCCTCCGAGAAGCGCGTGTGGGTAATCGCAACACTAAGCGTCTTGGTCGCTCCGTCATAGGCCAGCAGGACCGTTTTCGGGGCATGAGCGTTGACTGCGGTCGGACAGAGATAGGTCATGGCGAAGATCGTGAAGATCCCAACCAAAGATAAAATCACAACCCGTCTTGCTTTTTCTGGCATTGTTCGTTCTCCTTTTATTTTAATGGTTTATATCTCTCACTTTTTCGACAAAAGCCTGTTTCCGGGAGATCGGCGCCGCTATCATGGCACAATTTTGCTGATTTCTTTGTAATCCGTGCCCAGAATGACGGGGGTCGCCACGCCCTGATCAACGAGGGTCCATTTCTGTCGGGAGTTAAAAGTCCTTTTTTCATCGAGAGAGGTGATGGCCTCCCATGACACGGTGAATTCCGCAATAAAATTGCCATTTCCATCGATCGTGACGACAACGTCTTTAACAATGTTGATATTGGTTTTCGTCTTCTTGAGCATTCCCGCATACCAGGTCTTGAAATCTTCCTGATTACGAATGACAATTCCGGGATTATGCATGACCAGTCCTTTATTTGTAAGCAAAGGCAGGTAATTGCTCACATCGGCCAGCTTGTCCAGATAGGCGTACCACTTGAAAATAACGCTTTTCACGTCGTTTTCGTCGAAACGCGGGAGAATGGGGGGGCTGCGAAGGTCATCCCGGGTGGGTGTGAATATCTCCAGGTAAGAGACCTTCCCGGTGAGGGGAAGAACAGCGTAATGAACGTTGGAAGGGACGATATAGACCCCTCCCGGCCCGATGTTCTGGACTTTCTTGTCGATTCTGATCAGCAGATTGCCGCTGAGAACATATCCGGAAAGCTCGTGATAATGATATTGGGTTTTCACATCCTTCCCTGTGTCTGTCTTTGCCGCCTCATAGAGAACCATGGTCTGGCGGTCGTTGAAAAAGACTTTTCTTTTCAGATTGGCGTTCACCGTCTGCCAGGGCTGATTCTCGGGAAAGACGGCGGGGCTGACGGGAACGATTTCGTCGTGGATCTTGTAATCCCTGGACAACTGTTTGTCGTCGGTCTTGACGACAATCTTTCCCGGGCCACAGCCCGCCAGGAAACAGATCACAAATATGAATAATAGAGGCAAACGCTTTACCATGATTTTATCATTCCTTAGGGAGGAGGATAATGAACGGATGAAGAGGTGTCAAGGGAAAAAAGGGACATACGTATTGTCAAGGATCGGGGGGTGTGTTATGAAGAAATATCAGGGATGACAGCTATGGATAAGAAAGAGAGAGAAACACTGGGGGGCTATCTGCGCAGAGAGCGGGAAGCCCGTGAGATCAAGCTGACAGCCCTCTCGAAGGCTACGAAGATCGGCTTGCCTCTCCTTGTGGCATTGGAAACCGATGATCTGGATGCCTTCCCGGATAAAAAAGCCGTTCCCGATTTTCTGAAGAGTTATTGCCGTTATCTCCTCATGGATGAACAGGAAGCCTTGAAATGCTTCGAGTTGCATCATGCCAGACACTTGCCGGAAGTTGTTGAAATGTCTCTACCTGAAGTTATTGAAGATCCTCTCCCCCCTCCCATTGTTGTCCCGTCGCATGTGTCGCCCGTGGCGATTATCCCTTCAGCGAAAGAACCCGGCTTTTTTCGCAAGTACCGCATTGTCTTCGCGAGTGTAGCCGTTTTGGTTCTTTTCTTTGCAATTCTGTCCGGTATTATTATTTATTTCCATCCCCTCGGGGAAAGGGCCGCCAGACAGGGCGTGATCAAGGTAGAAGTCCCGCAGGTAGAAGTCCCGAAGGCGGCAGTCAAATCTCATCCCCAGGCAGTCGGGAAAGAGAAGGTCATTGAGGACCGTGGCAGCGAGATAAAAGCGCCTGTCGGCAGTGGACAGGGGGCGCTTATAAAAAGCATCGATTGCAAAAAAGGGACGGAGGGTCAGGACAAGGTGATGATTGACTTAAATCGTAAGACCGTGCCCACAATCTCCAACCTGGGGGGAGATAAGCCCCGCATCGTCATGGATTTCCTCCACACTAAATATGGCAATGGACTTCCTATGCGTATAGACACAAAAGGCCTTTATGTGCAGCGCATTCGGATCGGAAAGTACTTGGCTACCACGATAAAAACCCGCATCGTCCTTGATCTGGTTCCCGGGAAAAAATATTTTACCGATCAGGTTTTCGATGACAAGAAAAATGTTTACTCTATTACCGTCGGCCCCTCCAAATCTTAGCTCATGATCATGACCTTGTTCTGGGAGGGCTGCGCATGCGAGCCGACGGCGTTGCCGTCGTTCTGTTTGGTTGGATTCCCCATGAACACTGCTGGGTTGCCCTCGATTTTCACCTTTGTGCTGCCCATGATGAATTCTGCCGGTCCCATGATTTTTCCGGAAACGAGGCCTTGTGCTACCCCGGCCTGGTCGCCGTTGGTAGGCTGGATCTTGGATGCCTTGGTCAGGGCGGGAGCGCCGTTAATCAAGACCTTTTTCGCCGTCGGATTGCCCATTTGGTTCATGCCGGTGTTGGGATAGGGTATCGGCACGGGCGGTCCCGGCGGGGCAGGGGTCTTGCAGACATCGGGCATGGCGAACACCTGTCCCTTTTCAATGGTGGCGGCAAACACCGTTCTTCCTCCTCTATCCGATATGGATTTTCTTCCCGTCCAGATTGACTTCCTCTTCCGCTGTGAGGGCGGCGTTTTTCGCTGTTACGGAGAAGCGCCCCTTCACGATGGTCCTGATCCGGCCAGCCGTTGTCTGTTCGGTGTTTTCGATCCGGCGGTAGCTGTCCCTGATCCGCTCGGTAAGACGTCCGACCACGCGGTCCCAGCTCTCCGACGTGGTAGTGATTTTTTTGATCCGGGCGTCGCACCATTGGGAGAGGAGAGAAAGCCCCTTAAATCTCACTTCCCCGAGGATGCCCGTAAAGGAGATCCGGGGGGCCTCCATGGTCATGGCCCGGCCGGCTTTGAAGTTGATTTCCTCTCCTTCAATGGTGCTTGTGCAGGGAAAGGTTATCCTTCCCCTATCCCCCTCCCTGGTCAGGACGCTGAGAATAAAGGCCTGCTCGCCGTTGTCGGCGACAAGCACCTCGTCGCCGGTCTCCGGAACCAAGAGGCAGCCGCCGGCTCTTCGGGCGGAAAGAAGATCTCCGTTGTCGAGATGAACGCGATAGGCGTCGCCGTCATTTTCTGTTACCCGGGCGTAGAGGAGGGTTGCTTCCCGGGGCAGGTCGTGGCGCTTGATGGCAATGATATTATTCATGTTTATCTCTCCTTTGACTTCTGCGCTCCGGGGCGGCCCAACTCTCCGCCGCCCAGAGTTTGGGGTCGGTCTTATATATTGTCTCCGTATGCGCCCCGTCCCAGCGGGCTTCCCTTCTCCGGACGCGGTGGAAGTTGGCGCGGTTCAGGCGGGCGTCTGAGAAATCGGCGCCGGTTACAACGGCCCGGGAAAAATCCGTATAGGGCGCCCCGGCCTGACGAAAATCACACTTATCTAAGCGGGAATCGCTGAAAAGGGATTGCTCTATCCGGGCGCGGTGGAAAATCGCTCCCGTCAGATGTGCCTTGCTGAAGTTGACCATAAAAAAATCTGCCTCCGAGAAATCGGCCCCCGGAGCGACGATCTCGTTAAAGATTATATGTTTACCACTGCTATTGGTGAGCCGGGCCGCCGTCAGGTCGGCACCGCCAAAGCTCGTCTGGGTTAGATCCAGACCGGAGAAGTCGGCTCCCTGCAGAAGACTTTTGTCAAATATCGTCAACTTGAGGGTGCAGCCGGAGAAGTTCTGTTTCCCAAAGGTGCTCTTCCCGAGGAAGGCCTTGGTAAGATCCGTCTTGTTGAAGACTACCCCGGTGAAATCACTGTCCAAGGCCAGGAGGCGGGTCAGATCGGCAGCCGTTACATCCAGGGCGTGGAGCCGGCAGCCTTGCAGGGAGGCCCTGAACAAATTCGCTCCGATGCATCTGGCGTGGCTGAAATCGCATTGGTCGGCAAAGGCATTGCTGAGGTCCGTCTCCGAAAGATCGGTTCCGATGAGGGAAACATTTTGCAGCGTGACGTTGGTCAGGATGGCCTTTTCCATGCGCGCGCCGGTCAGGTCGACGTTGTCCAGGCGGCCGCCCGTAAGGTCCGCCCCGACCATCCGCGCGCCGGCGAGATTGACCCTGATCAGGGCGCTGTCGCTGAGCTTTGCCTCCTCCAGATTAGCCCCGGGCATTTGCACCCCTTCCAGGATGACTCTCGTGAGGTCCCGGCGGGAAAGGTCAATGCCCGTGAGATCCCCTCCCGTCAGATGACCGTCTCTTTTAATTTTGGCAATTATCTCGTCGGCGCCTATCATATATGCCTCAGTTTGAACAAGGTATTGTCGATATTGGACCGGTCCAGATTCGTCTGCTGAATCCGGGCCTGATAAAAATCCACGCCGTAGAGGTTGGAGAGTTTCAGGTCCGTCCGGTTTAGAACTGCCTTCCGCAGCGAGCCTTTGAAGAGATTGATGCCGGTGAGATTGGCGTTGGTAAGATCGGCCTTCATAAATTTTGCCTCTTTTGCCTTTACGAGAATCATGATGGCCCCGGTCAGGTCACACTTGCTGAAATCGGCGCGGTCCAGCGTCGCCTCTATCAATTGGGCACGGAAGAGCCGGGCGCCCTCCCAGCAGGCGTCGGTCAAATCGACGCCATATAAGCGGGCGTCCGTCAAAACCGTGTCGGCGTCGGCCCGGGAGGCGGTGAGGCGGGCCAAACTGAATTTTGTGTGTTCTCCTGTGGCTCCGTTCAGGCGGAGACCGGCGGCGTGGGATTTGATGAAGGAGCAGTGGGACAAGCGGGCTTCGGTAAAATCACCGTCTGTCAGCACCGCATCTATGAGATCGGCATCGTTGAGGTTCGCTTTGGCAAAAACGGCCTTGGAGGCGGAGATCTGCCGCGCCTTCATCCTTTTCATTTGCGCGTCCTCGAAGACCGCTCCGGCGGCATTGGCCCCGGAGAGGTCGGCGTCGGAAAAATCCGCGCCGGTGAAATCTCCGCCCGCCATCTTTGCCCCCGGCAAACGGGCTTTTTGAAAACGGCCTCCGGAGGCGTCGGCCTGCTCCAGGTTTGCCTGGCTGAGATCGGCATTGCTGAAATCGGCGTCTTTGAGGATGGCGTCTTTAAATATCGCCTGGGGTAACGCTCCATTGGTAAAGATTGCCCCGGTCAAAACAGCCTCGGTGAAGTCCGCTCCGGCCAGCTTCCGTCCGGAAAAATCAAGACCCGCCAGATCGAGACCGCCGAGGGATTCCCGTCGCCCGTATCTGGCCATGACCTCCTCCACGGTGAGGGCTAGTCCTGCCGGCGGGGGATCATGGGGAGATTGGGGATGCTTAGCCCGCGCCGCGCCTTTCCCTTCCAGTTCGTCCAGGGCGGCGTGGGCCTCCCGGGTCAATTTCTCCGCCTCTTTTAACCGGGCCTCGATCTCCGGTTTGTGGAGGCCCGCCTTCCGCAGCTCGGCGATGATCTCGTCGGCCGATTTGGGCGGCGCCTCGGGCTTGGGGGCCATGACCTTCTCGACATCCGCCATGGTAATGCCGAATTTTTTCATCAGATCGGCTGTCTGCTTTTCCAGGGCGGCGATGGCTCCATCCAGCTCGGCCAGGGAAGAAAAACTGCCGGGGGCCGCCTGCGGCGCGGCGAGGGCGGCAGCCTGCGTCATCACCACCGCCGGGTCGAGGCCGAGCTTACTGATCCATTCCGTCGTCTGGGCCTCCAGGGCCGCGGCCTCCTCGACGAGGGCGGCCAGCTCGGGAGAAGGGTCCGGGGTGGGTTCCGGCGGCGGCGCCGGGGTGGGTTCCGGGGGCGGTGGCGCCGGGGCCAATTCCTGCCGGAACATCCGGCCGTATTCCTCGACGGACTTGGGAGCTTCCGCCATGGATTCCCACTGGCCGTACAGATGCAAGACATCTTCGTACTCATCATCCGCCACGGCGATGGTCCCCCGGCAGAGGAGTATGCCCACCTCCCGGTCAGGGAAGAGCCAGAGGGTCTCCGCCCGGCAAGGAACTTCCCGGAAGACCTCGCCGTCCCCCTCCTTCTGATTCACGAAGAGGCGGGGCCGCAGTCCTGGCAATGACGACGGAAGCACGGCCTTGCCGGGATGCATGTGCATGATTTCGATCTTTTCGTCGCCCGTGAAGAATCCCGGGAGGCGCTGGTCCTCCGGGGCGGCGTTGAACAGCTCCCAGTTCGTGTCCATGGGGAAATGGGGCCAGTCGTTGAGAAGCCAGTTTTCGTCCACACGGCCCGCATATTGCTGCCGCTGGGGCCAGTCAAGGGGATAGGCGGCAAAGCCGGCGGGCGGCGGCCGGTCCCGAGGAGAGATAATGAGATGGCCGTGGTCCTGGACATTGGGGCGGGGCGTCTTCCCCGTGGCGTCGGGGATCATGCCTTTCCCCACAGGGTTCTCCGGAAAATCCGGGCCGCCGAAGGCGTTTTGGTAATTGATCGGCATATGTGTAAAGGGGGCCGGATCTTCGCTGCCGGCAATTTTCCAGTGATGATTGCCGAAGACGGACAGGGTCTTGGTCAGATGGCCGACGCGGACGGATACCATGAGAGCGTGGACGTGCTTGTGTGCAAAGGCGCTCCCATAGACCAGATACTCTCCCCTTACCTTAGGGGCGCCAAAATCGAAGAGTTCCTCCGGCCCCAGGGCCGCCTCGATGACGGGCCACATATCCTGCTCGTCCATCAGGCGGTTCGGGGCGGTCTCATCCAGGGTGAAACAGGCGCAGGCGGCCGTGCAGAGACGGCAATGACCGTCAATATGCATGCTCTTGAACAACAGGGCCAGGTTCTGCGGTTTGATGATTTTCATCGGTATTTTTGTCGGTCTTTATCCCAAAAGAATTGTTTTGTTGCCTTCGCCAAGACTCAGAGTTTTTGGTTTAAAATCAGCGGCAGTCGTCCCTTCTAATGTCATTTTAATGCCGTTATCTGTTACGCTTATGTATCGAGTCCCGTTCGGACTAAATATTTTAGTTTCGGCCTTCGATATGAACAACCTAGCCTTTTCACCTGTATAAAATATAACTTGTCCATTATCACTAACTTCCATTTTGATTTGTCCGGCCATCATTGTGATCTCGGCGGGGTTGGCGGGGGGGAGGGGTTTTTTAACGGACATTTTGATTCCCTCATTGTCCATTTTGAAATTGGCGGCCGTTCTCTTTTCAAGAGTCGCTGCCGTTTCATGCATCTTCTTGAGCATGAGGTATATAGCAGCGACTTCAGCCACAATACCCACACCCAGTATCGACCAGAAAGTACCCTGCTGGCCCGATTCATTTTCGGGACCACGGGCAGCCTCGCCTGCGGACAAGGCCAGCAGGGCGCCGGCAGCGGCGACCGCGATCCCTGCGATTTTCGTTCCCGCAGATATCAGTTCTCTTGCCGCGGGGTCGGCGCCTGCCGAAAAGGAGATGGCGTCTGTGGAAAAATGTGATTCCGTTTCGCTGATCGTGCCCGACACCTTTTTATAATCGTAGCTTTGTCCAAAATTCGCACTCAGAGAAGAGGTTAGTGAGATGGCGGTCTTCGCGGCGATGGTGAGGTCCGCAACTGCCCCCACAAACGCCGACGTCGCCGAACCCACCATGCCACTAAACGTGCTGCCGAGATAGATGGAGTCGGCCCCGCCCACGGTTAAACCAAACTCCTTCCCCCAGTTCAGGGTTTTTTTCTCCGTCACATTGGTAACAAAGGGACCCGGACTCTCCAGGCGAATCTCTGGGTTCCCCGGGGTGTCGTCCATGACGATCTTGTTGCCCCCGGGCGTTTTCAGGAACAGAGTTTCCTTCGACTGGTTGTCGTCCATGACGATCTGGCTGCCCTTGGGCGTTTTCAGGGACATGGATTTCTTCTCCGGGTCGTCATCCATGACGAACTGGCTGCCTTTGGGCGTTTTCAGGGACATGGATTCCTTTCCCGGGTCGTCATCCATGACGAACTGGTTGCCTCCCTGGGTCTTGATCTTATGCTGCCGCGGATTGTTATCCGTAACAACGTTGAAATTCTGGGAATTGAAGACGGCGCCGCTGATGATGGGAAGATCGGGATCGCCGTCCCGGAAGGAGAGGACGACCTCGGCGCCCTTGTGGAGGGGGAAGTTCATGCCGTGGGTATTGTTTTCCGCTCCGGCATAGGGAGTGGCCATCCGCACATGATAGGCGTCCGTGCTTTTCCCCCATTTCGCATTAACATCATTGCTGGTATCATCCGGCGCGAAAGGGAGCCGTACCTTGTAGCGCCCCAAATCCGTATCAATATCAGGTGTCTCCTCTGACAGATCGCCGTCGATGACGGCGTTCATCGTCGCATGGATCTTCGGCTTCGGGGTCAGGCGCTGAGGGCGGAACTGCACATCTTTAGGAATCATCGTAAAGGTGTTGTAGTACTGGAATTTCTGCTCAATCCCCGGCAGGGGCTGCTGGCCCTTATGGTCGGCGTGAATGATCATGTATTCACCGGAAAAGATCATCTCGCTCTGCAAATCACTGATGGTAATCAATGTCCCCGGCGTCAGACCCGGTCCCGAGGCCATCCCGTAGAAAACCCTGGTCTGGCAGAATATCTCTTCGGCCCTGATCCCGGCCAGGGTCTTGCCTTCTGCCTCCGTGCTGAAATTCTCGCCATAGATGGTTTGCACCCTTCCCGCAACATCGGTCATAGGACCCACATCTGCCGTTGCCGACATGGTCCCCTTCCCCGCCGTGTTGTAATTGTAATTCCTTAATATCACCTTCGCAGGAAAGGCCGCCTGGTGCATGATCATCGTAAATATCGTCTCCGGCGCCGGTCCGGGTCCGGGGGCGCCCACGGGTTTATACTGCAATGTCTTCTTCGCCGGGGGATGGGATAATTTCGTATCGGTGATCACCATTTTTTCCTGTTGCACATCCTGCAAACTTTCCCGCCACGTCTGATCCTGCTCAAAATAATAATAGACCCCTTCCCGCTCCATCAGGCGCTGGAGAAAGTCAAGGTCGTTCTCCTCATACTGACACACATAAGACCAGCGATTGTATCCCACCGGCAAAGGATCATAATGGGACCCTGTTAACTTCAGCTCATAGTCGAGCAAAGTAAACCCGTTGTCCTTCATGACACCGTCGATGATCTCGGAGAACTTCTTCCCAACATAAATATCCGAGCGTGTGTTGAGGTAAGGAAGAAACGTTTTTGCCCGGAGCCTGAGGTTATACTGGGTGTAGTCGCCTACCCGCTCGATCTGGCGAAATTCCGTGACAATGCCGTGATAGTAGGCAAAGTGACTCTCGACGACAATGCATAAAATGGCCGGTCGCAACAGTACCTCTCCGAGCAGAGCCGGTATATTGTCCGTCGTGGAACGCAGGGTGATGTAGAAGTCATAAACAAACGAAAGATTTTCGTTCCCCGTAAAAGAAATAACCTCGAATTCCGGCTTGACAGTATCCTTGTCGTTATAAATGAGGCTGAAGGTAAAATAATTGCTCACCTTGCCGTAACTGTCCTGCAAGTTATCCCCGTTGTCCTGTTCCATGTAGCCTCCTTAATGCCCATGCCTGAGAGGGGGCGCAAAAGGGCATGATAATCAACCTCAAATTCCTTAATCGATTCCCGTTATCAACACAGGGCCACCACGTGAACATCCGCATCTGCGTCTGCGGCGTAAGGACCAAAGAGCAGTTTGTCGGGGACGCCCTGAACGCGAACGTAATAAGACATGGTGTCGTCGATGTGATTCTGGGCGGCCCAGGTGGCAAACTCCTCTTCCCCGAGGTGCACTTTCATGCCCTTCACAGCATACTCCAGGACGGTCCGGGCAGGAATCCCGTCTGCCGGTCCGACGCCGTGAACGTCGATATCCGCCCCGTGGACGCCGAACATGGAGCCATCCCAGGGGATATTCTTCGGTGGCCCCACCTCGAACCACAGTCCAATGCCATGCAGGGCGTGGAGATTGAGGCGGTATCCAGGGTCAAAGGGTGTAACAGGCCGATTGGCCAGGGCCACGATCTTTGGTCCCAGCGTTGCCGTGGCGAAGGGAATGACCTCTGCGCCTTGGAAGAGAGTGGGAAGCGTCCCCGGATCGATCGTTCCCTCTGTGGGGACAATGAGGATCGGAAACCCCAGCCCTTTTTGATGTTGAACGGCAAGGGCGAGCAGAGAAAGGCCTTGCCGGACGGAAGGGGTTTGCCATGAGGCCTCCGTGCCGATTATAATCCACAGAACCGTATCCTTGGCAGCAAGGGGTTCCAGGGCACTGTCCCAGGCCATCTTCGTCAGGTCATCCAGCCAGAAATGCCCATCCACTCCCAAACCATAAGTCTTGACCAGGCTCATCATCTTTTGGACCTTTTCCTGATCCTTTTCCAAGGCGCTAATCCAGATCTTTTTCATGTCGAGACCTCCTTATATATATTTGCACATTACCCTTGATGAACTCGCAAAAAGTCGAAAATCTGTTCATGATAGACGGATCTTTCTACGAAGCCGTCACCCTTACCAGGAAAAGGTAAAGGCCATTTTCCGGGAATCCGGGGAAACCGCCTTCGGAGGGGTTAAGGAAATATCCAGGGCCGGGGTTGACGCTTCTTCCTGCTGGTGTCCTTCAGGGTTGGCGCCCTTGGTTACATACAGGTCGTCCGGTGGTTCCTGTCCCGTTGCTTCAAAAAAGGCCATCAGGGCCTCGGTGACGAAACTCACCGGTTCCGTTTCCCTGTCGCTTTCCTCATAAGCATCCCGCAGCCTGATCAGAAAGCCGATGATCCGGGAAAGGAACATCTGGGAAAGGAGAGATTCGCCGGAGGCGACGGCTGCCTTGGGCATGAAGGCCGTGTCCTGCCCTGGGACTCCCGATAGGGGCGTGACGCCGATTTCCACAAACTGCCGGATCCGGTCGTCCGGGAATGTCGTCTCCGTAGCCGAAGCTGCTTCATCCTCGTTGACATACACGGCAAGATCCTTAATGCGCACGCGCATATAGTCGGTCAGGCGCGAGGGCCAGCCAAACTGGCTGACGCTCTGCGCGGCCAGGGTTCCCAGCGCCCATACCGGGCTAATCCACAGGGGTTCCTTCTCCGTGAAGGCAACGGAACGGGGGCGGTTGTTTTCCCCATAGGGTGCTCTGGTAAGAAAACGGTTGCAGGTCAGGGTCAGCCATTGTCCTGACGGTTGTTCTCTGAGTTTTCGCCACTTGGCATAGACGGCGTCGTCCAGATGGTGTTTGAGATAGGCTAACCGGTGCAACTCACGCCAGTTATCCAGATGGAAAAAAGAGGGGGTGATCCATGTCGCCGTCGGGATAAGCAGCGTTGTCGCAAGGGCGGCGATTCTTTCCAGCGTTGCGACGCCGCCGGGGGTGTTGTCCATGGGCAGGTCGATGAGGATGAGGTCGGGGGTATTCGCCGCAAGTTCGATCGCCAGGGATTCCAGGGCCTCAGGAAGGCTCGTCGTTGAGACCGGGGCGATTTTCAATACGATCTTACCACTTTCTTCCCCGACGCCGCCCCGGCGGAAGAGGCACTCCGCTCCCCGCCAGGCAGATTCAAACGCCCGGAATTCTTCATTGATGAAGATAGCGGCGATATTTGCCGACAGGAGGTCATCAATTTTCCTTTTCCAGTCCGCGGGACCTCCGGAGTTTCTTGATCCTCCCTGATCTGATCCACCGGGCATGGCCACCATAGAGAGAATGTCGTCGACAGCGCTGTCGTGGCGGGTTGCCTGCTGCGCAGTTACTGTGGGGATGGAAAGGTCCAGGGGAAGATGGGGCCAGGTGGATTGTACCTGGGCGGCGATATCAGCCGGAGCGGCGCCGCTGGCGTAGCCCCTGGCAACGAATTCCCCTGCGTCGTAAAGATCCTTGAGATAAGGTATCGTCCGTATCAGGCCGTCCGGGGTCAGATCTTTTAGAACGGACGGTTGCAGGGTCAGACCTCCGGGCGGGCAGATGTCCGCAGGCGCCGGAATCCAGAGCCGAGGGGCCAGTTGACCAAAAGCCTCCTGGAAGGTCGGAGTCTCCACGGGGATGATATTCACGGAAAATCCCGTCTCCGGGACGGGGCTGAAGGGACCTAATGCGAGAATGGTATAGGGCGGGCGGATTGTCTTCATTGTTCTTGTCCTTATTCGTCGCTTGCAACTGTTTTATGTCTCTTTTCCCTGTTGATGACAATGTGCCTTGCTTCAAAATTACTATCCAGACCGTAACGGCTCAGGATGGATTCCCACACCGGTTCATCGAGAAGTTTCAACATTGATATGTTGATCGGTTTCCGCAACGGGCTGCTATGGGGCAATCCAAAGGCAATGACGATCTCTTTCAAACTGGTCGGGTGCACGGTAATGATTCCCCGGTATTTTCCCTCTGCGTAATATTGCAGTGTCGCCTCATCGTATAGGAAACCGTCAATCTTTTTACTGATGAGTGCCGCCAAGACGTCTTCTTCACCCTTGAGAAACGTCGTCCGGCTGCCAATTTTCTCAACAATGGAATGAGGCACCGACCCCGCTTCCGTTCCCAAGTGCATTCTTCTCAACTTATCGACGCTTAATTTCGTTTCACTGAGATGATGGGTTGTAAGGGTAGAGCTCAGGGACGCGATAAAGGCGCTCAAGGCGAGGGCGCAGATCAGCATCCAAAGGAGACCCAATACCCTGCCGCCGATGGATTTCAAGCTGACGCCGAAGCATACGCCCGATGTCATGGTCGACCCCACCCAGTAAATGCCCGAACCAATACCCCGGATCAGGCCTTCGCCAAAATGTTCGGGGTTGCTCTTCCGCTCGATTCGCCAAAAGATAAATCCTAGTAATAACAATATCATCAGCAGGACAATGAGAATCTTCAAGGTGCCCCAGGAAAAGAATATCTTCAGGGCTGCCAGCCAGGGGTGATCTTCCTTATCGTAAAGGGTTGCCACGGCTACCCTCGTGCTGGCAATGGGCACGGTAAACTCAAAACGCTGTTCCCGTCCCGAGGTGATGATAATGGCGTCGGCCGATAAATCTACAGAGCCATTCTGGAGGGAATTCAAGACTTTTTCCTGGGTCATCTCCTTCAGGGAATAATCCAGTTTCAAGTCCCGGGCGATGTGGCGCCAGAGATCCACCGTTATTCCGACCCACTCCCCTTGTTCATTCTTGAATGTATAAGGCGGATCATTGGCAATGCCGACGACGAGCTTCTTCTCGGCGGCAGACGCTGACGTCCATCCGGCATCCATGATCCAAACGCCCGACTGCAACAGGACGAAACACAGGATCGGTATCAAAATCCGTTTTAACATTCGCTACCTTTTCACCGGATAATGTACGTCGCATATCACCCTCGCCTCCCCCTTTGCCAAAGGGGGGAAATGCACCTTTCTCCCTCTCCTTCAAGAGGAGGGCAGGGGTGAGGATGAGTTTGGAAAACATACGATGGACCGTCCGATGTGTCAATGAGATATTGACCGAAAAATACAAGGTGTGACACCATATTTATATTACCTCGGGACTGAAATAATTTTGACATTAGAAAGGGATTTCTTTATACTCCCGGGGCTCCTGGAGGCGGAACATTTGGGTACCTCTCCAGGTCATCCGGAAATTATGAGATGCGCCGATGAGACAGCGGGAATATTTATTATAGATTAAAGAGGTGTCACCATGACAAATGTTGCCGTATTGAGAAAGAATGCACCCTGTTGGCATGTGTCCCTGGCCTATGGTTTGGTAATGGAAAGGAGGGAGGACCGCTACCGGATCGAGGCTGACGATGGGGTCTCCCTCTGGGTGTGCAAGGCGGAGGGATGTCTTCTCCAGCCGGATATTGGAGATCGGGTGCTGATAACCGCCGATGTTGCCGCGGGCGGCTACATCCTCATGGTTCTGGATAAAGTCGGGGCATGTTACGATATGGTATTTCCCGGGGAGGCCAGCCTGCGGACGGAAGCGGGACCGCTAAAGCTACAGGCCGATGACATTATTGTCTGCGGCGATAAGAGCGTTGCCCTGGAAGCGCCGGAGATCGAAATTGCCGGTATCTCCGGAAAGGTCCGCTTTGCGGTTTGCTCTCTCCTGACTAGCATCCTGGAGGTGCGTAGCAAAAAGGCCGTCCAGGTCATCGATATCCTCGACAGCGTAATCGGTAGAGCTACGGAGCGGGTCCGGGACAGTTTCCGCTGGATAGAAAATTTGGAACAGATAAGGGCCGGCAGAATCCGGACAATAGTTAAGGATCGCTTCTCCGTCAAGGCGGGCCATGCCTCCCTGATCTCAGAGGAGGAAGTTACCATCGACGGTGAGAAAATACACATCGGTTAGCATAGGAGGGATTATATCATGTTTGCCGTTACCAAAGAAAATGGGCAGCTTATGGCCATGCCTGATGTCTGCCTGACTCCGGCCCCGCCGGCCCCACCCATTCCGACTCCCTACCCCAACATCGGCATGCCCCAGATGGGCAACCCGGTCACGACCAAGGTTCTGATCAACGGCATGCCCGCGCTGACGAAGGCCTCGAAGATATCACCGACGAACGGTGATCAGGGAGGCGTCAACCAGGGTGTTGCCTCCGGCAAAATCATGGGTCCCGCGGAATTTCTCGTGGGGAGCATGAAAGTGAAATTGGAGGGCAATCCTGCGGTATTCCTTGGCAATATGACCAAGCAGAACGATGGCAATGCCGTAGGTTCCGTATTGGCGCCGAGCCAGAACAAGGTCATGATCATGTCATGAATTACATTAATAATTTTGATGAAGGTCCTCTTTAATTAGGGAGATTTTATGGAACAGGACACGTGGGACAATTTGACATACGTTGGCGGAGCTCCGGATGATTATTTTACCTTCAGCCTCATTTACAACGACAAGGATCCTGTCCAGCCGGAATTCGAGGTGATCAAGTTTACGGGTGATGAAAATCTTTCCTTTATTTATGATTTTTACATCACCCTTCGTTCCACGACGGACAATATACCGGCCTTGCTCGGGGAAGTGCTGTTGCGGCCCGCTGTTTTATGTATGGTGGTCCGGAATCATTTTTCTTACTATCACGGTATCGTCACGGAGTTTCGTCAGGTCCAGCGGGTTGGCGATTACACTCAGTATGAGCTTCGGCTCCGGGCGAAGATGTTTCTTCCTTACCTCAACACGCGTTCGGATATTTATGTCGGGAAGCCGTTTGGTGATATCATCGATGGCGTTATGAGGGACAACGGGTTTACTTCTCTCGACTATAAGCTGAAGTTGACGGGGACCCACTATAGTCCTTTGCCGGCGGGATACAATCGCTGGTCCTATGTGTGCCAGTATGAGGAGAACGATCTCGACTTTCTCCAGCGCCTGATGGAGCGGGAAGGGGTCTATTATTATTTTGAGCAGGATCAGACCTGGCATGATAGTTTGCAGGATGTGAAATCGGAAAAGATGGTAATTACGGATACGCGCTTATCCCATCCCCCGTCAAAGAAGACGTTGCAGTATAAACAGGTAGGCGCGCCCGGACCCGGACCGGCGCCGGAGACGATATTTACCCTGATCATGCACCAGGCGGCCTTTCCGGCGAAGGTGGTATTGAGGAATTACAATTACAACACGGCGGGGATGGGGACCATGTCGGCAACGGCGGATGTGGGTCCTGCGACCGAAATTACGGGCAGGGTGCAGACCATCTATGGCGAGAATTTCAGCACTACCGAGGAAGGTCAGGCACTGGCCGGGATCAGGGCCGAAGAGATATTCTGCCAGACCAAGGTTTATTACGGGATGGCTTCGGGACCGGGCCTGATCCCCGGGACTTTGATTACCATTGACGATCCCGGTCAGACCTTTTCCGGTGATTACCTGATCATCCATGCTGCACATGAGGGCCAACAGCCGCTGACGGGGGTTGAGCAGAAATTCCAGTACTACAACACCTTTACGATGATTCCTAAAGATGTGCAGTTCCGACCCCAGCGCCTGACGCCCAAGCCAAAGATACACGCTACCATGAATGCGGTTATCGACGGGGATCTGTCGACGGAGACACCGGACATAGATCCGACCTTTGGTCGCTACAAAGTGAGGCTTCCCTTTGCGCCGGAGTCAGGGGGCGACGATTTCAGCACAAAATGGGGGAAAAGTACGAATACCTACCATGTGCGGATGGAGAGCCCTTACGCCGGGACGAGCGACAAGACCCATGGCATGAATTTCCCATTGCACAAGGGGGCGGAGGTTGTCCTTTCCTTCCGGGACGGCGACCCCGATCTCCCCGTCATCAGCGGCGCCGTCTTCAACTCCCAGAACTTCAACGTGGTTACGGATATCAATCCGAAACAGCATGTAATCAAGACCCCGGGAGGCAATCAGTTTGTGATGGACGATACCCCTGGGAAGGAATTCATGTATCTTTTCAGCCCTTTTGGAAGTAATGGCAACTGGATTTATCTGGGACAGGGAGGAGAAGGAACTCAGGAAGGGGCCTTCAAAGGGCAAAAAGGCGATAAGGGAGACACCGGAGGCAAGGGTGATACCGGAGCTAAGGGCGATAAAGGGGAGTCCGGGGAGGAACCACAAAGCGTCATGCATGTCAAATCCTCGGGCGACAAGCATGAGCTGGTCCTGGGGCAGGCGGATTCCTTTATCATCGGTTCCGAGAACTATGTGACCGTCGGCTCCAGGCTGGACGCCATATTGGGCACTAGCTCGGAATTCGCTTTGGCCATCAAGAGCGCGTTTGAATTTGCCGGCAATCTTGAATACAGAGCGGGCCATCATGTTGAGTTCGGAAAAACCAAGGATACTATCAAGGACGAAGATGAACTGATGGGCACGGAAAAGATAACTATTTCCGCCGGCCTCCCCGTGGCCGAGAGGGCCATACTGTCAACCCTGGCCAAAACCCTGGTCTTTGGCGGCGCTGCGCTGGCGGCTTTTCTCGCAGGCGCAGGCGGCGACATTGGTGGTGCCGTGTTTCCTGATCCGGAAACCGGTGTTGAAGCCATGAAGCAGATGGGGGTTGGCATGGCCCCTATCGTGGTTGGCACGGGTCTGCAGGTAGCGGCACTGGAGTATCTGATAAAGAAGCTGAACACGGAAATTGTCCATCCTATATCAAATATTGAACTGGATGACTCGGGAATTAAAATCCATGCCGGTACGACCAATTCCGAAATGGAGCCCAATAATGGCATCAAGATGGGCATCGGTGCCGACGAAAATTATACTTCTTTCATAAGCATTATGCCAGATTTACCTTCGACATCCATTGAAATAAATAATGAGGGTTCTTTCCGTATCCGGATGCCTACGGGAGATTCTGTTATCATTGAAAAAATCGGAGACAATGGGGGCAGTTTGACCATTAACGCCTATGAGGCCATCCTGCAAAATAAGCCCAACGGCGGCATGTTAACCCTGGACGAGGGGGTTTCTCTGGAAGGGCGAAACGGTGGTGGATTCGTAAAAATAGACGATGACTCGGTTAGCATTGGCCAGGGAAGAAGTAATAGCATAAAGATTTCAGATGAAGGAATAGAACTGTCTTTCTCGCAGGCAGGACAAATCAAAGCGGGACCGCTGAAAATCATCGGAAACCAGGTCATCCAATTAGGGTAGAGGACAACAACAATACCTATGAAGATCATGAAACCGCAAAACCTGGCTCTGATGCACAAGAGTGCACAAATTCATAGTAAATTCTGTCTCAGTATGGCCGTCTGCGCCTGCTTCGCCCTGGATGAGGCCGCCCCCAACCGCCTCATCGACGAGCAGGACATGTGGCCCATCATCGAAGCGGCCATGGAAAAGGACGAGCTCTTCGATTTTGGCGTCCCCAAGGTCCGGGGGGAATTTCTCGTCTATGGGAGCGCCTTCTCCCCTAAACCCGTTCGGGCCACCGAAGTATCAATTCATGTGGGCGGTATGACAAAGACCTTGGCCGTCTTCGGCAATCACCACTGGGATCTCATGGGCGCGGAGAATCCCGAATCATTTACCAAAATGCCCATCCGTTACGCCAATGCCTTCGGAGGGCCAGATTTCCCGGAGAACCCCCTGGGAAAAGGGACGCTCCCCGACGCGACGGGGGAAACGCCCATCCCCAATGTCCAGGACCCCCGCCAGCTTGTCGGATCTCCTGATGACCAGGTTCAACCGGCTGGTTTTTCGGCCTACCCAATCACTTGGCCTCAGCGGTTGCGCCACATGGGCGAGGTTGATGACAAGTGGCTTCTGGAAGACTGGCCCCATTTCCCCAGAGACACGAACTGGGAGTTATTCAACGCCGCCCCGGAGGATCAGCGCTTACCGGGATTCTTTACTGGCGATGAAAAAATAGAAATAGGCAATATGCATCCCCGGAAGCCGTTGCTCAAGTCGTCCCTGCCCGCCTTGCGGGCCCGTATCTTCGTGCATCAAAAAGAGGGAAACAAGGAGATATTCAGGGAGGTTCCCTGCCGGGCCGAGACCCTCTGGCTCTTCCCGGACCGGGACGTCGGCATTCTTCTGTATCGAGGGGCCGTCGCCGTGGCGGATGAGGAATATGAGGATATTCTCCATCTCTATGGCCAATGGGAATCCATGAAAGAACCGCCGAAATCCATCGAGGAATACGGCCGGATGTTTCAGGAAGAACTATCGCCGATGGCGATGCCGGCAGAAGCCGCTGCCGCAGCGCCGTCTCCGGAACCGGCCCCGATGGCAGCGCCCGCAAAAGCACCGGATATCCACCCTGAATTGGCGGCACTCCTCAAGGAAGCCCAGGATTTCGAGGCCAAAACCGCCGCGATGCTGAGGAAGGCCGGCCTCGATCCGGACACCGTTGTGAAACAGTTTCTCCCCGTGGAAGAACGTGCGGCCGCCGGATCCCTGGAAGAATTGGGAGTGGCCGTGGCCGCTGTGGAAAAGCAGACCACTGCTTTCATGAAAAAATTCGGGATTACTGCCACCGATATAGAGAAAATCATGGCGCCAAAGCCCGAGGCGCCGCTGCCATCCGCTGACGAGATCATTGCCGGGCTGCGGAAGGCGGGTATCCATAAGCCGGAGATCGAGGCGCAGTTCAAGGAGACGGAAAAGCTCGTTCAGGAATCCCTGACCTCCCTCGACAACCTGGAGAAGCAGGCGGCGGTCAAGGCCGCGCAAGCAGCCCAAGCCCCTCCCCCGGAGCCGCCGGTCCCTTCTCAGGCAGAGGCAATTGTGACCATGGAATATGTTCTGGAAAAATACTGGCAGGGACTATCTCTGAGCGGCCTTGATATGACGGGGCTTGATTTTTCAGGTCAGGTGATGCCGGGGGCCGACTTTTCGAACTCTACCCTGGAGCGGGCCATCTTTAAGAAGTCAAAACTTACGGGCGCACGATTTACGGGTGCCTTGATGACGGAAAGTGATTTTAGTGCGGCCGTCATGGATGATGCCTTGCTTAATCAGGTTAGTGCAGGAAAGGCAAAGTTTGCGAAAGCTTCCCTGCAAAGAGCCGATCTGACCGGGGGTGATTTTACGGCCTCGGATTTCTCAGCTGTAAATCTTATGGAAGCCACGATGTCGGAAGCCTTATTCGAAAAGGCAATCATGACGGAGGCGGAATGCTCGAAAGTGAAGGCTGTCAGATCCCTCTTTGCCGGGGCTGATCTCAGGGAGACCAAGTTCGATGAAGCGGATCTCAGCGAAGCGGATCTTACGGGAGCGCAGATATCACATGCGTCGTTTTTCCATGTCCGCGCCGACGGAATCAGGCTTTTTGGCGTCAAGGGAAATTCCCCTGTATTTGGCTTCTCTTCCCTCAGAGGCTCACGGGCCGATAAAGATACAGAGATTACGGACGGGCGCTTTTACCGTACCGATCTGACAGATGCCTCCTGGGAAGGGGTGAAACTGGCACGGGCGCAGATGTACGAAACAAAGCTGGACCGGGCCGATTTTACTGGGGCGGATCTATCCGGAGCCATTTTAGTAAGGGCCGTTGCCAAAGAAGCCAAATTCGCCAAGGCAAATCTTGAAGGGGCAAATCTTGGAGGGATCAATCTCTTCAAAGGCTCGCTGCGCAAAGCGAACCTGATGTGGACGGACCTTAAGTTCTCGAACCTTTACGGCGTTGATTTTTACCAGGCGAAGCTCAGCAAAGCGAATCTTAAAGAGGCAAATATCAAAAGAACCCTGCTGGCATTGAATAAGGATGTATGAACGCACAAGAATATCTTGAAAAGATCAGAAAAGATGGGGGAATCAAAGACGCCGACCTGACGGGCCTTGATTTTTCCGGATGCGAAATTGCCGACGTTTTTTTCGAAAATGTTTCGCTTCGGAGCTGCATCTTTGCCGGTGCAACACTTTCCCGGGTTACGCTACACCGGTGTCTGCTGACCGGGACCGATTTTACGGGGGCAAATCTTAGCCGCATGATAGCCAGCGCATCTGATATGACCACCGCCATTTTCCATCAAACCGATCTTACGAAAGCCTATTTTGCCGAAGCTAAAATGGCCGGGCAGAAGTTCTTGAAATGTAACCTTAAAATGACCATCCTGGATAAGGCGGATCTCAGATCCGCCGATTTTTCCCATGGAGATATCACCCAGGCGAGCTTTGGCGGAGCGGATTTAACAGGGGCAATCTTCCGGGAGGTCCAAGGTAAATATGCAAATTTTGCCGGCGCCAAGGCCGACTTGGCGGACTTCCACAAGGCAAACCTGTTCATGGCAAATTTCACGGAAGCGAAACTCAAGGGAACCAACTTTACGGACGCCTCCCTCGCCCAATCCCTTTTCATCAAGGCGGATTGCACACGGGCAAAATTCGTGAGATCCCGTTTACCTTATGCCAATTTCTCTCATGCCATAGTAAAAGAAGCAGATTTTTCCCAGGCAGAACTAACGTATGCGGACATGCATGCTGTCCTGATGTATGAAGCCGACTGGGATGGGGTTGATACGAGTACCATCTTTATGACGGATAAAGATCTCCTCGAAGCAGAACAATGGGAAGTAGGAGCTAAGCTTAAAGAGACGACCTAATTTGATATAGGCTTTTCCGCAATTCAGTTTTACTCCTTCAACATTTAATTCCTGCTTACCATAATTCCGGGCGAGGAGAACATCATTGATTTCCTTTTGCAAATAATTTTGACATGAGGGGAGAATCTATCTATACTTCAGCCGCGAAGGGAAGCATGATCACGGACTGAGCAGGGAATGGTTTCAAACCTTTCCCTCTCCCCAAAGGAGGACAATAATGAATTACTTTACGGCGAAAAAGTTTTCTTTTATTTCAAAGACCCTGCCCGAAGACACCTTTGGAGTGATAAGCATGAAAGGTTCGGAGGGGATATCCAAACCCTACGAATTTGAGATTATGCTTGTTTCGGACAATCTCGAAATAGATTTCGATGAGATCATGCAAAACACGGCCAAGCTCGTCTTCCATCGGGAAACAGGGGGAGATGCGATTTACAACGGCATCATTACCCATTTTGAGCATCTGCATGCGATCGGAGAATATGCCTTCTACCGGGCCTATCTTGTCCCCCGGCTCTGGTGGCTGTCTATTACCAAGCATAATCAGATCATCCTCGATAAAACCCTTCCGGAGTTTGCCAAGATGGTGCTTATCGATGGGGGCCTCACGCCGAATGATTTTGAGTTTCGCCTCCAGGGATCCTATGATCCCATTGAATATGTCTGCCAGTACAATGAAAGCCACCTGAACTTTCTCTCCCGCTGGCTGGAACGGGAGGGTATCTACTATTATTTTGACCAGACGGAAGGCGGCGAAAAGGTGATCTTCACCGACACACGCCTGGCCCACACCGATCTCGCCGCTGGCAAGGTCCTCACCTATTCACCCCCGTCGGGGCTTGAAGCCCTGCGCGCCGCAGAAGTGGTGGCATCCTTTCATTGCCGCCGGAGCCTGATGCCGGAAAAGGTGTTTCTTAAGGATTACAACTACCGGAAGCCCTCCCTGGAGATGAGCGGTGAGGCGAATGTGGATACGAAAGGACGGGGCACGGTCTTCTTTTACAACGAACATATCAAAACGCCGGAAGAGGGAAAGCGCCTTGCCAAGATCAGGGCCGAAAGCATTCTCTGCCGCCGGGAAGTATATCTTGGCGAAGGATCGGTTCCGTTTATGCTGCCCGGCTTCACCTTTACCCTCGAAAATCACTACCGGAAAGGCGTCAACCAGAACTACCTGATTACCGATATCGATCATGAAGGCAATCAGACCGGCTATCTGCTGGCAGGTATCAGCGTGGGAGGGAGCGTTGATGAAGAAAACAAAGTCAATTATCGTAACTATTTCACTGCCATCCCCGGGTCGGTCCAGTTCCGGCCGGAGGCGAAGGCGGAAAAACCGAAAATTTCCGGAACGATCTCGGGAATGATCGATGCGGCGGGGAGCGGTCAATATGCAGAGCTCGATCCCCAGGGCCGGTACAAAATCCTTTTCCCCTTTGATCTGTCCGGCCGGACCGGCGGGAAGGCGTCGAACTGGGTCCGGATGGCTCAGCCTTATGCTGGCTCCGACCATGGCATGCATTTCCCCCTTCACAAAGGAACGGAAGTCCTGATCACCTTCATCGACGGCGATCCGGACCGGCCAATTATTGCCGGAGCGGTTCCGAATCCCGAGACTCCGAGCGTCGTCAGCGGCGACAATCAGTCCATGTCAGTCCTCAATACGGCCGGCAAGAACAAGATTGCCATCGAGGATCAGGCGGGGAGTGAACGCATCCTCCTCCATTCACCGAACCAGCAAAGCTTCATCCGTATCGGGGCTCCCAACGACCCGCCGCCACCGGACGATTATTCTTCTTCGGGCGGCGACGCCGACGTCGGGTTGAATTTTTCCACAGCCTACCAACTCACGGTTACAGCGGGTACGTCAAATGAGGTTATCCTCGGGGAAGAGACGTCGACCATCTTTGGATTGGCTATCGACACCATTCTTGGGGCGAATTTCGATACCTGCGTTGGAGACAGGATGCTTACAAGTGCCATTGCCTCTCAGGAGTTTGCGCCCACAAAGTGGAGCTACAGCGCCACGGATACAGCAGTAGAAGGGCTGAAAGCCAGGGTTACCGCGGCGGAAAATACGATAGTCACTGAGGCGGCCAAGGTAGTCGCCACCGATCTCAAGGTAACAACACTGAGAACGGATGTTGATTTTGACAAAACTCATGTGTCGGCGGTTGTTACTCAAGCCATAGCAGACAAGACCTTAGCCCTTGCCACAAAACTGGAGGTGACCGCTTCAGAGGAAAAGGCCATAGCTGCCTCGACCAAGGCGGTTGCCGCCTCGACCAAGGTCCTGGGCGAGCGGATCGATGTAATAGGACAAGACACTAAGACCGCCGGTGACGAAATAAAAGTCCTCGGTTCCAAATTAGAGACAGCCGGTGAAGTCACTAAGACTATTGCGGCAGAGACAAAAATGATAGCCGAATCAACTGAGATGTTAATGATGAAGGTCTTCTTATAAGCAGTGGATTAGGTAAGCCTCCAGCGGCAAGGAAACCATGAAAATCTATAAAAAAAACCAGCATTCCCTCTTCGTGAAGCCCTTCGGGGTGCAGGACAAGCTCTATCTGGCCCTGACCGTTTTTATCTATTTCGACCTTATGGCCCCCGATGATCCCCTTACGGAACAGGAGTTGTGGAAGACGATCCCCGATCAGTTAAAGCCCACTCCTCTCCTTGATGCCGGGATGCCGAAGCCGCGTGGAGAGGTGCTCCTTACGGGGTCTTGTTTTTCCCCCCGGGGCACGGTCAGAAATGCCTCCACCGTTTCGTTCCGGGTGGGAGAACTTCGCAAGGAAATAGCCGTTTTCGGTGATCGCTGGTGGCAGAAAACCAAGGCCAATGTCAACATTATTACCGATCCGGTCCCTTTTTCCGAACTGCCCCTTACCTGGCAAAATGCCTTCGGGGGAGAGGATTTTCCTGCCAATCCCGTCGGGAAGGGCATTACCCCGGTGCTTAGGAAAGATGGAGAGCTACGGACGCCGCTTCCGAATATCGAATCCCGGGCCAAGGTCATCGGCTCGCCATCCGACCGGCCTGATCCCGCCGGGTTTGACGTTGTCGATATGATGAGGCCGCAGCGGCAGAAAAAGATCGGGACCTACGACGATAAATGGCTAAAGGAGAGATGGCCCTACTTCCCCGACGACATGGATTATGAATATTTCAACTGCGCCCCGGCCGATCAGTATATTGATGCTTTCTTCCAAGGCGGTGAGGCGATAGAGATTCTCAACATGCACCCCGATATGCAGCTTATCTCATCGCACCTACCTGAACTGCGCATTCGCTGCTTCGTCACAAAGAAGGAAGCGCCGAAATCGACGGTGGAGGTTTTCCAGAATGTTACCACCCGTGTGGATACGTTGTGGCTTTTCCCAACGATCCTGCGCGGGGTAGTCATGTACCGGGGCACGACGGAGATATACGATGAAGAATATGAAGACGTCCTGAGGATCTTTATTGCCACGGAGCGGCTTAAAGATCAGCCTCTTTCCCTGGAACATTACCAGGAAGAGCAGAAAAAGGTCATGGACACTACCGTTACCGTGGATATGGCGCCCCTTCAGGAGGCGGCAAAGAAGATCGGCAAGATGATGAAACGGGTCAAGAAGATCCCGAAAGACATCGATCATTCCCTGAAAATGGCCACCGGAAAGGCCCCGGTCATGCCCCGGACCCCTGCCGAGACAACAGCCGTCGGCCAACAGGTCATTGGAGACAACCTCGCACTTCTCGACCGGCTGGAGGCCCAATCCCGGGATCTCCACGGCAAATATGGCCATCTTGCCAAAATCGACCTGACCATGTTCGAACGGATGAGGGGATCCCTGCGGGCAACCTCGACCAGGATCGGTGAAAACCTGACCCATATTGAAGCGGTGACGGCGAAGGTGAGGCAGGACGCAACGATAGCTCTCAAGGCAGGGGCAGCGAAGGTAAGGATGAACGTCCCCGCCGCCCTCCTCGATAAGGCCGGGTTTGCCCCGGAGGGATTGCTGGACCAACAGAAAAAGATCAACCCCTGGCACGATCGCGGCTTTCCCCTGGTTGTGCAATGCCGGCGAAACCTTGAGGCCGACCGTGATGCCCTGAACGCCCTCCATGCCCTCGGCATCGAGAAAGATACGATCAAGCGGGCCTGGCTGGGCATAAACCCTGGGGAAATAAAAGACTCCCGGGCTATTTGGGGTCTGAAGCCTTCTCCTGACACGCCAAAAGACATCACCCCGAAAAGGGCGATCAGAAAGGCCCCTGAAGCCTACCCTGATATCCTAAAGAGCGTTGATCAGAAAGACGCAGCCTTGCGGGGCGTCCCGGCGGAAAGTGACGAGCTTGTCATTCCGGCCGGTCTGGTCATGCCCCGTTTCAACGAGGCCGTTTTAAATAGAATTTTGATTCTGCCCGGAAACCAGCAAAAAGATGAGGGCTGGCAAAAAGACGGATCTGTGGCCGGAGGTGAGCTTGTGGACGGCTCCGACAAAACACCGCTCCTCTTCATCGCCGAGGATGGCGCCCCCGTCGTTGCCGTAACCGATGAGCTCCAGGCCCTCCTGCTGGAACAGGAGATCGGCGATGCCTGTTCGGTTATCGTCCTGGCCCGGCCCGCTGAGAAACCGTCCAAGGATGGCGACGCCCAGATCAAAAAGGCGGAGTCCTTCCTGGTCGTCATGCCGGAAAAGGCGGCCCCCGGTGTCAAGGATTGGGAAGCATGGAAGAAGGCCTATCCCGATTGCCGACCCTACGCCCTTCCCAAGGGTGACAATCTCTTCGCCGCCGCAAGAATGGGCGTGGATATCCGGGCCTGGATCATGGAGGCCTTGCCGAAGGAGTTCAGGAAGAGGCACAAGATCGCCCCAACTCTACCGGCGCCGGGTAAGCATCCCACCGCCGAAGACCTTGCCGTGCCGATTCCCGCGATAGATGTCAGGGCGATCGTTGATAAGTCGAGCAAGGAGGTTCGCGGTTACCTGGATGGGAAGATGGGCGACCTGGTTGCCAAGCAGGAACAGGTGAAGGCTGAACACCTCGCTCGGGTCGGGGAGGCCCTGAAAAAGGCCGGTCTCAACCCTGATGAAGTGTTGAAAATCAACCCCAACCCCGAGCCCGTCTCCATCGCCGCGGCGGGAGATAGCATGACGGCAAAGCTCGCCCTTAGCGCCGACGCCCTGAAAAAACAGGGAACCCTTACCCCGGACATTCAACAGAAGTTCAACGTAATGTCGGCTGATATTAAGAAGATGAGCCAGGAGGGCCAGGCCCTTTACGATGCGGGCATGGCAAAGCTTGCCGCGGCAAAGGAGACTGCCGCCGCGGCGTCGGTAAAAGTAAAAGCCCAGGAGATGCCCCCGGGGGCAAAGGCAACTTTTGCGAAGTTTGGCATGGATACGGACCGCATGGTGAAGAGGACCCGGGAGGAGGTCATCGAGATGCACGGCCGGGGCGAGAGCCTTGCCTTTGCCAGACTCGCCGGGGTGGACCTGTCCGGTCTCGACCTGCACGGCATTGATCTGAAAGAGGCCCAATGTCAAAAGACCAATTTTGCCGGTTCCATCCTGGACGGCGCCGACCTTACCCAGGTCATGGCCATAGAGGCAGACTTTACGGGCGCCTCCCTGCAGAAGTCAAAACTGGACAAGTGCATGCTTATCAAGGCGAAGCTCAAAAAGACCGATCTGCGGGCGGCCGTAATGAATCAGGCCACCATCAAGGATGCCGATCTGACCGAGGCCGACCTGTCGGGAAGCACCCTTTTTATGGTCACGATCATGAAGACTTCCCTGGTGAAGGCGAAATTCAACGACGTCAAAGCAAATCTGTCCGTCTTCTCCGATGGGGACGCCTCCGATACGGCATTCAAGGGGGCCCGGCTGGAGAGGTGTCTCATCCGCAGACTGACCCTTGACCGGGCAAGTTTCTCTCAGGCCGCCCTCCCCTCGACCACGTTTATGGAGGTAAGCGGCGAGGGGGTCAGTTTTTACGGGGCGGATATGCACAAAACCCGCATGGGCAATAATTCGCGTCTCCCTGGGACCGACCTTCGTAGTGTCACCTTCACCCAGGGGTCGCTGCGGGAAACGGATCTCTCGGAAAGCAAATTTACCGGATCTTGCCTCGACGGGGCGCTGATTGAGAAGTGCGATCTCCATGGCGCCGATCTCTATGGCGTTTGCGCCAAGACCTGCCGGTTTTCCAAATCGAATCTTGAGGGGGCGGACATGAGGCATATCAACCTTTTTTGCGGCTCCCTGAGGAAATCAAGGCTGGTAAACGCCGATTTACGGGGGGCAAACCTCTACGCCGTCGATTTCTACAAGGCCGTATTAGGGGCGACACAGATGGATGACGCGAATGTGAAGAAATCGCTCCTTTTCAAGCATACGGATGCCCTGAGAGCGGAAAAGGGGATTACATGAGGAGGTCAGAGGTTCTACAGGCCATAGCCGCCAACGAAACGCTGGCCGGGGCTGATCTCACGGGCATAGATCTCTCCGGCGTCGATCTCACAGGAGGGCGTTTTGAAGACTGCACATTCAAAGACGGTGATCTTTCCGGCACTAAGATCCTCAAAACGGGCTTTAGGCGCTGTGACTTTTCCGGGGTGCGCTTTCACGGCACCGACCTCACCAAAGTCAATTTTATGAAGATGAACTTTGCCGGGGCTTCCTTCCAAGGAGCGACGCTCCATGAGACCCTCTTGACCCATGCGAACCTTGCACAGGCCGATTTCTCCGGGTGCTTCGTAAGCTGGACCCTGATGCAGCACGCCGATTTGACGGGAGCGAACTTCAAAAACACCCGCTTTGAAAAGGCACTCCTCCAGCACACGAAACTCATCGGCGCCGATTTTACCGGGGCCGATCTCCTCAAGGTCATGTTCAACGGCTCCGACCTTACTAATGCCAATTTTAAGGACGCCCACTTCAGTAAGATACTCTTTCAGGGATGTAAACTTGCCGGCCAGGATTTCAAGGGCGCCCGTTTCATGCAGGTGAATGCGGCCCAGGCGGACCTGATGGGGGCCGATTTTTCCGGCGCTGAGCTAACCTACTCCACGTTTATGGAGGCCGATTTGACCGGTGCTAACCTGACCGGAGTCCGGGCGCAAAACGCCCTTTTCAAGGGGGCGGTTTTAAGAATGACTGTGTTTAAAGAGGCCGATCTGTCCCATGCCTTTTTCGGGGAATGCGATGCCGGGGAGGCCGATTTCACGGGGGCAAAACTCATGAACGGCGTCTTCACCAAAGCGAAATGCCGGGCGGCGGTATTCGTGGATGCCTTTTGCGCCTATGCCGATTTTTCTCACGCCGACTTGACAGCGGCGGATTTTACCGGCGCTAATCTTTATGCCGCAAAATTGCACCGCATTATCGAAGAACATACCAAATGGGACAGGGCAAACAAACTGCTCGTAAAGGGGACGGATGAAGAAATGGCAGAGGCTGAAGACTGGGCTCCGCCGGTGGAAAAGTGAAAACAAATAAGTGAACTATATACGGAGGAAAAACCATGCAGCAAAGGCTTTTAAAAACAAAGGATCATGCCCAGCCCTATCTTGAGTACGGTATGGTAGTGGAAGAGGAAGATTTGTTGAGAGTGGAGACTTCGCTGGGAAGTTACACGGCCCTGAAGGCGGCAAGTTGTCTCGTAAGGCCGAAGCAGGGAGATTCCGTCCTTACTGTTTTCGATGCGGAGGGAAACTGTTTTATCCTTTCCGTTCTGGTGCAGAATCAGGCGTTGGGGCAGGTCAATGAGATCATCCTGGAAGGTGATGCGAGTCTTCATATTCGCCGGGGAGGACTTACGATCTCGGCGGATGATGAGGTGTCGGTCGTGTCGGACAGGCTTTCCCTGGCCGCCAGGACCGGCAATGCCGCCTTCGATGAATGTTCGTTCTTGGGGAAGTCCTTTTTTGCTGAGTTTGGAAGCATCAAGACGGTGGCCGGGAAAGTGGAAAATATCTTCCAGCAGCTTACGGAAAAGCTCATCGATGCTTTCAGATTTGTGAAGGATCACGAGGAAATACAGACCGGATCGACGCGCTATCTCGTCGATACAAACCTTACCATGCATTCCAAGAATGCCATGCATGTCGCCGAGGAAATCGTCACGATCAATGCCGGGCAGGTCCATCTCGGATAAAAACTCATGCCCATGATTTCGGGTACAGCGAAGAATGAAAATAAGCACACAATTGGAACAGTTTTTATGTAGAAGCTAAGGAGGTTTTTATGTTCATGCTATCCCAGGGCGCGGGAATGAATATGGGTTTCCCCGATGTATGCATTACCCCCGTGGGTCCTATTCCGACTCCCATCCCTTACCCGGACATCAATATGTCGGCGACAACAGCCCCGGCGGCGTATAATATCCTTGTGGATTGCATGCCCTCGATCAATCAGCTTTCCATGGGGCTGGTAAGCTTCGGTGACTGTACCGGCGTCATGGGAGGAGTCGTTTCCCATCTGATGGACGGGCAGACGGAATATCTGATGGGGTGTGTGACCATATTTGTTGACGGTGCTCCGGCGCAGCGACTGACGAGTGTTACCGGCCAGAACAGCCTGGTCATGCTCCCCAACGCACCGGGCATGTGCGCCTGTCCGAGTCAGGTTACGGTGCTGACCCTCGGGTGATGCTTCCGTTTCTAAATCAAAGCGCTATCTTCGTTGGTATCGGCAATCGGCTCCTCGACGTATAAGAAATACGCCTGCGTCGCCTCTGCCTTGCCGCCTTGATTTCATCTTTGATTTAGAAACGGAATTAATAATGGTTCTGTTATCTCGCGGGTGTGGCAACCCGGAAACCATAAATTGAGGTCCTGCCGGATGGGTAGCCCCAGTCTCGGTTCGCTGCCCGGACAGACGCCGGTATACTGATCCATGAACCGCCGCGAAGAACACGCATTGTGCCGTCAGGCGGCCCTTGAGGGTCGTTGCGAGGGCTGCTGCCGTAGTAGTGGTCTCCATACCAGTCTTGACACCACTCCCAGACATTTCCGCTCATATCATGCAGTCCAAGGGCGTTAGGCAGCTTTTGACCGATGGCCCGGGTCGTTCCATTGGCATTATCGGCAAACCAGGCGTATTTCCGCAGCGACGAAAGATCGCTTGTCCCTGCCCATTTCTCACTTTTCCCGCCGCTCCGGGCGGCAAACTCCCACTGCGCTTCCGTGGGTAGTCGGAAAGTCCGTCCTGTTTTTCCGGACAACCACTCCGTGAACGCTGCTGCATCATTCCAGGATATGCCGACAACGGGATGATCGTCTGCCGTCAAGGCATCTCCCATGATGGTATAATGCTCGTTGCCGCCCGTGTAGATATTGTTGTTGCCTTCATTCTCCTCCCATTCCGGCAGGTGACTCCCCGTCTCATGGGCGAATTGTCGATATTGCCGATTGGTGACTTCATACTTTCCCAGGTAGAAATCGCTCACGCACACTTCGTGGATAGGTTCCTCATCCGTCGCCTGAGCATAATCTTCGAAGTATATCGGTTGGTAGGGAATCGCTTTGCCTTCACTGCTCTCAAAGGTATTCCCCATCTGGTAGCAGCCGCCCTTGACGAATATGAATTCCATTTCTGTATTGGTTTCAGTAAAAGCTGTTCCCTCGGTCACGGGAAGATGCTTGCCCTTTCCCCCCTCATCCCCCAAGGAAACACTTCCCCCCATACTGAAAGCCAAGATTATAAGGACACAAAGCGATAGAATGAGTTGTCGCATAATCAGCATTCGGATATGCATAGAAGAGTAAGGATTAACTCCCTGTAATCAGGCATTAAGAACCAAACAACTTATTTGGCGGAACGCACCGGGAGGGCGCGGGTGAATCTGACGACCGACTGACCACCCCAGGCCTGTGAGCCACCGGTGAAACCGAAGAGGTAGGCGGCGTCGGAACCGTGTGTTTCCGAAGTCCAGGTGCAACAGCATGTCAGGTGGATCAATTCAGTCAAATGAACATTATCCCCACAGGCAGACCTGTAGATTTTATCCATGTCATATAGCCCCGTCAGCTCATTAAGCGTCGGCATGCGCCAGTCATCATAACCGCCGCCGCGATAATTCTTGCAATAGCGCTTGGCGTTCCTCCAGTTGATAGCACTACCGTTATCCATTGCCGCCCACATCAGATTGGTCGTGGTGTCCAGAACCGTTCCGTTATCGTAGTCGATGAACCGACCATCTCTGGAGATCTCCCCGGCCAGCCCCCTACCAGGTAAGCATAAAACGAGCAATAAGAGGCAAAGGATAATTGGCTGGATAATTCTTGAGGGATTTCTTTCCATTGACGACTCCTTGTGCGAAAACGGTTGCCTAACCCAACACCAGGACCGTCACCTGGCTGGGAGCCAGCGCAACGCCCGGGCAATTCATGCTTAGCCCGTTATGGCCCGTGATGCTCGTCATCCGCTGGGCCGGCGCACCCTCTTCCAAAACCGTAAAGCTCCCCAAGACAAATTCCTGAGGCCCCATGACCATCCCGGAAGCCACACCCAATGAGACGCCGGCATTGTCACCCATGCTGATCAGCGTCTGTGACATCTGATTTAGCGAAGGCATGCAATCGGTAAGTACTGTTAATGCCGTCGTCAGTGGATTAGACGTAGCGCCTGTAGCAGTATTCGGGTACGGAACAGGAACCGGACCGACGGGCGATGGTGTCAGGCACACATCAGGAGTACCGAGAGTCGTTCCGCCCCCCATTGTCAATTGAAACATAAGCTCTCCTTTACCCTAGATGAATCTGTTCGGCATCGATCTTGATATGCCCTTCCGCGCTGTGCATGGTATTCTTTGTCTGCATGGTGAGCGTACCGTCCACCAGCATGCGTGTCGACGCGGAATGGATTTCTTCGTGCTCTTCCACATAACGGTAGGAGGAGGTCATCCTTTGTACCACGCGGCGGAACACCGAATCCATCGCATCGGCAACGACCTTCATCTTCTCGATATGGGAGAGAAGAAACTTGCCAAAGAAAGACATTTTCTCGATCCTGACGATTCCCTCATTTGTGTCCACCTCCAGCTTTGGCGATGCCAGCATCATCTTTTCCCGGGATGCAAAAGACAACGCCTCGTCGGTGGTCAGCCGAAGCCCGCCGCCGCGGACATCCAGATGCACCTGCCCGTCGAACTGAAGGATCGTTTCCGGATGAGAACCGCCCGGTCTTTCCAGCACGGAAAGGATATAAGTCTGTTCTTCGCCATTGACAGACAGAAGTACGACGTCGTCTTTTTCCGGCTTGATGACGCATCCTATCGCCGTGACGGCCTCATGACTTCCCAACTCGGTAAGGACAAAAAACGCCTTTTCCCTTGCCGACGCTACGACCCCGTATTCCAGAACGGGTGGTGCATATCGTTTCTTTTCCGCCAGATTATCCATATGTTTACCTCCTTCGAGTCCCCAATCTCAAGCTCCAAGCCTCTTTTTCTTTTATCCTTCCGCCTCCGCCAGATCCGGATCGGTCCCCAGTGCGGCCTCCCGGTTAGCGCGATCCCAAATCGTACGTTCTTCAATTGCCCGGTGCATCTTGGCACGGAAAAGTTTTGCCGCCGTAAAATCCGTCGCTGTCAGGTCTGCGTGGGAGAAATCGGCATAGGTGCAGTTGGCATCCTGAAACTTTGCCGCCCGGCAGACGGCTTTTACAAACAAGGATTGTTCGACGTTTGCCCCGCTAAAGTCCGCCTGGCTGAGGTTACTTTCCTCGAAGCAGGACTGGTAAAGGTCTGCTTTTCTCAGGCTTGCGCCCATCAGTTTTGCACCAAGGAAGACCGTTCTCTGCCCTTTAACATTGTCCAGTTTAACACCGGTCATGTCCGTGTTCATGAAATTGGTCTGAGTAATATCGGCCCCGGTAAAGTCGCATCCCTTGAAGTCCGCACCGCCGGCCTGCACCATGGAAAATTCGGCCCCGCGGAAATCCTGTCCGGCAAGGGCACAGTCCCGCAGAAAGGTCTTGAAGATCTTCGCTCCCTTCAGCGTTGCTCCCGAAAGATCGGCTTCAAAAAAAACCGTGCGTGAGAGGTCGGCGCCGGCCAGATTTGCCCCCACCAGAGAGGCTTTGTAAAGCAATGTTCTGAGGAGTATCGCCCCCGAAAGATCGGCACTTTCAAGTTTTGTATTATCCATTACCGCCCGGGACAGGTCGGCCCCGGACAAGTCCGCACAGGATAGATCCGCACCGGAAAGAACGGCTTTTTCTAGGATGGCCCGGCGTAAGATGACCCCACCCAGATTCATGCCCATCCAGAGAACATTCTTCAGATCCACTCCTTCCATGACGGAGCCGAATAAATCGCAACCCTTGAAACCCGTCCGCTGGATCTTCGCCCCGGTAAAATTGGTGTTATGAAAAACCACGTTTTCAAAACGGGCCCCTGATAGGTCTGCCCCGGAGAGGTCCATTCCGGACAGGTCCATGTTCTCGATGGTATCATCACGCCGTATTGCTTCGAGCAGCTCTGTCCTGGTCATTTTTGCTTCCTTGTGCCTCGGGATCCTTTATGCTTTTTTCCCCGGCTTTGAACCCGGTATCAACTCAACGAGTTTATGGAGCTTCGTCATCTTCAGATTCGCTTCTTCAAACTTTGTGTCTCCCACCCCGGTGCGGTAGAACTCAACTCCGTACAGATTCGCCTTGCCCAGGTCGGTCCGGACGAGTTTCGATTTTCTCAGGGACCCAAACAACATATTCATCCCCCGGAGATTGGCATCCGACAGGTCGGACTTGGTCAAACGCGCTTGTTTTGCCGACACGCCGGCAAGGTTTGTTCCCGCGAGATTACATTCCTCGACCAGCCCCCGCTTGATGTCCGAATTCCGGAAATCGCTGCCGGAGAGATCCGACCTCATCCAGCAGGCCCGCTCCGCCTTGACGTTTGTGAAATCACTGTCGGTCATTGCCGAATCATTGATGATGCGGGAATTGTACATATCCGCCCCGGAGAAGTTGAGCTTTCCGCCTTTTGTCTCGATGAACATGGTTCCCCGCACCGTTCCCCCGGAAAAATTGACCTGATCGATATTCGCTTTCAGAAAAATCGCCTTGGTGATGTCGGCGCCGGAAAAGTTCGCCTGAGTTACATCGGCAGAAAAGAAGTATCCCTGCTTTACCCTGGCATCCGTTAGATCCGCCTTGGTAAGGCTGGCCTTTTCCAGGAGCGTCTTTTCCAGTTGCGCGCCCGTAAGGTCCGCTCCGCTTAAATCCGCTTCGCTCATCACCGCCTGTGTCAGGTCGGTTGACTGCATCTTGGCTTCGATGAATTTCGCCTTCTGAAAGAGACCCTGCGTCATCTTTGCCTCTTTCAGGGAGGCCCTGGAAAAATCGGCCTCGTTGGCGATGGCTCCGGAGAGATCGGCGCCATCCAGTTGGCAACCGTTCAGTTTCGCCTTTTGGAGTTGTGCCTTTTTCAGGTCAATGCCGGGAAGGTTCAGACCGGACAGATCCAGCCCGGAGAGGTTTTTCCCCGCCAGGGTCTTTCCCGCCTGATACCTCTCGACAACCTCCTCTCGCGTCCACTGCCTCAGAGGATCAGGGTCCTCGGGGTCAATGCCTATCTGGGCAAGGAGCGGTTTTGACCACTCCGGAAATCCTCCCTTGACCTGTGCCCTGGCCGCTTCCAGTTTTGTCATCCCTTGTTCGTACTGTGACGCGGCCTGGGAGAGAAGCGCCTGGTTCGCCTTTTCAGCCTCGGCGAGTTTCTGTCCGATCTCCGGGGTTAACATCTTCTTTTGCTGGAGCTGCTGCCTCACCGTAGCGAACATTTTTTCGTATTTCGCCTTCGCCGCTGTATAGGGGTTGTCCTCCTTGAGAATAGACTTACCGGCTGGCTGCTTCATGAGTTCGTCGAGGTTGAATCCCTTCCCTGCCAGACTCTTCCGGAGGGCCTCCATGCCTTCTTTCTTTTTGGCCTCCATGAGATCCAGTTTGGGCTGGACGCGACCCATTATCGCATCCTTCACCTCCTGAGCCATCGCCGGCACATCGAAAACAGGAATCAGGGATGCCAGGGCGCCGGGTTCATTGCTATCGACCTCTTTTGGTTTCATGGCCGGATCGGGAGAGATGCCCGGTCGCAGGGCATTGGCAACCCATTGCCACAGGTCGGCTCCGTCCTTCCTGGCCTCGAAGATGTTTTCCCCGGACGGAAGCGATAAGCTCTCTGCCTGAGGATAAATCTTTTTCCACAGTTCCAGATCGCTGTCCGCCGGTTCCCTGGACTGCGGGTAAAGGACGACGAGAAATTGCGGGGCATCCTTCAAAAGCGGCTCCGTTCCTTTATCCGGTTTTACCTCCGGATTGCTCATGGCAACGATGGTGCAGAAGCCACCCAGCTCCTGGTGCAGGAGCATAGCCTCAAGTTCGTTGGCCACCCGCACGGAGGGTTTACCTTCACCCGCGCCCAGAACAAGAGGTACATCTTTGGAACCTTTGATCAGCAAGTCCCCGGAAGCGTCTATCATACCATCGGGCCGGACGGTAATCTTGTCCAGGGTCGCCTGGTCAAAGCGGGGAATGATCAGTCCGGCAGGAAGGAGGTGCGGGGCTTCCCCTTCCTGCTTCAGACCCCAGATGGCAGGATCATGTTCCTGTTTTTCCGGGTTTAAGCCAAGCCAGTGGCGTTTGATCGTATAAGGACGGAACCCTAGGGAGCGCAGCTTTCCAAACATTTCCTGGTTTCCCAGGAGGTTATCCCGGCACTGTTCGATGAAGCGCATACCGCTGCCATGCCAGAGATCCTTCGTTCCCATCTTGAACTGGTCGAGGAGCTTATCGGGATCGGCGAGTCCATGTTGCGACAGAAGCGCCGGGGGTATCTTTCCCTTCAGACCTTTGAGCTGATCCTTCATCTTGTCCTGGGCATTGCCGATTTTTTCATGAATCTCATCGATTTTACCATGGAGGGCCTGCAACTTGGTCTTTGCTTCGGCAAGACCCTGTCTGCCCCGTTCAAAGCCGGTGAGATCAATCTTCGCCAGATGGCCATATTGGGACTTCATCTCTAGGAGTCCCTTCTCGGCGTCGTTGAGCTGCTTGCCCTGCTGGTCAATCTGACGCAAAGACTGGGCGACGATCTCTTTATGCGTGCGGACCGGTTTTGGTGCCTGGCCCAGACCCTGGGAGATGGAATCCTTGATCTGCAAGGGCAGATCCTGCAGCCGCTCCTTCATATCGGCCAGTTTCTCCCTGGCCTCGGCCAGCGGGGCCTCCATCTCTGCGGGTACCGTCCGGTCCAGACGCTTTTTGAATTCCTCAAGATAATGCTCGATCGTTTGGGGTTGTTCATCAAGTCCTTCCGTTGCCAGGAAAAGCTGCCTAATGTCCAGGGCCTCGTCATCGGCAACCTCCGTCGTGCCGCGATAGACGGCAATGCCCCTCTCGGCATGGGGAAAGATCCAGACGGTGTCCAGGTGGGTCGTTACTTCCCTGAAGATAGTCTCACTGTTCCGTTTTTTCATGTCCGATGATTGATTGATGAAACAGCGTTGCCGTAGTGCCGGAAGCCGGGATTGGACGAGGGGTTTGGTTGGATGCATGTTCTTGACGCTGAAAGATTCGGCTCCCTTGAAGAACCCTTCCTGTTGCTGGTCTTCTGCTGCGGCGTTGAAATAGGTCCAGTCCAGGTCTTCCGGGTAAAAGGGCCAACGCTCGCGGAACCATTTGTCGTCATAAGTGCCAAGTTTCTTCGTTCGTTGCGGCCAACTGAAGTCCAGGGGACCGAAACCGGCGGGAGCGGGTCGGTCAGAGGGAGAACCAACCATTCTTTGCGGGTCTTCGATGTTCGGCAGGGGCAGGACTTCTTTGCCGGTCGGGGAAAGGAGCGGAACAAAGCCCTTGCCCAAAGGGTTCCTGTCATATCCTTCACCGCCGAAGGCTTGAGCATAGCTGACAGGCATCTCCTTGAAGGGTTCGGGTTCCGTAATGTCTATTATTACACCGGCCGCTTTCTTCCAATAGCGGTTCCCGAAAACATTCAGGGTCTTCGACAGGCTGCCCATCTGGAAAGAAACTTGCGAGGCCGGCCTGGGTTTGTCCTCCGGGGCGAAGCAGTGGCCATGGAGAAGAACTTCCCCCCGTGGCTTCGGCATCGCCATATCGAAAATCGCATCCTTACCCAGTTCGCCCTGGATGAAAGGCCACATCTCCTGTTCGCTTATGGCGTTATCCGGATTGTCAAAGCCAAAGAAGGTCATGACCGTGAAGACGGCATAGAACTTGTCCTTCAGGCCGAAGTAGTTCAGAAGCAATCCGTGGTGCATTTCTTTGACGACTTTCATGGACATACCTTCTTAAGAAAGCGAGATTAGGCCACTTGTGTTAATATACACACCGTGAGTTTCAGACGAAGTGCCGGTAGTGCTGACCTTGGTGCCGAGAGTTTCGATTTTCGATCCCAGGGTACTAACTTCTGTCCCAATCGTATGCAAACGAGTTCCCACGGTCTCCAAGCCGGTGGTCAGTGCCTCGGTCTTGGTTATACAGGCTTTGATTTCGTTTGCCTGTGTCTTTAGTTCGCTGCCTACGACTTTAGAAAGTGACGCAATGGCGTCTGATTTTGCAGAGACCACTGACGTCAAAACCCCTTGAGCTTTAAGCACATCCGCATTCACCTCCTGCACCGACGTTATCAGTTTCGTATGGCTTGCGGCTGTTGCCTCGATGTGCTCAACCTTTGCCTCCAGTTTTTCCATTTCCGTGTCGAAATGAAAATTTTTAAAAGACAACTTCTCCGGCCAATGAAGTTCATGTTTACCCCCCAGAACGGCATTTGTCTCCAAGCCTATTGTTATGTCAGTCCTAAAACCGCCAACTATGTCGGTGGCTGCCCCGCCAACTATGTCGGTGGTAGCCCCCCCAATCATCTCAAAAGTTGAACCGAGAATAATCTCATTTTTCGTTTCTGCCTTTATATCAAGAAGCTTGTGGGTGAAAAGGTGGATGCCATAGCTGTCCTCTGTTTGTGTTCCCGTCTCACTCGTATCCGTTCCAGGTCCTTCCGCCTTCCACTTTTCTTCTTCGTCATGTCCTTCTTCTTTTTCTTTGTGTTCTCCATGCTCTTCGGAGTCACTTGGCGCTCCGATGCGGATGAAGCTGTTCTGCTTTGATACGTGCATCAGGATGCTCTCGCTGCCTTCTTTGTCCTCCATGTGGATCTTGTTGCCCCCACCCGTGGTGATGGCGGCCATCGTCATGTTGCTATCCTTGACGGGGCTCTGGTTCTCCAGGTTCGGCACCGCTCCGGCAATGAAAGGGCGGTCCGGATCCCCTTCAATAAACGATAGAAATACCTCCGTGTCCTTGTGTAACGGAAAGTGCATCCCGTGATCCGATCCCGCGTAAGGCGTGGCCATCCGGAACCATGCCGACGCCTTACCGTCCTTCATGCCCGATATGTCAAAGGGCAAGACCACCTTGTAGCGGCCGTGATCGTCGAGTTCCGCGTACTGTCCCGATCCCGCCGCATCCACCTTTGCCGATATAGATCCCGATATCTGCGGCCTCGGTGTCACCCGCTCCGGACGGAACTGAACCGATGCCGGAATCGCCGTATAACTGTTCCGGTAGTAAATCTCACCGTCGCCCGCGCCGGACCATAAGCCCGCCAACAGATATCCCGTCTGGCTGCCCTCGTGATCCACATCCAGCGTCAGGTAGCTCTGATTGAAGCTCTTCCGATAATGATCCACCAGATCGAAAGTGAAACCGGGAGATACATACGGGACCGATCCCTCGCCGTGAAAAACCTCGCGGCGACACAACAGCGACTCAGCGTATACCTTTGCCACAAGGTTCCCCTCCTCTGTCGTCCGGACGTGATCACCATAGAAATAAAGCTGCCCCCGACCCTTCTCATCCACCTCCGCCGTACCCCTTACCTCCATGGAAGGCTTCATATAGTTGTAATCCCTCACCAGCACCGACGCTGGCGTCAGACTGTAACGGCATGTAAACGAAGAAACCATTTCCTGCATGTGCAGCGTCTCCATCCCCGACGGCGGAGAATAACGGATACTCTTCCCCTGGGGCATCGATTTGTGAACAATCTGGCTGTCCGTGAAGATCACCTTCTCCCGTTCTTCCGACTGCTCAAAGAAGTAGTACATCCCCGTCCGCTCCAGCCAACGGGTCACAAAGTTCAAATGCGTCTCTCCATACTGGCAGACGTATGCCACGGGTACATAGCTCTTCTGCAGGCGAAATTCGAAGTCCAGCTCCGATAGACCTCCATCCTTCAGGCACGCCTCGATGCACTCCGGAATCGACTTGTTCAAAAAAACCTGGTTATGAGGCGTCAAGGACAGCCAGTAGAGCCTCGGCACTAGGTGGGCACGGTAAAATGCCACCCGGTTATACGAATGAAGCTGCTCAAAGCCCAGCAGTATCCCTTGATACTGCACATCTGTACCCCCCTCGCGATGGAACGTAAGCGTCACCGGGTGCTGGATCACATCAGCCAGATCCACATCCAGGTTGTCCGACACCAGCATCACCTCAAACTCGTAACAGCGGGAGAGCCCCTCAGAGCCGTGATAACGCACCACGCCAAACGTATCTGCCGGTAATGCAGACGAGACAAAGGAAAATTTCTTCGCCGTTAGATAGTCCATAGGATTAGTCCCCTTTCTTAAAAGCAAACTGTTTTCTTTCCATGGCTACGCAATCTCGGATATGCGTCCCCATGGTTTATGAATGGGGGTGCAGCTGAGTAACTTCGGTGTACTGAAGTTACTCAGCTATATGATATAATGTGATAATTGGCGACACCTCGTTTAATTTTCACGCTATTTTTTTACTCGGCGTTATCGCCGAAATCAAAGGTAAACGTTCCCTCTGCGTCCATGTCCAGGTGCACCTGGGAGGGCATGCCGCCTTCGCTCATGTGGGTGAGGATCGTCTGGGACAGACGGGGCAGAACGTTACCGTTAAGGATATACTCGATGTTCCGGGCCCCCGTTTCCACTTCGGTGCAGCGGGCGGTGATGGCATCCACGACTGCCGGGGCGTAGGTCATGGACATCTTATTGTTTTCCATGAGACTTTTCTGTATCCTTTTCATTTTCAACTCGACGATGAGGCGCATGGCCTCGGCATTGAGGCTGTAGAAGGGTATAATGTTCATGCGGGCCAGAAGGGCCGGCTTGAAATGAGCTGAAAGAATGGGCCGGACGGCGCCGGCGACAACTTCTGCTCCCGGCGCTTCTTCTCCGGTGGTCATCTCCTGAATCACATCCGAAGCGAGATTGCTGGTCAGGATCATGATCGTGTTGCGGAAGTTAATCTCCTTGCCTTCGCCATCATTGGCGATGCCCTTGTCGAAGATCTGGTAGAAAAGGTTCATGACATCGATGTGGGCCTTTTCCGATTCATCCAGAAGGACGACGGAGTAGGGCCGCTGCCGGACGGCTTCTGTCAGCATACCGCCCTCGCCGTAACCGACGTAGCCGGGGGGAGAGCCGATGAGGCGGCTCACTGTATGGCTTTCCTGAAACTCGCTCATGTTGATTGTCACGACATTCTTTTCGCTGCCAAAGAGCATGTCTGCCAGGGCAAGGCCGGTTTCCGTCTTTCCCGTCCCGCTGGGGCCGGCAAAGAGGAACACGCCGATGGGCTGAGTCGGGCTTTTGATGCCCGACTTGGCCGCCCGAATGACTTCCGCCAGAGCCCCCATGGCGGCGTCTTGACCCTTGATCCTCTCTTTGAGGCGATCTTCAAGGTGGATAATTGTTTCCGCTTCGTCCTTGAGCATCTTCCCCAGGGGGATGCCCGTCCAGTCGGAAACAACCTGGGCGACAGCGTCGGGGTCCACCTCAATCTGGATCAGCGGTTCATCGGCCTGGAGATCCTTCAGCGCCTGACCGGCCGCTTCCAGCTCCTTTATCAGATCTTCCTTCTTATCCTGCTCTTCCGCAGTCAGCTCATTGAGCTGTTCCCGGAGGGTAACAACCTGATGAGCGGCTTCCTTCTCCTTCAGCCACCGTTCCTGAAGCTGATCCGCTTCATCATTGACGGCCTTTCGCTTGTCCACGACGCCTTGGTATTTCTCTTCGTCGATTTTGGCGCCGTTGGCACGGTCCCGGTCCATCGCCTTGATTTCACGATCGTAGGCCTGTACGGCCCGTTCCTTGGCCTCCAGTACGGCGGGTTTGCCGGTCAGGTTGACCTTGACCCGGGCGCAGCTCGTATCCATCAGGTCAATGGCCTTGTCGGGGAGGAAGCGCCCGGTTATATACCGGTTTGAAAATTCGGCGGCGGCCACGACGGCATCGTCCCGGACAATTACCTTGTGGGCCTTTTCATAACTGGCCTTGAGTCCCCGGAGCATGAGAATTGTTGTTTCCACATCGGGCTCGTCCAGTTTGACAAGCTGGAAACGTCTAGCCAGGGCCGGATCTTTCTCAAAGTATTTTTTGTATTCGGTCCAAGTCGTGGCAGCAATTGTCCGCAATTCACCCCGCGCCAACGCCGGTTTCAACAAGTTTGCGGCATCTCCGCCACCTGCGGCAGCGCCGGCGCCGATAAGGGTATGGGCCTCATCGATGAAAAGGATTATCGGTTTTTCCGAGGCCTTGATCTCATTGATGACGCCTTTGAGACGGTTTTCAAATTCACCTTTCATGCCGGCCCCGGCTTCGAGAGCCCCCATGTCCAGCCCTAAAAGAGTGACGCCCTTGAGCATGTCGGGGACGTCATTTTCTACGATTCGCAGGGCCATGCCTTCGACGACCGCTGTTTTACCGACGCCGGGCTCCCCGACACAGATGGGGTTGTTCTTTCGCCGCCGGGCCAGGATGTCGATCATCTGGCGGATTTCGTTGTCCCGGCCGAAGACCGGATCGATATCTCCTTCGGCCGCCCGCTGGGTGAAGTCCATGCAGAAACGACTGGTGAATGACCCGTCCCCCCTGACCGCGGCCGGTTCCCCCGGCGCCGTTTCCTTGGCCCCCTTTTCCGTTTCCGTGGATGATCCGGTCAAACTCCAGAATTCCTTGCTGAGAGCCTCCCTGCCAATCTCTTTGAGCAGATCCGCGTACCTTCCCGTTGCATACAGGGTGGGTTTGGCCAGAAACGCCAGGAGTATGGCCCCCGAACGTATTTTCCTGTCCCCAAGGTCGATGGAGGAGATCATCCAGGCGTCCTGAATCAAGTCGAGAAGATGTGGGGAGAAGACCGGCTTGGCGGCATTGCCTGTCTTGTAATCCTCCAGAGATTGCTCAAGCGCCTTCTGGAGTCTTCCTACTTCCAGACCGAATTTTGGAAGGATCAGCGGCCAATCGGACCGGGGTTCTTCCAGGAATTTCGTGATGAAATGTTCAACCGTAATTTCATAATGGGTTCTTGAGACGCACAACCCCGCGGCGTTCTGCAAGGCGTTTGTGCAAAAGACATTCATGTGGAGCAATAAAGACTTGATATCGACGGCAACCATGGTTCATCCTCCCGGGGTCTGACCCCGTTATGTCGTTACGATCCGGGAAAGAGGGCGCAATGTTCCATGGGAATGGCCCCTTCCGAAAAGATCCAGGTATTACATCCCAGCATGGCCTGGGAACTGACAACAGTTGTAGTTATATCCTGTGGTTTCAACATTACTTCCACATCCCAGGTGAGGGGTTGATCAAGGTAGAAGCGGATCAACTGACCTAACTTCTGAAAGTCCGGCTGGTCGGGAAGGTAACGATCAAATGTTTCCCTATTCACAGGTCCGATGTGAACTCGGAAGTTTCCCGCCCGGTCTGCAATCCCTTCTCCGAGATAGGTGTCCTCTCCCAGGATATTTCCGGATGTTCCCAGAAACAGACGTTGATCTTCCGGGATATTCGCAATGCGCTCCTTGCATTGGGTAATGTGAATTGCCGGTTCGGAGAGTCCATCGGCCAGGAGGGCCCTCAATCCTCCCGCCGATCGGGGGAACTGGGTCGCCAGGCCGATGTATCTAAGCATTCCGTAAGGGTTTTCTGCGCTGTCCCTTAAAGCCTCTCCGTCCAGACCGGCGAGGCAGTAGAGCCTCTGCAGGACATCTTTGTCGGGATTCTCGGCGATATTAAAGAAAAGATGATAGTGTTTCCAGATTCCGAAATACAGGGAATAGAGCCGGGAGTTGAAAATATCATAAAATTCACGACTTATGGACCGGTCCTGCCCGAGCTCTTGTAGCAAGTCTTCCGTATAGAAGGTCGGCAGGGGCGAGGATGCCCCATATAGCCCGAGGAATGCCGCTGTCACCATGAAACCGCCCGGAGGGGTGGATTCCTCTATTTTAGTAATATCCGATCCCGGAAAGGCGAGGGAAAGTTCCGGCCGAACGCGGATTTTTTTAACAAGCTCACTGATATCAATGTCTGTGCTTGACTCTCGGCGTAGATGAAGAAGAAGAAACCGGAAGGCCTGGATGAACGAGAATCGGCGCCCCTCACGGAGAAGTCTTTCTGTCAGCTTAGCAGTCGGTCTCCCATTCTCGTCGGCCATACAAATGTTTCCCCGGTTAGACTCTCTTTCAGCTTGAAAGAGAGAAAGGTGTTCATACTGCTGTAGACGCCAAAGAAGAGATCCAGAATACATCCGAAAAGGTAAAGATCGCCGAGGCCGGCAAAATGATCCTGTCGGGCGGTCATCTCTATTTGCTGTCCACGAATGACCATGCCGTGGATCAGTCGGTCCGCTGGAGTGACGCTGAATTCCATGATGCCGTCGATTCTTTTCATGTTGGCGGCAATCGTGGCTTTATCCCGTGATTCGGGAAACACATAGAGCCTGAGGAGCTCTTTGAGATTGTCAATATTGGCAAGGGATAAATAGTTCAAAGACAGATGAGATAAAAAGCGCCACGTCGCATTTTCTCCCAGGGGTGGATCGATGGGCGGCGTCGGTGGCAGGACATTCCTGAACGTCAGCAACTCCGGTGAATCGGATGTCTGCACGGAAATATCGCCAACTTGGAGACGCTCGGGAAGCGCGCCGTTTGTGCAGGTCAAACTGATGGACAGTGTCTCTCCGACTAGTTCGGCGCCATCCCGAGGATACGCGAAGGACAGGAAAATTTCCGGGGCGTCGTTGATCGGAGAACGTGCGTGGTTAACTTGATAAACCGATTGATGCTGGTCCGTTGATTGAAACAGTTCCAGAGGGCGATATTCCTTTTTTGCCACGCTCCCCTGCTCGTAGCCGATGACCTTGTCTACGCTGAATACTTGATAGTGATTCGGATTTTGTGCGGCCGGCCGGACACGGATTCTTTCCAGGCGGTGATCAAACAGGAAGGGGTCGGCGTCATGCTTGAACAGATTGATCACCGGTGTTCCGTTCAGAATGAACAGGTCAGTGGTCACCTTGGAAGATGCCAAGGGGGAGGGTTTGAGTTCGAAGAAAATCTCGAATTGTTTACCATTCCCGCGGTCACGCCACTTCTCCCACCCCCGGAGTTCAAAGAAAGCAAATTTTCGTGGCAGGATGAAGTATTCCTGTAGCAGGCGGTATCCGGCAAAGGAACGGACAGGAAAGGTCAACAGGGAATTGTCCATGTCAAAACCGATCTGCTTCAGGTCTGAGGGGGGGAGAATGCATTCCTCGCCGCCGCTTGTCGGTTTGACGACAATCTTTTGAAGATAGTGGCTAAGGAGGGTGAAGATGTTAGTGGCCTGCGTATAGCTACCTCCCATGAAGAAACAGAGGCGCTGGGGCTGCCATCGGGACAGGTCCGGACCGGTCAGTTCCAGAACGAGACGGATCCGGGACGCCCGGGCGGTAGGTTGCTGCAGCTCCGCCGTTACCAGGCGCAGGGGATGGACATCGATATCAAAACAGGTCTGGAAGAGACAGGGTGTTCCATCGACAGGCACCGAAGACAGGGATGTGCCTCTTTTTACCATGACGGTTTCCGGAAGATTCGGTTTTGGAGAGAAGACCACCACGGATGTTGAGGGAATTGGTCTGATATAATGCGGAAATGTAACCTCCGTGAGGCTGTGGATAATTTCCGGAAAGTCATCGTGCAACTTTTGACGGAGAAGCCCGGTAAGAAAGGCAACTCCCTCGAGGAGTCTCTCGGCGTCAGGATCTGCCGTGGGACCACTGAGCATGGGGGCTGTTGCCGGGTGCGCCTTGGAAAATTCAACAGCTAACTGTCTCAGATCCTGTAGTTCCTGCTCGTAGTATTTATTAAACATTCACATAATGCCTGATCAATGTTGTCCCATCTCAATCATGACCCTCCCTTAAGAAGGGGAGGGAATGTTTTCTCCTCAATCTTGACACTTCCTATCTTTCCATGTGCACCATGCCTTCGGCAGTCACGACAGTTTCGAAGATCACGGGGGTTGTCTTATCGCGATCCGCCATCATGGCCCCCTCGAGTCTGAATCGCATCGTTGATGTCTCTCCGGCCTTAGGTTCAAAGTGAACGTTGACCCGGATCAGACGGGGTTCGTACTTCTGAATCACGGCCTTGATCATATGTTCGAGTTCGCTTGCCGAGGCGTTAAGATTTTCCCCCGCAAAGTTTGTCATATCGGGCATCCCATAATCATTTGCAATTGGGACGCTTCCCTGACGGGTATTCATCATCTTCTGTAAGTGGCGCAGCACGGACTCAAGGCCCAGGGAGATATCCCGGGGGCCTCGTTCCCCGGGATTCACCTCCAAATGACGGATTCGCTCCAATAAGGTCTCTTCGTTCATAGAATGTGGCCGATTAAGAGCCGAGAGATAGAAACCGGGGTTTTGCTGATCCCGGCTCCAAACTCTGCGTTCGTTGGTTGACTACCCGGTTTCAGATCTTGAAGAAGTATTCAAGACCTGAAACCGGGGATGGTTGCTTGTTAAGCTTTCGGCGCTTTCCAGTTGTCTTCCGCCTCGATGCCGTCCGGCGTGTACGTCCAGATGATATCCTCATAGGTGAAGGCAATTTCCTGCATGTGCTTGAAGGGCTTATTCTCTTCCAGGAAGGTGTAGGGGAAGAATTCCCGGGAGTTAACAATGATCGCTTCCTTCAGTTTAATTGTGAAGTATTTTTCCTCCTGCCCTTTTTCGCTGATCCGGAAGAAGGTGATCTCCACATCAGCATGTTCACCGGAGCAGCAGGCCTGGAAGAGCCCGGGGGTATGCTTGCCCATATTGGTGATGACCTTCAGGGGCAGATGGATGCGCTGGCCCGTGGGCAGACCCGTATGGGTGTCCTTGGGGATTTCCACTGCATGATCCATCTGATAGCAGATAATCAGGCCTTCCCGGCCCTGCTGGGTGCAGTCACCCTTAATTTCGCCCTGATTCTTGCCCGTTACTTTCATGTAAATCGTCATTGCCATGGTCATTTCCTCCTTCTTTCGTTATTGTGTAAAACGTTATTTCTTATCCAGTTTACCCGACAAGGACAACGTAAACGACGCTCCCATATACTTAAAATGAGGCTGAACCGTTAGGTTTACACGGTACCAACCGGGATCGCCTTCCACATCCGAAACGGTTACCTGGGCCTTTCTCAAAGGGCGGCGGCTCCGGACGCCCGGAGAGACGCTATCCTGATCAGCGACGTATTGACGAATCCAGTTATTCAGTTCCGTCTCCAGATCGCCCCTTTCCTTCCAGGTCCCGATGTTTTCCCGCTGAATAACCTTCAGATAATGAGCGAGGCGGCCAATTACAAAAGTATAAGGCAGTTGGGTTCCAAGCTTGTAATTAGTCTCTGCCTGCTTGCCTTCCGGTGTATTGGGAAAGACCTTGGCCTTCTGGACGGAGTTTGCCGAGAAGAAGGCTGCGTTGTCGCTTCCCTTCCTCATCGTCAGGGCGATGAAACCCTCTTCTGCCAATTCGTATTCCCGACGTTCCGATACGAGGATTTCCGTGGGGATTTTTGTCTGAAGCTCTCCCATGGCCTCGTACTGGTATATTGGTAGGTCTTCGACTGCCCCTCCCCCCTGGGGGCCGATGATATTGGCACACCAGCGATATTGGGCAAAGCTGTCGCTGATCCTTGATGCAAAGGCAAAGGAGGCATTTCCCCAGAGAAAGTCGTTGTTGCCTCCGGAGACATTCTCCTTGAAGTTGAAGTTCTTAACCGGCTTCGTATCGGGACCGTAGGGGACACGGAGCAGGAAATGGGGCAGTGTAAGGGCCACATTCCGCGAGTCTTCACTTTCCCGGAAGGACTGCCACTTGATGTACTGGGGCATTTCAAAAATGGATTTGAGATCCTTGAGGTTGGGAAGGCCGGAAAAGTCCGTCAAGCCGAAAAATTCCGGGCCCGCTGCGGCTACAAACGGGGCATGGGCCATGGTCGCCACTGCAGAGACGTGCTGAAGGAGGCGGATGTCCTGTGCCCCAGGACCGAATTCGTAATTGCTGACCATCATTCCGTAGGGCTTACCGCCGAATTGGCCATATTCACTTGTATAGGCGAGCTTGTACAGACCTGATTTGGTAACCTCCGGGGCGTCTTCAAAGTCGTCGAGGAGGTCCTGTTTGCTTACATTCATTATTTCCATTTTGATATTTTCCCGGAAATCCGTCTTGTCCACGAGGAATTTGAGGGATCGCCAGGCGGATTCCAGCTTCTGGAACTGTTCATTATGGAGGATGACATCCATCTGTGTGCTTAATCTCTGATCCAGGTTGGCAATCATTTCATCGACCAGTCCCTGGGTGACCCGTTCCACCGTTTTACCCGGTTTGAGGAGTTCGTCGATGAACGCCTGGAGGCCCTGTTTTGTGGCCGCATAACCTTCGTCCGATGGCTTCAGGCGCGTCGCCTGCACGATTTCATCGAGGAGTGATCCCCCCGTCTCGGCCGCCTGAGCCGATGCCTCCTGCACTTTTTTTTCTTCTCCCGCCATGTTTATGCCCTCCTGTTCTTACGTTTCGATATTAAGTTCTTTCAGCAGCCGATCCCTGGTTCCTTCATCTTTGATCATGTCCTGAATCTTCTTTCTGAATGCCGGAACATTGCCGAGGGGTCCCTTGAGGGCCTTGAGGGCCTCGCGCAACTCGATGAGCTGTTTGAGTTCCGGCACCTTCTGGATAATCGTATCGGGGTCGAAATCTTTCATCCCCTTGAAATCGAGGTTAACAGTCATTTGGGCATCCGCATCCGCAGATAGCTTATTGGGCACTACCGCCTCCATCTTGACATTTGAACCCGACAGGACTTCATCGAAATTATCCTTGTCGATACTGACCGGTTTCCGGTCTTCCACGGTCCGCTCATCCTTGGCGCCGGTGAAGTCTCCCATAACAAGGAACTTCAAGGGCAGTTCGATCTCCTCTTTTGCGTCGCCGGTGGCGGGCCTGTAGACGATATTGACCCGTTCTTTTGGAGCAACAGAAGCTTCCTTTGCCATTTTTCTTACCTCCATGACTTTGTTAAAGTTATCGTTTTATCGTTCTCAGCCTTATCATCTTTTGTCCCGTAGATCTCATCTTTTTCTCCCTGAGAGCAAGGAGAAAAAAACACTACCTACTACATACTTAAAATTACAATTAATATCAACATTGATACCGCCCGTCGCCTCCCATCTTACGGGCAATCTTCCTCAACCCCTCTTTCCTCACCCCCTTGCGAATCTTCAAACAAATTCCATGGCTCTTACCGGATCAATGGTCGTAATCCGGTTCAATACGGTTTCCTGAAGGGACTCGTCGCTCTGTCCCGCCTGCAAGCGCATCCCTGTCAGCACTGTGGACAGAACTTCCACTGCCATATCGGGTTCCCACTGCTCCAGTCGGTACATTTCCATGGTTTGGAGCAGTTCCTTTAAATGCGGCGCTGCAAGGCGGGGTTGCTTGACCTGCAGGAGGAGACGGCAAAGCCCGAACTGCCAGATGAAACGCTCTCTTGCCGAATGAGCATGGTTGAGTTTGTCCGTGAAGGCCCCCAGCGCGGCGGGCAGTTTGTTGTCTCGACTTGCTTTTTCGGCTTCTAGAACCTGTTTTTCAACAACCTGGCGAATATCCTTCTCGTCGCCCCCAGCGGCGCCTCCCCCGGAGGGTATCCGTCTGTTGATGGTGTTGATCCAGATCCGTGTTTCTTCATTGGCAAATGGCGTTCCGTTGTCGAAGGCCAGCCTTTCTATGCCCGTCAACCGTTTGACATACTGACAGGTTTCTGCCGAAACTGCGGCGCTGCCATCCTGATGTCCCAATTGCTCAAGGGATTCGGTTACGTACCGGCTCAGATCAAGCCAAAACAGAAACTGGCGCACCCTCGATTCGGCCGCTTCCAGGAGATCCTGCCAACTGTGGGACTGGTAAAGATTCTCCAAGGCGCTGATGATCTGCCCATCCGGCGCCGGAATGAGGGTTTTCCCCGCGGTTGCCGGAGGCAGGGCTGTTACTGACGTCCAGGCGGCAATACGGTTTAACCGGAAGGATAGAAAATTAAGAGGGTCTTGTTGGGTGAAGAGCGCCGCCGCTCTGCCGAGGATTTCAAGACCCTGATTTAGAAGCTTGTCTGCGTCCGTCTCGGCCGGATCGACGGCGATGGGTCTTGCCGACTGGGCAAGCGGCGTCTGAGCTGGAGCGCTGGTTTCCTTGGAAAGCCCGGTCGCCGGCGACGATAACATCGCTTCCGATGCAGGAGCTTCATCTATTGTTTCCACCAGTGCGTTGATCGCGTTGATCATCGGTAACAACAGTGGTGCCCCTTCCATGTTTTCGGCAAAAAAGGCATCGATCGCGTTCATGTCCTCCAGAAAACTGTCGCGCTCCTGTTTCGGCCATTTCTGCGTCGTCAGTTCTCTCGATGCGGCGCTGACTTTTTCCTGCCACCATTCGACAGCGTTATTTCTTCCCCGCATCCGTTTCTTGGGGGGAAACATGTCATCCCAAAAGGCTTCCATGCATTCCCTCAGAATGTGCACGCTTTCGGCAAAGCCCTGAAGTCCCGCCGTTTTCAGCAGGGCGACGGAGAAGTAGGACAGAACGAGGAGATCCTTGGATTTATTCGTCAGGATGTCCTCGGTCAGTTGCAGGACACGGTACCAATCCATCGTCCCGGAGAGGGTTGGCGAGGACATCTTTCCGATTTCCCTCGACAGGGCTTCAAAGTCCGGATCATTTCGTACATCCTGCCCTGTCGGACTGCCTTCTGAAATCGGTGTTTTACCAAGATCGCGTCTTGCCATTTTCAGTTTGCCTCACATTTCACAATATCCAGGGGGACAGCGGAAGGGATTTTTTTCAAAAGCTGAATGACTGGTTTAGCGCCGCTGATCCTGTAGGAAACTTTGATTGAAGTAACTCCAAGGCTGGTCAGGCGCATTTTCAGCTCTGGGAAATCATCGGTGCTGAAGGTTTTGTATCCACTCTTGAAGTCCGACAGAAACTGGGCAAAACCCATATGGCCGGTGTAGGCTTTTGTCAAAGTCATGCCGGGGAATAAAATCTGCAAGGTAGTGTCAGTGCATTTGTCCGGCGTCCAGCGTATGGTCGCCTTTTGAGGGTAATTGAAATTCTTCAGAACCAGTTGCGCATCCGTGCACTGGATGGTCAGGACATTGGCATAGGGATCAACGCCAGCGTCGTCATTGACTTCAATGGGCAGGGTTTCCATCTGGACGAGATACTCCGGCTGAGCGATAACCACTCCTTCCGCCCCGGCGCTGAGGAAGGCAAGGAAATCCTGATTAAAAGGAACGGATTTCTCAACCCCCGTTTTGATGGAAGCCTTCCGGGAAATATAGCCCGACGTAGATTTGGTGATAAAGGGGTTTGCCGGACCCCCGATATATTTCCAAACCAGTCCATTGGTCTTGTCAAACAGGAGTACGGGAAGCTTGTCTTTTGGCGCTCCCTGAATGCCGCCGATAACCTGGTTTTCCCATTGTTGTTTCAGATAACAGGAGGTCTGGCGAATACAGTAGTCAATTAGATAGCCGATGGGGCCAATCAGCATGTTCCATGCCTCGGTCGTATCGCCCTTTATGGACAAAGTGCCCGTAAGCTTCAAATAGTTACCGTATGCCAGGTAGATCGCCGCATTGCTCTCCTTGGCGTCAGCAGGAAGGGTGAAAAAATCAGAGGCCATGCGATATCCTACTTCCTGGGACGTGGCGGCTGGCCCGATTTTGTCAAGGGAGGTTAAGTAATCCTGCCAGACCTTTAGCGCATCCTGGCGCTTTTTCATGGTGTCAAGTTTTTTCCCGTCTACATCTGAACGCAGCTCTTGTGATAGTTGTTCCTTTTTTCCGGAAATCTTATCGAGAAGGGATCCCGATGTTTTCTGGACTTCACTTTTGGCTAATTTCTGAATTTCATTCAGCTCGACGACGATGGCCAGCCAGGGGGTGAGCTGATCGGCGCCGATCCAGGCTGACTCCTCAGCAATCCTCTGAATGAGACGGAAATAAGGGCTATGGTCGGTGGTCATGAGGGTGGCCATGGTCCGCTGGCTGGCCATCGTCTGGAGCCCATCTTCCCCTTCCGGAAAATGGCGGACGAAAAAGGTCCAAGCGTTGTTAAACTGTTGCGGATACCAGTTCCAGAAATCGGCTTTTCTTTTTGCAAAGTCGGCTTTATCTGTAGTAGCCGATTCAATGATTCCGATAAAGGCTTCTATATTTTTACGCCCCTGGCTGGTGTAGGCCCCGGAGACTACAACATCGGTGTCAAAGCCGGTGCTCTCCGGTTCTCCCCAGAAATCCTTCAATTGCACGGGCGAGGCTCCGGGGATCCACTTTCTGACCAACCATTTCATGTCGGGAACCTCTTTCTGCAGCGACTTGAGGGCGGTCTGGTAAATCTCCAGATTTGTTTCCGCCGTCCTCTTATCCTTGCCCCATTTCAGATAGGCAAAGTAATTGTCACTGAAAATGGCGGCGATGTCCGGCGCCGTCTTGGGATAAATCATGACAATAAGGTCGGCGGCGCTTTTCCGGAAATCATCGCTATGTTTGATCTTGCCGTCCTTAAGGTATTCCCGCAGGACGTTAACCCGGGCGACGACAAAACTGAAATAATCGGCCAGATCATCCTCCGGGGTGTCCCTGGTAACGTCATCAAGTCGTTTCATGAGGTTTCTGTCGAAGTTGTCCATGATGCCCTGCTTAAAGAGCTGGGCATACTTTGCCTTCATAGTCTTTTCTACACCAAGGCTTTCGTCGAGACCGAGACGGGGGATGAGCCAGTAGCCGTTGGCCTTTTCCAGATCGAGAATCTGGAGTCTCATCCTTTCGATCATGATCAAGTCCGCGGACGCATCCTGGCTGAGAACGGCCTGCTGCTGTTTGAAATCCATTCGGAACTTATTGATCGTCATACGATTATGGATGAAAGACATGGTCAAAAATCCGCATAGGGAAAGACAGATCAAGAGCCAGGCCAAAAGGCCGGTATTACCGGTCAGACGACGCCAGCGGATGAATTCGAGAATGGGGCTGAAGAGGGCGCGGTCACCTGGCAGAATGCTCCGGAAGAGGTCTTTGAGAAAAAGGTCTCTTCCGGCTTCCCCGCTTTCGGAAGCCAGGGTCGGTTGCCCCAGACAATCAAAAAGTTCGGAAGTTGGCTGGCCGTCCTGTCTGGCGCTGGAAAAATAAAGCCCCCGTAAAGGCGGCGTCTCCTGGTAGGGATTCTCTTCAAAGACGGCCCTTACGAACACTTCCAGCCCCGGGCGGAGCCGCTCAAATTCGCCGGGAAAAACGAGGGCGGCTGGTCTCGGTGTGCCTGCCAGGTGGGTCATCATCAGGCGCAGCTCACGCAGGCGAACCGTCATATCTGCCCAAGTTTGGGCGAGAACCTCGCGCCAGTAAGGGTTGAACTTGCGGTTCATGTATCCCATAGCCTGGGATGAATCTCCTTCAGGAAAACAATGGAAAAACTCGATGAAGCCATAAACCAGGTCCATTTTGGTTACAAGGATGTAAACGGGAAACTTCGCCCCCGTAACTCTCATAAGCTGGTCGATGCGTTTGCGGATACTCTGACCGTCCAGTCGCAGCTTATCGTTTTCTCCCGCAAGCAGGGCGTCGGCGGCAATCGTAACAACAGTGCCGTTAAGTGGTTCCTTCCGCCGGTACTGGGAAAGCAGGGTAAGGAACCTTTCCCATTCCTCTCGATCTCGTCCCTCTTCGACGGGAATGGTATAACGTCCGGCGGAATCGAGAATGATTGCTTCTTCGAAAAACCACCAGTCGCAGTTACGGGTTGCCGTTATCCCTGCCGTCCTGGCGATGTCGGTAAGGGGTGAGCTTAGCCGGGCGCTTTTGATGGCCGATGTCTTTCCCGACCCCGATTCGCCGATAACGAGATACCAGGGCAGTGCGTAGAGGGGATTACCTTTCTTGCGCAGATAGGAATCCCTGAGGAGTTCCACCGATTCCTTCCACTTCTGCTGAAGTTCCTGGAGTTGCTGCCTTTCATGGATGGGGAGCCCCTTGATGGCGCTCTCATCTAATTCCACGACCCGGCGCACGAATTTTCTTTCCCGACGCCGTAACAGGTATCTTTTCAGAAAAATAGCGGCAACGACGAGGCCGACGACGCCTGCAAAGATCGAAGCCCCCGCCCACCAAGGCCAGCCTTTTTTCATGGTGACCCAGTACAGAAAACCGGCCAGGATAAGGAGCAGGATGAGAATAGCTGATATTTTGAGAATTTTTTTCAGCATGATCAGAAACCCGTTCCGAAGGAGGACTGGTTTAGGCTTAAAAGCAAAGCTTTGTAAACGGAAAACAGGGCAATCACACCTATTAACGAGATCAGCATTATGATAAGAGTGTAGAAGGAAAGACCACGGCGCCAGCGCTTGCGTTTGACCTCACCGGTTGTGCCGCTGTATCCATCGGGAAAGAGTTTTTCCGTAACGCTCATATCCAGATTGTCTTTGACCAGGAGCAGGTTGGCCTTCTGGATTTCTACAAGTTTCTTGTCGTCTTCGGGCAGAAAATACCGCCCCTTGAAGCCCAGGGCAAGGCAGTAGGCGTAAACTTCTCTGATAGCCGTGGCCTCCGGGTCCAGTTCTGCCAAACGGATAAAAAATTCCTCTCCGGCATTCATGGTTTGGAAGTGAAGCCTCTGTAGTTGGTCTTCCTGCCATCTGCCTCGTTCGGGCCATTCTGAACAGAGGATGGTTTCGTCAATCCACGCACAGACTGCAAAAAGGGCCCCCTGCCAGTCGTCTTCATCAAAGCAAGCATCCTGACAGCACTGCCTGGCCTGCTGAATAAGATCGTCAAAACGACGGCGGGTTTCCTCGTAAGATGGGGGATTGTTCATCCGTCCCTGACAGATATAGGTCGTATAGGCCATCAGTCCCATGAAGCAGTCGCTCAGTTGCATCTCTTTACCTGCCAGTTACCCATAAAAGCCATCATTCTCCACTTACGTAGCTGCGTTACTTTTTGATTACTATTATTTCCGCCACTGTATCTTCCGGCGCATGGCTCCAATACAGACAAATGTTCTGTTGTTTCTGTATTTCCGACCACTCCGTACTATTGCGGTCAAGCCTGAAATAGGTGGAATCGGGACGGCGCGGTAACCCCGGAGGAAGTATGGTAACCTGATCCAGGGGCATTCCCGGCAGGGCCCGCTTGATGAGGACGGGAAGACGTTCGGCGCTGCTGATCTTGACCATATGCTGTATGGTTTGTTCCCATTCGTCTTTATTTACACTGCTTCTCAGCATGAGATAGAAAAGGTTGCGATTGTCGAAGGTCTCTACTGGAATTAGCGCCCGGAAATAGTCTCCCTCGCGGATCAGATGAATGACATTTTCGGCGCCGATCATGATGCCGTTGAGGAGTTCGTCGATGAGGGTTTTTGCTTCGAAGAAACAGGAACCGAGCTGATCGTGCCGGTAGGCGGGCAGGAGTTCCGTCCCGTCTTTCAATCGGCCCAGGGCGTCAATTCGGTCGGTAAATGCGCTCAATTCCCCGACCAGGGAACGGAGGATGCCATAGACCGTCCAGGGGTGGATATGGGGGGTTCCCGCTGTATGGTGGTGCAGCAAGGGTACATAACGGATCAAGGCACGCAGGGCTAGCAGAAAGACCATATAGTTTGATTCATCGGAACTCTGGACAGCCTGTGTGGTCTGGTTGAGTTTGGGATGTTTATATTCCTCCAGGACACTGCAGCGCAGCGTCACTTCCTCCCGGATGCCCTTGATCAATCCCGAAAGGATATCCGAGCAGGCGATACTGAGCAAGGGGGGGATATAGGTCGGCGAGAGGATAATTTCATTGCCGTTAAATTCCAGTTGGACCACGGGTAGTAACTCATAATCTCCGGCGCCTTCGACTTCATTTTCCCAGAAAATTCGCAGGGCATGGCTCAGGAATTTGATCTGGGCGCTTGGGCCGCTCTGATGAAGATCTTTTATTTCCTCCGGGTCAGCGGGAGAGGCAAAGCGGGTGGCGACGGCAGACAAATCATCAGGATTTTTCAATACAGTCACGTTTCCCCCCCCGGGATTCCATTTCCGTAAACCGAGGTAGATATTAAAAGGTTTATCCATTTCTACCCAGGCCCCTTTGAAGGAACGGGGCTGCGCTGTGCCGTTGCCTGGGAGAACTATCCAGGTCCCGTCCCGGAAGAGAGTTTGCACTTCCAGAATCTCAAACATCTGATTCTTCAGTGATTCTTCCTGGATACGCAGCCGGCCGAATCCCCAGAAATAAGGCTGCATGTAATTCTGAAGCGGGTAGAGGCGGTATTGATTTTGGAGATCTTGCCACTGGAAATGCTGAGGTTGGAGAAAAAGTCCCTGATACCAGAAAATCGGCCTTATCGGATCTGTCATTTTACCATAACCTCGTGAATAGAGTTGGGTCCCAAGAATAGATTGATGGAGACTGGTTCAATCCAGGACACGGTGGACCTGAAACCATAAACGCCGCGCTTGTCCGTGGTTGCGGGAACATCAAAGGTCCGGTTGACCTGTCCGGGCTGCAGGTTGTAATATCCCGCGACTACGGCGATGGTCTGGGTATTTTCATAACGGTCGAGGGTGAGAGTCTTTTCCTCTCCCGGTTCAATAAAGGCCTGGTCAACACCGGTGACGCTGTTATCAAATTTTTCCGCCTGGAGGAGCTTGCTCAAACCGTCCACCGTCTTTATCTGCTGATTATAGGCGTTGAGGCCGTTTAACTGATAGATGACAAGTAAAATCGTGTGGGCCTTGTTTTCATAATAGTTCAAATTAGCCGCCGCCGTGTAGTGGAACTGGATGTCCTTTGGCCCGAAGACGCGATTTGGAACGGCGCCTGCGGTAACGGGACTGGGTCCGGGCTCCAGAGAAGCCATCGGGGTCTGGCTTGACGACGCCTGAGAGGACGTCTGCGTTGCCGGCTTTGAAGAGCAGGAACATAAGCATGTCAGCATAATAATAAATAAGACGATCCGATAGGTCATAAACAAAGTTGTTCAGTTCTGCGAAGTCTTTTTATTGTCATAGCTTGTCACTTTAATGAGATTGATGTTCTCTGTCAATGGATATGTTTACGGAAATGGATATCTTAAAAATCAAATTTCCGGTGGCAGCAACCCTGCCATCCAGTCCAGGTATTCCCGACTTCCCGTGATGATGGGGATGGCGATAATCTCTGCCGTTTCGTATGAATGGAGCGACTTGATAGACCTTTCAACCTCCCCGAAGAGATCGGCCCTGGTTTTGATGAGGCATTGCCACTCCTCGGACGTTTCTATTTGCCCCTTCCATGAGTACGTGCTGGTTATGGGGCCAATGATCTGGGCGCAGGCAGCCAGTCTTCCCTCGATAAGCACCCTGGCGATCCTTTCTGCCTCCGCTTTTTCTTCAGTGGTCGTGATGATCTGGAGATACTCCGTCATGCATGCCCCCTTTGGTAAGTTCATACATCATGATGGCCGCGGCCTGGGGAAGGCTAAGGGATTCGGCGCGACCTGCCCCCGGTATATGCCATTGTTCGTCGATTGCCTCAAGGAACTCGTCGGGGACGCCGTGGGATTCACTTCCCAGAAGCAGGGCGGTTTTTTTTACCTCCCGATGGGGTGGGACGCCGTGACGGATATCGCTGCCGACCAATAGATGGGTTGTCCGTACAACTGGAAGAATTTCATGGAAATTGAGGTTATCAAAAATCTCCAGATGAAAAAGGCTGCCCATGGAGGTCCGCACGACCTTGGGATGGGTCCAGTCCACCGCGCCTGCGCTCAGAAACACCATGGCGAAGCCGAACCAGTGGGCCGTTCTCATGATCGCTCCCAGGTTGTTGGGGTTGTTGATGCCATCGACAAGCAGGACATGTCCGGGCGTCTCTTGGAGGCGCGCCTGCCAATTTCCGGGAAGCGGCACTTTTACGACGGCCATGACGCCTTCCGGCGCCTGGTCCTGGCTGAGTTTCCCCCACTCTTTCTCCGAGAGGATATACCTTTGGATCATACTACCACTTTGAACCGTTCCGGCGCCCGGCGTTGCTTTGCCGTTGTCCCGATAACCGGGGCGGGGTTCCAAAAATTGCGAATAGATGTCCTCTTTTCCTGCCATTACGAGGAGGGCTTCGATCTGCCAACTGCTTTTCCACAACTCATCGAGTACTTTGCGCCCCTCGGCCAAGAAAAGCCCTTCCCGCCGTCGGTATTTGCTCATGGCCAGTTTTTGCCAGCGCGCCAGCTCGGATTTTGATGCTTTGCCAGGGAAGGGTTGAATTGTCGTCATAATTTCCGAAACTATTCCTTGATCATCACCAGCATCATCTTAAAGGCTTTGACCGCCTGGAGGGCGTGGGGTTCATGGGCGGGCATGACGATGAATTCCCCTGCCTGGAGCCGGAATGTTTTCTTGGAAATCTTGATTTCCGCCTCTCCGTCCAGGATGGAAACTAGGGCATCAAAGGGGGCAGTATGTTCGCTCAGCCCCTGACCGGCATCGAAGGCAAAAACGGTAACCGTGCCGGTGGTTTTCTTGATGATCTCCCGGCTGACAATGGACCCCGGTTGATAGGTCGCGATGCTGCTTAGGGTAAGGGCTTTGGATTTGAGAATGTCTGTCATTATTGCTGTTTCGTCGGACATGATTCCCTCCTTCGACAAACGATTATTTGATAATAAACTGTTTTTATGGGTTATCCTTTTCTTCCTCCGGGTTGACGGCCATCTCTACCTTTTTAGAGCGCAGGATGGAGGCGATCACGGCGATCGCCAGGATCCCGGCGATGAACCCCAGGGACCAGCCGATGGGAATGTGAAAGAGATCCTGAAGGAGCATCTTGACGCCGACAAACATCAGGATAACCACCAGACCGTGACGGATGTAGTGGAATATGCTCATCAGGCCGGCCAGGGCGAAGAACAGCGATCGAAGTCCCATAAGGGCAAAGACATTGGATGTGTAGACAATGAACGGATCGGTGGTTACGGCCAGGATGGCGGGAATGGAATCGAGGGCGAACATCAGGTCGGTCGGACCAATGACCAGGATAACGGCAAGCAGCGGCGTGGCGTGGCGGATGCCGTCAATATGAAGAAATAATTTGCCGTTTCCGTAATCTGTAGTTACTGGCATCATCTTGTGGAGGAGGCGCAGGATGGGATTTTTTTCCGGGTGGATCTCCTCATCATGTCCTTTGGCCATTTTGATGGCCGTATAGATAAGAAAGGCGCCAAAGACATAAATCAGCCATTGGAACTTGGTGACGAGGACAACACCGACGGCGATAAAAATTCCCCGCATCACCAGGGCCCCCATGATTCCCCAGAAAAGGGCTGTATGCTGATGCATCGGGGGCACGGAAAAATAGGTAAATATCATCAGAAAAACAAAGAGATTATCGACACTCAGGGAATATTCGAGAAGATAACCGGCCAGAAATTCGAGGGCCTTGGTCTGCCCTTTGAAGAAGTAGATTCCAATGCCAAAGACCAGGGCGATGCTAATCCAGAAACCCGTCCATTTAAGAGAATCCTTGATGTCGATCTCTTTGCCCTTCTTGTGGCCGACGACCAGATCCAGGGTTATCATTGCTATGAAGAGAACAGCAAAGGCGATCCATCCGAGAACTTCCGTAGACATTCAGACTTCTCCTTATGGTTTTCTCAATAATGTCGAGAAATTCATACTATGCTTTTCCCTTCCTGTAAAGAAAGACCCCGGCGCCGCAGGAGATCATGACAAAACACAGGATCTGGCCCATTGTCAGGAAGCCGAAGTAATATCCCAGTTGTGCATCCGGTTGCCGGTAAAATTCGATGAAGAACCTGACCAGACCATAGCCCATAAAATAAACAGCGAGGAGAAATCCGTCGAAGGGACTTTTCTTTCTTAGTGCCCATAAAACGATAAACAGGACAATCCCTTCCAGGAAGGCCTCATAGAGCTGAGAAGGGTGGCGGAGCAATTGTTCCGGATCATGAGGGAATATCATGCCCCAGGGAACGGCGGTTGCTCGTCCGTAAAGTTCGCCGTTGATGAAGTTGCCGATGCGACCGAAGGTGTAACCGAGGGGAATGGCCGGGCAGAAGAGATCTACCATACGCCAGAAATTTATCTGATGGCCTCTACAGAACATGGCGGCGGCGAGTATGGCGCCGATTGCCCCGCCGTGAAAAGACATGCCGCTGATACCCACAAAGCGGATACCATCGGAAAAATCGAAAGGCAGCAGGATCTCCCAGGGACGATGTAAATAGTAATCGAAGTTGTAAAACAAGACATATCCCAGCCTGCCTCCCAAGATCAGTCCGATAATCAGCCAGATCATCAGGTCCTGGATAGTTTCCGCCGTATAACCATATTTTTCATCCCTGATCCGGTACATGACAAGGAAATAGGTCAGGGCGAAGGCGACCAGATACATAAGACTGTAGTAGCGGACCTGAAAGGAACCAAATTCGAGGAAATTCGGGTTGATCTGCCCGGGAAGGTGTCGCCAGGCAGCAATCAGGGCATCCATCTCAGTATGCCTCTCCCTTGATCTCCTCGACGTACAGTTGGGCGGCGTAGGCGGCTGTTGCCCCGTCGCCGCAGGCCGTAATAACCTGGCGGAGAGACTTGTGGATGCAGTCCCCGCAGGCGAAGATCCCCTGAGCTGAGGTTTTCATGTCCCGATCGACGATGATGGCACCGTCTTTCTCGAGGGCAACCAGGTCTTTGACAAGGGTTGTCTGGGGAATCAGGCCCACGAAGATGAAGACGCCGGCAGCGGGAATCTCCCGGGTTGCGCCGGTGACTACGTCCTTTATTCTTATCCAATCTACCCCATTGACGCCGCCGATTTCTTCTACTACGGCGTTCCAGGCCATCTCGATTTTAGGGTTGGCAAAGGCCCTCTGCTGGAGAATCCCGGTGGCCCGCAAGCGGTTGCGCCGGTGGATAATGGTCACCTTGGTCGCAAAATGAGTCAGAAAAATGGCTTCTTGCACCGCCGTATTGCCGCCGCCGACGACCGCCACTTCCCGTTTTCGGTAAAAGGGGCCGTCACAGGTAGCGCAATAAGAGACGCCCCGTCCGGCAAATGCCTCCTCCCCGGGAACGTCAAGGTGGCGCCAGTAGGCGCCGGTGGCCATGACCAAGGAAAGGGTTTCGTAAGTCAGGCTGTCCGTCAGGACTCTCCAGGCCTTCTTTTCTCCATGATTAATTGTCTCCAGGGACTGGACGTCGGCGGTGATACATTCCAGGCCGAAGGCTACCGCCTGTTTCCGGAAGCTTTCCACAAGCTCAAAACCATTGATGCCCGCAGGGATGCCGGGATAGTTTTCGATGAGATCGGTAACGGTGATCTGGCTTACCGTCGAGGCCCCGGAGATGAGCAGGGCCTTCAGGCCGGCACGGGCGGCATAAAGTCCGGCGGTGTAGCCCGCCGGTCCTCCCCCGACGATCACGATATCATAAAGGGCTGATTCCGTTGATGGATTCATGGGTTCAGGAAATCCTCCTTGGTGTGTTATGTAATATTCATCAGAATTCAATCAGATCGGTACCTTATAGAATAAATCGGGGGGCGTGTCAAAAGAATATAATAAAATCCCATCCGGTACCTGGTCCCGGATGGGATTTTACCTGTAGATGGAGTTGATGCTTATTGTGTTTCGCCGCAATTCATCATAGACATCTTCAGATTTTTCAATCCTTTGATGTCCTCTGAATTTTTGATCACATACTTGATCTTCAGCGGGATGCCTTCTGGCGGGATGATCCTGGACTTCTTGATAGCTTTGTAATTCCACTTGCTGTCAATGGGGGTATCGTCCTCCTTCATTCCCTTTACAAACTCCTTTGGGAATAACATGACAAACGATTTGATGAACTCTGTCGGACTATAAACGACCAACAAATTGTCTCTGTACTCTCGGCATTTATCAACTGGTTTCCCATTGGCATGGATCTGGGCTTTGACGCAGTCCACCGTATTTGGCGTGTTAGTGTCTTTCGAAATGTAATATTTCGAATTGATTAATCGCTTAGACTCGATCCGATAGTTTCCTCCCAGAAGCCATACGTCATCAGAATCGTTGGGTTCAGAAAGATTCTTCAGGATCTCGTTATAAGCTCTGTGATAGAAGGGGTTTTCGGTAACCATGACATTCAGAATTACATCAACCTTTGTGGCGCCGATACGCTTGATCTCGTATCCTTCGTATGTCACCCCATACTTTTCATGAACCGGTCTGTTGGCCACAATGTTGACCATCTCCACCAACTTTTTGATCTGATCCTGGCGCTGGGTGACATCGCTGTAATCCTTCAGGACATCCTCAACCGTCATCAATTTAACATTTTTTCTGAGAATGACTTCAATCTTGTCTTCAGAGAGTTTGACATCCAGTGTGATCAGGATCAGATCATCCATCTTCGAGGTTTTGATGATCCGGTAATTCTTCACATAGCCGGAGGAAGCCGCCACAATCTGATCTTTCTGGACCTGATAATTTTCAACGTCCGTTACCCCATATACAAATGTTGAAGTGAACATCTCGACGGCTTCGCGCAGACCGTTATTGATGGCTTCTTCTTTTGTCTGGCCTGATCCTGTAACGATTACGGCCCAGGAGTTTGCCGCGATTAGAAGACCGATGATGACCATGACGATGATTTTTCTCATTGCTTGCACCTCCGATCCGCAAGAAAGATGCTACGTCTGCTTATTTTCTTGTGTCAATGGCTTATGCCGCTCAAAGCCGAATATATTCTAATCAATTATTATAACTGTCCAATTTAATAGCATCCAACCGATAATCAGTGAGGCAATCGCCGCTATAGCTATAAGAACTCTTTTAATGGTCATGTAATGATCCTCCCATTGATCCCCAGTATCATTTGATGAATAAGATACATGAACCCGTCCCGGAAAGTAAAGACATTTTATTTAATAGATTCATATAGATGAAAATTTGTACCGGCAAGAGCTGGTCGGTGAATTGAAGGAATCATGATAGAGAGACTATCCGGTGGCATAATGATTTTTTAGCCGATAGAAATAAAAAAGTGTATAGTAAACCATAAATGTCTTATTGAAACGGGTACTATGCAGGGATCATGGAGGGTTGTATGAAGACGTATGAAAAGATTGAAATGAATCCGAAGATAATGTTTGGGAAACCTGTAATCAAGAATACGCGGATTACGGTGGAGCATATTCTCAGGAAACTGTCAGGCGGCATGACCCTCGATCAAATTATCGCGGATCACCCTCATCTGACCCATGAGGATATATATTCAGCCCAGGCGTTTGCCGCTGATTATCTTGCCGCTGAGCAGATTGCTTTCGGATAGGTGGTGAAGAAAAGTGAAGTATTTTAGAGAGGTGAAGGTATGAAAAGTTATTCAACAGTTATATCCGGGAGAGAAATGAGCAGGTTTGTGAAACTACCTGATGAATTTCGTGAAGTTGAACTGAAGGTGGTTGTCAGACCCATCCAAAAAAAAGGGGATCGCTTTGCAAAGTTGTTTCTGAACCCTATCAAAGTGGAAAAGATTGTAATCCCCTCAAAGGATGATCTCCATGAAAGATGACCGCCTCCCAATGGTCATTATTATTCTGTTGATGATGGCCTTGTTGGATGAAAATACAGGCATAACATTGGGAATCATTGTTTGTGGAATATATGGTTTTATAGTATGGAATAACTTCCGAACAATCAGGTTACAGTCTCAGGATTGACAAGATGGAGCGCCCATGAGTCGTCACAGATTTCTGGTCTTGAAAATCGCAACTGCTCTTATCCTTTTTACCTCCCCGGCGTTCCCCGCCGATGTCTGTTTCAACTCCCACAAGATTTTGAATGTTGACGCCCAGACGATACGCCTGAAAGCCCTCGACATGGGCTGGCAGGTAGGCAAGACCGCATCAATCACCGCCGCTTCCCTCGTCACGGGTAAGCAGGCGATTTATCCCAAAGATAACATCGAGATCTGCCTGCGAGAAGAGGAAAACAACCTCCAGGTCCGGGTACAATCAAAATCCCGGGATGCGAACCAGGCCCGCTGGCGCGATCTGATGGCGAAGAAAGCAGGAAAAGAAAAAGACGACAAACCAAACTTGTAATGAGGTATCCGATGCCTATACAAACCGCCGACGTGAGGGAGACTTGGACAGGGTGATGAAAAAAGTCGCCGGAATGACGAAAAAGGAAGTTATGAGTGCTGAAGCAGCCATCCAAAATCTGAAAATATTTGAGATCAAAATGGCAAAGCGCATCGCCAATGTATCAATTATAACGAGTATTTATGTTGTTTCTACGCGTCGAACTATTTTTGGGCGGTGATTTTGAAGCAAATTTGTTTTCACCCTTCGTTGCGCCTGCGCCGGGCATGGGGGATAGTGAAGAATTAGGAGGGCGATCATGTTCAAGTCTAAGATTTCAATGTCTTCATTTTTATTCACAGTATTATTGATCGTTGGTTGTGGACCAAGCGAGCAAGAGAAATTTAATAAAATGAAGGATTCGCTCATAAACAATATTAAGGTATCTTATGGGGTTAATGCCAATGTAAGGGAGCTACAAGACAAAGTATGGATAGTATGTCCGGAAAAGCAATTTCCATTAAAAGGTTACATTTTCTCAATAGATATAAAGGCACTGGAGAGCCCTGATATTTATACAGAGGAGTCCATTTTTGGAAGAAAATTTATTCAACCAACCGATAAAAAAGGAGTTAGTGAATTGGAAGACGCCTTGGCATATAAAGATGTATCGACTGGAACAATTATCTTTCCTGTAATTAACAAGAATATGACATCCAATGACTTTTTGAAGGTGATTGTGTTTGATTCAAAAAATCAAAGAGAGCTTAGTGAAATGTCAGCATCAACAAAGACCGCAATGGGTTATGCTGGAGCTATAATAGCGGGCGTTCTTGGGCAGCCTGGTGCGGCAGCTGATGTAGCTGCTGAAACCAGACTGGAAAACATGAGAAAGGAAAATGGCATATCCCCAGACAAATCATCAGGAATTATTCTTGCGATAAATATGGAGAGACTTACCTCCACGCTGGAAGATGTGGTTAATAAGCAAACAGGAACGAAGTAATTGGCGTTTATTCTAAATATTTACAAATTTGATACCTGGGTTGATAATGTCTTCGTAGACTGACCAGGGTCTATGACGTAATATGCGTAATACAATGAAAAGGAGGTTTTTATGTCGACACCAGAATTACCGAATGAGGTTGTAAAGAGGGATTTACACTTTTTTATGCTGGTTGACTGTTCAGGATCTATGGGCGGCGCCAAGATTGCTTCACTCAATCACGCGGTCGCAGAGGCTTTACCTGCCATACGGGATGCCGTACAGGGTCATCCCGAAGTCTGCGTAAAGTTTCGGGCCATCAAATTCTCCAACACCGCAAGCTGGCATATTGGATCGCTTACTTCGGCTGATCCGATAGACAATGCTTATTGGAATGATTTAACTGCTTCTGGTGGAACAGAAACGAATCAAGCTATTTCCATCTTGCTCGATGCACTTGATGTGGAGATGATGCCGCGACGCGGGTATCCGCCCGTCTGTCTATTATTATCCGATGGTTTTTGCACTAATCCTGATGGATATGTTGCTGCAATTGAAAAGCTTAACAATTTGCCTTGGGGGAAAAAGGCGGTGCGTTTGGCGGTGGCAATCGGGGATGAGTCAGAATATGATGAGCAGGAACTGCTGAGGTTTGTAAATGTTAAAGATGAAAGCGGAAACCCGGTTTTTCTTAAAGCCCATAACTCGCAGGAGTTGGTACATTACATAAAGTGGGCAAGTGTGGCGGCGTCAATTGGCGCATCTGTCTCGAAAAGTAAATCAACAGGCGGCAGCAGTCAGCATGTTATTTTGCCATCGCCCACTGCTGCGCCCATCAGCTCTCAGGCAGATGTGTTTTGAGGTGTACGGTGAAGATAAATGTTATTGATTGCAGTGTTATCGGTGCGTCACATGTTAGATCGGGGCTGCCTTGTCAGGATTCATCATCGTCCTATACAGGAGAAACATACACCATTATCGCTGTTGCCGACGGGCACGGCGACCCCAGCCACGACCTTAGCGAAATAGGAGCAAGACTCGCGGTTCATTCTGCAACGGATATTTTGAAAAAGTTGGCAGATGATGTGGCCTCGCAGAAAGATGTTTTGTTATCGAGAATGGTACGTGATGATTTTCCTCGCTTGGTAGTGAGGAGATGGCGTGAAATGGTGAAGGATGATTTTTGTAATCGTCCCGTATCTTCAGAAGAGGAGGCTGCAACAGCGGTTGCAATAGACGAAGAAACAGTTCCATATTCTCGCTATGGCACAACCCTCATAGCAGCTATTGTCACGGAAACGAACGTAATATATGCCCAAGTTGGGGATGGTGACATTGTACTTCTCCGCGAGGACGGATCTAATGAGATATTCTCTCCCAATGATCAAAATTTGGTGGGTGGGGCAACCCTTTCTCTTTCCGGGCATGAAGCTGCAAGGCGCTTTTCGTGCGGTAATTCCTCAGTATCGGGTTTGCGTGGGCTTTTTCTGTCAACAGATGGTCTCAGGAATTGCTATGAAGATGACCAAGCCTTCATTCGATTACTATCGGCTATAGCTGGTATGGTGGAAAAGGAAGGGGTAGAGAGTTCTATAAACATTATCCGCGAACAGTTCGTTCAATTTTCCCAAAATGGCAGTGGTGACGACATCACCCTTGCCGCTGTTATTGTACCTTTAAGAGCAGAGGGAAAAACATCAGCCACAAAAATTGAAGATGTAAATGCTGAGAATACAATGATAACAGACAGTACAGAGGAGACACCGCATGATACTAACCGCAGGAACTAAAGTTAACACGCAATATCACGGACCATTGACTATTGAAAAACGCCTCGGTGGCGGTGGACAGGGAGAGGTATTTTTGGCTTATGACAGCAAAAACGCCCGCTTCGTTGTAAAGTGGTATTTTAAAGAACAGGCAACCGAGGCACAGAAGAGAGCAATCTCCGACCTTATTTCCAAGCAGCCAAAGGGAGAAGAAGGCAAACGGTTCATTTGGCCGCTCGATATTGTGACAGCCAGCGATAATACTGCCTCAGATTTTTTTGGCTATCTGATGCTCTTGATAGACAGAAAACGATTCAGCGAACTTGGCGATGTTCAGTCGAAAAGGATGCCGCAACCGGACATCGCCACTCTTTGTAAGATATGTGCACAGGCAGCACAGAGCTATCGGCAACTGCACCTTGCTGGCTATTGTTATCGCGATATTTCGGCGGGAAATCTTATGTTTGACCCGAAAATTGGCGATGTCCTTATCTGTGACAATGACAATGTTGGCGTTAATAACACAACAGAATCACAGGTGTTAGGCACATGGGAATATATGGCCCCCGAAGTAATTCTCAAAGCGAGCAAGCCTTCAACATTAACAGACCTGCATTCACTTGCCGTCCTGTTCTTCAATATGTGGATGTGGCATCATCCATTTCATGGCGACATGGAATCCAAGATAAGATCATGGGACATTCCGGCTAAAAGAAAAATCTACGCCGAGGAGCCGGTTTTTATATTTGATCCACATAATAATGCAAATTATCCGAATGATCCGGACTATAAGACCGTTCGTACCCGCTGGCAGGCATGCCCCCCGTTACTGAAAGATATTTTTACGGCAGCTTTCGTTGATGGCTTGCGTAGTCCGGAAAAACGGCCCCGCGAATTGGATTGGTTTAATTGTTTTGCGCGAATGAAAGATAATGTCATCGGATGCCCGTCTTGTGGCGCCGACAATATATGGGATCCCGCCATTTCAAAATTCACTTGTTGGAATAAGAATTGCGGCAAGCAGATCCCGCTTCCCCCCCGGCTTATCCTGACAACCCAGAAGGGCGCCTTCAGCTTCATCCTGAAAAGAGACAGCGTCATATCCAAATACTATGAAAACGGTTCTATGGAAGATCTTAAGCATAATATAGCCGTGGTGGTACAGAATCCCCAGAATCCATCTGTATGGGGGCTGCGTAATCTTACGGGGGCGTCGTGGCAGGCAACAATGCTTGACGGCAAGGTACAGGAAGTACCGCCGCAACGTGCGGTGCCGCTTGTGCCCGGAATAAAATTCGATATGGGGTATGGCAAAGGCGAAATACAGGGTTAAATAACTATGTGAGGGGGAGGTAAAGGATGCAATATACAGCGAGTGCGGAATGTCCAAATTGCGGTGAAAGAACAAAATGGGGAACATGTGAGATTCTATTACCTAATGGTAAAGTATGTGGGGGCACAGAATTCATGCCTCTGCAAAGACAAAGCGGGGGATATGCTTGTACTCTTTGCTCGACAAGATATGAATATAGGGAATGCGAACATTGTGGAGGTGTTATTCCCGATACTTTCTATAAAAAAAAGGGTTGGTTCAGCCGGTAGCGGATCCTTTGGGGGACATTTTCGATAATGCCGACAAACTCGATGCGGTTGCATTCTTCATAGGAATAGGTGCATCTTTTTATCAAGCGTTTGTCGGAAAGAGGATTCCGCAGGTAGCGATGATCTTAATAGGAGAGAAATTAGCGATGCTAGATCTCCGCCAGGTCGTAAAAGATCTGATCATAAAACCCCTCCCCCTGTCGCTCTTAAAATTGGTGGAAGTGGATCCACAGGGAATGTTCGTGTTGCCGAGCACGGCGTAAAGAAGAAAGTGCTTTCCCCGTACCCAGTCTTGGTGCGCCCCCACGAAGGCTTTCATGCCAGCATACTTTTCGAGATAGAGGAAAAGATCCAGAAGAAAAAGGCTGACCGGATCGTAGACAAAACCGATTAGGCTATACTTATGGGCGACAATGGAACGGACAAAGAGAAATCTGCCAGGGAAGAAACAAACAGGGAAATCTTTTCCTTCGCTTCTTCTCTCGCAGGGCTACGGATGTACCGGCGCTCGTAAACGTACTTTGATAACTGGAATGCCTCCGGTTTTGGAAAAGAACATATGTATGATTGTTGCTGATTTAAAGCAAAATACAAGAATAATTCGCTTGCAGAGGTTGCCATGTCAAGTCAGTCAATAGAGCAATTTAAGCAATATCTCGCAAATCAGGATGATGATTTTCTCCAGGACGGAAGGCGGGTAGAAGGAATTATCCGTGATATTTTTTCTGAAGAAAGATCGATCATTTTCCCTTTGACAATCGCATGGAAGGCCGGGGTAGTGACAGAGCTCAGGAAAACTGCAAATCTTGAGGTGACGATAGCACAATGTGGAGACAGATTATGCCAAGAATATAGCCTGCGAGAATCATCCGCATCGTCGGCAGTGCACGTGTGGGCGTATGCTTTAAGGGTTACTGATGCTGTTCCAAATATTAATTTCAACAGCACCCCACCTCTCATAATCCAGTCCAGCATTACCGCTGAGACGAAGAAATGTCCCTTTTGCGCAGAAGAAGTTAAGAAAGACGCACGGAAGTGTCGATACTGCCATAGCGACATCTCTGATGATGTGGTATTCAACGAGAAACAGAATAACGAGTTGATACGACAGCAAGAGGCTTTGAACCGGGAGAAGCAGAAACTGGAGCGTGAACGTCAGGAACTTTCGAAGAAGGCTGCCCAGGAAGTTGAACAGAAAAAACTGGAGCAAAAGCGTAGAGAGTTGGAGGAGAACAAGAAACAGCTTAGCAGCAGTGCGATAAGCCGCGCTTTCCCCACTGCCAATGAGATCGGCAGAGACGGTCATTTTATTGCGTATAACGATGGTATAGTCATTGATACAAAAACTAACCTGATGTGGGCGGCGAAGGACAACGGGGCAAGTATAAACTGGAATAATGCGAAAAAATATTGTGAAAACTACCGCGGGGGCGGCTATGCAGACTGGCGGGTGCCGACACTGAATGAGCTGACAAGCTTGTATGACGAAAGCAAGGAACATCGCATCCGCTCGCTTAGTAGTGTTTACTTAACCTATTCGATTGAACTGACGGATATTTTCCTGTGGGCTGTGGAATCACGCGCTTCCGAGGCTGCCCGCTTCAGTTTTCTCGGAGGCAAGATTGGGTGGGGTCCCCAGTCAGGCAGCAGGGGCCACGAGCGGGCACTCCCGGTACGCTCCGCAAAATAAATGTAAGCATGACGGGCGAGGATGCCGCTGGCATGACTAATCGGACGCAAACGTCAATGTGGCCCTCCCGGTGCGTTCGGCCAAATAGACTATTGGGTCATTTGGTTCTTTTATGATTTTCTTTCCCCGGGCCTTGGGCGGTGCCATGGTCGCCATAAAATTTGCGCCCGGGGTTTTGCTGAGCCTACCGCATAGCCCCAACCCGTAAGTGAAGTTGAAAGGATTTCGCCACTGCGATCAAAAATTATGCCGCCTACTTTAGTGTTGGACGAAAGGAGATACAATGCCAAGACAAAACACAAAACTTGAATCCGAAGGGGCTGAATTCCTTGTCCTTGGACAACTCCTGATTCAAGGAGTTCCCACGTACAAGACGTATACGAACATGCCTGGATATGACCTCGTCGCTATGAATCCCGAACGTAACCGGGTTGCGCGAGTTCAGGTAAAAAGCCGAAGGAGGACTAAAGCCGAAGGGTTCATTATCAACAATTTCAACTGTGATTTTGTCGTTATCGTCCGGCTAAATCGAGGGTCGAAGGACGGGCTATTAGAAGTCCGCCTGCCAGAGTACTTTATCTTTCCAGTTGATATTGCGGAAGGTCTCCCCCAAGGGGGCTGGGGCAAGATCGCATTTAGCAAGATTCCGAGTCTGGAATCTTATCGAGAGAACTGGAGCCTCATTCGTACATTTCTTGATCGTACATGAGAACCCCGATAACGGAAGCCAGATGAACGCTTACAGCGCCGGTTGTTTGTGAGCCTTAGCCGATGGTGATAAAGAGGATTATGCAATATGGCCCAAGATATTGATTATTTAAAATATTTTCTTGACGGAGGTAGCAAGGTATATAAAACCGAAGAAGACGATGAGTATATTTATGTTTCCGTTATAAGAGGTGTAGACGCTTCGCTAATACCGCCGGATATTCTGGTCAAGAAACTAAAAATGAATAAAACGGAAGAACTGCAAATTATTTTAAGCAATAATCCTCATTTTTTACCGAAAGACCGAGGAATCATTTTAGTTGATATTGCAGAATATTCGCAAGGCAATTCCCTTTTACAGTGTGCTTTGTTAGTGGCATTTAAAAACGCATTACAAGAGATACTGACTGTTCAAGGAATGTCCACCAAGGGAAATTTCATAGAACAAATCATACCCACAGGAGACGGGTGCTACATTGTTTTTCATGAATCACTCAATGACCGCTTTTTCCGAGTCGCCTTTGGTATCATATCAAGCATGCGTGTCCGACAAAACAAGTTAATTAAAGAATTTGGAAGAGACCATAAAACGGGAAACAGAATTGCCATCAGGGTTAGTTGCGTTCTCGGTGAAACTGACTTTTTTTATGATATTTCAGGGAATAAAAATTGCTTTGGATCAGGCATGAACGAAGCCTCCCGTATACTGACGTGTGGCCATGAGCACGTTAATAAGATGTTGCCCGCAAAATCTGATCACAATTCGATATTTTTTGGGGGAAATTTGCTTCCGCAAATGGATAAATTGCTTCAATGGCATAATTCTATTTGTCCTGGTGCTCAGAGAGAGGATTTAGGAGCATTGGCTGACAAGCACGGCAACACACGCCAAGTATTTTGGATACACAGCTTTTCAAAAATCATGGCAGTAAACCTCTTTGAACCAAGTGAACTATATAATTTACCTCCGGAGTAATCCATGTCAAGTCAGGCGATAGAGAAATTCAGACAATACCTCGATAATCAGAAGGATGATTTTCTGCAGGACGGAAGGCGGGTAGAAGGGATTATCCGTGACATCTTCCCTGAAGACAAATCGCTTATTGTCCTTCTGACAAGCGCCTGGAAGGCAGGAGTAGCGACAGAGCTCAGGCAAACTGCAAATCTTGAGGTGACGATAGCACAATGTGGAGACAGATTATGCCAAGAATATAGCCTGCGAGAATCATCCGCTCTATCGGCGGTGCGCATGTGGGCATATGCGTTGGGGACCACGGATGTTGTGCCTGTTATAAATGTCAGCAGCACATCCTCTTTCAGAAGTCTGCCAGTCTCTGCGACTGAGACGAAGAAGTGTCCCTTTTGCGCAGAGGAAGTTAAGAAAGACGCACGGAAGTGTCGATACTGCCATAGCGACATCTCTGATGATGCTATTGTTAAAAGGACGTCTGTTAATGAGCGGCAGGCTGATGAGTTGATGCGGCAACAGGAAGCACTGGCCAGAGAGAAGCAGAAACTGGAACGGGAACGCCAGGAAATTGAGAAGATGAAGGCCCTGCAGGCCGAGAGGCAAAAGCTGGAAGCGGAGCGTAGCGAGTTGACAGACAAAAAGATGCAGTTTCCCACGGGACAGTGTCCTCCCATTTCCCCCGCAGGGTTGGCCAACAATAGGCGTTATATCGCCTACGACAATGAGACAGTTGTAGATACGCAGACAAACATGATATGGGCAGCGAAGGATAATGGAACGGATATTAACTGGCAAAATGCCAAGTCCTATTGCGAGAATTATCGTGGCGGCGGCTATACAGACTGGCGGATGCCGACTCAAACCGAATTGGCGGGTCTGTATGATGCGGACATAAGATATGAGCTTGACGGTGGTGTTGATGTCCATATAACACAGGCGATTCGACTTACTGGTGTTTGTACCTGGGCATCTGAGAATGACCTTTCCCGTGCTGCCGGTTACAATTACAACGAGGGCGAGCGGCTCTGGTTTCTCCAGTCATTCGATTTCAAATTCCGGGTGCTCCCGTTACGTTCTTACAAATCTACACCGACCTCATCGGTGGTCATAGAGGCCGTACGGAACAAGATAGAAGCGCATGCCAAAGAGATAAAAAAGGACGGTCGTTTCGTCGCGTATGATAATGGAACGGTCCTAGACACTATGACCAATCTGATGTGGGCAGCGAAAGACAGTGGCAATAGATCGGGGTTAAACTGGCAAGACGCCAAAAACTATTGCGAGAATTATCGCGGGGGTGGATATACAAACTGGCGGATGCCGAAAAAAACAAGTGAACTGGCGGGGCTGTACGATGAGACCAAATCATATAATTCCGATCGCCGTCTCCTTGGATTCATAGCATCAGATAGCAGCATAGTTCATTTAACGGGATTGATTAGTCTTAGTTCTACTTGTATTTGGACTGCAGAAACGTGCAACTCTGATGCTGCAATCTTCAACTTCAATATTGGCAAATCTGCCTTTCGGCACCAGTCGGGCGGCAGAAGCTTTTCTAACGCCCTCGCGGTACGCGAGGTCAAGTAGCTTGTATAAGTTATCAGGACAAGCCATTGGAAGAATAGATCATGAAATATGTTAACTCCGTTCTTGTCACGGGCGAGGAAGTCATCTACCGTGCCAAACTGCATTGGAAAATATATTTTACTTCTCAGGCCTTCCGTAGTTTATGGATTTCACCGCTGATCAGACAGATCACCAGTGAGTTTGTCATTACGAACAAGCGAATTATTATCAAGACCGGATTTATTGCGAGGAAAACGCTGGAAATGAATCTTAGTAAAATAGAGTCCGTTAACGTGGATCAAGAAACATGGGGCAGGATTTTTGGTTATGGCTCCATAACGATTATCGGTACCGGCGGGACAAAAGAGTCTTTCCCCGATATTAGCAGGCCTTTGCTTTTTCGCAGGAAGTTTCAGGAAAGCGACATCATGTAAGAGAAGGTTGAACACTTTACGAACCAAGGAGGGATTAATTATGGGTACAAATACAGTGTTGGCAAATGAGAAGAAATGTGGAACATGTGAATACTGGCAGGGCGAGAGAACGATTAGCCGTATGATCGGAAATAAGCCACATTCTATCAGCGTAAAGTCGGGCAGTTATCCTTGTGCAGTCCAGGCTGGTAAGACAGTGCAAGGAATCGGTACATGCTCGAAATGGAAAAAATGGTCTTCGATTTGAGGCAGATTTTCAAACCTGGCTCTTTGGTAAAACCACAAACACGGCGCTGCCGGTCAATGAATCGTGACGGCACCAGTCCGGACAAACGACTTATCAAGGGAGGTGTCATGTATGAAAGATGATAAGTTGTTGAACATTGATAGCTTAATGAATTTCGGGTTTATTGAATGCGGTAGCTGGACTTTAAATGACGGTGGCCTGAAACCTAATTTTTTTTGTAAGGCAGTAGGAAAAGTAATATACGCCTTTGCAACAAAAACAAAGGTTGGTTATATTGGTATAACTGACGGGACATTGAAATATAGATTGAGAAAAGGTTATTCACCGGCTGTAGATGCTGGGATCATTAATAGCATTAATAACGGAGAAAATGTGACAATCCTTTTCTTTAAGCCCGATAAGATAAAGTTTGATGGTATTAAAATCGATCTTCTTCGTGCTTTAGAAATTCCACTACAAAACAAGTTTAAAACTCAATGGACCACAATGGGATATGGTGGATTAAAGAGAATTCTCGATCCTATTGTTGAGGGAATTTTGGATAAAATAAATACAGATGAGGTAAAAGATAAGAATATATAAGCGATTATAAAAAGGGGGACGGTCCCATTTCACGGATAATCGAGGGGATTCCATGTCAAGTCAGTCAATAGAAAAGTTCAAACAATACCTTGAAAATCAGAAGGATGATTTTCTACAGGACGGAAGGCGGGTAGAAGGGATTATTCGTGACATCTTCCCTGAAGACAAATCGCTCATTTTCCTTCTGACAAGCGCCTGGAAGGCAGGGATAGTATCAGATCTCAGGCAAACCGCCAATCTTGAGGTGACGGTCGCACAATTTGGAGATAGATTATGCCAAGAATATAGATTGAGAGAGTCATCTGCCTTATCGGCAGTCCGGGTATGGGCATATGCGCTGGGGGTTACTGATGATGTCCCCAATATAAGTGTTAGCCGCACACCATCTATGGGAAGGCAGCCCAGCATTACCGCTGAGACGAAGAAATGTCCCTTTTGCGCAGAAGAAGTTAAGAAAGACGCAAGGAAGTGTAAACACTGCCATAGTGACATCTCCGAAGACGTCATAATTAAAGGGGTACAGGATGATGAGTTGATTCGTCAAAAGGAAGCTCTGGACCGCGAGAAGCAGAAACTGGAGCGGGAACGTCAGGAAATCGAGAAGATGATGGCTCTGGATGTTGAGAGGCAAAAGCTGGAAGCGGAGCGCAGCAAGCTGGCGGAGGAAAAGAACCTGCTTGCCACGAGGCAAGGCCCCACTACATCCGCGACAGGTGGGACTGGCAGGGATGGTCGTTTTATTGCGAATGACAACGGGACGGTACTGGATACAAAGAGCGGTCTGATTTGGGCTGCATGTGACAACGGTGCGAATATTAACTGGGATGGAGCTAACAAATATTGCAAGAATTACCGATGTGATGGCCATACGGACTGGCGGTTGCCGTCTTTTGATGAATTGAAGGGGTTGTATGACAGGGGGAAAAGTTATAAACCAACACTATATAGTTATGATGTCGATTTAACGGGATTGATTCAACTATCTACCGGGTTTTTGTGGATTTCAGAGGAGCGCGGTTCCGATGCTGCCCACTTCACTTTCACGGATGGTACACGTCGTTGGAATCGCAAGTCAAAGGGCTACGACACCCGGGTACTCCCGGTACGTTCTGGCAGTTGGAGTCATCAGTCTCCCGCCAACTCCACCAAAGTACTCCCTGTACGTGGCAAGCCAGCACCGAACATGGCACCCCGCGCGTCCCAACAGCAAACAGTGGGAGTGCGGCACAGTAAATCGCCCTCTTTAGTAAAAATGTTGAAAGATCTTTTTTTGGGGAAATATTAACTGGCAAGATGCCAAGAACTATTGTGAAAAGTATCGCGGAGGTGGTTATACTGACTGGCGGATTCCAGCACTGCACGAGTTGGCGGGGTTGTATGATAAGAAGACTAAAGGTTATAAGACCGTCAGTTGGTTCAGTGCACTCGGAGTAAGTGATCTCGCCACGGGTTCATTTAACGTCATTGATTCGTCTAAAAAAAACAGTTTTGTGGCCGTTGAAACGTTATGTTCTGACGCTTCCGACTTCGCCTTCAACGAGGGCAAATCGTACTGGCGGCCCAAATTACATGGCAAAAGGCAACCAGGGGCACTTCCGGTGCGTGAGTTCAGGTAATTTGTTTAAGTAAACCAACGGATAAAAAAACATGAGATATGTAAACTCCGTTCTTGTCACGGGCGAGGAAGTCATCTACTGTGCCAAACTGCATTGGAAGATATATTTTACTTCTCAGGCCTTCCGTAGTTTATGGATTTCACCGCTAATCAGACAGATTACCAGTGAGTTTGTCATTACGAACAAGCGAATTATTATCAAGACCGGATTTATTTCAAGACAAACACTGGAAATGAATCTTAGTAAAATAGAATCCGTTAACGTGAATCAAGAAACATGGGGCAGGATTTTGGGTTATGGCACCATAACAATTATCGGTACCGGCGGGACAAAAGAGTCTTTCCCCGATATAAGTAAGCCCTTGCTTTTCAGAAGGAAGTTTCAGGAAAGAGACATCATGTAAGAGAAGGCTGAGCACTTTACGAACCAAGGAGGGGTTAATCATGGGCACAAATACAGTTTTGGCAAATGAGAAGAAATGCGGAACATGTGAATACTGGCAGGGCGAGAGAACGATTAGTCGTATGATCGGAAATAAACCACATTCTATCAGCGTAAAGCCGGGCAGTTATCCTTGTGCAGTCCAGGCCGGTAAGACAGTGCAAGGAATCGGTACATCCCCGAAGTGGAAAAAGAGGTCTTCGATTTGAGGTAAATCTCTGAGCAGTAGTTCTTGGTTAGAAATCGCGATAACTACAAACCCGGACCGCTGTCGGCTACCGAAACACGATGTCATGTGGCCGGGTGCAAACCGTGTTAAGGAGGGGCTATCATGTATGTTGCCCAAATAAGAGGTAAAAACGTAGAGTTTTACGAGGCCGAGACCAGATTCCTGAAAAGGGTCATTAGTGTAGCGATTTATGGCGGGCCAGTATCTGCGGATGTTCAAGGTGACATGGCTTCAATAACCTGCGGCGATAGACGGACATATATTTATGACATAAAAACAGGTTTCTTGAAAAACATGATTCAACGAAGTATTTGATGTGTAAAATGTTTTTAAATATTTCTGTTTCTGCTTTGAAGACGGATTATGAGCAATGATCACCGTCCCGGCATTGCCGCCGTACGAAGTCTCATCATCCCCGGCGTAGGACAGTTCTATAACGGCGCCTTCTTGCGAGGAATATTCTGGTTGATCATTACCCCCGGCCTCTGGATTGGCTCCGGCGGCTTTCTGGGCTGGATCTGTCATGTCATCTCGGCAATTACCGCCTACAATTACGCCAAAAGGGCCTCAGATGCTTTAGATAACGATGAAAAACCGTACCCGGCCAACGCTGAACTTATGAAGAAGAAAGAAAACTTTGACATCTTGAACTCCGGGAAGGATTGATTGTTGGCGGTGGGCATGATGAAGTCTGCGGATAATTTCGATGCCACTAAAAAAATATTCCCCGGGGAATACGACTTAAGTGCATGAAATGTAATGTGAATTGACGACACTTCCCGCGATTTTGATATTCGGCCGCTGTGCATGCGCTGAGTCAATGTCCGGCCAACTCAAAAAGCATCTGCTTACCCGAGTGGAGCCAAAGAATCGTTCCCACGTTGGAGCGTGGGAACGAAATCGAAGTACTTTCTATTTTACCGTCAGACCTGCGATTCTATAATTGAACTCGTAACTGAGGGCGCCGCTCCAGTCGCTGTCAAAGACGCCCTTGTAGCGTGTTCCATACACCGGACCAACCGGTTTCCCGTAGGTGTAAAACCAGTTGACGATGGGACTGCCCGTAAAGCCCAGGGCAATCCAGTAAGACCCGGGCATGAGGTCGATGTTTTCTTTGGCAAAGTCGAAATCTACCCAACGGTACCCCGGCTTCATGGAGATCTGATCGACGCTGATCATTCCGCTGGTGGCCATGAGGGCTCCCGGTTTCCCCTTGTCGTCCTTGAAGAGGTCAAGCCAGAGCATCCCGTCGCCGCCGAAATTGTGCAGTGCGAGACCGACCTTGGCAAGCTTCACCGGTTTTTTCAGTACAAAAACCTGGGCATATTGGGTGCGCTGGGTGGTTACATACTCTGCCGTCTCCACCAGAAAATTGTTCTGCATCTCGAACTGGCCGGCCCCCGAGGCTTTCACTGAGCGGGGGAAAGCAAAATCGACGTCCTCGGGATAGTCGAGATTCCCATAGAGGAAGGGGACCGTATAGCGCAGCTTGCCCGGATCCTTTGGCGGAGGCGGAGGCGGAGGCGGAGGTAGGATGGCGATCTGCTGAAACTGGGCCTTGACTTGCGGGGCCAGAAGCAGGTTTTTCGGTCCGTAGGATTCCCGATCTCCTTTTATTTTGACCTGATCGGTAGCAAAACTGGCGTTGATGGTTTCCTGAAGGGCGGGCCTTTTAGCTTCCTGTAGCTGTGACCAGCGCATCAGGCCATCGTTTTTTGTTTCGTTGTTGTCTGTACCCACTTCGAGGCGAATGAAGCGATTGGAAACGAACAGCACGGAATTCTGGGGATCGAAGGGGACCCAGCCAAGATCGGGGAACCAGACCTCGATCCAGGAGTGGCGCCCCTGGCCCATTTTGAACGTAAGGACCCCTTTTTGCCAGGCGATATTGTAGGGCTCGTTCAGGGTCACCCCGACAACAATACGGGCCGGAATTCCTACGGAGCGCAGGAGGGCGGCGCTGAGATGGGAATAATTCTGGCAGTTTCCTTTCCCCGATTCCAGTGAATAAACGGCGTCATAACGGACCGGGGGGGTTACATAGCGGACGTTGTCTACCACCCAGGATACAATCCGCTGTACCGCATCGTATTCTGTCTTTACCCCGCTGGTCAGCTCGGCGGCAAGCTTCCTGATCCTGGGCTCGTTTGCCTGTACCTGTTCGGTGGCCTTCAGATAATCGGCAAATTCAGCGCCGGGGGACTTTAGCGGGAACGGGGCGCCGGTTGAAAGGGTCGTGAGATGGGTCCTGCTTTTGGCCTGGCATGAGAGGCTAACATCCACGGTGTTCGGAACTCTTGTCCAGGTCGCCGTGATCACCATATTACCGTATTTATCCTTTTTTTCCTCTCGCTCCTGTGGCTCGGGATTGAATAATACCTTAAAATCCGTGATATCCTGGCTGTAGGTCGGGGATGTGAAGCTCTGGGGAACGACGAAGTTCAGGATGATTTTCTTGACTCCCGGATTAGCAGTGACCTGTTCCCGGAGTTCATAGCGGATCGCCGAGTCCATGTCTCCTTTTAAAGTATAATTTTCCCCGGAAACGGGACAGGTCCAAAGAAGGATCAGAATCAGGATCGCGGGAGCGTAAAACTTTCTCATCGTGCTTCTCCTTGCTGGGTTTTGTATGATGATTTCTTGACTGGGGCATTGTAACAAAATATAATGAAAAGAAAAAGATTTTTTCGTGAGGGGAAAACGATGAAAGTCAGCCGTGTTGAGGAAATGCGCTGGATGGATCGCCATGCTACGGAATCCTTGCGGATACCCGCCGGGATTCTTATGGAGAATGCCGGTCAGGGCGCCGCTGCCGTGCTAGCCGGGGAGCGGGGACTGAGCGGGAAGAGGTATGTCATTTTATGCGGGATCGGAAACAACGGAGGCGACGGATTCGTTGTAGCCAGGAAAATTCTTTCCAACGGGGGAATCCCGAAGGTTTACATCCTGGGTGATCCGGGCCGCTTCCACGGGGCGGCCAAGACCAATCTGGAGATGCTATCCGCTCTGTCTTTGGAGGTCAAGCATCTGGAGGTGGTCACCGACCTGGGGCGGGTTATCCGGCATGCCGATGGGGTGGTGGACGCCATCTTCGGAACGGGACTCGACCGGGAGGTCCGAGGACTGCACCGGGAAGTGATCGATCTGGTCAATGAGGCACGCAAATGGGTCCTCAGCCTCGATATTCCCTCCGGGGTCAACGGCGATACGGGAGAAATTATGGGCGCCGCTATCCAGGCAGACTGTACCGTGACCTTAGGCCTCCCCAAGATAGGCAATATACTGTATCCCGGCCATGAAAAGTGCGGCAAACTCTACGTTACCCATATCTCATTCCCTCCGGTTATGTACACTCATGAACGCCTGAAAATCCGGACCAACGATTATCTACCTCTTCCCGTCCGGGGTCGGGACGTTCATAAGGGAAGCATGGGGGATGTCCTGTTTGTGGCCGGTGCGGCGACTTATCTGGGGGCTCCCTATTTTTCCGCCATGGCTTTCCTGAAGGCCGGCGGCGGGTACGCCCGTCTTGCCACTCCTGCGTCGATAGTCCCTATTATTGCCGGTCAGGGAAGGGAGATCGTCTTTGTCCCGCTCCGGGAAACCAAGGACGGGGCGGTGTCGGCGGACAATTTTGACGCCCTCATGGAACTGTCGGCAAAGATTGATATGGTGGTCATCGGACCCGGTCTGTCGTTGGACTCCCAGACGCAGGATCTCGTCCGGAAGCTGGTCCCCGCGATCGAAAAGCCCGTATTGATTGACGGCGACGGGATCACGGCGGTGGCAGGAGCTCCCGCGCTTGTTCAGGGACGTTCTTTTCCAACCATAATGACGCCCCATGCCGGAGAAATGGCAAGAATCACCGGTCAGCCGGCGGCGGAGATCCAGCGGCGCCAGATCGACGTTTTGCAGGCTGCCTGTGCCTCCTGGGGGGCCTTCATCGTTCTCAAAGGCGCCCATTCCCTGATTGGCTGTCCCGACGGACAGGTTTTTATCAACATGACCGGCAACCCAGGGATGGCGACCGCCGGTTCCGGTGATGTACTTACCGGCGCCATCGCGGCCATGGCCGGCATGGGCATGCCATGGCCGGAAGCAATCAGAAAAGGGGTCTATCTCCATGGACTGGCCGGCGATCTGGCCGCCCGCCGGCAGGGCGAGGACGGAATCACGGCCCAGGATATTCTTGACTATCTGCCCCTGGCCCTCAAAGAGGACCGTCTTTCCGGGGAAAGGGGACTGGGAGGGGCGATCGAAATTTGTCCTTGAAGGGGTGAAAAGTCAGATTTTTCTTCCCGTAACGTAATCCGCCAGGGTCAGGAGGTCCTGAAGGGGCGCCTGGTCTGAAAAGATCGCAAGTTCTCTTTTCCCGTCGTCAATATAGGTGCGGGCCATGTTCATGGCATAATCAATGCCGTCATCCCGGCGAATGAGCTCAAAAACAGCGAGGAGGGAGGTTGCATCCCTGGCCGGGTCGGTAACAACCGCCTTGATGCGCTGTTTTTCTTCTTCCGGGCAGCGGCTGAGGGTCCGGATCAGGGGGAGAGTCATCTTGCCTTCGTCGAGGTCCTTCCCGATGGCCTTGCCGAATTCCTCTTCCCTGGCCGTGTAGTCCAGGGCATCATCGACGATCTGAAAGGCAAAACCCAGATTGAGGCCGAACCGGCCCAGAGCGACGACTTTTTCTTCCGCGGCATCGGCCAGCAAAGCTCCTACGGAACAGGCCGCGGAAATCAGATGGGAGGTCTTCTTCTCAATAATTGACAGGTACTCCTTTTCCGAGATATCCGGATCGCCCCGTTTGACGAGCTGAAACACTTCGCCTTCGGCCATGAGGTTGGTTGCCCTGGCGAGGACCTTGATAATATTCAGGTTCCCGTGTTCGGCCATGAGGGTGAATGCCTCGGAATAGAGGAAATCGCCGACCAGGACACTGGCGGCGTTTCCCCAGACTTGATTGGCTGCTTTTTTGCCCCGGCGCATGTCGGCGTCGTCGATCACATCGTCGTGGAGCAGGGTTGCAGTATGAATGAATTCGATTACGGCGGCCAGGGGATGACGCCGTTCTCCCTCATACCCGCAGAGGGAAGCGGAGGCCATGAGCAGGAGCGGACGGAATCGCTTCCCGCCGCCGCCGATGAGATGCTGGCTGACCTGGGGGATCAGGCTGACGTCGGAGCGAAGGGCAGCGGCCATGTAACCTTCCACCTTCTCGAGGTCCGCTTGATATCTGTTAAAAACGTCTTGAATATTCATAGGACCATTGTTTCTGCAAAGAGATCATATTCATTGGCCGCCCGGATGCGAACGGGGATGATCTGGCCGGGTTTGAGTCGTTTTCCCCGGACATAGGTCACACCATCGATTTCCGGGGCCTGGCGGGAGGACCGTCCTCGGAAGGTGTAATCCGGCAGGTCGCTCTTCCCCTCAATGAGGACCTCGTCAAGGGAACCGACTTTCCTTTGCAGAATCTCAAAGGAAATGGAAGCCTGTTCCTCCATGAGCGCGTCCCGGCGCTTATTTTTTTCCGCTTCGGAAATGCGGGAGGGCAGAGATGCCGCCGCCGTTCCCTCCTCCCGGGAGTAGGTGAAAACCCCCAGGTGATCAAAACGCGTCTCCCTGACAAAATCCATGAGGCGGTCAAATTTTCTCCGGGTCTCACCGGGAAAGCCGACGATGAGGGAGGTACGAATAGCTATTCCCGGTCCCGAATCACGGACCATCCGGATGATGCCCCGAAGATCCTCACTGTTGCCATGCCGATGCATGGCTTTGAGAATGTCATCGTCAATGTGCTGGATGGGCATGTCCAGATAGGAACAGATTTTCTTTTCCCCGTCCAGGCACCGAATCAGCTCCGGGGTAATCTTTGTGGGATATGCATAAAGCAAACGGATCCAGGCGATGCCATCCAAAGCGGCAAGTTCCTTCAGGAGGCGAGTCAGTTTGGGCCTGCCCCGCCGCAGATCGCTGCCGTATGCCGTCGTATCCTGGGCGATGACGATGAGTTCTTTGACTCCCTGCCTGGCAAGGGATTGGGCTTCGGCAAGAATATCCGCGGGAGGTCTGCTCCGGGCGCGGCCCCGGATGTCGGGAATAATGCAGTAGGCGCAGTGATTGCCGCAGCCTTCGGCGATCTTGAGATAAGCGCTGTAGGCAGGGGTCATGAGCAGGCGGGTATGTCCGGCCTGCATCAGGAAGGTCGGCTTGCCGACTATAACCCTATCTTCGCTACTTGCCTCAGATTCCAGCCGGTCAATATGATTAGCGATATTATTGACTTCAGCCGTACCGAGGAAAAGATCAACTTCGGGGAGGGCCGGCGCGAGATCGAGGCCGTAACGCTGGGGAAGGCAACCCGTAGCAATGAGATATGTACAGGCCCCCGTGCGCTTGTATTCGGCCATGAGGAGAATGGTTTCAATCGCCTCCTCTTTGGCGGGAAGAATAAAAGCGCAAGTGTTGATGATCAGGATGTGTGCCTCTTCGGGTGACTCGGTGATGCTGTAGCCCCGGGAGGTCAGGAGGGCTGCCATGACTTCGGAGTCCACAAGATTCTTGGGGCAGCCCAGGCTGAGGATATGGAATCTTTTCTTTTTCATGGATGTTTGTTCATAATGGTTATCCGATTTCTCAGTCCGGGGAAAGCTTTCTTGCCAGGACCTTGCGGGGTTTGACGCCGTCGGAAGGACCTACGATTCCATCCGCCTCCATCCGCTCGATAATCCTTGCCGCCCGGTTGTATCCAATCTTCATGTAGCGCTGAACAAGGGAGATGGAAGCCTGTTTCAGGTCGGTGACCAGTTCCACGGCCTCGTCGTACTTTTCATCGTATGCTTCTGCTTCCCGTTCGGGATTTTCCAGGGAGGTTTCATGCTCCGTGATTGAGTCATCGTAATCCGGTTTGGCCTGCTGTTCCAGAAATTCCACGACTCTTTTTATTTCGCGATCTGCCACGAAAGCGCCATGAATACGCGTTAATTTGGATGTCCCCGGGGGAATGAACAGCATGTCTCCCGCTCCCAGCAGGGCCTCGGCGCCGAGTTGATCGAGGATGGTTCGCGAATCTACCTTGGAAGAGACCTGAAAGGAGATACGGGTGGGAAAGTTGGCCTTAATGACGCCGGTGATGACATCCACGGAAGGACGCTGAGTGGCGATAATAAGATGGATACCCGCCGCCCTCGCCATCTGGGCGATCCGGGCCAATGATTCCTCGACATTTCTGGGTGCAACCAGCATGAGATCGGCAAGTTCATCGATGATGATAACGATATAAGGCATGCGGGGGGTTTTTTCCTTTTCCGCCTGCTTGTTGTAAGCCTCGATACTTTTCCCGCCGATATCGCTGATGAGTACGTAACGTCGCTCCATTTCTTCCACTGCCCATTTAAGGACGTGGGCGGCCTTTTTTGGATCGACAACGACAGGGTGAAGAAGATGGGGAATGCCTTCATATGCGGAAAGTTCGATCCTCTTGGGGTCGATCATCAGGAATTTGACCTCGTCGGGAGAAGCTTTGAAAAGAATGCTGCAGATCATGGCGTTAAGAGAGACGCTCTTTCCCGAACCCGTGGTGCCGGCGATGAGGAGATGGGGCATGCGGGCGAGGTCGTTGATGACCGGGGAACCCATGATGTCGACACCCAGGGCGATGGGGAGTTTGATCCGGGATTCGCTGAATTTGTCCGAATCGAGGACGTCCCGGAGATGAACAGCTTCCCGCTCGAGGTTGGGAATTTCAATGCCGATCACGGCCTTGCCAGGGATCGGGGCGATGATCCGGATGCTGGCCGCCTTTAAGGCCAGGGCAAGATCATCGGACAAGTTGGTAATCCTGTTGATCTTTACCCCCGGCGCCGGTTCAAGTTCGTAGAGGGTGATGATCGGGCCGGGGTGGACCTCCACAACCTTTCCCTCGACGCCGAAATCGGCAAGCTTCTTTTCCAGAATGGCGGCATTCGCGATCAGGCTTTCCTTCTTCATCCTGGTGTCCCGTCGTTCGACTTCATCAAGAAGCTCCAGCGGCGGCAGGGTAAAGGTTCCGGGAACCGGAAAAAATTCAAAATGGGTCTGTTTCGCCTTTGGAAGGCGAGCCTTGTCAGGAAGCGAGGCCGGTTCGTCAATGTGGGGTGTTTCCAGCGCCGGCTCCCGGGGGGGCTTTATTGATGCATGGGTTGGTTTGGCTGTGGGTTTGAGTCGTCGTATGAGACCGGAAAATAGATATTGCAGCCTTTGCCAGCATCTCTTGAGATGATCGAGAAACCAGTGGGCAAGGGAAACAAGGGACAGATGGATCATCAGCATGAAGGCGAGAATCAGCATGAGTAAAAGCAGAATGGAGGTTCCGGCAAGATTGAAATAGTAGGTCAGATAAAAATGCACTGCCTCGCCAAGGAGACCGCCGGCCCGGAGGGCTATTTGATAGATGAAAACCTGCTGAACGACGAGAGCGGACAAACCCGAAAAGGAGAGGAGAAAAAGCAGCGCCCCCCCCAGGTGAGTCAAGGTGATGCGGAAGGCGCCATTAAGAAAGGATTTGAAAGAACAGATAAAGAATACTACGGGCAGAAAAAAGGCGCTTAGCCCTACGAGCCGGAACAAACTGTCCGATGTGTAAGCGCCGAAAGTCCCGATGAGGTTATGAACTTTAACCTCCCCGGGAAGAAAGCGTGTAAAGGAAGGGTCATGGGGATTATATGACCCGAGACAAAGGACGAGAAACAGCCCGGCGGCAAAACAGATAACGCCGATAATTTCAGCTCTTCTTTTGCCGGTCGTCGGCTTTTCTGTCATTGGAGCAGTGGTTACCGCCATGAGTGAAAATTATTGATGATTACACTTCGGACCCGTTCAATCAGTTCCGGACGGGAATCTTCCGAATAAGCCGTGACATCAATCTGTCGATCGATTATCATAGTAATTTTACCGGGATTGATCTTCAGGGAACGTTTGGGCATGATCTCGGAAGCCCCGATGATGGTGATGGGAACGATGGGTACTCCGGCCTCTAAGGCCAGGTGAAACATCCCCTTTTTAAAATCCTTGATGGTTCCGTCCTTGCTCCGGGTGCCTTCGGGAAAGCTCATGACCGATTTACCTTCCCGGATCTTTCGCGCTGCCTCCGCGAGATTCTGCATGGCCCGCTCGTGATTCTGCCGGTCAATTTCAATATAACCGGCGTTTTTCATTGCCTTGCCGAACACCGGTATCCGGAAAAGTTCCTTCTTGGCAAGCCAGCGGAATTGGCCGGGCAAGTAAGCCAGGACGATTAGAATGTCAAAATCGCCTTGATGATTGGACATGAAGATCTGAGGTCGTTCCGTGGAGACATGTTCCGTTCCTTGGACACTAACCTGGACATTGGTTATTTTCAGGAGGATCGTCGCCCAGATCCGGGCGACCTTGTGGATGGAATTTTCCGACGCCCCCATTACTGAGAAAATGACGCAACAGGTGGAGAAAAAGACTGTAATTATAACACTTGCGGTTACCAGAAAAACCGAGCGCACCATAGAGCAATTCCTCAAAACTAAAGACGATAAGACTATGAAACGGCTTGTATTTAAAGGATATATATCGTGAAGTCAATGGAAAAATTGCCTCTTCAGCAGATTCATGTGTGCTTTTGATTTAACAATCTGTTGAATTTGTCCCTAACATACTTGCACCTTGTCAACGTCCATTAATTTTATTGAAAGCGAGATTTTGCGGGAATGCTTTTTTCCGGGACCTTTTTGTCGGATTATGAAGATCTGCAGCGCTTTTTCCTGCATTTCTACTGGAGTCATAACAAATTTTCTTCTCTTTCTATGGCAACCTTGAATCCCTTGAAGCTATTGCATAGAAAGTAGATCTCCCTCTTTTTGATGTCATCAGGTAATTGATGAAAACAGGATAATCCGGGATCAACAGGTAGCAACGCATCCAGCACCTTCTCTTCGAACACGGGGCTTTCTAAATAACTATATTGACCGATCACCTTTGACCATAACTCTGTCTGGGCAGATGCCAGATCGAAGATTTTTTCTATCTCATATGATATCCCGTAATGGCCAAAACACAAGGAAGCAATATTAAGATTCTTGAGGATGCCAAGCGATTTTTTATAATCACGGATATCAAAACCCGGTGGAGAGGCGATACGTAGATAAGTATCTTTCCCCATCGGATAAAATATTCCCAAAGCTTCACCTGCAAAGAGTATGTCTCCGATTTTGTATGAGAGATGATGTGGTGCATGTCCCAGTGTTTCATAAACAGTTATGGTGATGTTGCCAGCCAGAATATTGCTCCTGAAATCAAGATCGGCTTCAGGAACAGGGTCAAGTTCTCCATAAAGGTCGGCAATATCTCCCAGAACCTTCTTCGATGCTTCCCATAGCTTTGCCGGTTCCACCAGGTGTGAAATACCTTTTCGGTGACAAATTGTTTTTGCCTCTGGATAGTGCCTTAAGAGCAAACCCAGTCCTCCTGCATGATCCAGGTGAATGTGGGTTAGAAGGATATAATCGATATGTCCTACCTTCATTTCTTCCAAGGCTTTTAAAAGGACTGGAATTGTAGAACGGGGGCCGGGATCTACGAGGATCACGTCATCGTCATAGGAATAAACCCAGGCACAGATGAAATGATGAAATCCTTCTCTGGGTAGATTCAGGGGAATGAGATAGAGGTTTTCGGATATACGTTTAATTGTCATTAATGTTCTCCCGCCGCAGCAGTATGGCCAGCACAAGTGGAACAATAAACCCGAAGATGCTCATCCAGAAGGGAATATGAAATCCTGCCGCAATTATCTCAACCTGAAACATAGGTCTCAGCAGCTGAGCTATGGATATGACGATCAGAAGGAGAAAGACAATCTTAGTCGCGGGTTTCATGATCAGATTCCTTCTTTGGCTTTATCGTTGACTCCGATAATATATCTCTTCAAGTGATTTATTGGTCTTTCTATAGGCAAGATCCTTAGGAAAGTATACTTGGATTATCTGTTGAGGTCAAAAAGCTTACCATTTTCTCAAAAGGACGACCGCCAGCCAAATATCCACCGTGCTCTTGACAGCTATCATTATTCCATTGACTAACAAGATCGCCCATAGTACGCTTAGAGTCATATATGAGGGGGTTCTTGTCAAAATCAAAGGTGAGGCGATGAAAGCATTGGATATTGAGCGGCTTAAGCAAAAAGTAAGGTTGTATGAGGCCGTATTAAATAATATCTCTAGTGGAACCTTGATTACGGATCTGGAAGGCTATGTTGTGTTCTTCAGCGAAGCCTATGGTCGTTTTCTCAATATGGACCCTAAAATACAGATCGGTAAGCACACAACGGAAGTAATAGAAAATTCGCGCATGCATGTTGTGGCTGAAACGGGGGTCGCCGAGATAAATCACCCTCATCGGATCATGGGCCAGGACATGATCGTCCAGAGGATACCGATATTTATTGATGGGAAAATATCGGCAGTTTTTGGTCAGGTCATGTTTGAAGATGTCAAGGATCTGCATGCCCTGGCTAATAAACTCAATCTTCTGGAATCAAAAGTAAAGCTTTATGAAAAAGAATTGGTCGATCTCCGATCATCGAAATACAGTTGCAAAAATATCATTGGAAAAAGCCGCATTATGGTCGATCTTCGCGAATTGGCCGTCAAAGCTGCTAAAGTCAATGCCCCGATCCTTTTAACGGGGGAAAGTGGTACGGGCAAAGAGCTTTTTGCCCATGCCATCCATCGTGCCAGCGATCGGCGGTTGTGTTCCTTTATTCGTCTGAATTGCGCGGCCATTCCCAAAGATCTTCTGGAGGCAGAGCTCTTCGGTTACGAACCCGGGGCTTTTACGGGGGCGAGCAGCAAAGGGAAGCCCGGCAAATTTGAACTGGCCCATCAAGGCACGATTTTTTTAGATGAGATCAGCGAGCTTCCATTGGACATGCAGCCCAAGCTGCTGCGGGTTCTGGAAGAAAAGGAGGTGGAACGTCTTGGGGGAACGAGAGTCGTCAAATGCGATTTTCGGCTGATTGCCGCCACCCATGAAAATCTCGAAAAATGTGTGGCCCACGGTCTATTTCGTAAGGATCTCTACTACAGGCTGAATGTCATCCCGCTCCACATGCCCTCCCTAAAGGAAAGAAAAGAAGACATTGCCCTCATTGCCGAACATTTTGTGCAGATGATCAGTAAAGATTTCGGGATAAGCGTCCGTAGAATTTCGCCGGGTGTCCTCGAGATATTTGAAAACTACGACTGGCCAGGAAATATCCGCGAATTGTCGAATATTCTGGAGCGGATTCTATATTCCATGGACGTTTTGGACGATACGATTAAGGTTGAACATCTGCCTATCTTTTTCCGTAGCATGAAGTCCGAGCAGGTCCAGGAAACATCATCAAGCCTTAAAGGCCTTCGCGATTATTCGGAAAAAGACGCCCTGATACGCGCCATACGCTTGGCCAACAACAACAAAAATAAAGCAGCCGGTATTTTAGGCATCCATAGGACGGCCCTCTACAAAAAAATGAAAAAATTCAACCTGCCACTTACCGCAGCATAGTCTTCTGTATCTTATCGTCTACATGTATCTTATCGTCTACAACATTTGTATGCCTATAATATAATTGATTATATCTTGGCATATGGCCGTTGCCGCCGTTTCTTGTCTACACTATCATGGTATTGATAAAGCTACCTGCAAAATAAAATAACCTGTAAATACATAACCATATGAGCTGAATTGCGCCGTCGTCCCTCTGGTATGGTATTTGCTGTCTTTTAAATCACGCTTTCATCCATTTTGAATGTTTGTTCTGACTTTTTCGGAAAGGAGGTGTGTTGCCAGCTCAATCTGTCCGGAGTGATTCTGTAATATCAATTTATCTTTAAATAAGAATAAGGAGGGTTATTATGGAAGTATTGGGGATTCTGCTAAGCTTGTTTCTTCTGATGTACATGGCATATATGGGTTTTTCCGTTATTCTGTTCGCCCCCGTATTCGCCTTGCTCGCAGCAGCCCTTCAGGGTCTGCCCATCATGCCGTCGTATTCCGAACTTTACATGGCAAAAGCGGTTGTCTATATTAAAGCGTTTTTCCCCGTATTCATGTTAGGCGCCGTTTTTGGAAAAGTTATGGAAGACACCCTGCTGGCCAAGGGGATATCCCACGCCATTATGGAAAAATTAGGTTATAAGCGTGCCATCCTTGCCGTTGTGTTGTCCTGTGCGATCCTTACCTACGGTGGCGTGAGTCTTTTCGTCGTTGTTTTTGCCGTATATCCCTTTGCAGCTTCACTTTTTAAAGAAGCAAATATTCCCAAACGATTGGTTCCCGGCGCGATAGCCCTGGGGTCTTTTACCTTCACCATGGATGCCTTTCCCGGGACTCCGCAAATCCAGAACATCATCCCGACGAATTTTTATGGTACAACAGGTTATGCGGCGCCGATTGCCGGCATTTTTGGCGGCGTGTTGATTTTTATCATAGGAATGCTTTATCTGGAGTGGCGTCGTAAAAAAGCGGCTGCCGCGAACGAGGGCTATGGAGATCACACACTAAATGAACCTGTGATCGATGAAACTGCCGTTTTGCCCAAGTGGTTCATCGGCATTTTGCCATTGGCTCTGGTCTTGGCCATCAATTTCTACTTGTCCCGGGTCTACACTTGGGATCCCAACATCCTGTTGCCCTTGGCCGGCCTGAAACTTCCGCTCATGGCCCCGGCGGTGAAAAACGTCATCGGCGTGTGGTCGCTGGTAATTGCCCTGGTCTTCGGCATCGTTTTCGCCTTGGCCCTTGGTTTCAAGAATATACCCAAAGGTGGCGGTTTACAGAAGGCCTTGAATGTAGGTGCCATTGGCTCGCTGCTGGCCATTATGAATACAGCCTCTGAAGTGGGCTATGGAAACGTTATTGCTGCCCTGCCTGGGTTCAAATCCATTGCTCAATTCCTTCTCGGAATCAAGCTTGGTGGCACACCTCTTGTTTCGGAAGCGGTATCAGTGACCACGCTTGCCGGAATTACCGGCTCTGCTTCGGGTGGTATGTCCATTGCCCTGGATCTCATGGCTAAGGACTGGCTGGCTTGGGCCAATTCCATCGGGATGTCGCCGGAGATTCTTCACAGGGTCGCCTCGATGGCTTCGGGGGGTTGTGATACTCTTCCCCACAATGGCGCTGTCATTACGCTTCTGGCTGTGTGCGGGCTGACCCATAAAACATCCTATATAGACATCTTTGCCATGACGATCATCAAGACAGCGATGGTCTTTGTGGTAATCGCCTTCTATCTGCTTACAGGTGTCTACTGAAAAAGTGATCCAATAAGGAAAAGGGCGAATCGCCAGAACCATTGTCAGTTATCATCACGATAGAGCTTTTTGAACTGGTCAATCACGGGTTCCCATATCCGCCGGATATGGGAACCCGACCAAAAACAGACGAGTAAGCTCTGTAATGGTCATGGCGAAAGGGCCATCTGTTGGCGCATCAAGCCAAAATAAACGCCTCATCATTTTTGTGAGGAAGGTAATCAATAAGAGGAGATTCGATTATGGACAAGATTGAATTCACGATACCAAACATGGAATGTAAATCCTGCGAGGCTGCGATTACAAAAAAATTGAAATCTATAGATGGTGTCAAAGACGTTAATGTTGATTTGCAAACAAAACGAATTGCTATTCAGCATGATAACCCCAATCTGTGCCAGGATGATCTGACATGCGCCGTTGAAGACATGGGCTACAAGGTGCAAGTAGCGTGAAGATTGTCAGGCAAGAAAGTGATTCTCATAAGGATGTTCATATTTGAACAAATGACACCGTGACACGAAGGAGTTTGCCAATGGAAGATTTTAATAATGATAAGAAATTCGTCCACCCGATGCTCTCCTCCATGCCAGCCCCGAGATTAAAGAAAGGGAAGATCGTAACGGCTGAAGAGGCGGTGCGGATTATTCGTGACGGAGATACAATTGCAACGGATGGCTTTGTCGGCGCGTGTTTTGCTGAGGAAATCGCCCTGACTTTGTCGAGATATTTCCAGGAGACGGGATCGCCGCGCAATCTGACCCTTGTCTACGCTGCCGGTCAGGGAGACGGGAAGGAGAGAGGCTTAAATCAACTTGGACATGAAGGCCTAATCGGCAAGGTCATAGGTGGACACATCGGTCTGGCGCCAAAACTCCAGCGCCTGATCCGGGAGAATCTCATTTTTGGCTACAATATGCCGCAGGGGGTTGTCGCTCACCTGTTTAGAGATATTGCCGCTAATAAGCCGGGAACCATTACTCGCGTCGGCCTGGGCACCTTTATAGATCCCCGGATCGATGGTGGAAAACTGAACGAAAAAACATTTAAGGAAGGGAAGGACATCGTCGAATTGATTCACCTGGATGGCCAAGAATATCTTTTTTACAAGGCATTTCCGATCAATGTGGCCATTATCAGGGGAACGACGGCAGATACGGACGGCAATATCTCTATGGAGAAAGAGCCCTTGACGCTGGAATCATTGTCCATGGCCATGGCCGCAAAGAATTCCGGTGGGTTCGTGATCGTACAGGTAGAGAGGATAGCAGAACGAGGGACATTGAATTGCCGTGACGTGAAGATCCCCGGCATCCTTGTTGACTGCATTGTCGTGGCAAAAAAAGAAAATCACTGGCAGACATTTGTTGATTTCTACAATCCGTCATTCAGCGGCGAAGTAAAAATCCCCATGCAGTCTATTCCACCGATGGAACTGGGGCCGCGAAAGATCATCGCCCGCCGGGCGGCCTTTGAACTCAGCCCGAACAGCGTTGTCAATCTCGGCATTGGTATGCCGGAAGGTGTGGCCAGTGTGGCCAATGAAGAGAAGATCATCGAATATCTGACCCTGACGACGGAGCCCGGCACAATCGGAGGAATGCCCAATGGCGGTTTGAACTTCGGGACGGCCACCAATATGGAGTGCCTGATCGATCAACCCTATATGTTCGATTTCTATGATGGAGGCGGACTGGATGTGGCCTTTCTTGGCGCTGCAGAGATGGATGAGGAAGGCAACGTCAATGTCAGTAAGTTTGGCCCGCGGTTTGTCGGCCCTGGTGGATTTATCAATATCAGCCAGAATGCCAAAAAAGTGGTCTTCGTGGGGACATTCACGGCAGGGGGGCTGAAGGTGTCCATAACGGACGGAAAGTTGCGCATTGATCAGGAGGGAAGGGAACGAAAATTTATCAAGCAGGTCGAACAGAAGACATTCAGCGGGCACTATGCTGCGATGAATAAAAGGCCTGTCTTTTATATCACGGAGCGTTGTGTCTTTATTTTGACAGAAGCGGGATTGGAACTGGTCGAGATTGCTCCGGGGATGGATTTGGAAAAAGACATCCTGGCCCATATGGACTTCAAACCTATCATGAAGGGCGCTCCGCAGTTGATGGATGCCAGGATCTTTAAAACTGAATCCATGGGTCTTAAAAATGAACTGCTCACCATACCCTTGGAAGAGCGACTGATCTACAGTCCGGAGGAGAACATTTTCTTTGTCAATTTCGAGAACATGTATATCCGGTCCCATGAGGAAATTCAGAAGATCAAGGCGTTAGTCGAAGCGCTCCTCTCCCCGCTTAGGAGGAAGGTGTACACGATCGTCAACTACGACAACTTTAACATTTTGCCGGAGCTGGTGGATGAGTACTCCGATATGGTCAAGTATGTCATGCAGTTCTACGAGGGGATAACCCGTTACACGACCAGCGCGTTCTTGAGGATGAAACTCGGAGAAGAACTGGAGAAACGCGATCTTGCTCCATACATCTATGAAAGTCCGGATGAGGCTAGAAGGGCTCTGCTGGGCAAAGGAAAATGAACCGGGGCTAAGTCAATCCGGTCCATTCTTAACTTAGATGTTTGGATATTCTATAGGACAAAAACCGATACCTTCATGAGTAAATGTCCTATGTCATCATGTCGCTCTGTCCGATTAACAAATCAGCGTTGCGCTGATTGTCTTTATAATTGTCTTGAGATAGCATCACCCGCAGTGAAGATTTAGCTATCAGAGGAGGTATAGAGACAATGAAGAAGATATTGGCAAAAATGAAAGTGTGGGACATGGCGACGCTGAACTTAAATGTGATGAAGGGAAAGAACTGGAATATCCCTATGTGCGGTCCTTTTTACGAGAAAGAGATCGAGATTTCGACTTTGATTGCCATCTAACGGGGACATCTATGACTTAAAAGGACTTAAAAGCCCTTCTCCGGGATCGGGGGAGGGCTTTGTCTTTTAATCACGTTCGCTTTGGGGTGTTTCTTCAGCGGCACCTTTTTTGATCCTGATCTGCCGCTTTTCCCTGATGACAGGAACGATATACTGGACGAGCATAACAGCCATAATCACCAGGCAAGTTACCGTGATCAGCGGGTCCCGGTAGATCAGAATCAAAGAGACCATAATGATGCCGTACAGGGTCAATCCTGTCACGGTCATGGATGGGTTCACGGATTTCTTTTTATCATTCAGGTTTTCACTCATTACGTTATCTTTATATACCAATCCGAATGAACCCCGTCGTACCTTTTCAAACTAGGCCAACCTAAGCATGATTATCTTCACCACGGGGCTCGTCCCATAATTTTACCACTTTCTTCCTATCTAACAAATATTTCCTTATCAATTGTTTTATAGGGCCTATGACATGTCCATCCGTCCGAACTCATTCTTTCTCCCTGTTGTGCAGATTGATACCGTGTGTCAAAAGAAAAAGAAAACCGATGTTCAAGACAATCAATATCAACAAAAAACTGGAACACAGATAAACATTTCCCAAAGACCAACGTGCCGAGATCCATCCAACCAGATAGACTGCCAGTGCACCCACGCCGAAGATGAGGATCGCCGATAGTCCGTAACCAGTGCTTCGCCACTGGGATGGTGTAAACTTGGCAATCAAACTGTTTTCGATGGGCTGAATCCCCAGGGCAAAAAAGACATAGGCGCCTGCAGCAACAACAAGCAACTGATCGCTGAGAAAAGCCATGAGAAGCGCAAGAGGCAGGATCGCAGCATTAAATAAAATATAGAGCCTCTTCAGTTCATGACGGTCGGCGATCCTGCCACCCCAGAGCTGACCGAATATCCCTGCGACATAGATGAATGATGTCAGGGCGGCTGCGGCCATCGTTGAGGTGGCCGCCTTGGTCTGAATACTCAGCAAATCGTGAAACTGATGCGCAAGGAAGCCCGCCTTTAACTCCAGGTAAGCGGGAAGGGCAACGATATTGATACGATATACCAGTCCCCCAAGGGTAACGATCCAGAAGAAAAGAATCACGCTTCCCAAAGCATGTTTGGTCTTATTTTCCGCATAGTTCTGAACGGATGCCTTTTTGATAAGGTGTGGCTCGTCGATTTTCACAAACAGCATCGACACTCCCCATATCAGGCTTACCACACCCATTAGCGAATAGACCATCTTCCAGCCTGCAAGCCAGTTCAAGATCCCGACGATAAAAGCTCCCAAGATCAACCCGACGGTTCCTGCCACACTGAAGATACCCAAGGATGAGCCCCTATTTTTGGCCCCGAGGGAGATCAGTCCCATACCAGCTGGATGGCAAATGCAGCAGAACATTCCAATAATAGCGAGCGACCACATGATTTCTATGGGCGTCGACGATAGTGCCGTGAGGAAGGAACCAGCGGCGCAGCCGAAAAACCCGATCATAAGTGCAAGACGGTTGTTAAAGCGGTCAGCGAAAACACCCCAGGGCAGTGCAAAAACTCCAAACATGACGTACATGGGGAACCCCAGTGCAAGGACCTCCTTGAGGCTTATCCCCAAGTATAATGTCAGCGGAATGGCCAGAGTCGGAAAAGCGATCTCATAGAAGTGAAAAAGAAAATGTGATGCGACAGGAAAAAGTATGATTTTATTCTCGTTTGTCATGCCGTGCCTTCGGGATTTGCTGATACCAGAATCACTTTCTTTAAAGGTTCAATTACGCCTTTTCACGTTATGTCTATGCAGACCATCAATGCGATAATTGTGCATGAAATTAATTTCATAGAGGCCACGATCACCTTGCTATAAACGGTTCCATTGTTTCGGATATTGTAAAATGACGATTGCGGCTATTTTCTGGATACTCTGGGCATTTTCTTTTGATATATTAACCGGGCATTTCAGTCCTTCCGGGCTTTGACGAAAGATGACGGCATAAAAAACACATGCTGCCAGATAAGTCCCTAGCTCGCTGGGATGACTGCCATCCCCCTGCCAAAGCTCGAGCTCAGGATATTGTTTTCTTGCTTGCGACCAGGCATGTCCCACTGGTGCAACCAACGCATTCAGTTCTTGCGCAATTTCCATGTATCCTTGTTCAATCTGAGACTGCATACTTTCGTAATCCCGCATGCCTTTTTCAGACCATCCATTGCGATGCGCCCAAGTTAGGAAAAAAATAGGGGTAGAGCCGCTTTGTCTAATGATGGTGACAAGATATTGTGCAGATGGGTACATTGTATACTTGCGGGATGCCTCAGTGGAAGGTATCTGACTTTGTTCATGCATGACCACATAGTCCCACTTAGATGCTTTAATCATATTTATCGTTTCCGATGAATTAGCATGATGGGCAAGCGTCCATCCTCCTTTGGCAACCATGCCTGTTTCCACCAAATGACCACCTGCAGTGGCTAATTTGGTAAACATTTCTGGCAGATCGTTGACGTATGTATAGCTATTGCCCACAAAAAGAATCCGCAGAGATGCCCCCGTTTTTTTAGCCTCGCCGCTTTTGGCTGGGGAGCAACCAACGGAAAACATCAATAAGCAACACAAAATCGAGAGTATTTTCATTTTTTATCTCCACATGAATTTTGTGTTGTTTGAGTTGAGGTCGGGATAGAAATACCGCTGGTGCATTTTTAAATGGGGCGTCACCAATTCACGATCCCTTTCGGTATGCGCAGGGGATTACTAATTTCACGACCAATCTTGCCGCTACAGATCCAAAGACCATGAAGAATATCATGAACCATGAATCATTCTGTGTCAAGAATTTGCGCCTTTCGACCGGCATTCATTGATCTGAGCCGATCAGCCTGTGTGTAGAGTTGTATTTGTTGTCAGTAAGACTAATTTTGATCAAATACCAATCTCTGTCTTAGTAAAACTACTGAAGATATCATTTATTAACGAGTTGTTTCCCCATTCGCCAAGCCTGGCCTATGGATTCCCCAAGTGTCCAGTAAGTGTTGTCGGGCATCGTCAATAGAAGAAAATCGGCTTTCTTAGGGTTAATCCGTCCATTTTCGTGACATTCGGGGGATGCATAGGCACCTTTGATTTCGCCGATGAAGAAATAGTTGCTTGCCCCGTCGATAGTCTGGACTAGAGAACACTCCAGATTCAGCGATGCCTCCTCAATCATCGGCGCAGTTTTTAGTTCGCCATAAAAAGACGTGAATAATTTGGATTTATCTGTATCTTTCCCAGATACAATTCCGCAATAGTCCACCCGCAAAATGCTTGCACGATCTGGGAAACAGACGCTGAAGGTATTGTTTTCAATGATACCCTCGGGCGTGGCATGGGAACGATGAATTCCGATGCCGATATGTGGAGGATTTGCGTTCACGCGGGATACCCAGCCAGCGGTCATGAAATTCGCTTTACCTTTTAGTAGACAACCGACCAGAGTCACGGGCATGGGGATGAACACATTGTTGTCAATCTTGACCTTATCCATTCTTTCCTCCTTATCGTGTCCAAGTCCGGCAACTATTGGGGCAAGTCTTTTACCGCTTTTACCTTATCACAATTATTGAGGAAATAATATCGATGATAACGGATTTAAATCAGGCATATTATTCGAGGTAAGCGATTTACTCACAAGGAAGCACAGGCGCATTATACGCGAAAGGAAAATATGCTGTCAAAGGCACAAATTTCTTAGCAACAAATTCTCTTGACACATAAATACCTTAAAAGTATGCTCAAAGTCCAAGGTATAGTATGCAAGCAAATCTTCAATTCTCTCAGGAGGAGGATATGGCAACAATTCAGTTTACCCGAAACCACAGCGACCACTCCACAGACAAGGGTTTCCAATTTGAGTTCATCTGCGACCGTTGCGGGAATGGTTTCATGAGTGAGTTTAAATCCTCAGTAACAGGTCTCGCTACCAGTGCGCTGCGAACCGCGGGAGACATCTTCGGGGGTATCTTTGGCCAAGTAAGCAGAGGAAGTTATGAGATCGAACGTGCCATACGAGGTCCGGCACACGATAAAGCGTTTCAAGAGGCAGTAGAGGAAATAAAAGCAAACTTCCGTCAATGCCCGAAATGTGCAAAATGGGCATGCCTGAACACATGCTGGAGCCAGAAACGTGGCCTGTGTTACGAATGCGCGCCGAATGTGGAAACTGAGCTGGCAGCGGCCCAAGCCCAGGCAACTGTCGAACAGATGCGTGAGAAAGTAAAAGCCCTGGATCTGACCAGTGAAATAGATATCACGAGCGAAACTGCGGCGCTATGTCCGAGCTGCGGCTCGCGCACCCAGGGTGCCAAGTTTTGCCCCGAATGTGGCAAACCGATCCGCCCGAAGAACGAGTGCTCTCGTTGTGGAACGAAGGCTGAGGCGGGAACGAAATTCTGCCCTGAATGTGGCAATAAGATGATGTGACCCAATGACTTCATTTTCGGGGAAGTTTCAGTACCTTGATCAGACGGGGACCGGAGTCCAAGGCGGATCGTGCAGGCTCACAATTGAGGATGCAAATCTCCTCCTTATCCCTGAGAAGGGACAACCGCTGGTGTTGGATTTAGGCGATATCGATATCTTTTCTCCTGGCGATTACCAGCTCCAATTAAAACTCTATACCAGCAAGACTATTGTCTTAAATCAGTTTGGGAAAACCTTTCAAAATCTTTGTCATTATCTGTTAGAGGCCTACCGCGACCGCCTGGTTCAATGCCTTCTTCTCGAGGATTTGGAGGAAATTGAACGCTTTGAGGGATTCGTTCAGCTCGATGCAACGGAACACAGCTTTTCGAGTCCAGCCCAGATCAGGATTTACAAGAGCAATCTTGCTATTCTGCCGGAGACAGCCACCGGATTGCATTGGAGGTTGAGCGACGTCGATACCGTAGACTTTGATGAAGTCAATTACAGATTGGAGCTTCGCTCAGGTAATGAACGCCTTATCGTCACAAAACTTGCAAAGCGAACACATGAATTCATTGATCGCCTGAGTGCAGCGATTAACGACCTTGCAGACAACAGTGCCAGAATCCTTCAGGACCTCTTTCCTTTTCTTTCACTAGATCAGTTTCAGCAGGTCGCCCAGTTCATGAGGGAAGGCCATGCAACAGCGGTTTCCAAAATAGCGTCCATTCACCCCAAAATAGAGCCGGTCCTCCTGGAAAAGACGATAGATATCAACATTAAGCCCTATTTCGATATTCTTAAGAAACGGATGATGGTTGAAAGCGATTATTTTACGGGCTTCAAAATAATCCGACAGGAAGAAGAAAATAGTGCCAGCGGTGCGGAGTCTGACGAATCAGCTAAAAGAGAGCAGGAAGAGGCAACGGAGGCAGAACATGTAACCAACAGCGGGGAAAAGGAACGTCGGCAGGAGCAGGTGCTCCATTGGTTTTTCTTTCCTATTACAACACAGCCAGTAGCAAAAGACCCTGCCACTGTCGTTGCTTGGGAGTCTACCTTACATTCTGGACGCGCAACCTACTTCTTCCGTGTGCTCCCCGAAGATAGATCCGGAAATTTACGGGATACGGGGAATTCCTGCGATTTAATAGAGCCGGCGATTCAGCGGCTCAATCGAGCCCTGGTGATGCTCAACTTTAAAAGGGAACCGATCTATCTGCCCGATGACTCTCTCGAAACTCAGTTCCGCTACCGTCGCTACGCTGTCGCGTGCAGGAGGATTGCGGCATTAAGAGAATTGCGGGCGTCTTACATAGGACGTGCCATTCACACATCGACAGAGGGATGGCAGAAGCAGGTAGATGAAATCTTGGTGCGGGCTTGAGGTAGCTGCAAAAATTCAGTCTCACATCTTGTTATTAATGAGAAGACACCCATCAATCCATTTTCGTTCGAAGTCCATTATCTTCATCAAGATCTTTGACCCATCCGTCACGCATCAAATCAGTTTTATGGTTCTTCGAATTCTCAAAGCGTTATGTTTGGATGTATTGGTCAAGGGAATATGCAGGTTCACGATAAGGTTGATCATCGCAGCTTTCAACCGGGATTCAATAAACTCTCAGGAAGCCTGCTTCTCGCCTTATATTTGATGTCTGGCATGTCGTATCTTTGATGATCCCTACAGTCTTCATTCAACTATGCATCAACCGGATGGGCGTCCCGGACCTTAAAGCCGACATTGCAAGCCAAGATGAGCTTGACTCCTGGTTCGACGGTTTGCCTCGGGAAGAGGTGCGAGAGCTGTTGAAACAGTTGCTGTCCGGTCAAGGCGCCTAGGCGGAGAGGCAGTTAAAAAACAATTTCCACGCCCGGCGGTCAAGGGAGAGAAAGACCGGGAACAGCGAAAATCGTGGGACTTTGGGGCAGATTCGTGATCAGGTGGAGAAGGCGAAAGAGATCAGTCTCCGTCTTGAGCAAAAGGCCCGTGAGCAGACGGAGGCGACGCGGTATAAAAAAAATTATCGGACTCCGTCAGGTATTTACTATGCGATATGATTAAGCTAAAATCATAAATCGTGGCATCCCGTATGGTCACAAGTACTTTTTCTCCTGGAAATAAATCCGCCATATTCACTTCAGGCACTGGAATACATCCATGCACCACAGACAGACGCCGCAGGGCTCGGCGTTGATATAACAATCCTGCTCAAAGTCGCCGCCCTCGACATAGCCGCACAGGGCAAAGCTACAGTTGAAACAAAATGGATAATCATAGCGGAGGACGTTTTGCCGGAATGAGGCGAAATGGGTATCATTCCATATTTCCAGGATACCTCTTTCGGATAGATTGCCGAATATCTTGGGTTTTACAATCTTCTCTAGGCCGTTTATGTAACAGCGGTAATGGTGCCATAAAAAATAGCAAGGATGGATATTTCCATCCCAGGAAACAAAGATGCTGCCTTCCTCAACGAACTCGCACTGGCGGGCGCTTTTGGGGATAATTTCCGGTAACCGGAGTTTTATCCCCGTCTCTGTCCCAACGGACCGAGCTCTGGCGAAGACCTTTTCCATCTTTGCTGCCCAGGCATGATCCGTAGAAAACAGTTTCTGCAAGTTCAATGAAATTCCCTGTCGTAAGGCATCTTCCACCAGCGCTTCCACAAAGGTAATTATTTTCTTTTCCTCAGCAGATTTTTCATATTTCATAAACACGTCGTAATAGCGCCTGATATCAAGGCCTTCTTTTTCGGCTCTGCTCATGTGCTCGTGAAAAATGGACATAGAAACGTCCAGGTTGGCGTCGTACGTCGTCTGGGAAACAAGGGCCTGATGATAGGGGAAAAGTTGCGTAACAATCGCAAAATCGGCGCCTTGAGAAGCGGCCCACTGAATTGTTTCTGCTAACTCATCTATATTATCGCGCCTCATGACGAACTCCACTCCGATTTCAAGTCGCTCGTTGCATGTTTTCTTTGCTGTACGGAGCATTTTAAGCGCTCCCTCGACGTTCCTGAATTCTCCCCCCTGGCGGATGTTACTGAAGGTCGTGGGGGATACGGCGTCGACAGAAAGGCATATCCGGTCCACTCCCGCCCTGACCAGAGACATGGCTCGTTCCCTGTCTATGAGCAGGCCATTGGTCTGGAATCCTATCCAGGCGTTTTTGTCCATTTTCTCTTTGGCAAGACCGATGAAATCATCGAGGTCGGGATGAAGAAGAGGCTCGCCGATCCCGTTCAAGACTAGGGCCTCCAAGGTTGGCAGGGCTGGCAACAGGGCCATGAAGATATCTTTGGATATGTCCCCTTCCAGAAATTCCGCATCATGTCGCTGTTTAAGGCACATGGGACACTGGAGATTGCAGCGGGTCGTTGTTTCGACGAATAACTTGGCTGGATAAGGTCTCAGGGCGGGAGTTTCTTTTGTCAGCGGAATATTCATCGGCTTCAAAAGGTGATTTCTGAAAATTCCATATCGAGCAAGTTCAGTGAAAGTATCTTTCCTTTTAATGTTGATCCTTCTCCAAGTAGTATCTTGACGATTTCGGAAACTTCTATACTCGCGATCATGGCAACGACGAAAGATAGATTCCCCAAGTCCTTTTCGATGCCTCGTTCGCCAATATATCGGGAATAGATTTTTTGCAGTGTGTAATCTCCTGGAAATTGGGTCGTAACTTGACCGTACCAGCCGCCGACGCTTCCGTGGACCAGCGGGATGTTAGATTTTTCGCATACCTCAGCCAATTCGAGACGTCGCGGAATACTGTCGAGGGCGTCTGCTACAACATCGACTTTCTCGATAAGCACGCTGCCGTTTCTGCTTGTGAAGGCATCATACACCGATACGATGGTTACGGCGGGGTTGATCTCTTTTATCCTGCTGGCGGCGACGGCCACCTTTGGCTGCCCCAGGTTGTCAAGTTTAGAAAACAACTGGCGGTTTAGATTGTGCTCCTCAAACGTGTCGGGATCGACGATGGTGATATTACCTACTCCGAGTCGCGCCAGTTCCTCGACAATATGGCCTCCCAGGCCACCGCAGCCAATCACGGCTACTTTACTTCGGAACAGGGAAAGCTGCTGCCCGCAGGAAAGGCTCCGTTGATTTCGCTGGTAACGTGCAGGCAGCAGATTCAGACCCAGGATGGTCTCCTCAGCGGCTGGAAAAGTGAGCCCGAAATTTTGGACCGCCCACGCCTGGATGGAAAGACGGATAAGTCCATTCTCAGCACGGGCCAAAAGGTATTCCTTGAGACTTTCCATCTCACCCGCCCCCCACCGGCGGAAATATTGCCAGCAGGTCTCCGTCCTTGAGGGGAGAATCTGGTCCCCCGTGGCGGCCGTTGATGAAAATGATCGCCGCCTCCTCTTCCGAGATATGTAGAGATGCGAGGATGTGACCTACCGTAGCGCCCTCCTGGTAGTCGAAGTCGTCAACGGCAAACCTGTCCTTGCGCAGGGAAGCGAACAACTTGACGGTAACTTTCACCTGAAAATATACCTCATCTTGCTGAATTTTTTACCCTGCATCTCCTCCCCATTTGAAGGGTATACATTAGGGTGGGGAAGGGGTTACACCCGGAAATGCACATCCTAAAGTTGCGGGGACGACTGGCAGTCGCCCCCGCAATATGTTTACCAATCAAAGAGACTATCCAACTCTTCGTCCTTGACCATGAAAGTGACGTTATGAGGGAGAACGGGGTCCGTGTAGAAAAACCGCGGCAGGCGATCGTCCTCCTTGGTGAAGCCGGCGCGGCTGTTGAAATCGCGCTCTATCTTCAATACCTTCTTTCCGAGTTCGGAAACACTATCTGCCGTCAGCTCCAGACCGTAGAAGGAATTCAACAAGTCGAGGAGGGACTGGAAGGTGTCCGGTTGATCAAGAATGGCAAAGGCGATAAACAGACACATCCCAGTCGAGTCGATGGCGGCGGTGGCAACCTGCAGGTTCCGGGACAGCGCTACCTGGCCTTCGGGCTTCAATGGATCGACGAAGCCGCCGCTCTTGAGGATGTTCGTCGCAATGCTGTAACCTGCCGTGTGGTCAGCGCCCATTGGACTCGTGGCATAGGTGACGCCAATACCCTGTACTGCCCGGGGATCGTAGGCGGGCATCGCCTGACCCTTGACGACGGGGACCTTTTCCACGCCGAAAACCTTGCCTGTTACAGCGGCGCCGCTACCGAGGATCCTGCCGAGAGGCGTTCCCTTGCCGATTTCCTTGACAAGTTTGATGGCGCCCTGGGCGTCGCCATACTGCACTATGCCGGCCTGCATGGCCACACCGACGGCTACCCCCGTCTCGATGGTATCGAGCCCGTAGGTATCGTCCAGGAAATCGAGCATGGCAATGGCGTCGGGGTCGTCGATACCACAATGGCCGCCGTGTGCCCAGACCGTTTCATATTCCGGTTGTTTGGAAAGGAAATTGCCGTCCTTGTCGTTGTAAATACCCGAACAGCGGATCACGCAGCCGCGATGACAGGCATGGGTTGGTCCGGCCCCGCGTTTTGTTTCCAGTTCCGCAATGGTTTCGCCGCTGATCTTGCCGGCCCCGGCAAATTGTCCTACTTTGAAGTTGCAGGTGGGATAGGCGCCGGCTTCGTTTAAGATATTCGTCAATACGTTGGTCCCGTATGCGGGGAGAGCCTGACCGGTTACGGGATGACGGGATAGTCCTTCCACAAATTTTTTGTTGGCTTCTCTGAATTTCTGGAGATCCTTGGGTGGGCGCGCCTTGCAGCCAGTGTCATCAAGGACGATCACCTTCACGCCCTTCGCTCCCATGACCGCCCCTACACCACCACGTCCTGCGTGTCTTGACGGTCTCAGCTCCGGGTCCGTGCAGGCTATGGAGGCGGACTGCATCTTCATCTCTCCCGCCGGTCCGATGGAAATACAGGCGATTTTATCGCCGAACTCCGCTTTCATCCTGACGACGAGGTCATAATTGGTCATCATTTTGAGACTGTTATCCGCCTCAATCTTGACGCCGTCCTTGTTAATGACGACTTTGTACAGATCATCTCCCTGAGGCTTTCCTTCCAGGATGATTGCCCCATAACCAAGCCTTGCCAGTACCTGGGCCGGCTGCCCCCCGGAATTGGCCTCCTTGATGCCCCCCGTCAGAGGACTCTTGCAGCCTACGGATAATCGTCCCGACATTGCGGCGCCGGTTCCGGAAAGGAGACCGGGGGCAATGACGAGCTTGTTTTCTCCGCCCAGGGGGTGACAGAATGGCGGCACTTCTTTGGCTACAACGGATGAAGTCATCACCCGCCCTCCGAGTCCCGCATATTCACCAAGGGATTCCACTTGCATCTTTGGGCCGCCTTCGGCCCCCATATCGATCCTCAGAATCTTGTCCATACACCCCTCCTTCTCAGGTATTGAATTGTTACTGTGCCGAATGCACATTTATCAATACTTCCACCTATCCTCCCATGGCTCTTTCGGTGGGCAATCGCATTATTTCCGCGCCACCGAAGGAACCAGTAGTGCCTACCTGAATTCTTAATGCAATTGGAAAGGAGTTAACTAATTGCCCCCACTTCTGATGGGAGAACTTTATGCCGATGGTAAAAATGAGTGAGTAAAATCCCCTTCGTCAAGATGACGGTTTAAATAAATCGCCCGGGAGCAGTGTATCTTTTGCAAACAGAAAATGGCTCTGGATTCAAGTTTTCTCTTTGCGATTCCGTTACATTTTATCATATATTAAAAATAACATATCGGTGTTCTCCTTGTTCGTCAAGGAGAAATATGAAACCGTATAGTCAATCATGTGTTAACAACAAAGAACTATAAAGTTACAAATTTATCATGTCAAGAGTAAATAGACTTGTCCGGTTTTGTAGCAAATGAGTTGTCCGCTTTTGCTGTTCTTGAATGGAGGGCCATTTGAGAGCAGGAGGTGAGCGGCGGATGTTCGCTTTCCTCGTCAGCGGTTCTTGCTGAGGAGTT
>CAISJV010000006.1 GCA_903885795.1 uncultured delta proteobacterium | reverse complement strand
TGGGCCTCCAACGCCACCTTGGCCTTGAACGCCGGTGCATGATTCCGTCTTGGTCTTTTGCTCATTTTATGATCCTCCTGGAATTCATTATAGAGCAATCCTCCCACTTATGCACCTGTCCAATTTTGCCAGACCCGCTCTTACTGACATCCTTGACTTAAAGGGGACGATGTCAAACATGTTCACTCAGCAACAGTCTGATAATGGAGGTCTAAAAAAGCCAACGCTCAGTCGGCCGTTTTGAAATATGAAAACGTAAAAGTGGTCGGTTGGATGGTTAATAATAACGAATTGTTAAGTTAGTTCGTGACATCGAACTTTTTTTCGGCAGCAGTTTTTCGGCAGCAGTTTTTCGGGCTCCTGATTCGATGGGGAAACAGGGTTGATAACAGAGGGCCGCAGTGATTTATAACGCAAATGTTCTGTCATACCCGAATGCCTTTGTCGGGTATCCGGACTTTGAAATCCTTCAGAGGAGGGAGGTGCGGTTGTCACAACTTTAATCCTTCACTAAGGGTTGGATGAGGTATGATCCAGGATTTCAGGATCTTCAAATCAGCGCCGGTGGTCAGGGCGAGGCTCAGGGAGGCGATTAGGTCGGGGGCGCCGGCACCGACTATGGTGGCCCCCACGAGTTTACTTTTGTGGAAGATGAGTTTGGCGAAACCCTGGCCTGCTAATTCTGTGCGGGCCATGATATTGGCGCCGTAATCGGAGCGTACTATTTCCACTTCCACGGACCATCCCTTTTCCCTGGCCTGTAACTCCGTCAGGCCTACCCGGGCGATAGGGGGGTGGGAATAGGTTACTGATGGGACGATGTCTTCCCGGTACACAACGGAACGGTCGCCAAAAAGGTGGCTGGCCAGAGCCCGCCCCTGCTGCATGGCCCGATGGGCTAACATGATACCCCCCGTCACGTCCCCCACGGCATAGATCCCGGCTATATTAGTTTGTTGCATTTCATCGGTGGCGACGCCCCGGCGGTCATATTGGATTCCCATATTTATCAGCGACTCCTCGTCCAGGCGCGGCCGCCGTCCCGTGCAAAGGAGGGCGTATTCCGCCGTTAACTCCATTCTCTGCCCGTCCTTCCCGGCTATTATGCAGACCCCCTCCGGTTCTTCCCGGACAACCTCAACCTTTGTTGCCGTCAGGACCTTCACGCCGATGCGGTTCAGCTCTTTCAAGAGCATGGCCGCCGCCTCTTCTTCCTCATAGGGGAGGAGGGCAGGGAGGATTTCCACTATCTGGACCGGTACGCCCAACTCAGCTAAAAACGTCGCAAATTCAACCCCGATGACGCTACCGCCGATGATCACTACGTTTTTTGGTAGTGTCGTAAGTTGGAGAAAAGTGTCGGAGGTTAAGCTCCTTGCCGGGGTGTGCTGAGGAGCGGGTACCGCGGGAAGGGTGGTGATGGCAGCGGCTTGGCTATACGGGGCTGATGGTTGCAGACTCGGAGATAGGTGCGGTGTCATCAAGAAAGAGGGCAGGGCCGGCTCGGAACCCCAGGCGATAACTATATGGCGGGCCGTCAGAACCTCCCCTTGTCCGACCGGGTCCGTCCAGGCCACTTCGCCGGGAGACACTATCTTTCCTTCTCCGACCTTCATCTCCACGCCGGCATCCTTCAGAGACTTTTCCACTCCCAGGGCGGCAATCCGGACCATCTGGTCCCGGTGCCGCCGGATGGCGTTAAAATCATAACCTGTCTCACCGGTCGTGATACCCAGGCGATTGAGCTTTTTCAGCTCGGCGAAATGTCTGCTGCAGGTCAGCAGGGCCTTGGTGGGGACACAGCCACGGTGGGTGCATGTTCCTCCCCATTGCGCCCTTTCCACGATGCAGACCCGGGCTCCAGAACGGGCCGCTTCTTCCGCTGCCGCATGTCCGCCGGGTCCGCCGCCGATGACAATCATGTCAAATATTTCTGCGGACATTTGCTTGCCTCACTAAATTATTTTAAGTATACGGTTTTTTACTAAGCTAAGCTTAATGCGTAGCGCTTCGCTTCAAGCTCCTCACGATCCTGATAAGGCTGCGTGGTAGGAACTCCGCACCAATGGGCCTGCCTCTACGCGCCGGAAACCCATCGTGAGGGCCGTTTTCCTGATGTCGGCAAATTCATCGGGGTGGTAGTATTTTTGGACCGGCCAGTGTTCTCTGGTGGGTTGGAGGTACTGTCCTATCGTGACGGCCTGGCAGCCAGCTCCGGCCAGATCCTCCAGCAGGCGGTGTATATCATCACTGTTTTCGCCGAAGCCGATCATGAATCCCGATTTGGAGATTATTGATGGCGACCTGCCAATCCTGCTAAGTATCTTCAGAGATGCTTCATAGTTTCCCTGGGGTCGCAATTGGGCATAGAGGGATGGCGCCACCTCAATGTTGTGATTGATGACCGAAGGCTTAGTGGCGATGACTTCCTCAAGCGCCGCAACTTGCCCCTGAAAATCGGGAATAAGGACCTCAATTCCAATGTCCGGCAGCGACTCCCGCAGGGCGTCGATGGAGCGAGCAAACACTCCGGCGCCGCCGTCGGGGAGATCATCACGGGTTACGGACGTGATGACCACATATTTCAGTGATAAGGACTTTACGGCAAAGACGAGGCGCGCTGCTTCTTCCTCGTCGATAGGAGATGGGATGCCGTGGGCGACATGGCAATACCGGCAATTCCGCGTGCAAATACTTCCCATGATTAGAAAGGTTGCCGTACCATCCTGAAAGCACTCGCTCATGTTGGGGCAGCGGGCCTCCTGGCAAATAGTATGAAGTCCGTGCCGGGACAAGACGCCCCGGACACGGTTGAAATCTGGCGTGTTGGGAAGCCTTACTTTCAACCATACGGGTTTTCGCAAGAAATCCCCGGTTGAGTTTTCCTTGGCTATAGAACTATGTTGGATTTGCAAAAAGTCGAAAACCTCGTTTTCTGTCATTCCGGTCTGGAGCGGGTGTCTCGTATTTTGTATACTGTGCAGACCCATCCCCACCTTGCCCCTTCCCTTGAAGGGGAGGGAAATATGATGCAATGATTTCGGTAATTTGTTGAAACATTTTCATGCTTTGTTGTTCCCGTTTCGGGCATTGGTGTTGCGAAGCCGTCAAGACTTCGGCCGGTTGGGAATCACCAGCCACATGGCCAGATAGGCGATCAAGCCAAACCCGAAGGAAAACAGAATCAACAGGATAAAAAGAATGCGGAACAAAGTGGAATCCTTGTTAAAGAATTCTCCCAATCCGCCGCAAACACCGCCGATCTTTTTATCTGTTGCGGACAGATAAAGTTTTTCTTCCATAACGCTTTCTCCCCGGTAATATTGATGAACTCGCAAAAGTTGAAAAAATGGTCATAATCGACGACTTCGTAAAAATATCTGCAGGCAAGGCGCGCGAATCCTGAGGAATGAGGCGTACTTGTCGTACGCCGCAGTGACGAAGGATGCCGCGTAACGCAGCATCCGGATATTTTTACGAAGCCGTTAGAAATAATACCAGATCGTACTATAATCAGCCACGTTTTCCCCGTCTTCATCCAGGCGCTTGAGGTAATCGTAGATGGGGATGTCCGTATAGAGGTAATCAAAGGCGGTTACCAGGCGGACTTCCCAGGAATAAAATCGGTAAACCCGCCGACCGTCCGGGTGGACCATGATAACTTCATGGTCCTGCCACGCCTTCAATTGGGACTTTCCCAAGCGGGGGAGATTGAATACCGGCTCATCCGTCCGGACTAGGCCTGGTAAAAGTCTGGCCTCTTCAGCCCGCTCCTGTTCTATCCGGGCAATGGGGACCCGGAAATCAGCGGTTTCGTCCTTGCCTTTGGTGCTGAAGGAGTAATAGGGATCTACGCCGGAGACCTTTAAGACCTTACGGAGCAGGCAGGTCTCGAATTTCCGGCTGTTGTAGTACGTGAAGACCTGCTGGTTATAGACATTGATTCCCAATTTCTTGATTTTCTTGATGGAATCCAGGGCGTCCGCCGTCATTTCGGTGGGATGTTCGAAGTGGGTCACAATGGCGATTTCCCGCTTCCCCCACTCGTGATACTTTTCGAGAACCTGCAAAAACCCTTCATTGATCCGAAAGGGCAGGGTAACGGGGATCCTGGTGCCGATGCGGATCCTCTCCACGTGCTTGATCTTGGCAATTTCCCCCAAGAGGGCATCCAGATAATCATTTTTCAGGGTCAAGGGATCGCCACCCGTGACTAGGACCTCAGTGATGCTGTCGTGTTCACCGATCCAGGCGATGGCCTCCTGTATCTTCTCACGGCCCATCTGCACTTCGTCATCGATGCTCTTGATTTCCCAGTTCCGCTGGCAATATACACAGATCTGCGGACAGGCATTGTAGGGCTTAAGGATAACTATTTCCGGATAGCGCCGGGTAATGCCGTCGATGGGGCTGGTGGATTTCTCGCCCATGAAATCCATGTCGAACCCCTTGGCCCGGCTTTCCGATACCGACCGGCAGTAGGTGACACTGGGAATCACTTGGGCTCGAATCTGGCGGTCGTAGTCTGTCTTTCCGTCTTTATTGAAGAGGGACAGGTAATAGGGGGTGATCTCAACGGGGATGCCGTATTCCTTTGCAGCCTTGAGGCCGGCGATTTCGTCTTTATCAAGAGTGACTATGGCGGACAGGGTCTCCAGGTTTTTGATGATGTGCTTCAGGTGCCAGAGGTAATCCTGCCAGTCTTCCTCGGTGGCCTGGAAATGGGCCAGGATGTCTTTTTTTAAACTCTTCCGGCGTTTAACAATGCTGCGATCGAAACCGGTACGATAGCGGCGAAAATACCGGCGAATCATGGCGGCGTATTCGTCAAGTTGGGAGGAGCGGAGCAGGGCCGCCTCCCGGCCGTCTTTCATCTTGAAGAGGTCCTGGCTCTTGGAGTGTTTTCCCGACTTTCCTGTAATACCCCGAAAGAAAGAGAGATATTCGCAAAGAAATGCCTCGCTGGCTCTTTCCAGGGCCTGGTCGGGATCATGGACCAGATCGTAAAGGAGCTGCAGGGGCGATGTTTGGGTCAGATGTTCATTCTCTGTGCGGATGGTATTGGAAAAGACCCGGATACATTCCCGGGCGTTGCGCTTTTCGAGGATGTTCATGTCCGAATAATAGGTGTCGGGCTTCATGTTGAACATGGAGCGATTCAGGTGGTTGAAATAATCGAAGAGGAGATGGCGCGCCTCTTCGATATGCTTGGAATCCCTGAGTATCTTCTTGATCTGCGGGTCTGCCTGCCAGAGCCTCTCCAGCAGTTCTTCCTTCGATAAAAAGATGACATTTTTCATCATGGGTTTAGCCTTTCCAACAGACGTCGGGTTCACGGGCCGCCTTGACGTCGTCGAGGCGTTTTACGGGGGTGGTCAGGGGTGCCGCCTTGACCAGCTCGGGATTATCCCTGGCTTCCCCGGCGATCCGGATCATGGTATCGCAGAAAGAATCAAGGGTTTCGATGCTTTCTGTTTCGTTGGGTTCGATCATGATTGCTTCGGGAGCGATCATGGGAAAGTAGATGGTCGGGGGATGATATCCGTAATCAAGGAGGCGCTTGGCGATATCCGAGGTATGGACGCCGTTCTCGCGGACTTGTCGGTTTCCCGAAAAAACGCACTCGTGCATGCAGGGGCGGTCATAGGGAAGGTCATAGTAGGGCGTCAATTTCGCTTTGATGTAGTTGGCGTTTAACACCGCGATTTCACTTGCCCTTCTCAGTCCTTCGGGCCCGAGGGTGCGGATGTAGGCGTAGGCCTTAACCATGACGTTGAAGTTGCCGAAGAAGGTCCGCACCCGGCCGATGGTGTCGGGGTGTTCATAAGACCAGTCAAAACCGCTATCTGTATTGATAACCCGGGGAACGGGCAAGTAATCCACGAGGTTTTTCCCAACACCCACGGGGCCGCTGCCGGGGCCTCCGCAGCCGTGGGGGGTCGAGAAGGTCTTGTGGAGATTCAACTGGATGACGTCGAATCCGAGATCGCCGGGTCGGGCTTTCCCCATGAAGGCGTTGGCGTTGGCCCCATCGCCATAGAGGAGACCGCCTTTGCCGTGAATTATCTCCGCGACTTTTTCGATGCGCCGTTCAAAAAGCCCCAGGGTGTTGGGATTGGTCAGCATGAGCCCCGCTACGTCTTCCGCCATCAGCGACTCGAGATGATCAATATCCACCCCTCCTTCTGCGTTGGAGCGGACGGTGACGGTGTGGTATCCGCACAGGGCTCCGGAGGCGGGATTGGTGCCGTGGGCGGTGTCGGGGATGAGGAGCCGTATCCGCTTTTCCCCTTTCTTTTCAAAATATTTTTTGAAGATCATGATGCCGGTCAGTTCCCCGTGAGCCCCGGCGGCCGGTTGCAAGGTGAAATCGGCCATGCCGAATATTTCGCTCAAATACCCCCGCAGTTCATACATCAATCGCAGATTTCCCTGGGATAATTCCACGGGTGCATAGGGATGGAGATCGGTGAAGCCGGAGAGCTTCGCCATATCCTCGTTGATCTTGGGGTTGTATTTCATCGTACAGGAACCGAGGGGATAGAAGCCCACATCGACGCCGAAGTTCCGTCTGGACAAGGCCGTATAATGACGGATCAGGTCAACTTCCGCCACTTCGGGAAGGTCCGGTTCCTCGCGGAGGAGCTCCCGGGGGATGACCTGTTCAATGGGCACGGTGGGGACATCGCTGGCAGGAATGCTGCCTGCCCTGCGGCCCGGCCTGCTCTTTTCGAATATCAATTCCATAAGTCATCTCTCCTTTTGGCTGCTAGCGGTAGTCCTCACGGATCGGATAAAAGACGTCCAGAATATAACAGTCCGTCAAGGCCCGGCCGCGATGCTTCGCCTCCGGGGGAATAACGGCGACCATTCCCGCCTCAATTATTCTCGTTTCTCCCGCGACGGTCATCTCGAATTTTCCGGTAATAAGAGTGGCGACTTGCTCATGAGGGTGGCTGTGTTCCGGCAAGACCGCCCCCTCTTTCACCTGCCAGTAGGAGAAGGTCATGTTTTCGGAATGGACGAACCGGGCGGTAAACCCGGGAACGATTTCTCTTGCCGTGACATTGTCAAGATTGACGAAGGGCATGGTGTGAGCCTCCAAATATGACTACTTGTCCTGCCGATTTCCTATCCGCTTATAATCGTTATAACTTTGTCTATGTCGTCTTTTGAGAGCATCTCGGTGGCGCAGAAGAGGAGGCAATCCTGAAGTTCCGGATAATCACAACCGAGTTTGTAGCCGCCGATGATGCCTGCTTCCTGGATCTTTTGATTTATGGCGGCCGGATCTGGGCAGCGGACGGCGAATTCATTGTAAAAAGGACCGGAAAACGCCGGTGAGAAGCCGGGCATTGCCAGTAACTGAGTTCGGAAATATTGGGCCTTGTGAATGTTCAACTCGGCAAGTTTCTTGATATTTTTCCCCAGGCTAACCAGATAGACGGCCGCGGCGAGGGCGCAGAGGGCCTCGTTGGTGCAGATGTTGGAGGTGGCCCGTTCCCGCCGGATATGCTGCTCCCGGGTCTGGAGGGTCAGGACGAACCCCCTGTTTCCTTCCTTGTCCACCGTCGCCCCGGCGAGACGCCCGGGGATTTTTCTGAGGAATTTATCGGTGCTCGCAAAGATGCCCAGATAGGGGCCGCCGTAATTCAGGGGATTGCCGAAGGCCTGACCTTCGCCAACGACAAAATCGGCCCCCAGCGCTCCGGCGGGCTTCAGTATCCCCAGGGAGGTTGCCTCGGTAAAACCGGTAATGAGAAGAGCGCCTTGCTCGTGGGTTGCTGTCGCCACGGTGGCTATATCTTCTATTACACCGAAAAAGTTGGGACTCTGGATCAGGACGGCGGCGGTGTCTTTATCAACGGCTTGGCTCAGGTTCTCCATGTCCAACTGCCCCGTTCCCGCGAAAGAAATCTCGATAACATCATACCCGTTGGCCCAGGCGTAGGTCCGGACGACCTGGCGATACTCGGGATGAACCGAGTTTGCCATGACCAGCTTCTTGCGGTTCAGGGTCTTGGCGGACAGGACCGCCGCTTCCGCCATCGCTGTAGCCCCGTCGTACATGGACGCGTTGGCAACCTGCATTCCCGTCAGCCGGGCAATCATGGTCTGGTATTCATAGATGGCCTGGAGGATGCCCTGGCTGATCTCGGCCTGATAGGGGGTATAAGCGGTGTAAAACTCCGACCGGGAGATTATGTGTCCGACTACGGACGGAATCCAGTGCCGATAGGCTCCGGCGCCCATGAGCGTTATTGCGGGGAGCTTGTTTTTTTCACTGAGATCTTCCATGAGATTGGCAAGTTCCATTTCCGAGACACCGAGCGGCAGGGATAGTGATTTTTTGAGAAGGAAATTTGCAGGTATGTCCGCAAAGAGATCATCGAGGGAGGCAATCCCGATGGCCCGCATCATCCGCTCCTCGTCTGCCGGGGTATGGGGTACATAGTCCATAGTCTTATCCCTTAAGCACTTGAATTATCAGACCTTCGGCAGACTCGAAAGCCTGCCCGGCGTTGCTTGTGTGTCCCGGTTTAATGTTTCTCGGCGGCGATAAAAGTTTCATATCCCGAAGCATCCAGCAGGGTTAGCAGTTCCTCCGGTTGCCCCATCTTGAGTTTGACGATCCACCCTTTCCCGTAAGGATCCTGGTTGATAAGTTCGGGGTTCTGTTCCAGCTTCTGGTTGGATTCGATGACTTCCCCTGTTACAGGAGAATATACATCGGAGACGGACTTGACGGACTCCACAACGGCCACGGCCTCCAGCTGCTTTACTTGCTTGCCAATTTCCGGAAGTTCCACAAATACGATGTCTGTGAGCAATTCCTGGGCGTGATCGGTAATGCCGATGACAACGGCTCCATCGCCTTTGTCTATGACCCATTCATGTTCACGGGTGTATCTTCTGTCTGTCGGATTGACTTTTGACATATTTTTCTTCCTTTCGTCTCAGATAAAAGTATTGAAAAAAGCATACTGTTTTTCCTTTTTGTAGAAGGGCATGGGTACAACCTGGGCGGAGGCAAGGTGATTCCGGATCTGGATATCAATAATGGTTCCCGGCTTTGACAATCCCGCAGGAACGAAGGCCAGACCGATGGCTTTTTCGAGGGTGGGGGAATGGGTTCCCGAGGTGACAATGCCGACCTCTGTGCCGTCCTTGAAGACCTTGTAGCCATGTCGGGCGATTCCCCGCTCCCACATGGTAAAACCGACAAGTTTCCGTTTCACTCCCTCAGACAACTGTTTATTCAGAGCGTCCCGGCCGATAAAATCCTTTTCCAGATTTACGATCCAGCCGTAAACGACTTCATAAGGCGTGGTCGTTTCGTCCATGTCATTGCCATAGAGCATCATCCCCGATTCGAGACGCAGGGTGTCCCGCGCCCCCAGACCGATGGGCTTCAGACCATAGTCGACTCCCGCCTGGAGGAGGCGGTTCCATATTTCGCCGATCCGGTCATGAGGGGCGTAGATTTCAAAACCGTCTTCACCCGTGTAACCGCTTCTGGAGACAATGGCGGGAATGTTGAGAACTTTCGTCTTGATGAAATGATAATACTTCAATGAATGAAGATGGGCGGGCACGAGCTGCTGAAGGACGTCCTCTGACCGGGGACCCTGGAGATCCAGTTTGCCGATGTTGTCGGTTTCATCTGTTATTTCGACCCGTGAAAAGCCTTTGTTATCCTTTACCTCCAGGAGCCAGGCATAATCCTTGTCTTTGGTGGAGGCGTTAGTGACAAGGCGGTAGTGGTTCTCATCCAGGAGATAAACGGTCAGGTCGTCCATGATTCCCCCTGCCTCTGTGGCCAGGACGCTGAGTTTCATCTGCCCGATCTTTTGACCGTCAATATTCCGGGATAAAACATGCTGAAGAAAATCAAACGCCCCTTTTCCCTTTATATCGATTTCTCCCATATGGCAGATATCGAAAAGACCGGCGGCGTTGCGTGTGGCGAGATGTTCCTCAATCACATTGGTATACTGAACCGGCATGGCCCAGCCGCCAAAATCTATAATCCGGGCGCCCAGGGCAACATGGCTGTCATAAAGGGGTGTTTTATTCATCGGCACCTCGTGGGTTTCTTTGCGACGCTGCCATTCATGAACGCCAGCACAAATGATATTTTATGATACGGTGATGCCACTGAATGAAGCTGTTGGGGATACCGGTACTACATCGGAGGCGGAATTTCAAGGCGAAAAAAATTGACTTTCACAGTTAAATCTTTTAAGTGGTGCTGGCGCTAAAAGATTCATGAAAATGAGCAATTCCGGAGTTTTCAATGATCAGTTTCCAGGGCGTTCATAAATGGTTTAAAGACCTCCATGTATTGAATGACGTCAATTTGCATGTGAAACAGGGAGAGGTTTTCGTTGTCTGCGGTCCTTCCGGTTCCGGCAAATCGACCCTGATCCGGGCGGTAAACAAACTGGAACCGATTCAAAAAGGTCATGTTGTGGTAGATGGATATGATCTTTCTGATGAGAAAACCGACATCAATCTTTTGCGTGCGGAAATCGGATTTGTCTTCCAGCAGTTCAACCTCTATCCACACCTGACGGTCCTGAAAAATATTACCTTGGCGCCGCTCAAGATACGCAAACTACCCAAACAGGAAGCGGAAGAGCAAGCGACAGCTCTGTTAGAGAGGGTTGGTCTTGCAGATAAGCGGGACGCATATCCGGCGCAGCTCTCCGGCGGCCAGCAGCAACGGGTCGCCATCGCCCGGAGCCTGGCTATGAAACCCAAAATAATGCTTTTTGATGAACCGACATCGGCCCTCGACCCCGAGATGATCGGCGAAGTTTTACAGGTTATGCAGGGACTTGCCCACACGGGGATGACCTTGATGGTGGTCACCCATGAGATGGGATTTGCCCGGGAAGTGGCGGATAGAGTTGTTTTTATGGACTATGGCGTCATTCTTGAGGAAGCGACGCCGGAGGAGTTTTTCCGCAATCCCCGGCATGAGCGGGCTCAGCTCTTCCTGAAGGAGATCCTGTCGCCGATGCATTGAATTGGAGAAAAATCATAATATGCAAAAGGAGGAGAAGAGATGAAAAAAGTTGGGGTGATTTTGTTGGTTGTGATGTTTTCCCTTGACGTCGCCGGCGCATCTTGGGCGGCTGATACCCTTGTTGATGTCAAGAAAAAAGGTGTCCTGGTCTGTGGCGTGAAGGATTCGACAAAGCCATTTGGTTTTATTGATGAAAGAACACGTTCTATCGTCGGCTACGATGTAGATTTCTGCAACGCGATTGCCAAGAAGCTCGGAGTGAAACTGGAGTTGAAACCGGTGACTTCGTCAACCCGTATGCCCGATCTGGCAACGGGGAAGATCGACCTGATTGCGGCCACGATGACGAAGAATGAGGAACGGGCAAAACAGATCGATTTCAGCTACATGTATTTCTACACGGAGCAGAAGTTCCTGACCAGAAAGGGGACGGTGAAGACTTTGGCTGATCTGGAGGGGAAGAAGATCGGAACTTCCAAGGGATCGACGTCGGAACAGAATGCCAAGAAGGCCATTCCAACAGCCACCATCCTGTCTTTCGACGATTATCCTCCGGCATTTCTGGCCCTGCAACAGGGCAGAGTCGCTGCTGTGACTACCGATGAATCTATTCTGGTGGGGCTCATGAATGCCACGAAAGATAAAAATAATTATGAAATTCCCAATATTCCGATTTCAAAGGAACCCTATGGTCTGGGCATGCGCAAGGGAGATACGAATTTTGTTAATTTCGTCAACAAGGCTTTACTGGTGATGGAAAAAAGTGGTGAATCTGACAAGATATACAGGAAGTGGTTCCCCGGTAAGCGCCTCTTCAAGATCACTGATAAGCAGTGACCAACAGGAGCGTATTTTAATCCGTGTTTAATTACCAATTTGACTGGGCAGTCGTCACCTCAGGGCAGTACGCTCAATGGCTCCTTTCCGGGATTAAGGTCACTATCGAACTTTCGGTGGTGGCTATTGTCGGGTCTTTTCTCCTGGGATTGATCATCGCCGTCATGAGGATGAGCAATGTCAGGCCAGTCCGCTGGTTTGCCCACGCCTATCTCGAGTTTTTCCGGAACACGCCGCTCCTGGTCCAGATTTTCTTCTGGTACTTCGGTTCCTACAAGATCCTGCCCAAAGTAGTAAATGACTGGCTCAATACAACGAATTTCGAGTTCTCCGCTGCCGTCATTGCTCTGACCATCTACACCTCCGCCTTCATTGCCGAGGATATACGCTCCGGCGTCCGCGCCATTCCCAAAGAACAGATGGAAGCGGCCCAGAGCTCCGGTTTTTCGTACTTACGGTCCATGTACTACATTATTCTCCCCCAGGCTGTCAGGTTGACGATTCCTACCCTGATCAACCAGTTCCTCAATCTGACCAAGAACTCTTCTCTGGCCATGACCATCGGGGTCGCCGAGCTGACCTATCAGGCCCGGCAAGTCGAGAGCTATACCTTCAAGGGATTCGAGGCTTTCACGGCGGCGACCCTTGTTTACCTGGCTCTTTCCATCATTATTACCTGGATGTTGACGCTTTACAACAAGCATGTCTTGAATCCTCTGGGGGTGCGGTAGCAGATGAATCCGGGGTTGGACTTCAGCGTGATCTGGGATAATCTAACCCACTTCTTCATCGGTACCTATCCCAATGGCCCCATCGGGGGAATTGTCCTGACCCTCTACCTGGCATTTGTCGCCCTGATCCTGTCCTTTTTTGGAGGATTGATCATGGGCCTCCTGTGTGTTTCCTCTAACCGGATTATCAGGTATGCCACCCTGGGCGTAGTCAATATCATCAGGGGGATTCCGCTGCTGATGGTGATTTTCTGGATGTTTTATCTCCTGCCCGCCCTCCTGGGGGGGCATTCGGCCCCGGAAAACTGGACAGTCATTGCCGCTTTGACAATATTTACGTCTGCTTACATGTCCCAGATTGTCCAGGCCGGCATTGACGGCATTCCGAAAGGTCAGACAGAAGCGGCCTTATCTACGGGCCTTCAGCCGTGGCAGGCCATGATCTATGTCGTCCTGCCCCAGGCCTTGCGGAATATGATCCCCTCGTTTGTTAACCAGTTCGTTTCCATGATCAAGGACACGTCTCTGGCTTTTATCGTTGGTGTATCGGAGCTGACTCATGTGGCGACCCAAATCAGTAACCGGACGATGGTCTATCCGACGGAAATCTTTTTCTTTGTTGCCTGCATCTATTTTGTGATCTGCTTTGCCTTTACCTCCCTGTCCCGCTGGTTGGAAAGGCGCTTGGCCTGGCGAAAAGCGATATAAGTTCGTAAAAAATGGGTTGACATAAAAGGGCGATCGCACTATAGTCCCCCCCGCCCCGAGACACTTGCTGGTACGAAATGCCTCGGGGGACAATTCATCTGGGTATTCTTTACTGGGAGATCGTTCAATGGTAGGACAACGGACTCTGACTCCGTGAATCAAGGTTCAAATCCTTGTCTCCCAGCCAAATAAAATCAAGGGGTTAGCCGATGGATGGTTAACCCCTTTTTCATTGACGCACAAGACCGAGTCGTATATTCGGATCTCCTGAAGGGAATTCTTGTCGCCTTATCTGGCACCACGCATAATGACATGTAAAAAGAAAAACCTCTACCTGTTAGGTTTGCTTATTATTCTGTTCGTCGGCGGCTGCGCTGTTATAAGTCATGACCCGGGTGAAAGGAAAGCGGTTGAGTCTAAGGGAAATAGTCAAAGCGTGAACGGGGAAGTCGTAGACAAACTGGTCGGTTCCTGGAAACTTGTATCCTTCCAAAGTCAGGACTCGGGTGGACGGATTGCTTACCCCTTCGGCAAGGATGCCCGGGGAATGCTCATTTATGAGCCGAATGGTCGCATGGCCGTGCAACTCATGAACCCCAACCGTCCTAGGTTTACATCGGATGACCCCCTTGTCACATCAGAAGCCGAAGTACGGGCAGCGTTCGGCGGATATACCGCTTACTGCGGGACCTATTCAGTCAATCCGGATGAACGGACCATCGGGCACCACATCGAGGCTGCCCTCCTCCCCAACTGGGTGGGTACCGATCAGTGGCGCCATTTCGAATTCGATGGTAAGTACCTGACTTTGAAAGGACCGCTGCTGCTCGGCGGCGTTCAGGGGTTTGTCAGCCTGGTATGGGAACGCCTGCCCTGAGGTGAAAACTGCATCACGCTAAATTATATATTTAGACCAAGGAGGAGTATGAAATGTTTAAGAAAAAGTTGATGGTTTTGTCCGTATTTTTAGCATCCGTTGTCCTGACTGGTTATGGAGGAATCAACGGATGCTTCGCCTCGCAAGAGAAAGCGGCAAGCAAAGAGGCTGCCCAAGGGCAGGAACAGAAGAAAGTCTTCGATGCCCACGATACCAATGTTCGTTACCATTTTAATGATACGGATATGGATTTCAACTTCGGTACAATTGTTCTTGGTTCCACGGTGAACCACGGCGTCGAGATTGGCGAGGCTTTCTACGCGGCCTCTCAAATAAAGGATGGCGACGCCGCGAGCTGGCAGGAAGAATGGTTTAAACTGGCCCGCCTTGCCGAGGCCCGGGGCGAGCAAGCCCTGGCCGGCGGCCACAAGGTGAGCGCCCGCGATCAATTGCAGCGCGCCTCTTATTATTATCGGATATCGCTCCTTGCAATGTTGCCGAATGATCCGCGTCTTAAGGAAAGAGCCCTTAAGAGCCGCAGCCTTCTGAAAAAGGCGGGAGAACTCTTCGATCCAAGATTGGAGTACATCGAGATCCCCTTTGAAGGCACGGTGCTGCCGGGATATTTCCGTAAGGCTGCCCCGGGAACAAAGCCTGCGAAGACCCTGATCATGATCGGCGGTGGCGAGACCTTTGCCGAGGATTTATTCTTCTATATCGCCCCCCAGACCTATGACCGGGGCTACAACTTCTTGACCGTCGACCTGCCGGGACAGGGACTCCTGCCTCTGGAGGGGAAAACATTCCGGCCGGACATGAATGTTCCCATGAAGGCGGTTGTCGACTATGCCCTCAGCCGTCCCGATGTAGATCCCAAACAGTTGGCATCATACGGATACAGCGGCGGCGGCGGCTTCGTGCCCCAGGCTGCCATGCACGACCCCCGAATTAAGGCGATTGCCATGAGTTCCGCAGTAGTTGACGCCTACCCCCTTTTCTCCACGATGCCCGTCGTCCTGGCGTCAAAGAAGGAAATCGCTTCCTGGACAACTTTTCACGGCAACATCGTCAAAGCTATCTGCTGGCGCTGGGGCGTGCCAATGGACAAACCTTCCGGGCTGGCAGAGGCCAATAAGGGGTTTACCTTTGACCCGGCCAAAATAGCCATTCCGGCCTTGCTCATAATTGGTGAGGGTGAGTATAAGAGCGAGGAAGTCAAACGGCAACAAAAGGTCTGCATGGACAATTTCCCCAGCCCCATGAAGAAAATGGTGATCACGCCGACTAACGAAGGTGCGACAAACCATTGTGTCATGGAGAACCGCAGTCTGGTGAGCCAGGTGCTCTTCGACTGGCTGGACGATGTATTCAAGTAGACTGGTTTTATCTTAATCCATTGATCGATCTTTTGTCCTCACCGTTACATCAGGTGAGGGCAAAAGATTTTTTGAGTCAGGTTCGACCATCTGAATCGGGAAGTAACGCAAAAGTTTAGAGCCGAACCATTATAGAGGAAGCTTCATGAAGACACGCGGCGGTATTATTTTGCTCGGGTTGATGATCGTGGTTTTTTCCGGCTGTGCATCCGTCGGTCCAGGAACCGTCTCCCGCGACCGTTTTGACTACAACTCGTCGCTCACAGAATCCTGGAAGCGCCAGATCCTCCTTAACATTGTCAAAATACGCTATGTTGAACCTGTTTCCTTTGTGGACGTGGGGCAGATCGTCGCCGGTTACAGTATGGAATCTGGTGTCAGCGCTTTAGGGGCCGCCACTTTTTCCAACTTCAGCTCCACAGCGTCGATCGAGACCGGCCTGTCAGGCAAATACACTGACCGGCCGACCATCACCTATGTGCCGATGACGGGCAACGCTTTCATCAAAAGCCTGATGACACCATTTTCTCCGGAAAGCCTGATGTTTTCCATTCAGTCCGGTGTGCCGGCGGACATGATGTTCAAGCTGGGGGTAGCTTCGATTAACGGCCTGCGGAACAGGACTGTTCCCATTGCGGGGTTTCGCCCGGCAGAACAGAAATTTTTTCGCGTTGTTGAAATATTACGGAACCTCCAGATTTCCGGCGCTATCCGCGTTAGAGCCATCAAGAGCAAAGAACACCAGGCGGGCACGACCATTTCTTTCTGGTCAAAAGGGGCTCCGGACGAGATATCTAAGCAAATCCATGAGCTGTGCGACCTGCTGGGGCTAGACCCGGGAGCCGACCAATACCAACTGATACAGGGCGTAGCACCTGAAAACAACCGGGAAATAGCAATTCAGTCATTCACGGTGATGCAACTTCTATCCTTCCTTGCTGCCCGGGTCGATGTGCCCGATCAGGACATGAGGGAAGGGCGGGCAAGTTCCGGCGTCCGGGAGGCAATGGGCAATACGGATGACAAAACCAAGTTTGCCGTCAAGTGTTCTGACAGCAAGCCCCAGGATGCGTTCGTGTCCGTCGCATATCGCAACCACTGGTTCTGGGTCGATGATCGTGATCTGGAATCCAAACGAGTGATATCTTTTATCATGCTGGTATTCACCCTCGCCGACACGGGCAAGCACGAGTCGTTGCCCCAAATCACGATCCCGGCCCAATGAGGATTAAGGAGTATTGCTATGCAAAGGGTAGATTCTGTTGATGTATTAAGAGCGTTGGCCCTTATCGGAATGGTAATATGTCACTATCCGATATTTCTTTCGAGCGGAGCAGGATCAGACGCCATGCTCTATTTTTTTTCAAATCACCTCTTGGGCGGGGATTGCGGGGCGTCATGGTTTGTCTTTTTAGTCGGCCTAAGCCAGGTTTTATCCATCAAAAAAAGGGGGACAGCTCAGGATAAGGATGTAAGCAGGGTTATTATCCGCGGCATGGCAATTTTTGTTATCGGATTATTGTTTTTACTCATTATTCAAGGATATGAAGAACTATGGGACTGGGATATTCTGACTTTCATTGGCGCCATGACCATCATTTTGCTTTTCTGTCGTAAATCCCCATCCTCGACGCTGCTGCTGTTTTGTGCGTTGGCTTTTTTTATTACCCCCTGGCTCAGATCATTCATTGACATCACCCCTTTTTATGGAGGGAAATTTGAAAGCGTAAAATGGATATCCGATTTCTTTCCGAACTTGATCTTTGATCCTGCACAGGATTATGATTCAGGAAAGACCGTGTTTCATACTGTCGTCGGCTTTTTTCTCATCGGACAATTTCCTCTTTTGCCCTGGATTATTTTTCCGATCGTCGGATTTGTTGTCGGAAGAAGAATGACGCAGAACCTTTTGGCCGCCGATTCTCCATTCATTCTTATCATCGGGCTGATGTTCACTTTCATGGGACTTTTTGCCGCCAATGCAGGTTCGATAAGATCATCATTCTCCGTCGCTAATGATTACATAATACCGCTGTCGTTTTACCCCATCTCTTTCAGTATGGTTATGCTTCTCATGGGAATTGTCCTGACCCTGTTTATCACCTTATGGCGCATTTACGATGCAAATCCGGATAATGCCAAGAAACCCGGAATGTTTTTGATCTACTGTCGGCAGATCAGTAAATATTCACTTACAATTTATATCACTCATTTTGCTTTATTTTTTATTCCGCTCCGAATAATCCAGTTAGCAACGGGAAAATATTATTTAAGAGATGCAATGAGTACTCCAAGCGCTTTTGCCTTGGCGGTCCTTTTGATGATTCTATATTACCCGTTATTAAAATTATGGGATAAGGCCGGTGGCAAATACAGTTTCGAGTGGCTTCTCGCTAAGCTGTTGTCTATGCATAAACAAAGGGTTTGAATAGTTAGCGGGTATTTAATACATACACAATCATTCAGGTGTTTGTGAAAATTATTAGTCTCAGAATCCTGTTTTTTTACTCTTATCTGGGGAAACCCAGGTTGACTGTCGGCTGATGAAATCACATTCTTTCTTGAAAAGATGTTGATTGGTCTTTATGGTATCCGAGAATTCTAGGTTAAGTTCGGATTTGCTCCTGTATGCCGGCCAATCAACAAGGCCCTTCCCATTGGGATTACCCGTTTTTGCAAAATTCGTCCAGTAATCCATCATTTCCTTGGAAAGCTCGATGTCCGTGTCATCATAGCCGTCAGATTTATTCATATTTCCGAAAACATATGCCAGTTCTGCACCATGATGGACCCCCAATTTGCGCGCCAGCGCCGTGTCGGGCAGGCGGGTGAACTGGTACAAATATGCCCTGGATTTCTTGTTTTCCATAGACTGAGCCACAAGCCTTGCCGGTTGGGCGTTTGCTGCCACCGTCAAGAAATGATCTATAGCCCGGGGGACATCTTTTGCCTGATACACGGGAAACATTACAAACGCTTTCCCGTAATTATCGCCAAACCTCGCCTTCAGGAAAGATTTATATTTTTCAACCGATAAATCTGTCTCATCGGCCATGTATAAAGTGCCTTCATTCAAAGTACTGCCAACGATAATCGGCACATCGTGCTGCTTTCCGCCGGAGAACGCCGCCAGTGGATCTTTGGGAAGCACCCAACCGTCAAAAACAGGCGCAAAAAATAGGGCTTCGTCAAATATGCTTGTATTACAATCGGCGGCGGCTATTATTTCCTGCGCAGACTTGGCGCGCAGGACAGCCAGAATATTTTCATCCTTGTCACAGCCAAGCTTGGAGGTTAGCTTCCGGCCCATTTTCGATACATCTGCCATGTTGCCATTGAAAACGGGATTTAAATATTCAGAGCCGATTATCGGCCCGCCGCTTTCGGCGATCGCCCGATGAAAAAGCCCTGCCGACAAGGGGCTGATCATATGCAGGGAAACGGATCTAGACCCGGCGGATTGGCCGAAAATGGTTACGCGCTCAGGATTTCCTCCGAAGGCGGCAATATTTTTTTGCACCCATTTAAGCGCCGCGATCTGGTCGAGTAAGCCGTAGTTGCCGGAAGTATTATGTTCTGATTCTTGGGATAACAGGGGATGGACAAAAAATCCCAACGGCCCGAGGCGGTAATTGATGGTCACTACCACCACGCCTTTTTTGGCAAGATTCTTGCCGTTGTACTCGGGCTGAGATGCGGAACCAAAATTAAAGGCGCCACCGTGAATCCAGACCATTACCGGTAAACTCTCGCTAGGTTTCTTTGCAGTGGTCCAGACATTCAGATACAGGCAGTCCTCGCTGAATTTGCCGGCATCTTGCTGCTTTGGCTGTGGGCAGGAAGGGCTAAAAGACGTAGCGCTTCTCACTTGTGTCCACGAAGCAACCGCTTGTGGAGGCTTCCAGCGAAGTCCTCCAATAGGCGGGGCAGCGTAGGGGATCCCCGAAAACACACGGACTCCGTCTTCAACCTCTCCCTTTATCAGTCCGCTATCGAGTTGAATGACATCAGGTTTTTTCTCATCAGCAAAAACTCCGATGGGTAAGGCGATCAATAATAAAATAATTGCAGTCAGTTTAAATGTTTTTTCCATGCGACCCTCCTTGGTCGGGCTGTATGATAAAATATCCCGTGGCGATCTGACGACACCTGAGGCTGCGCGGCAGTTCGTTCCGTCCGGGTTCACACTTTTTAGGCGTTCCCGGAGGTTATTTGTGGCAGGATACTAGCTTGGACAGCATTGTATCTAGGCTGTCGAGATTGAAAGGCTTGGTGATATAGTCAAAGGCTCCGAGTTTCATGGCTCTACTCTCCGTCTCCGCGTCTCCGATTGCAGTCATTATGATCACGGTGATTACCGGATCTATCTTTTTGATTTCTTTAATGACGTCTATCCCCCACATCCCGGGCATGATAATGTCGAGCAGGACTACCTTGGGGCGCTCGTTGCGGATCTTTTCGATGGCAATCGTGCCGTCGGGAGCCGTATCCACCGCATATCCCTTCGATGACAGAAAGTCCTTCATCATTTCCAAAATATCCGGCTCATCATCTACTACGAGTATGCTTATCATTCGCCTTGCCCCCTTTTATTGTTCTCCTGGAGTCGAGATTTTGGATGGTCAACATATCACAATTATGGATGAAAAGAAAATTATTGATTACGATTGATTACGAGTCGAGGTCTTACATTTTTTCTGCCCATCTGTTGTTATTCCCAACTGAAGGGGGCCTGTTTTTCAAAGTCGGGCAGTAGATTACGCTCATCGACCTGCTGAATGAAGAGTTGTTCAAAACCGAGTTCCAGGGCGTAATTGACAACTTTTTCGTATTCTTCCCGGTAGAGCCGCCGACCAAGAAGGGGGTGCCTCTGGGCCTGTGCTGTCGGGGTGTACTGGGACATGATGCTCAAGGGGACCTGTGTCGACAATCCCTGCCGGACCATCTCCAGGACGGCGAAACTATTGTCGGTCAGGCCGGGAAGAACGAGATGCCGGATGAGTATCCCCCGCCGGGCGACGCCGTCCACAACTTCGAGGACGTCCCCGACCTGCGCCTTCATTTCCCTGAGGGAAGCCACGGCATGGACCGTGTAGTCTTTCACGCCGGAGAACTGGCAGGCCAGATCATCGCGACCGTATTTCATGTCGGGAAGATAGATCTCCACCATGCCCGCAAGCATCCGGATTGTTTCCGGCGCTTCGTAGCCGCCGCAGTTGTAAATGAAGGGAATGGTCAATCCCTGATGGCGGGCGGATGACAGGGCTGCCATGATGAGGGGGGTCTGCGGGGTTGGGGTGACGGCGTCGATGTTGTGACATCCCAGCTCTTGAAGCCTCAGCATGACCCTGGCCAACCCCTCCGGATCCATGACCTGTCCCGTTGTCTGCCGGCTGATCTGATGATTCTGGCAGTACAGACAGCGGAGGTTGCAGGAAGAAAAAAAGACCGTCCCTGCCCCGTGGGTTCCGGATAGGGGCGGTTCTTCGCCGTGGTGAGGCATGGCTTCGCTGATGACTATTTCCGCGGCGAGGCCGCAGAAGCCCTTTTCTCCGGCCACCCGGTCGATGCGGCACTGCCTCGGACACAGGACGCAGGGGCTCATCATGCGTTTCAGGGCGTCCAATGCTTTGATAGTCCCCTGTTGGTCCATTTCCATTAAATCTGGCCTCTCTTTACAAGGGCCTGATTATATCCTTGATCTTGCCGCTGGCCACGAGTTCCAGAAAGATCTCTCCAAGAGGTTCCGCCTTTGCGACTGCTTGTCGCCAATTGGCAATCCTTGTTTTCGGATCATCGACGAAAGTTACAAAATCCTCCCGATCTGGAACCTTTCCCGAGGGCAGGGAAGCAATGAAATCATCAGAAGGATAAACTAGGACAATGTTTTTCAAGTCGTCGGCGGGCGGTTTCCGGGATTTAAGCCTCTTGTCGAGCCACCCGGGGATGATGCGATCCTGGTGAAGAAACAGGAGGGTCAGATCGTTTTCCTTCGCTCCGTAGTTTCCGGCAAGGTGATAATCGATGAGTCCCCCGTCCCGGTAAATGCCTCGGGGGGCTCCGAAAATGTCCCGGACCCCGGCGATTATCAGGGGAATGGCGCCGGTGGCGATCAGCACTGATTTGAAGTTGGTATTATTAAGGGGAACGCAGACGCCACGAAATTTCGGACGCAGGGTGAAGGCCGGGGGTTTGGGGCCGCTGTAGAAAACCACCCGTTCGAGAAATGTGTAGAGCAGGGAGCGGCTGATGGCATTGCCGAGGAAGGAAAGGGCGAACCCCAGGCGCTGCAGGAAGACGTTCTCCGCAGCGGTCAGATTCTTTGCCCGGGCTGTGACGACGGCGAGACGATAGTCACGGTGATTCAGGGCAAAAGGCAGCGCATCGCTTTCAATCGTCCTGTTGATGATGGCAGTTAAAGACTTACGGATGGAAAGAGGTTTGTCTGCCCGGGTATAAGTCGTGGTTATATATGACTCCAGAAGTCGTCCGTAACTTTTTTCCGCTTCCGGCTGGATCCATGCGGCAAACCGCCAAGCCCCGGCCGAGGCGCCTATTAAGGTCAGGGGCCGCAACCTGCCGAGGGCTTTCTCTTTGAGAAGCGTTAGATCGAAACCGCTGGCGATCAACCAGCGTGGTCCTACCGCTGGTCCGGCATAGCCGGCAAAGGCATCCAGAGAAAAACCTCCCTCATTGATCCGTTCGCAGGCATTTTCCCCTGCCTTGATGCAGAGTCTATCCATACCCTTATCTCTCCTCAAATCACCTTGACACAGACCCCACGGTTTTGTAAAGTACCCCTCAGTCACAGCAGGCCGCCGGGGATACGAGGTATTGATCTAAGCCCGAAGGCGGGATTCATATACAGACTTTGGCAGCTTTGTCAATGGGGAGCGGTAGCGAAATGTCGATTCAATCCCAAGTCTTCGGAATAGCGCAGGAGGCAAAAAAGGCGGCAAGCACCTTGTGCAGACTTGCTACGGAGGAAAAGAATCTGGTCCTCCGGGAAATGGGCGCCGCCCTCCTGAAGCATGGATCATTCCTGAGGGAAGAAAATGCCCGGGATGTGGCCTTCGCTTACGAGAAGGGTCTCTCTGCCGCCATGATCGATCGTCTGACCATCAAGGAAACGACGATTCAGGCAATGGCCAATGGATTTGAAGAAGTGGCGGTGCTGCCCGATCCCGTGGGCAAGATCAGTTCCATGTGGCGACGCCCCAATGGCCTGCTGGTCGGACGCATGCGCATCCCCCTGGGGGTCATTGGCATCATCTATGAGTCACGTCCAAACGTCACCGCCGACGCCGCTGCCCTCTGTCTCAAGTCGGGCAACGCCGTGATTCTTCGGGGCGGTTCGGAAGCTATCCATTCCAATCTGGCCATTGCCGGGATACTTCAGGAAGTCCTGAAAAGAGGACCGATTCCCGAGACGGCTGTCCAGCTTATTCCCATAACGGACCGGGAGGCCGTCTATGAACTGCTTCAGCTTGAGGAATTGATTGATGTGATCATTCCCCGGGGGGGGGAGGAGTTGATACGGGCCGTGGTCAGTCAGTCGAAGATTCCCGTGATCAAACATTACAAGGGTGTCTGCCACATTTTTGTCGACGAGAATGCCGATTTGGACATGGCTCTGAAGATATGCGTGAATGCAAAGGTACAGCGCCCTGGGGTCTGTAATGCCATGGAGACCCTCCTTGTCCACCAGGCGATAGCATCCCGGTTCCTTCCCCTTATGGCAGAGAAATACGAAGATGCGGGTGTGAGGCTAAGGGGATGCCCTCAGGCGCGGGCGATTCTTCCCGATATTGACGCCGCAACAGAGCAGGACTGGCATGAGGAATATCTTGACCTGGTCCTTTCCATTCGGGTTGTGAAAGGATTGGATGCGGCAATGGACCATATCGGTCAATATGGCTCTCTTCATACCGAGGCCATCATTACGGAAAGCTACGGTAATGCCCAGAGATTTCTCAACGAGGTGCAGTCTTCAACGGTGCTCGTGAATGCCTCCACACGGTTCAGCGATGGGTTTGAGTTGGGTCTCGGCGCGGAGATCGGTATCAGCACCACCAAGCTACACGCCTATGGTCCAATGGGACTGGAAGAACTAACAACATCCAAATTTATCATTTATGGCAATGGACAGGTGAGAACATGAAATGGGGACTACTTGGCGGGACCTTCGATCCCATCCATATTGGCCATCTACGTTGCGCCGAGGAAATTCTGGAGACATTTGATCTCAACAGGATCATTTTTATCCCCGCTTCCAGGCCTCCGCATAAAATCGATGGCGAGATCACGTCTTTTTATCATCGGGAACAGATGGTCAAGCTGGCAATCGAAAACAATCCTTCTTTTTCCTTTTCCGATGCGGAGAACAAAAGGGAAGGTAAATCCTATTCCGTTGAAACCGTAGAGTTTATCCTCAAGAAGTATCTTCAAAACCTAAAGCTGTACTTCATCGTTGGTCAGGATGCCTTTCATGCCATCACGACCTGGAAGGACTGGGAGAAGCTCCTGCAACTGTGCAATTTTGTGGTCATGACCAGACCGGGATACGAGAACAAAGGTCTGGAAGGCATTCTGCCTCCCGAATTTGCCTCCCGATTCCACTATGAATCCCAGGGGAACGGTTTCCGGGGGCCGATGGGATACTCCATCTATTTCCGGGAGGTGACCTTTCTGGATATCGCTTCAAGCCGGATACGGAAACGGGTTCGGGACGGCAAATCCATTACCTATCTGACCACGGAGCCCGTGCGCCATTACATTGTCAACAACGGCCTGTACCGGAACATCTAGTTGTACAGCAAGGAAGGATAATGATATGAGTATCGCGACCTATGGCGTTTTTCCTGGAACCCTGTCCCTGCTTTTGCTCCTGTCTTACCCTTTTACCCTGCATGCCTTCCGCTGTGGAGATGGATTGGTGAGTGTTGGGGACTCAAAAGGTAAAGTTCTGATTGAATGCGGCAAGCCCACCTTCAAAGAAAAGGTGGGGGACCGGGAAACCCGTAAAAAAGGAACTGGGACAAAGACAAAGGGCGCCAAGTCTTCCAAGACCGTGGAGCAGTGGACCTATAATTGCGGTAAGGACGATTTTATTTACATCCTGACCTTCGAAGGGGGAAAGCTCGTCAAGGAAGGAACGGATGGCCGTGGCCGCGGCGCCTCGGAATGTAAGGGCAGCAACTGATACCCGCCACATCCCGGTTTCAAATTAAGGATGATAACGAGGCGGAAAGGAGGAGGCGCCGCAGGCGTATTGTAACAAGTCGAGGAGCCGACGATGAAGCCAACAAAATTAGCGCCTTAATTTGAAACCGGGGGTTAGAGGTCTTTCACGTCTTTGCTAATCTTCAGTTTGCCCTCTTTGATCAAGGCGCTTTTGCTTTCTTCCATCCATGCCTGGATCACTTCGTTTCTTTTTAAATCCAGATACACCTTCTTGAGTTGCTCCCTTTGTTCCGGTTGGATCTGTCTGTCAGACTGTGCCCTTTCCCGGAACTCGACCAGGAGATAGTCACCGTTTATGAAGATAACTTCTTCCCCATATGGTTTTTTCGCCGAGAGCTGGAAAAGGGTCTTCATGATCAGGGAAGAAGTCCCGATCTTCGGGGCCGGGGCCGTGGGGAGAAACAACCCCGTTTCCTCTAATTTGAGATTCTTTTCTTTCCCGATATTCGCTAGCTTATCCCCTTTCTTCAAGCGGGCGAGGATCGTGTCCGCCTCCTGCTTAGCAAGGCGGCTGCCTTCCTGAGCCGAATACCGTTGGCGTACCTCTTTTTCGACGACCTTGAGCTCCGGTGTAAAGGCCGCCTTTTTTGCCGCTGCCCTGAGTAGATAGTAGCCTTTTTCAGACGAGATTACATTGCTGATCTCGTCTTTCTGAAGAGAAAAGACTGTTTTTGCAAAATCAGGTATCTGCCGGAAGGCCTCCGGAGGGTTTTTGGCGGTGAAAAAGTCTGTTCCTGCGACCGGTAGGCGATGGGCGGTGGCGTAGGCTTCGAAATTTTCCTGCTGATAGATCGTATCGCGAGCCTTTTTTGCTTCCCCGTAGGCCAGTCTCATCGCCCGGGAATGTTTAAGTTCAGTGACTATTTCATCCCTAACGCTGCTCAGGGGAAGCGTCTTTCCGGCCTTTGTCCACTGCTGCTTGCGACTACTATAGAATTCGGCAACTTCTTCTTCCGGGACAATTACCTTGGCCACGTAATCCTGGGCTGGGAAAGACAGATACTTGACCTGTATCTGTTCGGGAGAGCGAAAATCGGCGCTGTGTTCTTTCATGTATTTTTCCAGATCTGAAGTCGACGCCTGAACTTTACCCTCAAAATCCTGGCCCCTCAGGCGCAGGAAAGCTATGTTGATTTTTTCGGTCTGTGCTTCATAAAAACTGTTAACTTCCTGGTCGGAAACATGGATGCCGTCCTGAAGAAGATCTTCCAGCTTCATGATCAGGATGGATTTCCGCTGTTCATTTTCGAAATCTTCCGGCGTCATCTTGTTGTAACGAAGCATCTGCTGGTACATGCGATCATCGAAGACGCCATTTCTCTGAAATGTCGGCAGGGAGGATATGAAACTCCTGACTTCTTCATCGGTGACCTTGATCTTCAGATCCTGAGCCTTTTTCATCAGAATAGTCTTATACACCAGCTTGTCGAGGGCCTGCTGCTTCAGATTCAGGGTCTTCAACATGTCTTCGGTGAGGTGACCGCCGGAGCGGCGATTGTATAAATCTATCAGGTTGCGGTATTCCTTCTCATACTCCATATAGGTGATGATCTTGCCGTCAACAGTCGCGATGGCATCCGCCTTCTGTCGCCCTGTCATGGAACCGAAGTAAAAGATAAATACGATAATAATGATGGCAAGGAGGACCTTCATGATCCAGTTTCGCGCATGTTTTCTCATTAACTCAAGCATACCGTTCCCCTTATAGGCACCTTTTTTGAAGGGTCGTTGATATTATAGTCCCACGGAAAATGCAATCACCTTTTTAAAAATGCATTGATTAGGTATGGGAAATAGGCTATAGGTCAACGCTAATTGATTTTCATGAGAGCGTAGATGAGTATATTTATTGAGAAAATACAGGAGGCAGAAGCGTGCTGTTTGATTGGATTTTAGGAAAATTTTCCAGTGACCTGGCCATAGACCTTGGAACGGCAAATACCCTCGTATATGTTAAGGGCAAAGGGATTGTTTTGAGTGAGCCGTCCGTAGTGGCTGTGCACATGGATTCAAAAGGGGTTAAAAAAGTTCTGGCCGTAGGAACCGAAGCAAAGAAGATGCTGGGAAGGACCCCAGGGAATATCATGGCCATCCGTCCCATGCGCGATGGAGTCATCGCGGATTTTGACATCACCGAGGCGATGATCAGACATTTCATCCTCAGCGTTCATAACCGCAGGACGTTGGTGCGGCCAAGAATAATAGTGTCCGTGCCTTCGGGAATCACCCAGGTGGAAAGAAGGGCGGTCCGTGAAACCGTTGAATCTGCGGGGGCGCGGGAAATTTATCTCATCGAGGAACCCATGGCCGCAGCCATCGGGGCTGGACTCCCGATCACGGAAGCAACGAGTTCCATGGTTGTCGACATCGGCGGCGGAACGACGGAAGTTGCCGTCATTTCTCTTTCGGGCATTGTCTACGCAAAATCTCTGCGCATTGCCGGTGACAAGATTGACGAAGAAATTGTCCAGTATATGAAGAGAAAGTACAGCCTTCTTATCGGCGAGCGAACCGGGGAAATCATCAAAATGACGATTGGCTGCGCCTATCCGGAAAAGGAAATCCGCACCGTAGAAGTTAAGGGCCGGGATCTGATTTCAGGCATTCCTAAAATTATTGAAATCAATTCGGAAGAGATTCGTGAGGCCATAACGGAACCGATCAGCCTAATTGTGGACACCGTGAAAAATTGTCTGGAGAATACTCCGCCGGAACTGGCCGGGGATATCGTGGAGCGAGGCATCATGCTTACAGGCGGCGGCGCCCTGCTGAGAAACCTGGATGTCCTGATCCGGGAAGAAACAGGTCTTCCTGTGACCATCGCGGACGACCCTCTGTCAACTGTTGCTAGGGGTGCGGGAATGGCCCTTGACCAGTTGGACGTTTTAAAGGAAGTCACCAGTCAGGTTTGACAACTCCGTTAGAACCTCTAATCACGATGGGAAGAAGATTTTAAGCCTTGGAGGATGCGGCGCTGTGAGGCTTTCGTTACTTATTACGCGCTTTCGTAGTCGTCTTGCAAGAGTTCTCTGTGACTGCACAGGTGTGCCGGTTGTTCATGTGACTTGAGAGTCACCAGAAATATGTCGATTCCAAAAAAATACCGGCCGACTGCCATTGTCATCCTCCTTATCGTCTTTTCTATCATTCTCCTGATTTTTAGTGCAAAAATGCCCTCGGATACTGGCTATCTGAGAAAATTAATCCTCGATGTGGCGGCGCCTATCGAGCGCCTGATCAGGATGCCCCTGGATAAAACCATAACGGTTTGGAACCGTTATCTCTTCTTAGTGGGACTTGGAGAAGAAAACAGGCGGTTGAAAAGAGAGAACGACCAGTTGAGGAATCAGTTGCTCCAGTACCAGGAAGGGTATCTTGAGGGGCTGCGCCTGCAAAAACTTCTTACCCTGAAAGACCAGAGCAACTATGTCTCTATGACCGCAAGGGTTATCGGCATAGACCAGAAATCATTGATCAAGACGATCCTGATCAATAAGGGAACCTCCCATGGCATCAGGAATGGCTTGCCGGTCATGAATGATCAGGGGGTTCTCGGAAGGATCATAGAAACGTCGTGGCATGTCTCACGCGTCCTGCTGATTAGCGACGGTAACAGTAATATCGACGCCCTGGTGCAGGGAACCCGTGTCCAGGGGATGCTGCAGGGTTCTGGGACGATGCGTTGCATACTGAAATATATTGCCAAGACGGAGGAGGTCAAGAAGGGAGATCTGGTGGTATCTGCGGGGATGACGGAAATATTCCCCAAAGGATTGTTGCTGGGAACAGTAATCCGGGCGGACAAGAAGGATTCCGGTCTCTTTCAGAGGATCGAGGTGGTTCCGGCGGTGGATTTCACTAGGCTGGAAGAAGTGCTGATATTAATGGTAACGGAGAAGAGGAAGAAATGATATTTTACGTTTTAATCCCTTGGTTTCTCCTGATGCTTGTTGTCTTTCAGCACGCTGTTTTGGGAGCGATTTTTTTCCACTCAATTGCTGTAGAGATTTCTCTCGTCCTGGTCATCTATGCTGGCTTGCGCATGGCTGTCCTCAGAGGAAGTATCCTATCACTGATTCTCGGTTTGATGATGGACTGCATATCCGGAGTCTGTTCGGGTTTCTATGCCATCATCTATACTTCTATTTTTCTCATGGTCTATCTCGTATCATTACAGGTATATGCGAAGAGCACCCCCTTTGTTGTCCTGTTCACTTTGTGCTGTGGTTTTATCGAAGGGATATGGCTGCTGGTTTTAAACCAGTTGATTTACGGAACAAATGTACTTTTTGACCTCTTCTTGTATTTTGTCCCCCAGTTGGTTATCGTAAGTTTGATAAGCCCATTCCTCTTTAAGTTTTTCCACCGGATAGGTTGGCTCCATGATGGGTATGTTCGGTCGTCTTAACGGCCATGATACGGCGGATTTCCGGAAACGTTTTCAGCGTCTTTTTATCATCGTCCTGATTGCGATAGCCATTCTGATCATCAGGTTGGCCTATCTCCAGGTGTTCAAGGGTGACGAATACAAATTACGTTCGGAAAACAACTCTGTCCGCCTGAGAAAGATTGCGCCACTGAGGGGACTGATTATGGACACCCATCGGCAGGTCATCGTGGGTAATCAAGCGGCCTTCGACCTGGTCTATGTGCCAAACCGTGTCATTGAAATCCAGCGGATCATAGAGCAAGTGGAAGATTTTTATGAAAAAAGGGGTTTGTCGCTGAACAATGATTCCAAGCTTACGGGGAAAACCAGGCCGTTTGTGCCGGTACGGCTCGAAAAGAACATTACCATGGCGAAATTGGCTTTTGTGGAAACCCATGCCCTCGATCTGCCGGGCGTTATTGTGGAAGTGGCGCCGGTGAGGAAGTATTCAGGGGGGGAGATGATGTCTCATGTCATCGGGTATACAGGAGAAGTTAGCAAAGAAGAACTGGAAAAACATGATGATGATGAAATGGGTCCGGGAGACGTTATCGGGAAATCCGGAATAGAGAAGTTTCTCGATGAATATCTTGCCGGTAAAAGTGGGGCCGAACAGGTGGAAGTCAATGTCACCGGCAAGGTAGTTAAGGCCCTGGGACATGTTGCCCCGGTTCCAGGCTACAATGTCGTGCTGACGATTGATTCTGAGCTTCAGAAGGCGGCTTGGGAGGCCCTGGCGGGCAGACGCGGAACCGCTGTTGTCATGGATCCACGGGACGGATCCATCCTGGCCCTTATTAGCACCCCCTCTTTTGACCCCAACCTTTTTAACTCTGGAATCTCAAAGCGGGATTGGGATAGACTATCCAAAGATCCCCTGTATCCCATGGAAAACAGGGCTGTGTCAGGTCAGTATCCCCCCGGATCGACTTACAAGGTGGTGGTCGCGGCGGCGGCCCTTGCTGAAGGTCTGATTACTCCGGACACGCGGTTCTTCTGCAACGGTTCTTTTGAGCTGGGGAATAGATCATTCCGCTGCTGGCAGCGGCATGGCCACGGCTGGGTGAATCTCCACCGTGCGCTTGTAGAGTCCTGTGACGTTTATTTTTATAATCTCGGGAAAATGCTTGGTGTTGACAAATTGGCCGAATATGCACGGGCTTTCGGGTTTGGTGAGCTCAGTGGCATTGACCTGCCGAGGGAAAAACCGGGGTTGGTTCCAACAAAGGCCTGGAAGCTGTCGAGACGCAAGGAGCCTTGGCAGCTAGGAGAGACTATTCCCGTTTCGATCGGGCAGGGCTTCAACCTGGTAACACCCGTTCAGCTTGCCAATGCCTTTAGCACCTTGGCCAATGGCGGCGCCCTCTGGCGCCCAAGAATCGTCAAGCAAATCGAGGCGGTAGACGGCAGAGTCGTCAAAGTGTTCCCGCCGGAAAAGAAAAGGGTCCTTCCTGTTCGTTCGGAACATATTGAAATGATAAGACAGGGACTTTGGGGGGTGGTCAATGAGAAAGGAGGGACCGGAAGCGCCCTGCGCAGACCCGAAGCCGATGTGGCGGGCAAGACGGGAACATCCCAGGTAGTGGGACTGCCCAAGAATGAAGCGGACCGCAGGGCGAAGATTCTTTCCGGACGCTTCCGGGATCATGCCCTTTTTGCATGTTTTGCCCCTTATAAGCATCCGGAAATTGCCGTTGCCGTGATCGTCGAGCACGCCGGGGGTGGAGGCGCTGTTGCCGCTCCTGTGGCGAGAAAAATTATCGACGCCTACTTCCATCTCAAAACCAGTCGTGCAGCTCCGACAGCGCCCATTGCGCAAAACGTCGTCAATAAGCAGGCAGGGCAATGAAATTTGACAGACAATTGTTGATTAATTTTGATTGGCCCCTTCTGGGCATTGTTATGGCAATATGCTTCATCGGGGTAATGAACATATATACTACGGGGTTCAGTCTCACTACGGCGAAAGCCCCCCTTTATCTGAAGCAGATCCAGTGGATAATCCTGGGGCTGCTCTTTATGCTGATCGTCCTTTCCATCGATCACCGAATTCTTGTTCAGTACGCTTATATCATACACGGTGTCGCTATTCTGATGCTTATCTTTGTGACTTTTTACGGATATACAACCCATGGTTCCCAACGCTGGCTTGCTCTTGGGGGATTTTCCTTCCAGCCCTCGGAATTGGTCAAGCTGACCCTGATCCTTTCCCTGGCAAGATATTTCGCTGATCACGGAACCCAAAGTCGCTACAGTATCAAAGATCTCTTGACGCCCTTTTTCATTCTTCTGGTTCCCTTTTTGCTTGTTCTCCGCCAGCCTGACCTGGGAACAGCCTTGATGCTGCTGATTCTTTTTCTATCCATGATCCTTTTCGTGGGGATCCGAATCAAGGATATTCTCATTGCTGGCTTCCTCGGACTGCTGATGATCCCATTGGCTTGGTATTTTCTCAAGGAGTATCAGAAAGAACGGATCCTGACGTTTTTCGATCCGGAACGGGATCCCCTCGGTTCGGGATATCATATCATTCAGTCGATGATCGCCATCGGCTCCGGCGGATTTCTTGGAAAGGGTTTTTTGAAGGGGACGCAGACGCAGTTGAAATTCCTTCCTGAGCAGCAAACGGATTTTGTCTTTTCCGTCTTTGCCGAAGAATGGGGCTTTGTCGGGGGTTTTGTCTTGATCATCCTGTTTCTCTCCCTGATCCTGTGGGGTTTTAAAATTGCTCAGTACTCTAGGGATTTGTCGGGAACCCTGATAGCATACGGGATTACCATCATGATTTTTTGGGGCGTCTTTATCAATATCGGCATGGTCATCGGCATTCTTCCCGTCGTCGGCATACCATTGCCATTTTTAAGCTACGGTGGTTCATCCATAGTGGTGCTGATGATGTCCATCGGCCTGCTGATCAATATAAGCATGAGGCGATTTGTCTTGCAGCCGTGATGTCTGCTGAGCCTTTTTTACCAAAAAATGCTTGACAAGCAGAAAGAGTTATGATTAGTAGTCCCCGCTTTTGGCAATGGAGGTTCAGGTCTTGTATTTCTACCCATATAACCGTTGTCTTGATGTAAGGGAACTGGTTGTAAATACTAAATATTGACGGACGAGCCGGGTGGACGAGAGACCCTCTTCACTCGGTTTTTTTTTGAAAAGTAATGATAAGCGAGAGGTTCTAAAGTGGTTGATATTAATCTTACTTTGTTTGTGCAGATGGCCAATTTCCTTGTGCTCATCGTGATCTTGAACCACCTGCTCTATAAACCGATCCTTGCCATCCTCGATAAGAGAAAGAGGCGCCTCGATGAATCCGAGGGAGAAATCAAACGCCTCAATGAAACCGTCGAGAAGAAGGCGGCAGAGTATGAGGAAAAGCTCCGCCTAGCCAAGCAGGATGCCCTTGGGAAGAAAAATGAGATCCTCAAGGAAGCAGCGGATAGCGCCAAGGCCATCATCGACGAGCGGCGGGGCAAGATTCCGGCAATGCTGGCGGAGTTTCAGGGGAAGGTAGGGCAGGAAGTGGATGCCGCAAGGCGGATCCTGAAAGATCAGTCCCAGAAAATATCGGCGGAGATCGCTGAAAAGGTGTTGGGAAGGAGTCTCCAATGAAAAATGGTTTTCAGCAGCAACTGATCAAGCCCATCTTGTTTGCCGGGTTGATAGTCATGGTAACTGGGACTTTGGTCTATGCATCAGGCGGCGGTGAAGCATCCGATCACGGCGCTGTTATGAAGGATTTCGCCTACCGGGTGGTAAACTTTGTTATTCTCGCCGGGTTCCTCTGGTGGATGTCAGCCAAGAAGGTAAAGGAGTTTTTCGTTGGCAGGAAGGAAGACATCAAGGCGTCACTGGATCGGGCGTTGGCGGCGAAGGAAGATGCGGAGAATAAATTCAAGGAATATGCCGCTAAACTGGAAAAGGCTACGGAAGAGATTGACGGTATTGCCGAAATGATCAAGGTCCAGGGATTGGCAGAAAAAGAGAAACTGATTGAGGAGGCCAAGAAGGCCGCCGTCAAGATCGAAGAAGATACCAAGGCCCGGATGGAGCAGGAATTCAGCAATGCCAGAAACCAGTTACGGGCTGAGGCGGCGCAGCTCTCGGTGCAGATGGCTGAGGAACTCCTTAGAAGAAATATCACGATTCAGGATCATGAGCACATGGTCAAAGACTATATGGATAAGGTGGTGATAAAACATTGATCGGAAGCACGATTGCGAAACGATACGCCCGCGCGTTCTATGAAATTGCGGCCGAGGAAGGCCGGCTCGAGAAGTATTACCAAGAGTTGAGAAGCTTTTCCGCAATTATAACTGACAATAAAGACCTCAAGGATTTTCTGGCCAATCCCGTTTTTGATCAGAACGAAAAGAAATCCGTGGTCGAAAGCATCCTGGAGAAAACGGACATTTCCGGAATTACTGCTAATTTTTTGAAGCTGCTTACGGACAAGCAAAGAATCGTCGTTCTTTCCGACATTGTCGATTGTTACCGTGAGTTGATGGATGAAGCCTTGAAAACGGTTCGGGCCAGTGTAAAAACGGCTTTTCCGCTGTCGGCCGAGTTGATCCAGAAGCTTCAGCAGGGTCTTGAAACCCAAACCCGGAAAAAGGTCGAAATGACCGTTATCGAAGAGCCCTCTCTGCTTGGCGGTATCGTCGTCAGGGTCGGGGACACCGTATATGACAACAGTATTAGAACCCAACTGAACAATATAAAGAATCTCTTAGGGGAGGAGATGTAGCGCATGGATACAATCAGGGCAGAAGAAATCAGTCAAATCATATCCAAACAGATCAAAGATTATGAGAAGAAGCTGGACATCAGCGAAACCGGTACGGTGCTTTCCGTAGGTGACGGCATTGCCAGGATATACGGCGTCCAGAACGCCATGGCCATGGAACTGCTGGAGTTTCCGGGTGGTATTCTCGGCATGGTTCTTAACTTGGAGAGAGACAACGTCGGCGTCGCCGTCCTCGGCGAGGTAACCCATATCAAAGAGGGCGATATTGTCAAGAGAACGGGCCGGATTGCGCAGGTGCCGGTTGGCGAGGCCGTCCTGGGACGGGTCATCGACGGAACAGGCGCTCCCATCGATGGTAAAGGTCCAATTGAAACAAATGAATTCCGCAGAATAGAGATGGTTGCCCCTGGCGTCATTCAAAGACAGGCGGTCAATCAGCCCATGTACACAGGCCTGAAGGCCATCGACGCCATGACGCCCATTGGCAGAGGGCAGCGCGAACTGGTTATCGGCGACCGCCAGATCGGCAAGACGGCCATCTGTATCGACGCCATTATTCGCCAGAAGGAAACGGGTCTCAAATGCATTTATGTGGCCATCGGACAGAAGAAGTCAACCGTTGCCCAGGTGGTCGAGAACCTGAAGAAGCATGACGCCATGTCCTACACCTGCGTCGTTTCGGCCTGCGCCAGTGACCCGGCGACTTTGCAGTATGTTGCCGCATTTGCCGGTTGCAGTATCGGGGAATACTTCCGGGATCGTGGTCAGGACGCCCTGATCATTTATGACGATCTCTCCAAGCAGGCCGTCGCCTATCGGCAGATTTCTCTGCTCCTGAGAAGGCCTCCCGGACGTGAAGCTTACCCCGGCGACATTTTCTATAATCATTCACGCCTCCTCGAAAGAGCGGCCAGAGTCAGCCCGGAACTCGGCAGCGGTTCCCTGACGGCCCTACCCATAATTGAAACCCAGGCGGGTGACGTCTCGGCATATATTCCAACCAATGTTATTTCCATTACGGACGGCCAGGTCTATCTGGAACCATCTCTCTTCTTTTCCGGCGTCCGTCCGGCGATCAACGTCGGTCTGTCAGTTTCCCGCGTCGGCGGGGCCGCCCAGGTAAAGGCCATGAAGCAGGTGGCGGGAACACTGAAACTCGACCTTGCCCAGTACCGTGAACTGGCAGCCTTTGCCTCCTTTGGAAGTGACTTGGACAAGGCGACACAGGCACAGCTCGAACGCGGCGTCCGCCTTGTAGAACTCCTCAAGCAACCCCAGTTCCAGCCAATGTCGTTGGGTGAGGAAGTGGCGATCCTGTTTGCGGGGACAAAGGGTTTCTTGGATAAGTATCCAGTCGAGAAGATCAAGGATTACGAACTGCAACTTCTTTCGTTCGTGAAGAACAAGTATGCCGACATTCTCAAAGAGATCGATGAGAAAATGATCATCAGTCCCGAACTTGAAAAGAAGATGAAAGACGCCTTCACGGAGTTTGACGCTGTATTTGCCGGCTGAAAGACTTTGGAGACAGCAGATAAGATAATCAGCCGATTTAAAAAAGGGAGTAAGAGTTAATGGCCGCACTTAAGGACATTAAGAGACAGATAGGAGGCGTTCAAAAGACAAAGCAGATCACGAGCGCCATGAACATGGTGGCGGCGTCCAAGTTTAGAACTGCGCAAATGCGGATGGATAATTTTCGTCCTTATGCAGGTAAATTCATGGAGGTCCTCAATAGCTTGGCCCTGCGTGTGGACGCCAGTTCTCATCCATTGCTGGCGGTCAGACCGCCCAAAAAACTCCGGGTGATCTGCATGACCTCTGATCGGGGACTGTGTGGCGGTTTCAATAGCAACCTGATTAAGGCAACGGAGCGTTTCCTGAAAGAGAAGAAGGGGGAAGGCAAGGATGTCGTTCTTGTCCCCATCGGACGGAAGGGACGTGATTATTTCAGAAAGAAAACCAGTATTATTAATGACCGCGTCGATGTGTTTAAAACATTCGATATGAGTCTCGCCGTTGAGATATCCAATGACATTATCCCTTCCTTTCTTAGGGAAGAGTATGATGAATTGTATCTCGTCTATAATGAATTTAAAAATATCTCCATCCATCGCCCGGTAGTGGTAAGGCTTTTCCCCCTTCCCTCCATAGGGCAGGAGGAAGCGACGGATCCGGAAAAACGTATTGATTACATTTACGAACCTTCAGACGAGGTCCTGCTGGACAGGATACTTCCCATGTACGTGCGGGTCCTTATTTACCGTGCCCTCCTTGAGACATACGCAGGAGAAAACGGGGCGAGGATGGCGGCTATGGACAATGCCACCCGCAACTGCGAAGAATTGATCGGTTCGTTGTCATTAAAGTACAACAAGGCCAGGCAAGGGGCGATTACGGCGGAGTTGATGGACATCGTCGGCGGCACGGAGGCCTTGTCGAAGGGATAGTAACGTTAACCACTTTTTGAAGGAGATGGGTATGAATATAGGAAAGATTGTGCAGGTAATTGGGCCGGTCATCGACGTTGAGTTTGAGGAAGGTAAGCTTCCCTATATCCTGAACTCAATCCTCATAACCAACCCGACTATCAATGACGAAGAAGACAACTTAGTTGTTGAGGTAGCCCAGCATCTAGGTGATAATGTTGTTCGCTGCATCGCCATGGACATTACCGATGGTCTGGTCCGGGGTATGACGGCTAAGGATACCGGGGCACCCATTATGGTTCCCGTCGGCCCGGAATGCCTGGGTAGGATTCTCAACGTCGTGGGTCGGCCCGTGGATGGTCTGGGTCCCATCAATGCAAAAACTATGATGCCGATTCACCGTGACGCCCCCACGTTCCTCGAACAGAATACATCGGTTCACGTGCTCGAAACGGGTGTCAAGGTTATCGATCTCCTCGTACCTTTCCCCCGGGGTGGCAAGATGGGTATGTTCGGCGGCGCCGGTGTTGGCAAGACCGTCGTCATGATGGAGATGATCCATAACATCGCTATGCACCACGGAGGTATTTCCGTGTTTGCCGGTGTGGGTGAGCGGACCCGTGAAGGAAACGACCTTTACATGGAAATGAAGCAGTCCGGCGTCATCAAGCAGGCGGCCCTGATCTACGGCCAGATGACCGAGCCTCCGGGAGCGAGATCAAGAGTGGCCCTAACGGCATTGGCCGCGGCGGAATACTTCCGGGATATAGAGGGACAGGATGTGCTTCTTTTTGTTGACAATATCTTCCGTTTCACCCAGGCAGGTTCCGAGGTTTCGGCCCTGCTGGGAAGAATGCCCTCCGCCGTCGGTTACCAGCCGACGTTGGCCACGGACCTTGGCGGGCTTCAAGAGCGGATTACCTCGACTAATAAGGGATCCATCACAGCCGTCCAGTGCGTGTATGTTCCCGCGGACGACTTGACCGATCCGGCGCCGGCTACAACCTTTGCCCATCTCGACGGCACCGTCGTTTTGTCCAGACCCATTGCCGAGCTTGGTATTTATCCGGCCGTGGACCCCCTGGATTCAACATCCAGGATTCTGGATCCGAATGTCGTGGGGCTGGAGCATTATACTGTTGCCCGTCTGGTTCAGGTGACCCTGCAAAAGTATAAGGATCTTCAGGATATTATCGCGATTCTGGGTATGGATGAACTTTCCGAGGAAGACAAACTTACGGTTGGCCGGGCGAGAAAGATTCAGAGATTCCTGTCCCAGCCCTTTTTCGTCGCTGCCCAGTTTACCGGCACCGATGGGAAATTCGTGTCCGTCCCGGATACGGTTCGCGCCTTCAAGGAAATTCTCGATGGTAAACATGATGATCTTCCGGAGCAGGCCTTCTACATGGTTGGCGGTATTGAGGAAGTTATTGAAAAGGCTAAGAGGCTATCGGAATAGCCGGAGGATTGCACATGGCTGATGAACTGATGTTGGAAATTGTCACCCCGGAAAAACTTGCCTTCAGCAGCAAGGTGGAAGAGGTTACAGTGCCGGGTAGTGAAGGAGAGTTCGGCGTTTTGAGGGGCCATGCGTCACTGCTGAGCTCCATCCAGATCGGCGAACTGAGTTATACCAAGGACAGCAAGCGGACCTTTTACGCTGTGGAGACTGGCTATGCCGAGGTCTTGTCCAGCAAGGTGACCATTCTGGTCGAAGGCGCGGAGCGATCCGATATGATTGACAAGGATCTGGCCCGGAAGGAGAAGGCTGATGCTGAGGCCAGGCTGGCAAAGATGGCCAAGGAAGATCAGGATTACGAGAAGGTTAGGGCCTCCGTTACCAAGGCGGATATGCGTTTGAAGGTGGCGGAAAAGGGCTGACCAGGGTTGAAATAAAACGTTAGAGGCCGGGGAAGTAACACTTCCCCGGCCTTTTTTGTTTGGAGAAAAGCTCTTATTCCTGGACGGAGATGAAAATATCTATGACATCATAATCCCGTATGCCTCCGGGGGCGTTAACCCGGGCGGTGTCGCCGATGCACTTGCCAACCAGGGCCTTGCCGATCGGTGAGGTTACGGAGATCTTATTGAGTCCAATATCCGATTCGTGAGGGCCGACAAGTTGATAGGTGGTGCCCTTTCCAGTTTTCGTGTCCTCGATGATAACGGATACTCCGAAGACAACCTTGTCTGTGGAAAGATTTTTCAAGTCGATGATTTCCGAGGTGGCAAGATTGTTTTCCAGTTCTATAATCTTGCCATGAATGAAAGACTGTCTTTCCTTGGCAGCCGTATATTCGGCATTTTCAGATATGTCACCATGCGCGCGCGCCGTTTCTATATCCCGGACATTCTCCGGAACGGCGACGTTCTTGAGATGTTCCAAATCCTTCTTGATCTTTTCAAAGCCTGCTTTGGTGATGGGTGCTTTTTTCATGCTCAGATGACTCCCTGGCGGCAATACAACGCCGAAATTGTTGCCTCATTCCTAATGGATAAAAACCATGCTGTCAAGGCGGATTTGACCTTTCTGGTGCACTTATAGTTTTTTCCGAAGAGATGTTATTTCGACGAATAGTTAGTTGGGGTGAGCCCCTTGCGTGGGGGTTGGATTTGTGTTAGGGAGCGGTCAGGATGTTTGACAATTATCAAAGAGACATAAACTATCTAAGGATTTCTATCACTGACCGTTGCAATCTCCGGTGCCGGTACTGCATGCCCAAAGAGGGTCTGTCCCTGCTCGGGCACGACGATATCCTGCGCTATGAAGAAATTCTCAGGGTAGTGCGGATTGCCGTCTCCCTGGGGGTGGCCAAGGTCAGGATCACCGGAGGCGAGCCCCTGGTCAGGCGCGGGATAGTGCCTTTCGTTGCTGCCCTGAAATCTGTGTCCGGGATACAGGATCTCAGTCTGACGACCAATGGCGTCCTTCTGGGTAGATATGCAGCGGATCTTTTCAAGGCCGGGGTCAGGAGAATCAATATCAGTCTCGATTCCCTCAATCCTGATAAATATCTTCAGATTACCAGGGGGGGGTGTCTCAATGACGTCCTCCAGGGCATTGCGGCCGTTCATGCACAGGGGTTTTCACCAATTAAAATAAACGTTGTCGCAATTAAAGGATTTAATGATGATGAAATCCTCGATTTTGCCCGGTTGACTCTGGATAGTCCTTACCAGATCCGATTTATTGAATTGATGCCCCTGGGGCATCCGGGACGGGATAATCTTGGTAAGTACCTGGCCAGTGAAGTCATTATGCGTACCATTGCCGGCAAATATTCCTTAATTCCGGTAAATGGCGAGCGGGAAAAGATGGACGGTCCGGCAAAGATGTACAGGATCGTGGGTGGTATGGGAGAAATCGGTTTTATAAGTCCCGTAAGCCATCATTTCTGTCATCTTTGCAATCGACTACGGCTTACAGCGGATGGGAATCTGCGCGCCTGCCTGATGTCCGATGAGGAGGTAGATTTGAAGACCCCCCTGCGAACAGGTTGTACGGACAGTTTGCTGGAGACGCTTATCAAGGAGGCCATAGCCGGGAAACCCCGGAAACACGAAGGCCAATTTGATGAGCAGTTCCTCCGCAAGTGCGTGAAAAATATGTCGGCAATCGGAGGTTAGCGGTCTTGAGCTTTCCTGAAGAAATTGCCCGCTCCTACGATGCCTGGCGTGAAACGCCCACCGGTCATTACATCGATAGCCGTGAAAAGAGCATGATCCTGGATCTGGCCCAGCCCCGGGGGGGGGAGCGGCTATTGGATGTCGGCTGTGGAACCGGCGATCATCTGTGGCTATTCCGGAGGAAGGGATGTGATGTTACCGGCATCGATCCTTCCGCGCCCATGCTTGACATCGCCCGGCAAAAACTTGGCCACAAAGCGGACTTTTATTTGGGGCGAGCGGAAGATCTTCCCTTTTCAGATGACGAGTTTGATATTGTAACCCTGATCACCTCGCTGGAATTTACCGCTGATCCGGTACAGGCTATTCATGAAGCCATCAGGGTTTGCCGGGGAAGGGTCTTCATTGGCGTCCTCAACAAGTACTCCTGCATCGGTGTTACCCGTCGTTTGACCGGTTTTTATCGGTCCCCTTTATATGACCACGCCCGTTTCTTCAGTATCGGTGAATTGACGGCAATGATTCGCAGGCAGCTCGCGGGGGTAAGGATTCGCTGGGGAAGCGTGATCTCTCTGCCTTATAACTGGTATGGTTTTGCCAGGGGGATCGAGGAGTCCCTGCCGGTTATGAATAACCCTCTTGGCGCCTTTCTGGGCTTGTCCTTTTCCGTCACCTTTACTCAGGTAACCATTCAGGAACCGATACGGGAATCAATGCGCCTTGAAAGCAAAGGCAGACAACCCCTGCCAGGGGTGGTGCGGGTGATAAAATAATGACCATTTATTGACTTTTCACGAGTTCATCAAATGATAAAGAAGGCGATGTTTTTCGAGGCGTTGGCGGATCAGCAGGTTCAATGCCGCCTTTGTGCACACGCCTGCCGGATAAAAAATGGTCAGCGAGGCGTTTGCGGCGTCCGGGAAAACCGGGAAGGAATTCTTTACAGCCTTAATTATGGAATGGTGGTTGCTGAAAATATCGATCCCATCGAAAAAAAACCCTTCTTTCATCTTTTTCCGGGATCCCTTTCCTACTCTCTGGCTACGGTTGGCTGTAATTTTCGCTGCCTATTCTGCCAGAATCACGAGATCTCCCAGTTGCCCCGTGAGACGGGAGATATTGTGGGACGCGCCGTCTCGGCGGTGGAAATTGTGGAAAGGGCCGTCCGTTCGGGTGCGAAGACCATTGCCTATACTTATACGGAACCGACGATATTTTTCGAGTTTGCCTATGATATTGCACGTCTGGCACGCGAGCGGGGGATCGGGAACGTATTTGTGACAAATGGTTATATGAGCCGAGAGGCTGTCGATGCCATTGCCCCCTATCTAGATGCTGCTAATGTTGACCTGAAGTCATTCCGGGACGGCTTTTATCGGGAGCAATGTGGCGCCCGGCTGCAACCGGTTCTGGATACGATTAGCAGGATGAAGGAACTCGGTATCTGGGTGGAAGTCACGACCCTGCTTATTCCGGGACTGAACGACAGCGATGAGGAAATCGGAGCGACAGCAGATTACCTGTGTTCCATAGGAGCGGAAACCCCTTGGCATATCAGCCGATTTCATCCCCGCTATCAGATGCTTGCGGGAAAGATTACCTCTGTCAAGGAAATCCGGAAAGCCGCAGGCATCGGCAAATCAAGGGGGCTCAGATATGTTTACAGTGGCAATGTGCCGGGAGAGGCGGGAGAAAACACTTTTTGTTCCCGCTGCGGTAACCTCCTCATCAGCCGCTACGGCTTCCATATCGAGCGCCTGAATCTCAGGGAATCAGCCTGCCCTCACTGTGCAACACCGCTGGAAGGCTTATTCCAGTTCAGTTCGTCGTCATTATAAGTCTGGGTAAGGGTGGCTTTTGCCCTTTCCAATTCGGATGTGGGAACAAGAATCCTGACCTCCCCCAACCCATCGACGGTAATGGCATAGATTGGTCCCGCCGCATCATAGCTGAGGCGGGATGGAACCCCCTCCGTTTCCAGTCGGCCGGTAATGATGTGGGCAATATTCATTCCCCCGACTCGACATACCTCTATCCACTGATCCATGTTTTTCATGACATAAAGCATACCACATATTGTGGTTAAATTCAACCTTCCCATATATATGTTGTATTTTTTCTTTACAAATGCGCCTTATTTTGATAGAAGGTGACAAATTAACGGGGGTTCATTCTTACAGCTTCGATGAAACTAAAATACTTGGAAATCAGTGGTTTCAAATCGTTCCGGGACAAGGTTGTCCTCGATTTTGCTGCGGGGGTAAGCGCCGTAGTGGGTCCCAACGGGTGCGGGAAGAGCAATGTGGTTGATGCGATCCGCTGGGTCATGGGCGAGCAGCGCGTCAAAAGCCTCCGCGGTGCGAAGATGGAAGACGTCATTTTCAACGGTTCCCAGGATGCGGCGCCCGTAGGAATGGCTGAGATCTCCATGGTCCTTGCCGCTGATGGGGTTACTTTTCCCGATCCCTATGACGCCTGCTCGGAGCTGACCGTTTCGCGGCGGCTTTTTCGGAACGGAGAGAGTGAATACGCCGTTAACGGCGTCCCCTGTCGTCTTCTCGATGTCCGGGAGTTCTTCCTGGGAACGGGCGTTGGTGCCCGTACTTACTCCATTATCGAACAGAATAGCGTTGCTTCTCTCGTCGAGGCGAAACCGGAAGAACGGCGCCAATTTATTGAAGAAGCGGCGGGGATCTCAAAATACAAGACCAGAAAAGAGTCAGCCCTGCGTAAGCTTGAGGCCACAAAGCAGAATATTGTGCGTCTGAACGATATCCTCCGGGAGGTGAGAAGTCAGCTAAGCGCGGTATCGCGGCAGGCTAAGCGTGCAGAACAATATAGAAATCTGAAGACGGCCATTCGCGAGGATGAGATCGCCGCCGCCCTGGACGCCTATATTGAATTGTGTGAAAAACGCACACACCTTGCGCTTGAGCGGCAAGCATGGGAAAGGCAGGAAAGCGAGGTAAAGTCATCCCTGTCGTCATGTGAGGCCTTCCTGGCGGCGGCCAGACTGGAAGTCGTAACCCAGGAGTCGGATCGGTCTCAATCCCAGGAAAAAATATACCAATTGCGGACAACCATCCAGGTCAAGGAGAAGGGCGTTGAATTTTCAAAAGGCAGAATAGCCGACATCAACGTGGGGAGGGAAAGACTCGGGGAGGAAATCCGGCAATTAAGGTCACGTCATGAGGAGCTGTTCCTTGAGTGGGACAGGATTACGGCCTTGCAGCAGGTTCTGGATGGGGACATTGCCCAAGGACAAGACAATACCAAAGATCTGGAATGCAATGTGCTGGAAATTAAAGGTGAATTATCCTCTCAGCAGCAATATCTCGAAGAAAACAAAGTCCGATTGATTGATATTGCGGCGGAGAAATCACGACTGAACAACAATTATGGTCATCTGGTCAGGGTTCTTGATGATCTGGGCAGAAAGAAGGAAAGAAACAACAAGGATATCGGGGATCACCAGCAGAGCATTGTGCGTCTTGAGGATAGGCTGGAGGGAATTGCTGCATCTTTGAGCGAGGATATTGAAAAGCTTGGGCAGCTTCGCAGCAGTAAGGCAACGGCGGCGGAGGAATGGGAGAATACCCTTAGCGAACTGCAGGAAGTAGAAGGGGCGATCGAGAGCCTCAAGGAAGATCTCGGCGGTCGGTCTTCCCGATTTACATCCTTGAAGGAGCTTCATGAGGGATATGTCTGGTGTAATGAAGCCACAAGATCAATCATGATGGCCAAAGAAGCGAGGTGTTTGCAGGGCGTGGCGACAGATCAGGTGATCGGCCTGGTTGCCGAGCAGATCCGTGTTCCACAAGCTTATGAAACTGCTGTGGAAGCGGTGCTGGGAGAGAAGCTGCAGTATGTAGTTGTCAGGAGCCACGAGGCCGGAGTGCAGGCAATAGATTATTTAAAAGAAGCGGCCGTGGGAAGAAGCAGCTTTGTCCCCCTGCAAGTTCGCCATGCCGCTCAGCGAACGGTGAATGCCGAACATTTGCGGGAATCGGTGCGGCTGATTGATCGCATCGAAGTGGAGGAATCTTTTCGAGGGATTGCGGAATACCTCCTTGGAGACGTCCTCATTATTCCCAATCTCCGGAACGGTCTCGAACTGTGGAATAGAAACGGGTTCCGGGGAACATTTGTAACCCATGATGGCGACATGATCAGCCCCCAGGGTGTTTTGACGGGGGGACGCAATGGGAAAGGTGATCGTAGCCTCCTGAAAAACAAGCGGGAGATGGAAGCATTGGAGGCAGGGATTCGTGATTTGTCCACGGCCCTGCAGAAAGAAGGGCTGAGGAAAAAGCGCCTCGTTTCCCTGGCGGCCCGCGGGGAGGAGTGTCTGGATTCATTGACCTCCGATATCCATGCGGTGGAATTGCAGTGCAACAGCCATAAAAAGGACGTCGAGCGATATCGTGAAGATCTGAAGAGACTCCAGCAGACCCTGAAGGTTCTCCAGTTCAACAGTGAGAACTTCGATGAAGAAGAGGAACAGGCCCGTCAGAAACTGAAAAATAGCCAGGAAGATCTCGAAGGCCAGAAAAATCGGGAAGCATTTATTCAGGAGGCAGTTACTGCGTTGCAAGAAAAAGTCCGGCAACTCCGCTTGGAACTGGAATGCAGAGACAGGGAATTAACCGCAGAAAAAGTTCGCCAGGCGTCGCTTGCGGAAAAGCATAAATCCGCCGTCAGATCATCTGAGAGAATCAATACGGAAATCGATACCCTGAAGAAAAGGATCAGTAAGGGCATGGATGATTCTTCGACATCAAACAGTCAGATCGAAGAACTCCAGGCTGAAATTGCTCGTGAAGAGTTGCAACTGGCGGATCTCTATAAGTCGTTTACAGAGATGGAAAGGCTACTTGCGGAAAAAAAGGATCTCTATGCCCTTGCCGAGGCTTCCCTGAAGGATTGGGAAGGCAAGAACCGGGAGGCGAAAGAAAAATCCGATCAAATAATCAGGGAGGGGAGGGACCTGGAAAACGGCGCGCGGGAGATTTCCTATCAGATAGACAGCTTGAGCCGGATGATTGCGGAGAAACATGGGACCGTTCTTCCTGAACAGGCAGGGGCTGGGCAACGGGCCAATGATGAAGATGTGAAAGTTATGCAGGAAAGACTTCTGAAGAACCGTCAACTTCTCGAAGCCTTCGGAGAGGTCAACCTCCTGGCGATCAGCGAGTATGATCAACTGAAGGAGCGGTTTGATTTTCTTTCCTCCCAGGCCCGTGACCTCGATTCCTCTCTCCATACCCTTGAGCAGACAATTGCCAAGATCAACCGGGTTTCCCGGCAGCGATTCGCCGAAACCTTTGAGGCGGTAAGAGTTTGTTTCCGGGAGGTATTTTCCCGGATTTTCCCCGGCGGTAAGGGGGAACTGCACTTGACTGATGAAAGCGATCTGCTGGAAACAGGGGTTGATATCGATATCCAGATTCCCGGGAAGCGGCCACAAAATATCAGCCTCCTGTCGGGAGGGGAAAAATCCCTGGCTGCCATTGCCCTGATTCTGGCTATTATTCTGTACCGGCCGACGCCATTTCTTATCCTGGATGAGGTGGATGCCGCCCTCGACGACGCTAATATATCCCTTTTTGCAAAACTCATCAAAGAGATCGCTGCCAATTCTCAGGTAATCCTTATTACCCACAACAAAAAGACCATGGAAGTCGCCGAAAACCTCTTTGGAGTCACGATGCAGAAGCAGGGTATCTCCACGGTGGTTTCAGTCTCTCTGAACTAAAAATTCGGGTTCATCATCTTTACTTATCCATTAAAAACGGTTAAAGGAGGTCTGCATTTAACCCGGTGGCGTACCTGCGGATTTTGGGTCTGAATGATTAACGTATTGAAGAGGTAGAGATGCTTGATGTATTTAAGAAAAAAAGCTTTTTTGACAAGTTGAAGGACGGTCTGGCCAAGACCAGGGATATCCTTTTAACTGATGTCGATGACTTGATTCTCGGGGAGAAGAAAATAGACCAGGATCTCTTTGACGAGTTGGAAGAGGTTCTGATCCGTTCCGATGTCGGTCCGGCTTTTACCGCCGAATTAATCGAAAAAATGAAGGAGCAGGTCAAGCGAAAGGAATTGAGCCGTGCGGACTTATTGAAGAAAATTCTTCGGGATACGATGAAGGAAATTCTGACGAAGAAGGAGGCGCCCCTCCGGATCCCGACGGAGGGTATATATGTCATCATGGTTATCGGGGTGAACGGAACGGGAAAAACTACCACCATCGGAAAGATTGCCCATGAATTGAAAAACAGGGGCGAGAAAGTTCTCCTGGTTGCGGCAGACACTTTTCGGGCAGCGGCCATTGAACAGTTGGAGGTTTGGAGTCAGCGTGTCGGCGTACCCCTGATCAAACAGAAGTCCAATGCCGACCCGGCGGCGGTTGTTTTTGATTCCATCCAGGCGGCAAATGCAGGCAGGGGCCGGGTCCTGATCATCGATACGGCAGGAAGGCTCCACACCAAGGTCAATCTCATGGAAGAATTAAAAAAGATGAAGCGCATCGTGGAGCGGGAACTGCCGGGAGCCCCTCAGGAGATCCTTCTGGTTGTCGATGCCACGACGGGACAGAATGGTCTTATTCAGGCCAAGATGTTCAAGGAGGAGATTGGCGTGACCGGCATCGTCCTGACCAAACTCGATGGGACGGCCAAGGGCGGGATCATTATCAGGATTGTCAAGGAACTGGATATTCCCATCCGCTATGTCGGCGTCGGTGAAGGTCTTGAAGATTTACAACCCTTTCATGGCGAAGCCTTTGTGGATGCCCTGTTTGGAAGCGATAAACAGTGAACCCTGTGAAGATCATTGAGTGTGTTCCTAATTTCAGTGAAGGAAGGGACCCGGAGAAAATAAAGGCGATTGCAGCGGCGGCGTCTGCCGTGTCCGGGGTAAGATTGCTCGACTATTCATGGGACAGTGATCATCATCGCAGCGTTATTACTTTCCTTGGTGAGCCGGAATATGTTTATGAGGCGGCCCTGGCAGCCGGAAGCAAGGCTTTGGAGCTTATCGACCTGAGCTGCCATGACGGCGTTCATCCGCGGATCGGAGCCGTCGATGTCGTTCCTTTTATCCCCCTGGAAGGGGCAAAGATGTCGGATGCAGTGGCGTGTGCGCACCGTTTCGGACGCGAATTTGCTGAACGGCAAGGGATACCGGTTTTTTTCTATGGAGAAGCGGCTAAAAATGAGATCAACAGAGAGCTTCCGCAAATTCGCAGTGGTGGCTTGCCGGGACTGATAAAAAGATTGCGGGCGGGCGGATGTCAACCGGACGAGGGGCCGAATGTCTGCCCTGATCGCTCGGGGGCCGTTGCCGTGGGAGCGAGGATGCCCTTGATTGCCTTTAACATCAATCTGGATTCGTCCGATGTGAGGCTGGCAAAGCGGATAGCCGGGATGATTCGTGAATCCAACGGCGGTTTACCCTGCGTCAGGGCCATTGGCGTTTTATTGAAAAGTCGCAATCTCGTCCAGGTTTCCATGAATCTGACCAATTTCCAGGTTACCTCCATCAGGAAGGTTTTTGAAAGTGTCAGGAAGGAGGCTGAAATGGCGGGGGTTGATATTCTGGAATCGGAACTGATCGGTCTGGCGCCACGGGCCGCCCTTGACGAGGATACAGCAGCATATATTGGCCTGAACGGGTTCTCGGCACAGCGGATTATCGAAACTCATTTGCCGCTGGTTTGAGCGATAATAATGATAGTTTGCCCGAAAGTGACCAAAAAAGGCGCCAAGGTTATTAACCAAAGCGCCTGTATTATTTCTTGGCAAAGCCTTAGATAGCCTTTACGTTTTCCGCTGCCGGACCCTTTTTGCCCTGCGCGATGTCAAAACTTACGCGCTGACCTTCCTGAAGGGTTTTAAAACCGGAACTCTGGATGGTGCTGTAGTGAACAAAAACATCCCCGCCGTCATCTTTTTCGATGAAGCCGAAGCCTTTCTGCTCATTAAACCATTTCACTTTTCCTTCTGGCATTTCCTGAATCCTCCTTTCTGTAAAGTCGGATTGCATCTATGACAGAAAGAAAAAAAGCTTCCAAGCTCTGATGAGCGTGGCCGCCATCCGCTGTACTTCAAAATGCCTTTACCCAATCTTTACTACTTCCTTCCCCAACGGCGCGGTGTCTGTAGGGGTATATTAAAAATTTTTCCGACCTATAATATGGAGATCAAGGCCTGTCAAGTTTTTTTAAGACAAAACCTGATTTCCAAACTGAAGAATTCTTCACGGTAACAGAATGCCTATTACCGCTAAAATCATCCACCGAAAAAACGCTATGACTGGATCTAAGGCGCCAATATAGAGCAATATGATGATAATGAAAAATCCGTAAGGCTCAAGACGGGAAAGGCTTTCTTGAAATCTTTCGGAAGTGAAACCCATAAGGATTTTGGATCCATCCAGCGGTGGAATAGGAATCAGATTGAAGGCAGCCAACATGATATTAATTTGCGCCATGTAATAGAGAATTTTAGCGATAATGCCTGTTTGATCTGGAGAGAGGACATGATAAATCAGCAGCGCCAGAAACGCCAGGATCATATTGGCAATGATTCCCGCTGAAGAGATCAGGATCAATCCTTTCCGGGTATCTTTAACGTAACTGAAATTGACGGGTACCGGTTTTGCCCAACCGAACCCGAGAATGAAAAGCATTAGCGTCCCGATTGGATCAAGATGATTCAAAGGGTTCAAGGTCAATCTGCCTGCCAATTTTGCTGTTGGATCACCCATACGGTATGCCACCCAGCCATGGGCCAATTCATGAATGATGACAGAATATAGCAAGAGGATTGATAATAGAAAAAATGCGATTGGATCTTTGATTAAAAGGTTTAAAAGCCCCATTTATTTTGTCCCCGTAATTATGCCCTATTCAATTGGTAGGGATCTGGACCCATCTCAATATGCCGTTACTATCTCTGACAGAGCCCCATTCCTCGACCGCAAATTCAATGCAAACCAGCGCACATGGCGACATGTTGATCTGATCTCCAGTAAAAAATGTTATCGCATCAGATAGTTCGGGGTTATGTCCGACGATCATGACGGAATCATGTTTATTATTGAGACCCGTCAAGAAGGCAACATAACTGTCCCCACAAGTTTCGTAGAGATCTTCTTCAAAGCGAATACGTCCTTGATAACCAGCCCGTTCAGAGCATATCTTCGCAGTCACCTTAGTTCGCTTTGCGGAAGAGCTGAAAATACGAGTGGGCATTATTCCATCGTCGGACATCCACCGACCTAAAGATTCAGCATGTCTGCGGCCTCTTTCCGTGAGATCCCGCTCCAAATCATTTGGGTTATTATCTGCTTCAGCATGCCTTAATAAGTAAAGTGTTTTCAAGTGATCCTTAATCCTTGGTTTTTCTCCGGTTGCCCATGGATATACCGCAAAAGGTGGAACTAAATTTGAAATGAAAGAAAAAGTGATTAGTCAGCCTTTGGCGAACCACTTTGTTATATTTTGGTACCCCCGGCGCGATTCGAACGCGCGACACCCGGATTAGGAATACGATGTAATCATGATCAGCCAAGATCACTATATATTACTTACTATCTAAAATCAATCATAATTATGGTTGACTTCATCACTCTTCATTACGTATAATCACTCATCAAGTTAGCTATAGGTTAGCAAAAAATTATCTGAAGGTGAAAAACCATGAGTTCTCTCAAGCCGCCTAAGAGGATTAATATCCCCAAGTTTCAAGGAGTATACAGCAGAGAATCTTCAAAGAAAAGACATTTAGGCAAACCTGACAAATGTTTCGATGTCTGCTACAGGGATCAAAAAGGAAAACTTATATGGGAAAAAGTCGGATGGATGAGTGAAGGATATACAGCCGCAACGGCATCTCAAATACGTTCAGAAAGGATAAGAACTCTTCGACACGGGGAAGACCTCCCCAAAGATAAACCTGAAGAAGTGACATTAGGAGCAGTATGGATCAAGTATGATAAGTGGCTAAACACAGGTAAAATTGATGCCATAACCGACAGGGGTTATTATAGAAAGCATATTGAACCTCTATTTGCAAAGACAGTCATATCAGAAATAAGCGTCCTTGAACTTGAGGACTTAAAGGGAAAACTATTTGATAAAGGTTTGGCGCCTGCAACAGTGAAACATGTTTTGGTATTGATTCGCCAACTTATCAATAAAGCAATATCATGGAAAATGTGGAGTGGCGCGAATCCCGTAAAGGATGTTAAATTACCTATATTGAACAACAATCGAGAACGTTTCCTGAGTTATGAAGAAGCGCATATATTACTCCGAGAACTGGAACAGGTTAGCAGTCAATTGAGGGATATGTCGCTTCTAAGTCTCCATACCGGTATGAGAGCAGGGGAAATATTTGACCTTAAATGGAGTCATCTGGATATGGGAAATAAACTCATTCATGTCGCAGATCCCAAGAATACTCGAGCAAGAAAAGCTTTTATAACTCCGATCATAAAAACTCTGTTCGAAAAAATGAAATTTGGCAAACCAGATGAATATGTATTCCCTTCAAAGGAAAAAAAGCGCATTGGAGCAGTAAGTCGTGCTTTTGAACGTGCTCTAATACGTCTCGGAGATTCACATGATTTCTGGTCGGGAGAATTCAAGGACCAGATATCACCGGAACAACTCCGCAAGGCAATTGAAAATGATTATCATAATCTGCCCGCTAACAGTGTGGAAAACTCATTGGAATGGTTGAATAAACATTTAGATTTGCCAAGTTTTTATGATACGGTGATTGGTAAGCGTAAGAAATACAAATTCTCAGCGGATATAAAGAATCTGATTTCAATAACCGCTAAATATAGGCAAAAAAGTTTTAAAGAACTGAATTATGCTGAACTGAATAATATCCAGAAACTCAACCGATTGCTGTTGGAGACAATCTATCCGGACGAAACGCCCAAAATTAGATCCAGATTTAACAGCGGAGTCACAGATCCTCGTCAGAAGATTAGCTTCCATACCCTGCGACACACATTTGCCAGTTGGTTGGCAATACGAGGAACACCGATCTTGACAATCAAGGAATTGATGGGTCATCAGACCTTGGCAATGACCGAGAGATACAGCCATCTTAGTCCCGGTCATAAGAAAGATGCTGTTGATGAGATGGAAAAACTCTTTAATGCAGCTATGATATCAAATCAAGAACCTGTAACGATTGATAATTAGAAAGCAGACAAACATTATGCCAAGATTTAATGACGGTTCTATGACTAACTATACAGGAAGCTATTCTTTGTCTCCGATCAGGATGACACGAGAACCTAGAGCAAAAACAGTTGAAGACATACAATCAATGATGAACAGGTTTAAAGATTATACTGAAAATATGGGGATGCTGCAAAAGAGTTCTTTCGGAGTATCTCGTGTCCAGGGGAGGATATCATTGGAAGATTTCTGTTCTTCAATCGAAGATTTTATAAGATATACTTTCAACGCAGATCCTTACAAAAAAGTAATAGACGATTTTAATCAATATTTGTTAAAAAAAATTAATTATCAGATCGACTTCACCATCATATTGAGATCATACAGTCTTGATTATTTGTCAATCATGCCATTGGCAGATGAATATATAAGTGAAATATATAAAGGGAAAAAGTTACAACAGGTGGATAAATTTGATAAATGCGCTATTATCGTTAATATCCTATATGCTATGTTGCTGGCGAATTATGTTGCGAGCATACGAAATAATTTCGATGAGTATTCTCAAGATGCTTCATATTTATGGAGACTTACGTATGAGATAGGTTTCCTTCAGGGAGAAATGTGTTTGATTCAATCGCATTTAGATGCGGACATGAAAATGATTCATCGCAGTAGCGCTTCTTCTCAAGAAAAGATGAAAGGATTGCAAATCAAACACAAGCAGATGGAAGAGAGGGATAGGATGCGGGACCGTCTATATGAGGAACCCTTAAAATACGCAGAAGAGAAATGGGGAATACGCAATAGAATAACATATCATAATATAATGGCTGATGAAATACTTGAAAAGTTTGACAAATCAGGGATAGACAGAACTATTCTAATAGAGAAACTTAAACCCATTGCGAGGGGATACCGATATTCAAATTTTTGCGGAGGCGAATTTAAAAGCAAATCTGATATTGAGATCCTCTGTATAGCTATAAATGCTGATAAGTATTCAATTAAACTGAAACATATCGAGAACTCTCTCGATAGATTAAATGAGATAATAAGGACTCCCGATTTTTATTCAAAATGGTTCAAGAAAAGGGGAGAACTTGATTTACCCCAAGGAATTAATGAACTTGTCGAGGATACGCATGATTATCGTAACAAGCAATTTTCTGAACTTACAGAGGAAGAACAAGGGAAAATAAAAAGATTAAACCGACTTCTTTTGGAACACAGCTATCCTTTAATGACTCCCAAGAGTCTCCCACGTGGTCTTATGAGAGGTCCAGAAGGGAAAAAAGAACAATTCGACACTTCTTATTAATTTTGACACCACTCGCCAGTTCACCAGTCTCCCTCAATATCCCAGTTCACATTTCCACCATAGCAGCGTTCCAATCTCTTTGTCATTCTGAGTTTACGTTTCAGTATGGTGCCAGGGATTGATGTCTCGGCATGGTTATCAAGGAGCAGCAGACTGGATAAGGGCGGCTGTAACGTCAGATGAGGCAGTAGCAGTAGATCCAATTACAAATCATCAAAGAGTTTTACTGACCTGAGTTAAAAATCTATCCTGCATGTGCGAGTAATGAACAGTCCGTGCAAATACTGCACACTCTGGAGGATGCCTGTTATAATGGTCTATCGTGATTGCAGTAACAAATAGTGTTCGATATTCGCACATAAGTCATGGACTGCTATCCTTACAATCCAAGAACTATATTATAAATATCGACAGTAATGTAGAATTATACACAGCATATTAACATATAAAATTTATCAGTTATGATTTTAAAAACCTTCCCGAACCAATAATTCTCATTATGGCATCTAAGTTGCGTAAAGGAAAGACAGAAGTGAGGAAAAGATCCATTGATGTTCAAGGAAGAAAGAAATCACCAAAAGCAGGACTCAGGCGGGAAAAAAGGCAACAAAGACAAAAAGCTTGACGGACAAAAAGAGTATGATTTTTTTCTTTCTTTAGATAGCGGAAATGTTGATCAAACGTTAACCATGGATGAAACAGGAGATCGAAAGAACAAAAAAGTGAGAAGAGATAATGGTTTAACCTTTATCTCGCCTGAGTAGTCCTGCGGTAAAAGTTGTTTTTAATGTCGGTGGGTGGTTTTGGTCCCTCCTTTCCATCCACCGACCCCCTTAGTGGGCGATCTGAAAGGAACGTTATGAGCAATCCCTTTCAGTTTTTATATACAGACGGATGGTTTAAGTCCCTCCTTTTCCATCCGTCTTTTTTTATCCAAAATCTGAAGAAGCAATATCACCATCAGTTAGTCAAGGAACATCAACGGCCAGTATTAATAGTTACGGCCATTGCAGCTTCCTATTGGACTCCCTTGTATTCTATATTCTATACTTGATATTATCACCAGTCTGCATCCAGACATCTGCATCAGGATATGCAGGGATGCCAGCGGCAGGGAGTTGGGGCGGTAAGTGGGCGGGAAACAGACTGGTGTAGTAGCGGGATATTTTTCGGGATTCTATCCTGGGGTGCAATTATTATATTCCTTGACTAATTACTGAATTTTACCATAGCATTATATGTCATTCAAAAATAATTTAGCTCAGTTATTATTGCTACGTAATCGAGGGGGAGATAGTGGACTTTAAAAGCGAGTTTAGAGAATTAGTGATCGAGAAAAATATCAATTGGAATATAAGAGGATTATTATCAACAGATGACAGAATATATCCTTTCGGATCGGATACAAAGGTATTGAGTACAGTATTTGAACTTTTTTGTTCTCCATTAATAAAAGACATTGCAGAACGCCATGGATACATATTTGAAACGTCTCCACAGACAATCTATCCCGATTTTACCCTACTGAAAAATAAAGGAGATATAAATAAAATTGCTGTAGACATAAAAACAACTTATCGAAAGGGAAGAAAGAAGAATGGAACTGAAAAAGATTTTGTTTACACATTAGGATCATATAAGTCGTTTATCAGAAATAATACAAAAAATATATTATATCCATATAATCAGTATAAAACGCACTGGATTATTGGATTTCTTTATACTCGAAATAAGGAAGCGTATGATGATCCTGAAATTTATGAATTGGAAGAAAGAACAAAAATTCAAAAACCTTATGTTAATGTTGAATATTTCATTCAAGAAAAATACAAAATAGCAGGAAAGAGACCGGGTAGCGGTAATACAACTAATATTGCGTCATTTTCAACAAACAATATTAATGCCTTGGAAGAGAGGGAATATGATGCTTATAAGGGACGGAATCCGAAGGATGGAAAGATTGTGGAAGTGAAACCTAAGAAATTACCCTTTTTCAAGGTGGGAAGGGAATTGAAGAAGCGGGTGTAAAATAAACCATTTTCCTTAAAAGGAGTAAATGTATGATCGTTAAGGTTACTTATTTGACAAAAACGTTTCCTGTCGAAAATCAGAACCAAGTTGGAAAAATAGCTGAAATTTCATTTAATTCTCTTGAAGAGGCAAAATCTGTGTCTTTCCCCATAGGTTGTGTATCTGCTTACATTCCGATTGAAGATGGGATTTGGTTTTATTCCGCCACCTTAGGTTGGGAATTCTACAAAAAGGGGTTACAGGTTTGATAATAGTGGTGGATTTCATACAGACATATATATACAATATTGGGCAGTTTATTCAAAATAAATATAAGGAGTGAATATGAATGTATCATCTTTAGTCTTAAAACTCGCAGATTGGAGATCCAAACATTCCCTCACGAAATACTTCTTATTAACTATTCTATTAACTACCATTACCATTGCCTATTCTAACCCGATTCTTGTACAAGCTGCTTCAAGTACGCAATCAAAACAAATTGGGGGAAACGAGACGATTACTGGTGCTTTTGGTATCAAGCTTGGAGAGGATATAGTATCATGTATGAAGACGAATTTTCAGCAAAAGGGGAAAAAAATCGTAACAGAACCAAAAGGACGTTATGCCTCATTCTCAAGGTATGTTCCAGAACTGGAATCACTTCGAGGTAATTTATTTAGATACATCTATTTAGAACCACCTGTTAATCTAAAGGAAATATTTCCTGATACCAATTGGGTAGACCTCTTAGGTCTCCGAGATGACGGAAACCGTGTTATTGCTCTTCTATTGCAGGCTAATTTAACTGGCGATTGTGAACAAAGCGTTAGTGCAAATGCAGTAAAAGAACTCCTTAAAGGAAAATATAAAATAACAAAACCTCAGCAATTAAGTATTTGGCGTGAAGAGTATGGGGATGGCGAGGGCAACAATATTAGAGCGAGCTGCTCAGGACGGAGTTTAGAAATTAACTACACATCAAATTTACTGTCAGAATACATCGCACGCCTAAAAGCCGGACAACAAAAACAGCAAGATGAGATCAAGAAATCTTTGCTAAAGAAGGGGAGTATGTGAGCTTTTGTCAACAAGTGGCACCGGAAAATGTGTTATTCTAGTTAAAAGATCTTAAATTTATAGGGGTAATCCGTTCCATATAAAATTTTATCACTATTGGAAAACTATTAGAGATGAAAAGAAAAACCTTACCAAAGGATATTGAAACAAAAGTACTTACGAAAAGCAGAAGAAGATGTTGTATCTGCTTCGGTCTTGCTAACGATTTGAATGTTAAGTCAGGACAAATTGCTCATCTCGATCAAAAACCAGAAAATGCAATATTTGACAATTTGGCTTGGCTTTGTTTTATGCACCATGATCAATTTGATAGTATTACCAGTCAATCAAAAGGACTCACAATTGCTGAAGCAAAACAGTATCGTGCGGAATTATACAATTTTATTGATCATTGGAAAAAACTTTCTATCCCTTTGCCACAAGACGAAAATATTTCTTTAGTCAGTGAAATTGATAGTTCCCCAAACTTAGAAGAAAGGTTTTTATTTTCAGATACAGCAATTGCTGATATTGATTACAGGTTATCTGACAATGATGAAATATCATTAATCATCAGGAAGTTAAAAACCCATGATTGGAATATCCAAAATCCAGCGATAACAAAATTGAAAAGTATTGGCATTTCTAATTTGCCGAAAAACCAAGCATTTGTATTAGGAAGAAATATATATCAAAGTGCTTGCGGAGGAGTTTTTAATGCCATTGATTTTATGAAGAACATTAGGGCGGAATTGAGCATATTTTCTGAATATACCGCATGTTATATCCTCTGTGGTATGTTCTTTGAGGTATATTTTAACTCAAAAGGAGAGTTCAGGGAATATCGCTTAAAAAATAATCACATTACATCATTATTTGGACTTCAAACAGCAAAACCATATAAAGAATGTATTAGATTTATACAAATGAAATTGAAACCTTTTAAAAAATATCTTGTTACAATACCTAATGATCCTCCTATTCAAATACCTTTACATGTTAAAGCTGTTAAAATAAGGAATAAAGAATCCTATAGAATAAAACAAATATTATGTGAAGATAATGAATTGCTTAATAATATTGGTGATTCAAGAAAAACATCAATTGAAACGCCACATCACATGTGGAAATTAACTTATTATCCATTCACAATTAAGGAATTAAAGTCAATATTATCGCAATCTTTTAGCACCCCTGTGCAACAAATTAGTATAGACTGCAATATCAATTATGATTCTGATGATTTATTTACTTTACCCCCAAGACATATTGTTACGTGCCCTTATGGATTTTGTTTGCAACAATGATTACGAATTCTAATCAGTATGATATAAAAAAACAACCAAAACATAGGTGATTGTCATAATGGAAAACATTTCCTTCAAACTGCCCGATTATGAAGTGATTATTCATATAAAGGTGAATCAGTTCAGCAAACATTTGGAAAAAGAAATTGCATCCCTGACCGCCACATATGATCTTGAAGACAGCACCGAGGATCAAGGTTATAGAGACTATCATTGGGAATTCAAGAATTGGGAGGACGCTGTTGCTGCTGGAGAAAGTCTGAAGCATCTCGTTGCAAATCCGAACATTATCATGTTGAAAGTTAAATCCAATTGTAATTCTGCAATAAAACCGATATTGTATAAGGGTTGAAGGACTGATTCTGACCAATGGTTTGAATTGTTCCCTACTCGTTTGCTTTCTTGTCCCTCCCCATCATACACCTTGCCAGAGTTCTATTGCCCCGGACGACTCGGGAAGGTTATGGTGGCTGTTGTTCAGGCATCTCAATAGGTCTTCATTTCTCAGACCAATCATCAGCTATAGACACCTCGACCACAATAGGAATATTTTCCATTTGACATCTTCGAGCAGCGTCATTATAATATTTGCAAATCTTGCCTGTGAATCTATCTCTAAGATAGAGACGGACAGACCCTACGGAACCTGAAAAAGTTGGTTTCCTGAGTAATCAGTATCACTCATGGAGACCATTTTGTTTTTATGACAAACCTCCATGAAGTGGTAGCTACCATTTCCTGGGGGTTTTTTATTTTAACCAAGTGATTTTGTAGCATGGAAAGGAGAAAGACGATGGATGTAAAAAAGGTGTTGAGCGGCATTGATACAGATTTCATCAAGAAGGGATCTGCAACTGTCAATTCTGAGGATGTAAAGAAGGTTCTGGATAAGGCAAACGAGATAACAGAGAAGGTTGTCAAAAGTGGACCATTGCAGAGATTCCTGAAAGACGTGGCGCTATTGATCTCAATGGTCAAAGATTACTGGTCAGGCGCTTATCGGGAAATTCCATGGTGGGTAATTGCTGCGGTTGTCTTTACACTTCTCTATGTCCTGAGTCCCATAGATCTGATCCCTGATTTTATCCCGATCATTGGTCTGCTGGATGATGCCTTGGTGATCGCCCTATGTCTGGCGCTTATTGAACAGGATCTTTTAAAATATCAGGAATGGAAAGAGGCACAATCGAAGAACATTGAAAAGGAAGAGCAAACGGGGATGAATATATGAAAAACAAAAATGTCGAGAAGGTCCTGGATAAAATCAATGATATTGCACAGGAGCTAATCAAAATCGGTCCCTGTGATTTGAAAAGTAACTTAAAGCAGAGGATAAAAGATTTGGAAGAAGCACAGACAAAATATCAATCTGATGGAGAAGGCAAAACTTGATGAATATGGATACGGGCCATATCTTTGAAGTGATGGGGACGGCTGGTTCAATGATCATGTGCGCCAGCTCCGTTCCCCAGATAATCAAGACCTATAGGACAAAGTGTGCCGATGGTCTGAGCGGCTCATATCTTGCCATTCTGATGATCGGTATGACCTTGATCCTGCTCTATGCGGTTCATGTTAAGGATGTCGTGTTCATTTTCGGAAATGGAGTAGCGCTTTTATTGACGGGGATATTGGTGGGGTTATGGTTCCGGTATAGAGGGAAGGAAAAATGGAGGGAAGATCCACGCCATTAAGGGAATTACAGGTTATTAGTGATTATTGAAATAATTTCTTGCTTAAGGATAAAAAGTTTGTTAGCAAAATGCCCTGATCATTTGCTGTTAATCTTATCTTCGACCATGGAAATGATTTCGGCTGCCGGGATATCAAAAGATTTGGCAAGCTGAAAGATTGTAATCAGGGACGGTTGTTTGTTACCGCACTCAAGGTGGGAAATGAAGGTCCGATCAAGATTACTTAAATCAGATAACTTCTCCTGTGAGAGTTTCTTTGCTTTCCTGAGTTCTCGAATGGTCTGTCCAAACGCTTCCTCGATTGTCATGGCTACCTCTGATGAGAGAAGTAGCAGAATAAGAGAAAACATTCTGTTGACCATAGGCTACAAGATTGGTAATGAAAAATGCCTTATGAGTCTAAATAGTTTCATGAAATTTTGAGAATTAATATAGCGGAAATATTTTAACATAGGTTTTTACAAGCATTTCTTTCACATCTTTTCTATAAGAGCGGTTATGTACAGAAAAACATTAAGTTTCATCTTTGCATTAACTTTCTTAATCCTTTGGCCGACTTCAATAAGTTGGGCAGGCTGTTGGAAGACAGCAAACAATCAAATTACAAAAGTATGGTTCGATACCTGCAACCCATCACAAAATAGAGAGTGTGATAGCGAGTGTGTTGAATTTGAATGGACCGGGGGTAATTTTGATCTATATGGTCATGGTTCTGGAAGAATAAAAATTTATCGCTCTGGCAAAGTAATAAAGGAAGAAAACCGAATATTATATTTTGGTTCCTATGAACCAAATTCAATTAGACGACTTTCAAATGGCGATGAATACATAGGGGAAACAAAAGGTAGTTATTTCAATGGACAAGGTGTTTATTTAAAAAAGAATGGGGAGAAATATTTTGGGCATTTGAAAGATAGTAAACCTTCCGATCACCTCTCATATTACGTTGGCACTACCCTCAATTACCGTGGACAGTGGAGCAATGGTATAAAATCCGGAAAGGGAGTTTTATATGAAAAGGACAAAGCAATAGAGGGAATCTGGAAAGATGGAAAACTTCACGGATTTTCAATCGTAAAATTTCAAGATGGCACCGTAATTGAGGCCAACTTTTTCAATGGGTCTGTAACTAATAAGGCGAAGATAACATATTCAAGCGGTGACATATATGATGGTGAAATCGCTTCTAATTATTCAAGAAATGGCTACGGGACATATAGATACAAGAATGGTGATGAATATCAGGGACAATGGACGAATAATCAACAAAGTGGACAAGGGAAATACCTCGAGAAAGGAAAAGCCATCAAGGAGGGCAAATGGTCAGAAGGTCAGTTGTCAGATATTAAGAAGGCAACTCAAAGTTACGCTAATGGCGAGAAATATGTTGGGGAAATAAAAAATGGACGAAGAGATGGCTTCGGCACTTATTACTTCAACAACGGCAGCACCTATGAAGGTTATTGGCGTATTGGTAAAAAAAATGGACGAGGGAAATATACTTTAACTGATGGTCGATTTTATGAAGGTGATTGGGAAAATGACAAGAGACATGGATTTGGTGTTTTTGCCTTTCGAGACGGGTCAAAATATCAAGGAAACTGGAAGAATGACAAAAGAAGTGGCAAGGGACAACTCACATTTAAAGATGACACCAAGTATGACGGAGATTGGTTAGGCGGTGTAATTGCTGGAGAGGGGACATTAGTTTTACCAGATGGTTCGAATTATTCCGGAGATTGGGAAAGTAACAGAAAAACTGGAAAGGGAATCTTTGTATGGAAAGATAAGAGCTCCTACGATGGAGAGTGGAAAAATGATGTCCCAAGTGGCTATGGGGTTTATTCATGGCCCAATGGTGACCAGTATGAAGGTTCCATGAAAGATGGATATGTTGATGGATCAGGAACATTCTTCTATGCCAATAATGATCAATATGAGGGTTCTTTCTCTTTAGGGCAGAAATCAGGATATGGGAGATTTTTCTTTGCTAATGGGAATATATACGAAGGAAACTTTGTTGATGGTCAACCTAACGGTGCAGGCATTTTTACATTTAACGATGGAACCAGGTATGAAGGTGAGTTCAGCAATGGAAAATTTAGTGGCGATGGTTCCCTTTATATTAACAAAGGGAAGACATCTTTAGTATATACAGGTTTTTGGGATGGCACAAATAAATTACCCAAGTTAGCAAGCATTCTATTTGAAAATGGAGATTTGTTTGAAGGCGAAACTGATGGCAATGGTCGACCTACCAGTAAAGGTAAATGGACAACTATTGCTGACCGTGAATCACGTGGAACAGCACCTCAAAAAAGCGATTCAATACACACAGCAAACGAATTCTATAAAAAACATAAAGAATCTATAGATACTGGTGTTCTCGTTGTCAGTTCAACTCTGACGGTATTATATTTTACACCTGCTGCTCCTATAGCCGCTCCATTATTGGTGGGTTTGAATGTTATTGATGCGTCAATAGAAACAGTCTCAAAGTCGATAGATATTGCTGACGCTCAGAAAGTGGGAGAAAAGGAGAGAATAGCCGAACTCCAGAAAGAAAGAAACCAAGATCTTGCGGTTAATGCTGCGTTTATTTTTGCACCACCAGCAATAAAGAAATCGGCCAAAATAATTGCCAAAGGGTTGCGGCCTGTTGCTAAAAGCTTAACGAATCAATCTATCAAACAGGGGAAAAAGCTTTGGAGAAGGGTCAGTGTAAGCATTAATGACGGAAAAGTAGTTAAAACAATGGAGCGTTCTACCAATTCCAATCTTACAAAAAATCGCAGTGCTCCTTCCAAAAGGAATAGAATCACTAAAGTTGAAAGTGAAATAATAAAGAAAGGAAAGATTCGTGAGTTTAATGGTAAAAAAGTTGTTCAAAGAGATGACATAATAAATAAAAAATTGAAAGATGCTAAAGGTAAAACTAATTGTGATCGAATGTTCAAGGGATCAACACCCCTGGGACCAGATAATATGCCCATAGAACTGCACCACTCTAAACAAAAAGAAACAGGATTAATTATCGAGATGATTTATTCTGAGCACAAGAAGTATTCAAAACAATTACACCATTTCCGATCAGAGTCTGAAATAGACAGAGGTGCTTTTGATAAATGGCGAGGTGACTACTGGAGAGAACGAGCAAAGGGGTTATGTAAATGAAAATTAATAGGGCATCTGTGATAGAAAAACAATTGAATGTTAAATTGTCTAGTGATTACAAGAATTTTATTGATAATTATGGAGATTACGAAAAAGATGGATTTGAGATCTATGGTTACACTGAGGATTATATAGATACTGAAAAGATACCATGCGTCATAGGTGCAACAAAACTGTATAGAAAAGATTACAATCTAAGTCCTCATGAAATCGTTATTGGACATGCCGGGTTTGAAGATTTCATAATAGTTTTAGATTTAATAACAGGCGTAATATACGAAAAAAATATGACCGGCAAAAAGACTAAATTGGCCAAATCTTTTGAAGAGTGGTTTTCGATAATTATTAACAAAGGAGGGTAAAATGGTGAAAAATAAGGAGGATGAGAAGAGCAAAAACAGTAACAACAAATGGATTGGGTTTGCAGTTCTGATATGCCTCATTGTTGGGGGCATTTATTATTTTCAAGGTGCCTCTGTAAAAGACCCACCTCCCCCAAAACCAGATTCTCTGAAAGGTTTTGATCAGACTGGCCAAGGTAAAGGGATGGGAGACATCAAGGTGGACGCGGCCAACAAACCTTCTGATGCTGGTAAGGATCAGTCAAGCGAAAAGATGGGAGAAACAGAGGATACAAAAGTTGCTAGTGCATCAAAAATAAAATCAGATTTACCGGTGCGAGACATTGAACAGATAATAATGAAAGGGTCAAAATCCTTAATTTCCACATTAAATTTTGAATATAGTGCCGCCATGACTCCGGCATCGGCAATTGATGCTCTGATAAAAGATGTATCTGCAAAACTTGAAGGAAAAACGAAGATAGTTATTGTGGGCCATACAGATTCAAAGGGTTCAGAAATATTTAATCAGGGGTTATCGGAAAAACGAGCGATGTTTGTAGCTAATAAAATGAAAGGACTTAAAAAATCTAAGTCTGTAAAAATAGGTGTTATTGGATATGGTAAAATAAAACCAATAGCTGATAATTCATCAGAAGAAGGCAGAGCAAAGAACAGGCGAGTAGAGATTTATGTTGAATAAAGTTTGCTTCGCCATTAAGATTCCCGGCACAGGTCACCAGAAACAATCTCTGATAATCTGTGCCGGGAATCGTTTCTGTAAGATCTGGTAGACATCATGATTTCTCCGACCAATTATCCGCTTCAGACACATCGACCTCAACAGGAATCTTTTTCAGATAACATTGACCTGCCTCAACCATCGAATCATGCAGGATTTTAGTCGCTTTTTCTACATCATCAAGGGGCGCCTCAAGAATAATCTCGTCATGGATACATGCAACAATTCTTATCCCGGTGCCTTTCAATCTCTCATGGAGCAGACATAGCGCCTTTTTGGTTATATCCGCAGATGTCCCCTGAACTGGAGAATTCAATAATTCTGAGAATACGGGATCATCCTTCCATATTCTCCTTCGATTGCCCAATGTCCTGGTCTCTCTGAACATCTTTTGTTGAACATCCTGATGCCACTTGGCGATTCCTTGATAGGCAAGGAAAAACTTGTATCTGAATGTCACCGCCTGTTGTTCTGTCATGATGACGCCATATTCATCAAATGCATGATCCTTTAATGTATTTGCTCCCATGGAATAAATTAATCCGAAGTTTAAAGCTTTTGCAGCATTTCGTTCTTCTTTGGTAATATCCGCCATAGATTTCCCGGAGACAAAAGACGCTGTCAATTTATGAAGGTCTTCTCTATTCTGATAGGCATTAGTCATTCGTTGATCCCCGCTTATTTCCGCTGCAATTCTCAGTTCAATCTGCGAATAATCGGCAATGATCAATTTATGGCCATCCTCTGCCACAAAACAGGATCTGAATTCTTTAGCTTTTGATATGCCCTGAATATTTGGTCCTGATGACGAGAAACGTCCTGTTGGCGTTCCAATCTGATTATAGGTGGAGTGAACTCTGCCCGTGGCGGGATTTATATTATGGATAATGTTATCGACTGAAGATCGACTGGTTGATAATTTTCGATATCCAACCAGGTCAAGAAGAAAGGGATGCTCAGTGGACATTGACAAAAGGGTAGGCATTTTTGTGTCTGATAAATTAATCCCCTTTCCCTTGAATGCCGCCAACAATTGCTTAGGACTGTTCAGATTTACCTCGCCCAGTTCTTTATGGAGTTTTGTCTTGAGGGTTTCTTTCATGGAGGAAAAGGTATCCTGCATTTCAAGCAATTGATCTTTATTGACAGACATACCGTTCATTTCCATTGCTGCGGTGGCGGGAGCACATGAAAATTCCAGAATAGCAGTTTCGAGAAGATTGTTATCGTGAAGTTTTGGAAGAATTGCTTCCCTCAATTTCAGGAGTTGTGCGGATTCAATCTTCATCCTATCAACGGGATCATGGTCCTTACTGAGTCCTGCCGTATAACCAAGATATTCAACCGCAACATCTGAAAATGTTCTTTTTTCATTATCAAGACCTGCTCTCATGACCTGATCTGCCAGCATGACATCACAAATATTGCCCTTGACTTCAATATTCTGATCATGGAGGAAGACAATAGTTTTCACAGTATCATAGACAACTTTCCTTACAGGACTCTCCAATAATTCTCTCAAGGCGACTGCTGTTTCCTCTGAATCTAAATTGATGATGACTGCTAAATCCTCATCTGGTGAGCATATGGAGATTATCCTTTTGGTTGAAAGTGATTCTGGGTCTATCCTGATTGCCAGAATAGGGGCAGTTGCCAATCTCCTGATGTCCTCAACAGAAGTCGTTTCATCTGCTGGCAATGGAGAAGGGGATATGGGTTTGTTTTCTTCCGGCAGCTTTTCTTTTCGTTCATATTTAATACCTGCTTTTATCCATTCTCTCAGGTTCAATCCGTTAAGATATGCTTCAGTAGGGTCTTTTCCTTTGATGATTGGCCAACGGATAGCATTGGGAAAGTTTGCCATCCACCATTTCCATGATGCTCTGGCACCTGCCTCATCACTATCCAGGGAGACAAGAATTCTCTTCGCATGACTTAGCAGGTCGAAAATATCCTTGTCAGGTTTCATATCCGCTGATCCCAAGGCAATGACTCCGACCAGATCCCCTGCCTCCTGATGCAAAAGCAGACAATCAAGTTCACTCTCGACAATGATGTAGATTTCTTGATTGCCAATGATCATGGGTGTGGAGGATGATCCTTGTATCATGTAATATCGGAGACCATCTCCAGGATCATCTCTTCTGATTTTCAATCGCTGGAGAATCCCGTCACGATGACATGGGATGACCAATCCTGCCGGCAGCCAGAGTTTTGAAACGCTTCCATCTTCATGGAGCATTTCAGGCAATCCCCAGTCAGACCTTTCCAGATAAAGGTTTTCTGGAATCCATCCGAGATTGCTCTTTTGTATTGTCTCGTCATTCAATCCTCTGTCTTCGTTCAACCATTTTCGCCAATTGACATAGGCATCTTTCCAGAGACAGTCCTTGGACCATTTGGCAATGGCATTCGCCTGAAATTGCCATAGGGGTAATGGAGGTTCATAGTGTGAATAAGGATGCTGTGGTTGAACCGTATGGAGAATCCTTTGTCTGATGGATTTTCTTTTGGGAAATATCCCGGAGACAGCGTATGCCTGATCATAAGTCATTCCTCTGAAATGCATGAGGTAGCTTATGGCATTCCCACCCTTGCCACATTTTCTGCACCAGAAAAACTCTCCATCTGCCTTCTCTGGCCAATATTGAAAGCGGTCATCTCCGCCACAACCAGGACATGGAGATTCATATTTCCTGCCATAGGAGGAATTGACCCATTTACCTTTGATTTTGTCTTCTTCAAGCAGCTCCAGTATTGTCACGGATATTTCCTTTTTCCTCTGTGTATGATCGTGTAGCTTTGTGTGGAATCTGTGTAGGATTGAATTTCCATGCTAAATCCATAACCCATGAATATTTCATTATTATATTTATTCTGTGTAGGATGTGTGGAATTATTTTAATAATAAAGAGTATATAGAAATTAAATATCGTCCTATAGGACTCTATGATAATTGACACAAATCCCACACAACCCACACAGAAATATTCCATTAGTTATAGGCACTTATGCAAGATTAGAATTCCGAATAAGACCCCCAACCATCACTTGTCCCCGCCAAATTTCCATCATTTTGGGGAGTAATATTCGATACATCCTGACCATCATCTGAATCAGGTCTTGGATCAGGTTTCAGACTTAATCCCTCATAGCAATTACTCTTGCGATCGCCATTTCTATTATAATGCTCCGTCATCTTTCTGCCAAACATATTCTCACTCAAATACCTGTGACCATAGCATTCACACCAGTTTTTGAACGCCTTATACAAAACCCTTGCTCGAACCTTCCCATTTAAAACTTTGTCCGTGCAATCCTCCAGGAACAACCCGACTATATCCTCTTCTTCTTTATACAGGGCAGTCGCATCAACAACCACCTTTGGGGGACTAAGACCAATTCGCTGCCATTCCAGACAACCTGCGACCAGCCAGGCGAGAATGCCCGAAGCTTCACTTTTTAGTTTTTCTGGCAGACCAGGATCACGCTGTCTCTCATACTTTTTCTCGGGATTATCAACAAACGACAATTCAAAGGGAACCAGATGGATTCTCTGCCACATTGCTTGATCCGCAGCAGATTGTTTAGGTTTATGGTTCGTGATCAGGATAGTTTTATGGGTAGCTGGAAAGACAATTGAATCTTTTCCATGGGGTTGCCTTCCTGTCAAACTGTCAGATCCACTTAACCATTTCAATTTACTTACGGCAAAGTTACTTCCCTCCTCTGATTCGCTTGCCCATACCAGGCGCTTACCCCGAAGAGATAACACCGCTGGTGACGGAGCATCTGCTGACTTCTTACTGAGGTCAACCGTTAGCATTTCCGATTGTATGGGTCCAATAAACTGCCCCAGTATATGAAGAAGAGTCTCGAAGATTGTTGTCTTGCCATTTCTCCCATGAGGACCCCAGAATATGACGATGATGTTATCCCTGGTCGATCCTGTGATTCCATAACCCAATAGTCGCTGGACATACTTAACCAGTTCAACATCCCCCTTAAATATCTCGAGCAGAAACTTCTCCCACCGAGGTGCTTTCTCATCAAAACCTTTCCATTCTACCGGAGCATATATTTTGATATAGTCCTCCGGCCGTCCATCTTCAACCTCACCAGCCAACAGATTTATCACGCCATTCTTGCAAGGTAGAAGAAAAGGATGCCTATCCCATTCATCACCGGATATACCGAGAGAATCCTCCCCTTTGGTAGAAAGGGTAAGGACATTTTTCTGTCTATACAATGTCTGGAGATCACGAATCCGCTTCAAGAGTTCTTTTTCCAAGAATGCTGCCTTTCTTTCTGCATCCTGATTTTGTTTTTTAGCAGCATTTATTCTTGCTATTGCTTGTCTTTGCGCTTCTTTTGAATATTGATCCACGACCAAATCCATTGCTGTATAGACATCTCCGATGAAATCCTGTCTCCAGTAATGGCCATTCCATCTGAACCACTGGTTACCGCTGTGATCATAGCAATATTGATATTTCTGAAGGTTCAGGAACAAACAGGAATCACCCACCTCGTTGTTTTCAAGTGCATAAATAATATCCTTTGAAATTATACTAGATGCGGCTACTGGAGAAGCAATCTCTCCAAAGATTTTTTCCTCTTCGCAGATAATTGCCTCTACCTGCGCAGTTATTTCATCAAAATCCGTATCGTTAAACTCATCTGTTATGTTAATTGCTTCCATGACCCTATTTCCTCTACCCCCCTTGTATTTTTCAAATCGTTGTTTTCCTGATTACTGCCATGGTGAGATTCAAGGTGACTGGCCACCAGATCCCGGATAAATTCTGATAAACCAATTTTCAGCTCGTCCGACACATCCTTGACCCTCTGATACATTTCTGGGGTGGTAAAGAATGTGATACCCTGTGTATATTTTCTTGTTTTCATGAATAAATCCTCCCTTATAAAAATGAATAAATTTTTTACATTCTAATTATTTGTTCTCTGTCGAGGTGGCAAACGGCAGTATAATTTTCTGAGAAGAATACTGCCCCTAAGAGAGTTTCCAAAGCATCCCCTCCAGAACCTTGATGTCCAGATCCCTCATGTGTGTTGCGATGGACAGCGCCTGAATTAATCTGTCAATCTTCTTTTTCTTCCGAATGCTTCTTTTTCTGAGACACCGTTCCAAGGAGACCAGATCACCTGCATTCTCGTAAAACTCCTGTCCTGCCTTCTGAATCACATAGAAATTGTGGCAACGGAGCAGAGAAGTCTTATCCGTCATGGGAATATTCTTTATCCCTGTGAAGGTCATTCCCGCACACCAAGGGCAACCACACGATGGTTTCTCCCCTTCCTTAAAAACAGCATCCTGTTTTACGGATATTGCATGAAAATCATCAGGGTCCATGTAAACGAGTCTTTCTGCCTGATAGCGCCAGGTGGTGCTGTCCACCGAGCACCAATCGAGAATATTTCGGGCGAAGTATGCAGCTAGCGCCAACCCTGTAAAACTCGTTTCGCTAAGCAGATGGACCTTCCTGATGCCCATCTGATAGAATTTGATTAGGAATAAGGCAATCCCCCCTGATCCCAGATTGCGAGTTGGCAAAGACACTCCATCAAACGCAATATCCAGTAAGGGTTTCTCGATATGAGTCTCGAATTGTTCAAGGGTATAGCTTTGGATCGGGATAAACAATTCAATCTCCGGGCAATACCTCTGCCTCAATAACGCTGTCTCCCTCATCCATACGAGGTTGGGTCCCAACTTCTTCATGAACTCTTCATATTGAAGATAAGGATCTAACGCTTCAGGAATTGGCAAATCCAATGAGGTCATAATTTGCGGTCTGATTTTCATGACTGCCTGAATGACATGTTCAGGGTGAATATTAACGGCATATTTATTGTAAAGAATTGATTTTGATGGATTATATGTGACGACAATCCCATCTTCTAAACTTTTCTTAAGTAATTGATATCCCCCAGAATCCACCATGACATGCTCCGTGTTGGCATATCGGATTGTTCCGAGAGTGGCCCTCACAGCGGCATCACTGAAGGCATTCTGGGGGACATTGAATAACATTGCGTATACTTCGGGAGCAGGCGAAACTTCCCTGCTCCCTCCCGCACAATAATTGGTAAAAATTCCCACCCTGATTCCCGCCTATTTTCCAGCGTTGTTCAGGTGGGTAATCATGCTCAGAAGCTTCATGATGTTTTGCAACTCCGCCTGGAGGCTGCTCTCGAGTTCAGCTAAGGGTGCATCCTTGCTGACACGTTCCTCTAGCCGCCTGGAAACACCAAGGGTGCCAGTTTTGATGGTTTCGATGGTAACCGGTTCATCAGGGTTGATTTCCGAAGAGGGATCAGGCGTCTCTTCCTCACTGGCGGGAGAATCATCATCGTCATTGTCCTCATCAGGAGTGACGCTGCTGGAGACAGGGTCATTGGTCTGCACGACCTCCGTTTGGGGTTGTGCCGGACCAGGAGTCGGGACATTCTCGCCTGACCCTCTTCCTGGAAGGAACTTCTCGAATTCGTCCAGAATGAACTTTGAAATTGCCTCTGTGATCCTGCCGTGGGAAAGAATATTCCTGCCCCGTAGGTTTTTGACTTCCTCTCGTTTCTTAATCTGCACCTTCTCGAAAAACTTTTTGGATGCCTTCCCATCAACTAACGTTTGAAGCGCCTCCGGGTTTAGGTATTCGCCATGGGTGATATAGAGATTGATAGTATCCCTGTCCCTGCTCAACCGCATGGCGAGGATATGGCGGACATCCTCCTCCCGGTTTTTGATGAATCCATGACCGTATCTTCGCTGCCCATGGCCATAGATCCGTAGATCCTCATCAGAGTTCATGAGCATGCTGAGCAGGTGTTGGACAACCCTCAGTGTCTCAGGGTAGATGCTTATCCCACCCCTGGTCATGCTCCTGACCCCTCCCTTGCGCAAGGCAAGTTCCTCATCCGAATGGGCATCAAGTTCATCCACTTCACAGAGGATTGTGGTTTCCCCCGAAGACCGGGCGGCCTCAACCAGGTTCCACCCGTCCAGACAGAAAATTCCCTCTGTTGTCCTGTTGATGATAGGATGTTCTGCCTCAGTTGGGGTCACGTAGTCTGGAATTGAGTCGTAATGCATGATCGAATCAATAGGGAGATCTTCAAGAGACCGGGCAATCGTCCGGAAGGTCCTTTCCTCTTCCACTGGTTCATCCTCCTCCTCTGTGCCAACCTGATCCGTTGCATCAGAGACTACCGGGAGTCTTTCCGCTCCAGCATCATCCAATGGTTGACCCTTCGTTGCCGCTTTGTTGTTGTTGGTTACTTTGTTTACATTGTCCTCTGGACTGGTTGCCGTCTGATCAACCGCCTGGCCCACTATCGTTACTACACCACTAAATTTCTTCATTTTTTTCTCCTAATGAATTTCTCTTTTTTTTAGACTTCCGTTTTAATCCTATGCTGGTCTAGCCACTGATCCAGCTCCCGACTTTCATAAAGGACCTTTCTGTGAAATTTGAGATAAGGTGGTCCTTCTCCTCTCATTCTCAAATTGGCCAGCTGCCCCAGGGATGTCCTAAGAGTCTTGGCAACCTCTGCAGGGGTCAGCAAGCACCGTTCCATATTTAAATTCACCTCCTTCCTTTTTCTTTCTTCGGGAAGGACCTTAAACCAGTTTTTTCAGTATTTCCAACGTCTTAGAAGGGTATAAATGGGTTTATAGGGTAGAAAGTGATTTAAATAATTTTGGTGTAAAAATATAATTTGGCGGGGGATGTAAAATTCAGAAAATGGAGATTGAGGGATGGGAGAAAAGCAATATCCGACTTCAGGTTAGCTATAGGTTAGCAAAAACAAAAAAGCGGTTACAACCGTAAAGCTGTAACCGCTTGATATTAGAGATTTAAATTGGTACCCCCGGTGCGATTTGAACGCACGACACCCGGATTAGGAATCCGGTGCTCTATCCGACTGAGCTACGGGGGCAAGAGGTATTGCTGTTGAGATTCGACGGACTAGCATGGTTTTCCAAAGCTGTCAACTTCCTTCAATAAAAAGACCCCCTCCGGAAAGAGATCCGGAAGAGGCCTTTTTCATGTTGGCGACAGATTGTTTGTAATGCTGCTACAGTTATCTGCCCTTGTCAAAGGGCGTGATCAACGTTTTGTTTCTTCGGTCTGAGCTTAGTCGCCTTCCACCGGGGTTTCGATGGCATGTTGTTTCATGGCCTCCAGATATCTGGCATACTCGGCCTTGGTAAGGAATTTCTTGTTTCTCTCAAGATTTTTCTTCATAGCCTCCGCCACTCTTTTTGTCTTTTTATTCCCTGCATTCGATGGTACTATAAAGACGAAACTGTTTTTCTTCAATCGGGAACAGTCTGAATATGAAGAGGGATTTTAGCGGTTTGAGACTTAAGAAAAAGGAAGTAAGAGGGATCGGAATTTGTCCGATGAGATGAATGGGAACCACATCAAAAAGGAGGCATGACCTATGAGGATAGCGGTGATTGGCATTGGTGGCGTCGGCGGGTCTTTCGGCGGGAAGATGGCACTCAGGTATGGGGCTATGCCAGAGCACGAGGTTGTTTTTATCGTCAGGGGTGAGCATTTAAAGGCGATTAAGGAAAAAGGAATGACCCTGATCACGCCCGCGGGGGAATTTCTGGTACGTCCCTCCCTGGCGACGGATAACCCTGCTGAAGCAGGGGCTTTTGATCTCGTGTTGTTTGCCGTCAAAAGTTATGGTCTGGAGGATGCCGCCCGCATGGTTGTCGGTAACATCAAGGATGACACGGTGATTATCCCCCTCCTAAATGGGGTGGATATTACGGAGCGTCTACAGGGGATTCTACCCCGAGGGATTTGCCTTCATGGGACGGTTTATGTTTCCGCTTTTATTGAAGCTCCCGGCGTTATCCGGCAGGTCAGCCCCGCGAGTCGCCTGATTTTCGGTCCCGACGGCGGATCGGTCGAGCGATTCCAACCTATCGATGCCCTGTTCCAGGAAGCGGGTATCGTCTCGGAGTTGACGTTGTCTGCCCAGGCCGCCTTGTGGACGAAATTCATCTTCATCTGTCCCGCTGCCGGGGTGACTTCTTTGTTAAAGAAGCCTTTTGGCGCCGTGATGGATGATCCTGAAGCCAAGGCTTTATTGACCGGCCTCTGCGGGGAAGTTGAACAGATTGCCCGGGCCAAAGGGATCGATCTCCCCAGTGACATTGTCCAGGTGAGTCTTGCCAAAGTTAGTCAGTTTCCCTATGAAACGAAGACATCCATGCAGTTGGACTATGAAAAGGGCAGGGAGACGGAGATCGATATCTTTACCGGTTACATCGTCAGGACCGGTCAGGAGCTGGGCATCAAGACACCCCTCCATGATCGGGTGTATAAGACCCTGACGGCCACATAAAAACCACAGGGTATGGGTTTATGGTTTAGGAACCTAATTTGTGAACCTCTGTCCTGATTCCGGTTCAAAATTAGAGATGATATCAGGGCGGCGAGGAAGAGGCGACGCAGGCGTATTGTTCATACGTCGAGAAGCCGATGACGATGCCAACGAAGATAGCGCTTTGATTTAACCGGAATCAGGCGTGTTCCCCCGCCTTGCGCAGCAGAAGCCCCCAGTCTTCATTGACCATTTCCTGGATCTGGTCAAGATCGGTGTCTTTCAAGTGCCGGAAACGGCCTTGGAGCTTGAAGTACTCCCGGACGAGGTATTCTTTGGGTTTGTAATTGATCGTATAGTTGACGCCGTTTTCCACTTCATAGAGGGGAAAGATGTTTGTCTGCACGGCCATGCGGGCGATCTTGATGGACATCTCCGAAGGTATCCGCCATCCTGTCGGACAACTTGCGTAGATATGGAGGAACTTTGACCCCCTGATGGCCTTGGCCTTCTTCACCTTGCGGATCAGGTCTTCCGGGAAGGCGATATTGGCAGTCGCCGCGTAAGGGATACGATGGGCGACCAGGGCTTCGACAATATTCTTTTTCCGGAGTTTTTTCCAGTCCGCCCCCGTCGTGGTCGTTGTCCAGGCCCCGTAAGGGGTGGAGGAACTCCGCTGGATGCCCGTGTTCATGTAGGCTTCATTGTCGTAGCAGGCGTAAATAAAATCCTCGTTTCTCTCCACGGCGCCGCTCAGGGCCTGAAACCCAATATCAAAGGTTCCACCATCCCCGGCCCAGGTGATAACTGTCGTCTCCGTGTCCCCCTTCATGTCGAGGGCCGCCCGGACGCCACTGGCCGTGGCGCCCCCCGTTTCGAAGGCGGTGTGGATCACGGGGATTTTCAGGCTGGACTGGGGGAAGGGGCCGGCGATAACGGACCAGCAACAGGCCGGCAGAACCATAACGGTCTTTTCGCCCAAGGCCTTCAGCACAAAGCGCATGGCAATCGTGGCGCCGCAGCCCGGGCATCCCACATGTCCGGAGCACATCAATTCCTTGTCAAGGGCATCAAGTTGCACGGTTAACCTCCTGGAGCCCCACCCAGATGCTTTCCTTCCTGGGGGCAGAGCTTCCTTTCACATCAAAATAGATTTCTTCCAATAGTTTAACGGTAATGTCCCTACCGCCAAGACCGGCAATATACCCGAAGACGGGGGGATGGCCCGGTACGTTGCAAATGGCTGCCCGGACTTCCTGGGCAAAGATCCCGCTGGCCCCGAAGGAAAAGTTGCGGTCGATGACGACGACCTTCTTTGCCTTTCCGAGGGCCCGACGCACCGCTTCCACCGGAAAGGGTCTGAATAATTTAATCTTGAGAACCCCGACCTTTTCTCCCCGGGGCCGGAGTTCTTCCAGAAGCAGGCGGCCGGTGCTGGTTACGGTGCCGGAGGTCACAAAGACGATGTCCGCCCCTTCACAATCGATAGCTTCCACGGCGCCGTAGCGGCGGTCGAAGATCTTCGCGAATTCGTCTTCCACCCGATCAAACTGTTCCAGGGCGTCATCCATGGCCATGGCAATGTCATAGCGCATTTCCATGTAGGCGTTGGGCGTCACCAGGGGACTCAGGGAATAGGGATGCTTCGTATCGAGTATGAAGGCGGGTTCATAAGTGGGAAGGAAACGATCCACTTCGTCCTGGTCCGGGACATCGACGGGCTCGTAGGTGTGAGAGAGGTAAAATGCATCCAGAACAACCATGGCGGGCAGATTGACGATTTCTGCCAATCGGTAAGCCTGAATGGTCGTATCGAGGACCTCCTGGCCGTCTTCGCAGTAGAGTTGCATCCATCCCGTGTCCCGCTGGGCGAGACTGTCGGTCTGATCGTTCCAGATGTTCCATCCCGGCGCCAGGGCCCGGTTGACCTCGGCCATGACAATCGGGAGGCGGGCTCCGGATGCCCAGTGGAGGAGCTCATGCATCAGGGCCAGTCCCTGGGAAGAGGTGGCGGTGAAGGTCCTGACTCCGGAACTCTGGGCTCCGATCAACGCCGCCATGCAGGAATGTTCGCTTTCCACCCGCAGGTATTTGGCGTCCATTTTGCCGGTAGTGACATAATCCGACAGGATCTCGACAATATGGGTCTGGGGAGTGATGGGATAGGCGGAAATCACCTGGACCTTGGCCAGGCGAACCGCTTCCGCCACGGCGTGGCTGCCTTCGAGGACCTTTTTCATAGTTTTTCCTCCTCACCGAGAGTCATGGCGTTTCTGGGACACTCCACGACGCACAGACCGCACCCCTTGCAGTAATCGTAATCGATGTGGCGTTCCGTCATGTCCCGACCCCGCAGAATGCAGACGTCGGGACAAAAGAGATAGCAGTTGTCGCAGTCGTTGCAGATCCCGCAGTTGAAGCAACGTCCCGCCTCCCGCATCGCCGTATTGGCCGAGATCTTCAGCTCGATTTCATCGAAGGAAGAGGTCCGCTCTTCGATAAGGAGCCGGGGTTGAATGACCCGTGGTTCAAACTGGAAATAATCCGTATTGATTTCCTGATGTGAAACAATGTGGGTTTTCCTCTCTTTCCGGGGGCCGTGCATGTATATCTCCATGGAAAGAGATGGTCCCTCACCGACCAGACAGCCGGAAAGACGCTCCCGAATGGTGCCGGCGCCGCTCTGGAAAAAGGTATCGAGGGCCATGGCGGCCTGTTTGCCCGAAGCGATGGCCTGGGTGACGTTCTTGCTGGTATTCGTCAGATCGCCGCCATAGATGATCGGCGTCCCCTGCTGTTCCTGATGGAGGGTACAATGACTGAGGTGCAGGGGCAGGTGCGGGGTAAGGGGTGCGGTGTGATGCCCAGCCGTTTCTGCAGGCGGAGGCTCATGCCAAGTTTCTGCTGCTGCGGCGCCTGTGGCCACGAAGACCCGCTGCACCGAGATTTCCACGGGACTGGTTCCATCGGCAGCGATTCTGCCCCGGCCGTCCCGGTCGCGGCCCTCCACCTTCATCTGCTGGAGAGTCAAGATACAGTCCGATCCTTGGGCGGCGATCTGAACGGGGGCCAATAACTCCCGGAGTTCCACCCCTTCCTCGAGGGCGCTTATGATTTCTTCGTCAAAAGCCGGCATGTCCTCCCGTCTTCTGCGATAGACAATAACGGCTCGTCCCCCCAGGCGGATGATGCTCCGGGCAACGTCGATGGCCGTATTGCCCCCTCCGATAACCGCGGAAACTCCCCTGACGTCGGGCTTTGCTCCCTGGCGGAGTTGTTTCAGGAATGACAGCCCGTCTTCAACGCCCGATCCGGATTCGCCGGGAATATTCAGGGCTATGTTTCGCCAGTAACCGCAACCAAGGAAAACGGCGTCGTAGGAGGTCTTCAACTCTTCAAAGCGGGAGGCCGATACGGTCTCACTGAGCCTGATGCGGACCCCCTGGTTTTCGATCCGGGCAATCTCATTGCTCAGGACCGCCGCCGGCAGCCGGTAGGCCGGAATGCCCCAGCGCAACAGCCCCCCCGCCTCCGGCATGGCCTCGAAGATCTCGCTGTCGTAGCCGAGCATGTTCAGAAACCAGGCCGCTGCGAGCCCCGCCGGACCGGAACCGATAATGGCGACGCCCTTTCCTTTGGGAGGGAGCCTTTCCAGAACCGGTTTAGTTTCATTACGGGCGGCTGTATCGGCGAGAAAGCGCTCCATTGTGTGGACGGCGATGGACGTGTCGAATTCCCGGCGGTTGCAGTTCCCTTCGCAGGGATGGTAACATACCCGGCCACAGACTCCGGGCAATGGATTTTCTCTCAGAATCGTTTCCCAAGCCTCCTTGAAGGCACCCTGGGTGATGAGCATCTCGATCCGGGCGATATCTTCCCCCGCCGGGCAGGCAGTGCTGCATGGGGAGGTTTTTTCTTCATATCTCGGGCGCAGAAAACGCCATGACCCGGTTTTATTACTTTCAGTGGTCACTGATGTCCGAGGCATGTAGAGATTCTTTTTCAGACCAAGTTCAGCTTCCATATCTTTCCCCTATTCCGCTTCTAAATCGAAGCGCTATCTTCGTTGGCGTCGGCAATCGGCTCCTCGACGTATGAAAAATACGCCTGCGTCGCCTCTTCCTTGCCGCCTCGATTTCATCTCCGCTTTAGAAACGGAGTTATAATATCTCGCCAATTAATATAACTTCCTCGTATGCTTCCCTGGCGGCGGCGATGTTCGCATCCGGCTCAGAAGGGACTTCTTCCCGGATAGCATTGCAGACAGCTTCCATCGGTGGTGTTCCCAACATGCGGGCAAAGGCCCCCATCATGGCCGTATTGACAATGGGATGAGTGCGTGTTCCCAACTGGTGTTTCAGGGCGATCCGGGTCGCATCCACGCAAGCAAGCTTGAAACCACGGAACCGGCCCGGGTCCGCGGCGTCTTCGGGTGAGTTGAGCAGAATCCACCCCCCCGGTTTCAAACCCCGGGTGACATCGATACTCTGCAACAAGGTCTGATCCTGCACAACCACGTGATCCGGGGCCGTGACGTTAGTTCGCAGGAGGATTTTTTTAGCATCCAGACGCAGGTAAGCTTCCACAGGAGCGCCCCTTCTTTCCACCCCGAAGAAGGGAAAACTCTGCACCTGATAGCCAGCCTGGAAGAAGGCCTTCGAAAGCAGAATCGTGGCGACGACCGTCCCCTGTCCCCCCCGTCCGTGAAACCGGATTTCCAGCATGATCAGCCTCCCAAATCTTTCCTATAACCTGTTCCAGACTACCACGATTGCCCTTGCCGCCTTATTGTCGAGCCCCCGGAAGGCATGACTGAGGTCGGACTCAAAATAGATGGCGTCTCCCGGGGCGAGGATTTCCGTACGTTCATGGGATCTGAATTCCAGTTTTCCCTCTAAAAGATAAACAAATTCCTCGCCGTCGTGAGTTGAAAAAATCATGTCTCCCGTTTCCATTGGTTGGAATTCCACAAAGAGAGGTTCCATGTGCTTGTCCGGCTTCCCTGTTTCCAGGGATTCGTAGATATAGTCCACTTCGCCTTCGTGATGGTGGGGGCGCCTCTTGATCCGTATCCGCTGGTCTTTGCGGGTAACTGAAACCTTGTCCGCAACGGCGGTATCCTGAAAGAAATACGCCATACCTACATTCATGGCCTTGGCAAGCCTGAGCAGCACAGCTACCGGGGGGATCACCTCAGCCGATTCTATTTCCCCAAGGACGGATCTGGAAAGGCCGGTTTTTGCCGCCAGATCCATGATCGTCAACTGCTGCTTTTCCCTGAGTTCCTGAACTTTTCTTCCGATGCCGAGACCTCCATAGGCCTGGTCCAATGCGTCGTCCTGTGCCATGTCATCACCTCTTTGAAGCCTGTCTATTTTGTCTTATTTATGGTATCTTCCATCAAGGAAGCCTCTGCAACGAAATTATAGGTGGAAAGATCCTGTAGATCAGATGGAGATGAAAGTAAAATAAGGAGATGAAAACAAATCCGAAAACAACTTTGCCCAACCATAAAGAAAGAAAAGCCTTTTGTAAAGGGAAAATCACTTGAGGTGGAGGCGCCATGATCACAATCAATAGCTACCTGCATCGTAATGAGCTGAAAGATCTTATCAGTCGTTCTATGTACGGTAATGTTCAGAGCGGTGATGGCGATCTGATTACTCGTCTGGTCCATTTCAACCAGCTATTTGTTTCACGGTATCTCCACCATTTTGCCGGGAGGCTTTTTCAGGAATTGCATGGTTCGGATCTGCGGGTGGAGCGGATCAGTCTGAAGGGTGAAATCAAGGATGCCATGGTTCGCAGGCCACCATACCACAACCCCCGCATCGATAGATTGATTGGGGACTATGAAGAACATCCCGGTAGGTTCTATCGCGAAACGCCCTGCCAGGCGATGCTGTTTTTCAAGAGGCAGGAAGGGGGAGAAAATTATCTCGGATCCTTGCGGATCAAGCGCATAAGGCGTTTGGCGGAAAAAGGGGCGAGACGGATCATTGACTGGATCTTTGATGCGATCAAAAGACACGCCGAAATCCTTGCTGATGAGCGGGCCGCGAGGCTATGTATCCCCAGGGAATATCTGCTTACTTCCCCGGAGGAGATGCTCGGTGAATTTCTCGATGCGGAGGAACGGTTTGTCGAAGATCTGCAGCGGCAGCGCGAGATTAAAGGGCCGACCGATCTGGTAATCAATGATGTAGCTGGCGTAAAGGTAGTTCTGGAAGACGACGAACAGGGGCGGATATTGACGGCGCTTAATAATATCGAGCATTGTCAGGTCGTGGAGGAGGAACGTCACCAGGGGCGTTACAACGCCGTCAATCTGGTGGTCCGCATCGAACCGCCCAAGAGTGAATTGATCCGAGAGACTCTGCCGGCAAGTATCCACGCCGTCATGGCAAGCCGGGGTGTAGATCCGATACAGGCGGACCGGAATTACGGCGATTTTGTCCTTTCCGGAGAGGAAGAAGTCTATCTGGAAATCATCGTCTCCGACTACCAGGAGATGCTGGAAAGCGAGATCGGTCGCTGCATGCATGAGGACCGGACGATCTCCCAACGCCTCCGACAGCAATACCGGGGACATCTGGCGAAAAACGTTGAATATCTAATGCGTTACCTTTTTCTTTTTACCCTGTCAAACCAGGGGGAATTGAAAGATCTTCCCGTGAAGCTATGGGACCGCTACCTGCCGGATTATTTTGACGGCGTAATCGCCGGGCTGTTCCATATTCCCCCGGGCGACTTCTGAGCGGGCTGTGAGAGCGGGGTTGAAAAACGCCCGTTAAGAGCAAAACAGGTTCCCTATACTTCAACTCCACAAAAGCTAAGGGCATCTCCGAGCCCTTTCCGCCTTGACATATGGGTATGTGTGGCTATGGTCTATCTTTAGCAAAAGTCAGGAGCTTTTTACCGAAAAATACCTCGGCTTTCACGGTAGTGCCATCTGCGAACCTTATCAGGTATGGTTCACCCGTCAGAGAAGATTTGGAGCCGCAATACTTGATGAAGTCTTCCGCCGTCCTTACCCGCTCACCCGCATTTTTGAGCTTAAGGCGCAAGTGGTCTGCAGCCGACCGGGCATCATACTCGCTGCCGTTTCTGATAAACTTCGCCCCTTCCAGAGTTTCGACCGATGAAATTAAATACTGGATTTTAGCTGCCTCCCGGGAATCCTGAGCATAAGCGCTCACCACCACCAAAGAAACAAGTACCATCAGTAATATCGGAATATTTTTCTTCATGTTATTGGCCTTCAGCCTTCTTGTCAGTGAAATGCTTTTTCTTCCAAATTCATGTTTACGGGTGGGCAGCTGTTGAAAAGCTTCGATCCGGCACAATGCTCTTTAAACACAAGCGATGGTAATACGTTCGGTATGGGGGGCATGATAATGGCTTGACCAAGTGCGGGCGCGATGAAGGTGTCAGACTTCAGATTATTCTCCTTCAATGTTGAGGCCAGGCCAGTCACAGCATCATCGAAGCCCTCGATGCCAAGGCGAAATACCTGGAAGTGGGCGGCGATGGTGAATGGCGCGCCCAGATCCAGATGCGCTTTGACGGCCTCCGCAGGTCCCATATGGACAATTAGTCGATATCCCGGCGTCGGTTCTTGCGGCTTTAGCGGCCGGAAGGGCGCAATCGGAAGAAGGGCCACCCGGAACGGCGAAAAACGGCGGGCAATTTCTTGAAAATGGGGGCCGTAACCCGTATCCCCGGAATAAAAAACATTACCCGAGGGGCCTGATATGACAAAACCTCCCCAGAGGGTTTGATTGCGGTCCCATATGGTGCGCGACGAAAAGTGCTGCGCAGGAACCAATGTTATCGTTACGTCGGGAGAAATACGGACCGATTGCCACCAATCAAGTTCATCCACAGCGGGGATGCCGGCGCCCCGGACGAGATCCAGATTTCCAAGGGGCACGATGGAGCGCGGTGTTCCCTTTTCGGCAAGACGCTCCAGGGTCGGAAGATCAAGGTGATCATAATGATTGTGGGATACCAACACGACGCTAATGGGGGGAAGATCTTCAAAACGGATGCCGGGCGGACTGTGCCTCTTGGGACCCGCCCACGCCACGGGGCTGCAGCGATCCGACCAAATTGGATCGATGAGGATGTTAAGGCCATCCATTTGAATGAGGAAGGTAGCGTGACCGACAGGGGTTACGCTGATCACACCCTTCATGACACGGGCAACAGGACGCGGCCCAGGCGGAATAGCCTTCCATTCCGGCCATTCCGGCCATTCATCGTTTAGAATCCAGTTCCAAACCCACCAAGTGGCGCCACGTCTTGCGGTCGCGCCTGGGGGATATGGCGGAGTTTGAGGAACACCGGGATTGAAATACCGGAGGCCATCGAAATGGTCCGACTCCTGCTTCAGTTTCTCTGCGGATATGCCTGTCTCCACCATTAATGCAGGAATCAGCAGGGAGACTGTCAATGCCAAAGAAAAGAAGAATAGATATAGTTTTCTAAGTTTCATAGCGGGCTCTAACCGTTTTACAACCAGAGGACAAATAAATGGGCAAACCATTCCCTTATCTTCGAGAACAGGGGTCTCTCTTTCCACTCTTCCACTTTAATCTGATGGGACTCCGCAATATCCTTGGTAAATGTCTTCTCCATTGCCGCAGCGAAATCATGGTTCAGGACAACCGCATTCGCCTCGTCATTGCTTAAAAGGCTCCAGTAGTCCATGTTGGTGGAACCGACTGTCGACCAGACACCGTCAATAACCGCAGTTTTTGCATGTAGTAAAGCGTTGCGGCGTTCGTATATCTTCACCCCCGATTCCAACAGCCCGGAATAATTGTACCGCGCTGCATATAAGGCCACCGCGGAATCGGTGGTCCCGGGTAGAATAATCTTGACGTCAACACCTCTCCTGGCTGCATCCGTGAAGGCCTTCAGTATCTGGTCGTCGGGTATGAAATAGGCATTCGTCAGATGGATGGAATGCTCTGCAAAGGTGATGGCGGCCACATACACGATAAACATGATCCTGTTGTCCGAGCCTGGTATACTGCCTACGACTCGCACCAGGGCATTCCCACCTTCTTTCGCCCTTGGATAGTAGTTCCCTCCGGACAGTTTAGGCCCATTCTGCTTGGACCACGTGTCTAGGAAGAGCTTTTGGAATTCAGCCACAGCCGGACCTTCAATTTGAACATCCGTGTCACGCCAGGGCAGTGGTTTCCCTTTTTCTATAGTCCTTCCCCCGGAAAGCCTGCTCGAGTAAACGCTACTGATGTTGATGCCGCCTGTAATGGCGATTTTGCCGTCTACAATCAAAATTTTGCGGTGATCCGGATGCGCGAGAAGCCAGTTTCCACGAGCCTTCAGCGGATTGATCGGATTAAATTCGACAACCTTAATTCCCCCGTCCGTCAAGCGTTTGAAAAAAGAAGCGGGATTATTGAAACTGCCTACGCTGTCATAAATGAGATTAACCTGAACACCTTCCGCCCGTTTTTTCAACAACAGGTCGGAAAATTTGCGGCCCACGTCATCATCATCGATGATATAGGTTTCAAGGTTGATATGGTCTCTGGCACCCTGGATGGCTTTGAACATTGCGGCATAGGCAGCTTGGCCATCGGCGAGGAGAGTGACTTTGTTCCCCTTCGTCAGCGGGCTTTCGGTGACCGATTCCACGACGGCAGTGTGGCGTTCCAGAATGTCCGTCGGGGCGACCGATCGTTTCAGCCTTTCCATGATTGCCTTGCTCTGTTTTGGAGATAGCAGTCCTTTAGCCGAAAGGATTTGGCTCGGTCCCTGGGTAGTCGGCGCCGCGTCAATCTTTTCAGTGACATTCGGCAAGGTCGCACATCCGTTGCTGGTAACCAAGATTGGAACCGACAGGAGGAACAAAAAAAGAAGTCTGATGAATGTCATACCCTATCCGAATGTGAACTCTTTCATGTGTATTGATTGTCGGTAGTTTACACCAAATAATTCATCATGCAAGTTGTTTTTAGTCATACAGGCACTTGCTTTTCTCATGTATCATGCTTATTTTACTTCGAAATGCAAATCTTAAGAGTGCGATGAATTAAACCAGCGATTTGAGACAAGGTGAAAAGGAAAAATGAAGGGACTTAAATTTGTTAAAAAGTCGATTTTTCGACCGGTCAATTGGCTGCGGGCTTTCAAATCACGGCGAAAACTCCTCAACGTCCCAACAGATACTTTTTCTGATGTGTTGCCGGAGTCGGGCTTAAGTCTAAAAATAATGAGCTTTAATATTCGCCGGGGAACGGCGCATGACGGTAGAAACAGTTGGGTGTTTCGCCGCCATCTTGTTAGCGAGGTTTTAACCAGATGCCACCCGGATGTTCTGGGCCTGCAGGAAGCGTTAGACTTTCAAATTGCGGAAATTCATTCCATGCTCCCCGGATATAAGATGAGCGGCGCGGAATATTCAGGCGGCGGTAAAGTGCTGCATAACGCCATATTTTTTAATGCAGCGCGCTTTATCCTCTCCGAGCAGGGCATCTTCTGGTTTTCCGACACACCCGAAATTCCCGGTTCAAAGGGATGGGGAAACATCATGACGAGGAACTGCGCCTGGATGCGGCTTACCGACAAAGATTCTCAGGAGTCTTTTTATTTCTATAATGTCCATTTGGATCATCTTTCAGCACATTCGCGGAAAAAAAGCGTTATCTTGCTAATGCAGCGCATTCATGCCCGGTCTTACCCGGATGCCTTTATCCTGACAGGTGATTTTAACGCCCGGGAAAAGAGTGCACCCATTAGGTATTTAAAGGGTAAAATTCCTTTAAGAACATTGAAAAAAGGCAAGGTCTTGAATCCCGACCCATTGAGAGACACCTTTCGGGTTCGATATCCAAATCTGCACAATGTTGCCACCTTCCACGGGTATCGCAGATTTTTCTTCCGTTTTAAGTTGGATTATACTTTTGTCTCCTCTTCCATCCGGGTCCTGGACGCGCGAATTATTCAACTATGCTTGAAAAAGTGTTATCCTTCGGATCATTTTCCGCTGTTTACCCGAATTGATATGCCTGTAATTATTGCTTCCGTGGAACAAGGTGACTTGGGCGATAAATAGCTGCTGCTGACTGGTTCGTGAAATAATAGAGGCAGCGTCCGCAGACGCTGCCTCTATGCATCAATTAAGACTTTCTTCCAATCCTTAACAGCCTATTTTTTGAGCCCCAGGATTTCCCGGGCCTCGTCGGGTGTGGCCGGTTCAAAATCGAATTCTCCCATGATCCGAACCATCTTTTCTACCAGATCACCGTTGCTCTTCGCCAGGACTCCCCGCTTCACATAGAGGTTGTCCTCCATGCCGACGCGGACATGGCTCCCCAGGAAAAGACCCTGGGTGCAGACGGGGAACTCGCCCCGGCCGGCGCCGATGACAGACCACTCGTAGTTGCCCTTTCCGAAGATGCGTTCCGCCGTCGAGCTCAGGTTGACGAGATCGTAGGGGCTTGACTGGATGCCGCCGAGGATGCCCGTGACGAACTGAAGGTAAACAGGGAGTTTCACGTAACCGGCCTGTACAAGATAGCCGCAGTTGTAAAGATGGCCGAGGTCGTAAACCTCCAGTTCCGGCTTGGTGCCGTTTTCCGCCATGATAGAGGTCATCTTGAAGAGATCGGCAAAGGTATTCTGGAAGACGAAGCCCTTGGCCATCTCCATCATCGCCCCTTCCCAGGGGAATTTAAATTCCTTGTATTTCTCGGCAATGGCAAAGACGCCCCAGTTCATGGACCCGAGGTTGCAGGAGGCCAGTTCGGGCTTGTAACGGGGAATGACGGAGGCCCGCTGTTCCACCGTCATTCCGGCTCCGCCGCCCGTGGTGATGCAGATGATAACGTCCTTGTTCTTTGCCCGGATCTTCTCGAAGATCTGATCGAAGATGTTCAGGTCTGCCGTAGGCATGCCGTTCAGTGGATCACGGGCATGAATGTGAACCACTGCCGCACCGGCGTTGGCCGCGTCCAGGGCATTCTGGGCGATCTGGTCGGGTGTGATGGGCAGATACTCAGACATGGTGGGGAGATGGATCGAACCGGTGATGGCGCAGGTGACGATCCGTTTGTAGGACGGGATTTTGCTTTTCGCCCCATGTACTGCCGGGGCACTGGAGACAGCCGGTCTGGGGGTTTCCGCAGGTCCTTCGGGCACTTCGGGCAGGACAAAGAGATCCAGGTTGGACATCTCCGGTTTCAGTTTGCCCTCCTGGCAGGCTGTAACTATTTCCACCACCTTATCGTTCATGGGAGTGGCCACGCCTGCTTTTATCCCCATTTCCGCTACCTTCCCGTTGATTGTGTTGATTTCGCAGGGAATGTTTTTTTCCAGGTCCTGGAGCATGCTCGCCTTGAGGGCGCGGTGGGGGCCGAAAGCCATCTGGTAGATCATGAAGGTTTTCTTCATCTGTTGTTGGTTTGCAAACCCAAGAATCCCGACATCTATCCCCTGGATGGGGTCCGGTTTGACGCCCAGAGCGGCAACTACATGGAGACACTCATTGGCGATGTGAGCAACGCAGGTGAGGGCTTTGGGATTGTCCAGGACGTCCCCGTAGGTACATCCCAGCGCCGCCGACATACCGCTGAAGGTGGAGTTGACCAGGAGCTTCGTCCAGCGGATGCCCGTCAGTTTATCAGTCAGAATGGGAACTCCGGCCGGTTCCATAACCTCTCTAACCTTCTTGAGGCGGTCCGTCATCTTGCCGTCCAGTTCACCGATATCATAGGTCATCTTGTCTGCCGGGGAAGTCAACTGGGATACCCCCGGGCCGATCCAGGTGGCTCCCCAGCCGACGGCGGCGCCAATGGTCCGTTTGACTCCGACATGTTCGGCCACCGCGTCTTCAGGGAGGCCGTTCTGCAGCGTCAGGACGATGCTCTCCTCGTGCAGGTGGGGAACGATCTGAGGCAGGGCGATATGGTTGTAGGTCGTCTTGACCAGGTAAATAACGAGATCGTAGGTTCCTTCCATCTGGGCAGGGGTGATCGCCCTGACCGGGACCGTCATTTCCAGAAATCCCACGATTTGAGCCCCTTTTTCATTCAGGGCTTTGACATGTTCCTCATTGGCGTCGACCAGGGTGACGTCGCGACCGGCTTTGGCCAGCAGCGCACCGAGGATCGTACCCAATGATCCCGCTCCAACAATAGCTATCTTCATTTTTTTGTACCTCCGTACATAGATAATTTGTTTTTGAAGCCTTCTGCATGCTTCGTTATTTGTCGACTTGCAGGGAATAATCCGTCTTAATGGACCGATCCCTTACACGAAATCCATACGGTTATCCACAGGAATTTTGACGGGATTTTTACCGGGACAGCTCTTTTTTCAGGCGGACGCCGAATCCCTGGGCTTTCCCCTTGGGGATGCGCAACTTGAAGTTTCCGGAAGGGAGGGCGTTCTGGCGGATTTCCGGATTCATTTCCCTGATGATCTTGTAGGTTGTATCGCAGGCGCGGGCGATGGCTGTTATGGGTGTCTCCCGACTCACAGAGAGGTCAATCTCGTCATATTCCAGGGGTGGATACCTTTTTGCGGCCGGGACGGAATAGCCGTAAGCGGCGGGATTTGACAGGATTGATTTTGCCGCCAGGATGCTGAAGATATAGGCCTCCGTCTCCAGAGGCAGGTCGGCGTCATAAAAATTGTTGACCCCTTGCGCCCTCAAATCCTTGGCCATTCTATTCTCTCCGCAGTTATAGGCAGCGATGGCCAGACCCCAGTTTTTGAATTCCTTGTGAAGATCGGTCAGGTAGTTCAGGGCCGCCTCTGTTGCCCGCTCGAAATTGTACCGTTCATCGATCCAGCGGTCGCTGCGGAGACCGTACGCCTTCCCCGTTCCTTCAATGAACTGCCATGGCCCGACGGCCTTAGCGCTCGATGTGGCATAGATCTTCAGGGCACTTTCCACGACAGCGATATATTTGAGGTCATCCGGCAGTTTTCTTTCCTGGAGACGCTTTTCTATATAGGGGAAATAGCGGTGAGCTCTTTTGATCCAGAGAATCACCCGTGGCTGATTATAGACCGACGAAACAAAGGATTGATCCATCATTTCCCATACGTCCTGACGCTCGAAGGGAACCCGCTCGCCGCACAGGGTCAGTCTGTCCGGCCATTGATGCAGCGGGATTTGCTGCCCATGGACGAGGGGAGGAGTCCATGCCAACAAGATCAGGCATAGCAGGGAAGTCATGAGGCGATAATTCATTTACCGGCCTTGCTATTTCTTGGCCAGATTGTCGGCGATATTGGCCTGAATCATCCGGGATGCCGTTTCATCGCCAACCATCCCCACCCTGACGGCGGCCGTGGTAATGTCTTTTTCTTTGAAGGTAACGGATATGCGGACCTTTTCGCCGTTGATCACCGAATCGATATGGCCGGTGCCGATGCCTTTTGCCGGAGCGACATCAGTGCCCCGCATCGCGGCCACGGTTTTTTCGACGGCCGACCAGACCTTGTCAAAAGAGTAATTATAGTCGGTCTTCAATTCTCCGTTGATGAACATGTAGGTTCCCGTGCCGGCGCCCACAACGGCCCCGCCGACAAGCACGGCGGCGCAGCCGGTCAGGATGAATAAGCCAACCACGAGCAGTAATACTGAACGGCGGATTCTCTTTCTCATGTACCATTCCTCCCTCATAAAGATAGTGATGATGACAATCTTCTTACCTTATTTGCGTCTGTCTGTAAAGAAGCAGTTAAGGGCCTTATTGGCTGCTGAGGCGGGAGAATTCCTTGAGGAGTTCTTCCTGTCGCCGGTTGAGATTGGTCGGAATGGTCACGACTGTTTCGATGACCTGATCGCCCCGGCCAAATCCGCGCAGATGGGCAATGCCTTTCCCCTTCAGACGAAAGATCTTGCCGTTCTGGGTGCCCCGGGGAATTTTCAGTTTTTCCGTTCCCACCAGGGTCGGCACTTCGATATTGTCTCCCAGGGCCGCCTGGACAAAAGAAATCGGAATCCGGCAGATAATATCGTCATCGGACCGCTGGAAGAATTCATGTTCTTGAACGTGGATGAAAACATAAAGATCTCCGTTGGGACCTCCATGTTCTCCTTGTTCCCCCTCCCCGCGCAACCGGAGTCGAGAGCCTGTCTCGACGCCGGCAGGAATCTTGATCTGGACGGTTTTGACAACCTTTTCCCGGCCGGCGCCCCGGCATTTCTTGCAGGGGTGGGATATGATCTGTCCCACGCCGCGACAATTCGGGCAGGTGGTGCTGATACTGAAGAAGCCGCTGGACTGGGTGACCTGACCACGGCCGCGACAACGTGAACAGACCTCCGGCGCCGTTCCCGGCGCCGAGCCGGTCCCGCTGCACTCATGACAGCTTTGATGTTTGTCCATATCGATGTCCCTGGAGAGGCCAAAGGCTGCTTCCATGAAAGAGATTTGCATATCATAGCGCAAATCGGCTCCTGCCCGGGCAGCGCTTCGCGACCGTGAGCGTCCGTTGCTGAAACCGAAGATATCGCCGAAGATATCGCCAAAACTGGAAAAAATGTCGTCACCGGAAAAGCCCTGGAATCCCGAACTGCTCAATCCCTCGTGGCCATATTGATTGTAGATCTCTCTTTTTTGCTGGTCGCTGAGGACTTCATAGGCCTCGGCGGCTTCCTTGAATTTGTCCTCCGCTTCCCGATCCCCCGGATTTCGGTCCGGATGGTGCTGCATCGCCATGCGGCGGTAACTTTTCTTGATATCCTCTTCGGTGGCTGTGCGGGTTACTTGTAGAATTTCATAATAACATCGTTTTGTCATGGACTTGTTTCAATCTCTCTTCTGGTCTTTAGTTTTAGTGTTTCCGGATGTTCCGGTTGTGGTAAAAACGGCGCTAATTTAATAACGATGGGCGGTTATGTCAAGGTTCATGAGTGCATCTCAAGCGGTTAACCGTCTTAGTGCTTCCTTATATTTATCAGCGGTTTTACTGATTATATCATCAGGAAGGTTGGGAGCCGGCGGGCGTTGATCCCATGCGAGGGAGAGGAGATAGTCCCGGAGGAATTGCTTGTCAAAACTGCTCTGTCCTCTTCCCTCCTCGTAGTCGTCCTGGGGCCAGAATCGGGATGAATCGGGGGTGAGGAGTTCATCGATGATGATCAGGTCTCCTTCAAAAACGCCGAATTCCATTTTAGTGTCGGCGATAATGATGCCCCGGGCCAGGGCCAGAGCAGCGGCCCGGTTATAAACGGCGATACTGACTTCGATAATCCGTGCCGTCAATTCTGTGCCGATCAGGTTTTCCGTTTCCCCCCTGGTGATGGCCATATCGTGTTCACCCTCCGGGGCCTTTGTTGAGGGGGTGAAGATTGGTTCAGGCAGCCGGGAAGATTCCTTCAATCCTTCAGGCAGGCGAATTCCGGAAACGGTCCCGTTGCGAAGGTAATCCTTCCATCCCGAACCGCTCAGGTATCCTCGGACGATACATTCCACGGGCAGGGGTTGCGCCTTTTTCACCAGCATACTGCGTCCGGTCAGGATGTCTCGATAGGGCAGGCACGCTTCGGGGTAATCATCGGGATTAATGGATATTATGTGGTTGCCGATTATATCCTCCATCTGACCGAACCAGAAGGCGGACATCCGGGTGAGAATCCTTCCTTTGCCCGGGATGGGGTTGGGCATGATCACGTCAAATGCTGAAATCCTATCCGTTGCCACGATGAGCAACCGGGAATCCAGGGCATAGATGTCCCGGACCTTTCCCCGGCCGATCAAGGGAAGGCCGGGCATGGATGTGGATATAACCTTATCATTCATCGTGTGATCCCCTGATTATTTTCATTAATGTCAAAACTTGAGAAACGGGTTGTGCAGCTTCTCATATCCGATCGTTGAGGTTGGGGAGGCGCCGTAATTGTGTCCCGGCAATACCTTCGTTTCGTCTGGAAGGACGGCCAGTTTCTCCTTGAGGGAACGGGCCATGACGTCCCATGATCCTCCGGGAAGATCGGTCCTGCCTACGGCGCCCACAAACAGGGTGTCGCCGGTGAAAACCAGACCGTCGCCGCGTAGGCACATGCTGCCGGGGGAATGTCCGGGGGTGGCCATAACCTCCAGGGAGACCTTCCCCAAGGTAATTACATCCCCCTCCTTGACGATGATGTCGGCAGGAGGGGACTGCTTGGCCCCGAACATGCGGAGATACATGGCGGGAGTGGAGACGAGCATTTCGGCGTCCCCCTCATGAATGATGATTTTGGCCCCCGTGCGCTCCTTCATGTCCTGATTGCCGGCTATATGATCCACATGGCCGTGGGTATTGACAATATATTTAATTTTCAAATTGTTTTTTTCTGCCAGGGAAACAAGTTTGGATGTTTCCGCCGCCGGATCAATCACAAAAGCCTCTCCCGTTTCCTCGTCACCGAGCAGATAGGCGAAAACAGCCATCTGACCGACCTGTATCTGTTTTAAAAACATGGTAACCTCCAAATTCCCGCCGGGATGTCTTCCTTTTTTCAGGGGAGTTGCCCTATCATGATTGCCGCGAAAATGTCAACCGACGAAATGTCCGATAAACTGTGAAAAATTCTGAATAATGCCACTTTCCCGGCGGAAGCCGAGGCCACATGGTTCATAGGAGAAAAAGACGCCTGCCTGGTAGCTTTTTCCGGCGCTGTCCCGGGGGAGCTCCGTAAATTCCTGATAAACTGCCTGAAAATTCCGGTATTCCCCGGTTGTGCTTGCCAGCAGCTCTCCGGTCGGACCGAGGATCCGGATGTTGGCCCCTTCTCTGCCAAAGGTTTTCTTTTCCACCCACGATCTTCCCGGCAGCGGTTCCCGGGCAGTCTCCAGAAGCAGGGGATGGTGGGGGAAGAGATCCCAGAGGACATTCAACAGGCCTTTCGATTGAAACAGCAGGGAGTAGGGCGGATTGAGGATGACTGTTTTTCGATTCCCGACGATGGAGGTCAGTATTTTGACAAGTTCCGGCTCTTCCGAAACCATGAGTTCGTAGGGAACCAGTTTGAACCAGTAGTCGCAGATATCGCCTTCGCTGTTGCCGATGCCTTTTTCGTCGGAGAAGGTCACACCTTCGATATATTCGAAAGAGGTGATAAATCCCGATTCGTAGGCAATCTCTTCCAGGAGCCGGGTGGTGTTTTCATCCTCCCTGCCCAGATTGAAGCAGGAAAACAGGGCGCAGGTAATGGGGCTGTCGTCCTCACCGGCGGCGTTATGGATCTTCCTGATCCTAGTGAAGGATTCTTTTAGGGTTTCATAGAGGCGGTTATATTGCCGCTCCTCATCGAGATTGTTGTGTCTGAGGAGGAGCCACTGAATAAGGGCGACCTCAAAGATCAGGGACGGCGTGTCGGCGTTGAATTCGATAAGTTTGATCGGTTGTCCGTCGAGGCCGCCGGCCAGATCAAAACGTCCGATCAGATGAAAATGGGCATCGTCATTCCAGGTCTCCTCAATCAACGGGATAAGGGTCGGTGGAATATCGAGTTCCTCATAGAGGCGATGATCGATGACGTGTTGTCCCGCCGTGATAAAAAGGTCGTACAGTTCGCCGGCGGCGCTGTAATAGGCGTCGCCCTCCTCCGGGCTGATGACGACGAGTTCGTCGGCGATATAGGGCGGCTTTTCCGGAGTCTCGTACCAGTAGAAGCCGACTTTTTTGTAAACGCTCTCCGGGATGGGCTGAACGGGGACCAATTTCATCTGAAAAAGTCTCGGCAACTCATTTAATTCATGCCCCTTGTGATGGGAACCGTAATGAGAATTTCATAAATGTTTCATTTTCAGCCGGAGAAGCTGCGCGTACCGCTTGTGAAATGGGAGAAGAATCCGGAACGGGCGCTGGACGTCTTCATCGAACCGTCAGGAGTGCGGAGGGTATGATCCTGTCCGTCATAACGCCGTCCATAGCCGTAATAATAGCTTCGTCCACTCCATCCGGGCCGTTTTTGTTCCTCTTCCCTGATGCGCCGCTCAACGAGCTCTCTGTTGGCCAGGCTTTGGGCATAGAGATCGGAATTCCTGTAAACGGCGGGGTTCAGCGAGGTGTTCCGCCCCATCATGTAACCCGCGAGCCCGGAGGCTAGAACCGGTCCCAGGCCGAATCCTCCCGGTTGCTGTCCCGGCGGGCCCATGACCGTTTCGAGATTTTCTGCCGGGATTGTCTCCCGCAGACCGTTCATCCGGTTGACGACGACGCCTGTGGTCCGGCTGGGATATTCGTTGACGATACGGAAACTGTCGGGGGCGACTTCCGCCACTTCCGTCATGACCCCGGCCGGTTTATCGGCCATATCGTTTTCAATCTCCCATTCCCCATGGGCGCCGGGATTCTTGAGGGCCTTGGGTTCCGGTCCCGAATCGCAACCGGCCAGTAGTGTCTGGGCGAGGAAGAAGATGCCGCCGACCAGGATTTTTTTGCTCACCTTTGGTTTTTCCATAGCTGACCTCTCAGATCAGACGGCTGATGATCAGGGCGAGGGTGATAGTAATCCCCTGAACGAGAATGGCGGCGGCTGTGTTCGACCGGTTTATTTCATCGGTGATTCGGATCTTGGCAAGGAAGATGAAACCGGCCAGCCGCTGGAAGATAAAAAGTCCGATGATACCGGTCAGGGCGCTGGCTAAAAAGTACCCCAGGCTCTCCGCCCAGCCGGTGAAGCTGCCGGCAATCGTTGACCTGAGGATGAAGCTATAGGAGACAAGAAGCCCGGCGACGGTGACTCCGGCGCCCATGTTCCGCTCCTGCAGACAGGCGGTGACATTGAAGTGGTAAACTCTTTGATGGATTTTCACGGCGATGACCAGAAAGGATTGACCCAGCAGGAAAAAGATCACCGCCGATAGGAGCGGCCCTTCTTCGCCGGCAAAGGCGCCGTTGAGGAGAATCCCCGTGGCCAGAAAACTTCCCGCCTCGACCAGACCGGTGGGGATATTGCCTTCCTTGATCAGGTTATTGTTCCGGATACCAGGAACCAGGAGATAATCGTTGATGTAATGGGCGCAGAAAAAGAGCACGATGGCGACACCTCCATCGAGGATGAAGGTCATCATGTCGAGTCTGGACAACCCCCCGCCCATGACCCCCGTCATCGCTACGCCCAGGCCCAGAAAGAGACCGAAACGCCGCAGGGCGACGGCGATATTACCATCCTCCTGAATGGCCAGATCGTCGTCGAAACTGGTAAGCTTGTCCGCGATTTTCTTGGCGATAAACAGGAAAACCAGGGTAAGAAAAACATAGACGAATACAAGCAGATAAACGTTGTTCATGTCGGCGTTCCCTCCTTGACCGGTCGTTCTCCGAAAAGAGACCGGCCGATCCTGATGATGGTCGCTCCCTCCTCAACTGCAATTTCGAAATCCCCCGACATGCCCATGGAAAGTTCCCCCATGGTCACCCCGGGGATGCCTGCGTCCGCTATCCGATTCCGTAACGATCTCAGGGCGGCAAAACATGGACGCGCCTCTTCGGGATCGTCAAACCATGGCGCCATGGTCATGAGTCCCTGAATGGAGAGGTGCTCGAAATGGGAAACCTCCTTTACCAGTCCTGCTGCGTCCCCCCCGTCGATACCTCGCTTCGTCGCTTCCCCGCTGATGTTCACCTCGACGAGGATCTTTATCAGCCGATCTTCCTTGGCCGCTCGCCGGTTCAGTTCCAGGGCTACGTCCATCCGGTCCACTGAATGGATCATGTCGAAAAGCTTGACGGCGTATTTGGCCTTGTTCGTCTGCAGATGACCGATGAGATGCCATTCCAGGGGCCGTCCCATGAGTTCGATCTTTCGTTTCGCCTCCTGGACGTAATTCTCCCCGATAATGTCCACGCCGGCGGCAATGGCGGCAAGGATTCGCTGGTCGTCCACGGTCTTCGTGACTGCCATGAGGCGCACACCGTCAGCACGGCGCCCCGATCTGGCGGCTGCCGCCGCCACTCGTTGCCGGATATCCTCGGCGTTCTGCCTGATCGCATTTTCCGTTATCGTCATATGTCGAATACCAGTGCTCCGGTCCTTTTCAAAGCATCCACGACCTCACAGAGGGGCAATCCCATGACATTAGTGTAGGAGCCTTGAATCTCCCTGATGAAGAAGGCCCCTAAACCCTGAACGGCGTAGGCCCCGGCCTTGTCATAGGGTTCGGGAGACTTTATATACCACATTTTTTCATCTTCGGAAATATTACGAAAGGTGACGGCGGCCCGGACCTCTTCCTTGATGGCGACGTGTCCGGACAGGCGCAAAAGGGCAAAGCCCGTAAAGACCTCGTGGGTACGGCCGCTTAGTTTTTCAAGCATCCGCCCTGCTTCGAATGAATCGGCCGGCTTGCCCAGGACCTCACCGTCAATGACCACAATAGTGTCGGCCCCCAGAACCCATGCTTGGGGATAAACCTGGGCGATGGTGTAGGCCTTGTTTTCTGCTAATCTCAGGACGTGTTCGCCAGGTTTTTCGCTAATGAAAAATGTCTCGTCCGTCTGGCTGGGGATAACCTGGAAATCCAGCCCCAAAAGGCGCAACAGCTCCTCCCGGCGGGGAGAGGCGGAGGCAAGGATCAGGGGATGGCTAAGAATAAGACTCATATCGTGTTTCCTTTCATGAACCGGCGACTATGTAACAGCTTCTTTGCTACTTGACAAATTGAAAATATGAGGCGAAGTAATAAAAAAGGAGCTTGAAAGAATATCATGAAGAACTTTATTTTCGCCCTGTGTTTGGTTATCATGATGGGGAGCGGACAGCTTGCCTGGGCCGATACCAAAGCGGTTCAATTAAGCGTTCCCGGCTGCAGCTCCTGAGGGGACCGGGCCAGGATGGGGTCCATCCTGAGAGCTACGGACGGGGTCAGCAAATTCGAGATGCCCAAGGAAGGGGTTGTCGTCATCACCTTTGACGATAGGAAAACCACGACGGCAAAAATCGTCCAAGCCCTCGAAAAAGGACGCTTCACCATCAAGGGGAAACCGGTATATGTCAAACCGGATGCGCCTCTCCAGCAGGGTGTTTCCCCAGGGAAAAATGCGCCGTCGCCTCCGGGATCTACACCGGCGGCTAGATCGCAGTTACAGCAGGGATCTCCCCCGGTGATAAGCGCTCAACCGCAGGAGTTGCCTCTTTACAATACTTCCCCCGATTCCAGCGGTACCATGTCACGATAGGTCACTTCCCCAGAAAGTGGCTCACTACTTTTTCAATGAATAAATCAGCCGGAGCGTAGCGATCGTCTAATCCAAATCTCAAGTTAATGGACCAGGTTCGAGAGGTCCTTCGTTATCACCACTACGCTTATCGCGCTGAGTAGACCTATTGTCAATGGATGCTTCGTTATATCCACTACTTCGGCGGCAAGATCCATCCGCTATGTGCTGGGGAAAGAAACGGTATTATAGATATTCCTCCCTCTTTTTTTCTTCCAGCACCTCCACGACCTTCTTCACCTCCTGGGAGGCCCCCCGTTTACAGATCAGCAGGGCGTCGTCCGTTTCCACGACGATCAGGTCTTCGACATCTACCAGGGCGACCAGCTTCTTCGGGGAATAAACTAGTGAGTTCCGGGAGTTTACGCTTACCAGGCCTTCGTGGTTCCGGGCGGCGATTCCCTGGGCGTCCTTTTCCGAAACCTCCCACAGGGCATCCCAGCTCCCCACGTCGGACCAGCCGAAGTCAGCGGGAATGACGAGGGTATTTTCCGCCTTTTCCATGACGCCATAATCAATGGATATGGAGCGAAAACGGCCATAAACGTCGGCGATGACCGTTGCCTCCGCCGGGGTGTCCAGGGCCTTGTCGATATCAAGAAGGCCCGCATAAATATCCGGCAGGGAGGTCTCCATTTCCTTGAGAATGGTCGCGGCCTGCCAGATGAACATGCCGCTGTTCCAGAAAAATCCCCCCTGGGCAAGGAAGGTTTTCGCCAGTTCAACATCCGGTTTTTCCCGAATGGACTTGACTCTGAAGATGTCTTCACCCCTCTCGCGGGCGGCGAGTTCGCCCTCCTCGATATAACCATAGCCCGTTTCCGGTCCCGTAGGCCGGATGCCGATGGTTACCAGATGATCTCCCCGGGCGGCCATGTCGGCGGCGGCCGCCAGGACGTGACGGAAATGCTCCTCATTGGCAATCAGATGATCCGAGGGCAGAACGGCCATCACGGCATTTCCCGCCCGTTTGCGGACCACGAGGGCCGCCAGGCCGATGCAGGGGGCGGTGTTGCGGCCCACCGGTTCGATCAGGATATTTTCCGGCGGGATTTGGGGGAGTTGCCCGATCAGCTCGCGGGCGTGGCTGGCCCCGGTGACAATAAGTATCTTTTCCGGCGGTGTCAGGGGTAGGACCCTCTCCACGGTTTCCTGAATGATGGTCTTTTCACTGCAAATATCAAGCAGGTGTTTGGGGAGGCGGCTTCTACTCCGCGGCCAGAACCGGGAGCCCTTGCCTCCCGCCATAATGACGGCATACATGATTTATTTTTATCCTTTCTTTGCGAGTTTCTCCCTGATTAGCACTAAATGGAATGTTTTGCATCGTTGAAAAGGGGATACTTCCCAAAATACTCCTGACGTCCGGGCTGACCGGAATCAGTAAAACGTCAGCCTGGGTGAAAATGCATGCTTTCAAGTTATAATCAGTGAAATTTCCTGAAAATTATGGTAGTCACGACCCACTGTGTTGGGTTCCGAGACAACTGAGAAAACAAACATTAACCTGTAGCAACGGAAGAGACCGTCCTCCAAGCCCGGCTCTTCCTGCTCGACCGCCGTATAGAAGCCCGCGGCACACCTACCAAGCGCTTCGACGGCTAACGCCTCATGAGGGAGAAACACCTATGTCGTTTTTAAAATCGTTCTTCAAGATGCTGTTGTGCTTCGCGCCCTGGTTATCATTTCTGATCATAGCCCACGGCTCCATGTTTCGGCTCAAGCTGGGCATCATTGTGGCTGCAATCATGACCGTGGTCATGGCCGTTGCCAGGCTTCACCGGGGCGTCATCATGTGGGTAGGCATACTGTTCTTTGCCTATGCCATTGTGGCTGTGGTACTCCTGCAAAACATGTGGGCCGTGCACTACATGGGTGCGCTGGCCAACGGCGCCCTCGCCATGGGCACCTGGGCGGGCATCGCCCTGAGGCGGCCTTTCACTCTGGAGTACGCCCGTGAGCATACGGACCCATCCCTGTGGAATAACCCGGTGTTCCTGCGCACGAACTACTTCATGACCGCAATATGGGCCGTGGTGTTCACCATCAACGCATCCCTGGCCTGGCAACGGACCATCCAGCCCGCTATGCCCGATTGGGCCTACGAGACTATCTCGTACACCCTCATGGTCTTGGCCATGTTCTACAGCATCTGGTACCCGGAAAACCTCAGGCGCCGTCGCGCTGCCCAGGCCGAGTAACGAAAAGAAGAAGTAAAAAGATCGTGATAACATGATGATCGATGTGGGGAAGGAGATTTAGGACCATCGTGAAATACTGACCGTCAAATTTAGCCTTTGATGATTTGTGTCCAGGGCTGGGAGTGATGCTATTTTGAGAAGCTTTTCTTTGACATTTTCATGATATTACTTTAGGCATCTTTATCAGAATCGGAAGAAACAAGGGTCAGCCGATGCCCATTGATGGAAGGAAGACCCTTAAGCAGTTAAAAGCATTGGGATGCCGGTTGCGATAATTTTGCCAGGATACTCCCCGATCTACTCGATTCAAACAAAATTAAGGAGGAAAGAAATGTCCCTGATCATGAACATTGTAAACAGGATGCCCGGTTACTATGTCGTCACTTTGAATGGTCGCCTTGACGGGACAACATGTGCAGACTGCGAGGCAAAAATTAATCCGCTTCTGATCCCCGAAACAAGGGCCATAATGTTTGACATGTCCAATTTGGATTATATAAGTAGCATGGGCTTGCGTATAGTCATTAAAACAAGAAAATTTATTGAAGGCAACGGCGGCAGTATCCATATAATCAATATGCAGCCGCAAATTGAAAAGGTGTTTGTGATTTCCAATCTGCTGCATGGCATGACACTCTTTGCCAGCGTTAAGGAAGCCGACGATTATTTTGACACCATACAGAAAAAGGTCTTGGCTTCTTTGCAATAGAAACAAGAGTTATATGGAAGGAATGTCCCTGAGCAAGTCAAAAGCATTATGGTTCAGGTTCAGATGACTTTCTGAATGAGAATGTCAGGGCCATTTCGTCACTAAGAGGTATCTTATGAGCCAGCAAAATCCCCCCTTTTATTCTGATGAGCAAACCGTCCCCGAGACCCCCGATCCTGGTTCTGCCCCAAAGTCCTGGAGTAGGACAAGCATGGTGGGGAGACGACAACCCCGTGTGGACGGTTATGAGCTTGTCAGTGGGAAAGCAGTTTTCCCGTCCGACATTTCGTTGCCGGGGATGCTCTACGGATCCGTCCTACGCTCTCCCCACCCCAACGCCATAGTCAAAAATCTCGATACACGGGCGGCTGAACAGATGCCTGGCGTGCGGGCTATTTTGACGGGTAAGAACCCCGAGGCGAACATTGTCTGGTCCTACCCCGGCGACGTCAAAAGCATGCTTTTCGAGTCCCACTGCCGTTTTGAGGGAGAGGCTATTGCCGCTGTCGCCGCTGAGAACTCTTATCAGGCGGGTGACGCCCTGAGGGCCATCAAGGTGGAATTCGAGGTTCTGCCGGCAACAGTTGACGAGCTCAAAGCGCTGCAGGCCGGTGCACCACGTATCCATGACGGCGGAAACCGGACCAAGCCGCCGGAAAGTTATCAGCGTGGTGAAGTGAGCCGGGGATTTACCCAGGCGGATGTCATCCTGGAGCATACTTACCGGACGGAATGCGAGATTCACACACCGCTGGAGCGGCATGGATGCGTTGCGAAATGGAACCGCGACCGGCTGACCGTCTGGCAATCTACGCAAGGTGTTTATCGAATCCAGTCACAGGTATCCAGTATCCTGGGTATGCCCCTGTCAAAGGTTCGTATTATTGGCCAGTACATGGGAGGGGGATTTGGAAGCAAGCTCCAGGCGGACAAGGAAACCATCATCGCAGCACTCTTGGCTAAAAAAACGGGCCGGCCGGTCAAACTGTTCATGAGCAGGGAAGAGACCTTTATCGCTGCGGGAAACCGTCCGCCGACCAATATGCGCCTAAAGGCAGGAGTAAAAAAGGATGGGACCCTGACTGCGCTTGATTTCACCTGTGTGGCCACAGGTGGAGCTTACCCTGCCGGGGGAACGAGCGGTGTCGACTGGCAGATCAAGGATCTCTATCAGTGCCCCAACGTCCGGACGGAACTCTCCGATGTCTATACGAACGCCTGTCCTTCGCGCCCCTTTCGCGCTCCTGGTCATCCGCAGGGGTCGTGGGCACTGGAGCAGATGATGGACGCTCTGGCTGAGGAAATAGGGATGGATCCGGTTGCGCTGCGTCTGAAAAACATCCCTGCTGTCAGCCAGGCAAGGTCCGGTAATCCTCCCTATACGTCGACGGGGCTCAGACAATGCCTGATCGAGGGCGCCAAGTCATTTGGATGGCGGGAAGCCAGAAGAGCAATCGCCTCGTCCGACAAGGATCGTAATTGGCGAAAGGGAGTCGGGGTGGCCAGCGGCACGTGGGTCGCCGGGGCCGGTGGACCGCCGTCGACGATCATCGTCAAACTCTTTCCCGATGGCAGCGTCAACCTGAACATGGGGGCCAGTGACATCGGCACGGGGACCAGAACAGTCATGGCCCTGGTCGTTTCCGAGGAGCTCGGGGTGAGACCTGATCTGATCGATATCGACAACGCCGATACAGCCACGACGCAGTATGCAACGCCTAGCGGCGGGAGTAAGACTGTTCCCACCGAGTCGCCCGCCGTGCGAGCTGCCGCAATCCATGTCAAGCAGCAGCTCCTCGCGATGGCTGCCGAAGAGCTCAAGGAAAAAGCCGCATCTCTTACGATGAAAGGCGGGACGATTCTATCGCTCAACGATCCTTCGAAAAAGATCAAAGTTACGGACGTCGCGGGGTTGAAGAAACAGGGGATCATAGTCGGCATTGGTTATCGCAACCCGAATCCGGCCAACCGGGCGACCAACCCCTTTGCCGCCCAGTTTTGTGAAGTCGAGGTGAACATCAAAACCGGCGAGGTACGAATTCTCCGTTTCCTGAGCGCCAATGACAGCGGCCGGGTTATGAGCCGTCTAACTTATGATAGCCAAGTGATCGGCGGCATCACCATGGGGATCGGTTTTGCCATGATGGAGGCCCGGATCCTCGATCGAAACCAGACAGGCAAGATCGTTTCCGGGAACTGGCATGATTACAAGATTCCCACGGCCATGGATGTTCCCGCGGACATTGTATCCGTTCCCATCGATTTGCCTGACAACGAGGCTAATACCACCGGCGCCAAGGGGCTGGGGGAACCCGTGACGATTCCCACGGCCGCAGTCATAGCCAACGCCATATACAACGCCACTGGAATTAGGCTGGCATCGACACCGGTCAGCCCGGTCATGTTGCGCCGGGCTCTGGCAGCCAAGGCAAAAGAGACGTCCCAAAAGGACGAACTTAAATAGGAAGATACCCGCTCGCGGTTGAGGACTATCTCGGGAATCGAATCCATCGGGGGAGACGCTATGGAAGAGGATCAGAAAGAGAACAACGGGCAAAGGCGAAAGGGGATCTCGCGGCGCGGATTCATCCAGTTGGTGGGTGCCGGGGCGATAGCCACGACGCTGGGCGATGTGAGCAAGTCTTCGCCGGTCGAGGCCGCCGAAGCGGCCGAGAAAGGGGAGATGGTCCATGTCAGCCTTCAGGTCAACGGCCGTCGTCACAGGTTCAAGGTCGAATCCCGCTGGACTTTGCTTGATGTGCTTCGTGAAAAACTGGGGCTGACCGGCCCGAAGCTTGGCTGCGGTCGTGGTGAATGTGGCGCCTGTACGGTTCTGATCGACGGACAGCCGCGCTATGCCTGCCTGACTCTGGCCCTGGAGGCAGAAGGAAAGGCGATTCTCACGGTCGAGGGACTATTAAGGGACGATGAACTGGGACCCGTACAAAAAGCTTTTTGGGACAATGACGCCATGCAGTGTGGTTATTGTACACCGGGCCAGATCATGGCGGCGGAGGGGATGTTGCGGGTCAATCCGAACCCGTCCCTCGATGAAATCCGCAAGGGAATGAGCGGCAATCTTTGCCGCTGCGGATCGTATGCTCACATCTTTAAGGCGGTTGAGCAAGCTGCCAAGCTCAAGCAAACCGTTTAAGGACGTCCCGAAGGAGGGATGATCATGACCATGCCGAATTTTACCTATATTCGTCCCAAGTCGCTCAAGGAAACGTTTCAGCATCTTTCGGCGGGCAATGCCCGGATACACGCCGGAGGAACCGATCTGTTGGGCTGCCTGCGCGATGGTGTTTTCACCACAGAAAAAGTGGTCAGCATCACCCGGATCGATGAGCTTAAGCGTGTCGAGCGCCTGAAGGACGGATCCTTCCGGATAGGGGCGCTGACAACCATCACCGAGTTGGCGAACCATCCGCTCATAAAAGAACGCTATCCCGCTCTTGCGCAGGCCGCTTTGGAGGTTGCCAGCCCGCAACTGCGCAACCAGGGGACGGTCGGGGGGAACCTCTGCCAGAAGCCGCGGTGCTGGTACTACCGGGGGGAATTTAATTGCACCCGCAAAGGTGGCGCCCGCTGCTTCGCCATTTTGGGTGAAAACCAGTACCACTGCGTTTTGGGTGGAAGGGGGTGCTATATCGTCCATCCATCGGACCTCGCGCCGGTACTGATGGCCTACGGGGCTTCAATAGAGATTACGGGCGCCGGGGGAACGAAAAAGATACCGATCGACAAGCTTCTCGTCCTTCCCGAGCAGGCGATTACCAGGGAAACTGCTCTTGCACCGGACGAGGTTCTCACCGCCGTTTTGCTGCCGCCGATGGCGCAGGGGTCCCGCAGTTCCTACCGCAAGGTTCGAGCGCGCGGTTCCTGGGATTTTGCCCTGGCGGGCGTCGCCCTTGCCCTGCGTTTCTACGAGGGAAAGGTGACCAGCGCAAAGATCGTTTTAAGCGGCGCCGCACCAATCCCGTGGCGCTGCCCCGATTCGGAAAAGATCATTACGGGACAATCCCTCAATGATGAAATCATTGCTCGAGCGGCGGCCGCCGCGATGAGGGAGGCGCGGCCAATGCAGTATAATGAGTACAAAATTGAACTCTTCAAGGGTCTTATTACCGAGGAACTGGCCGCGTACAAGTGAAGTCGGGTGCTGAGTCATTGCGGATGTCTCCCGGGTCGCGAAGGACAATCCGGCTGCCTGCAAGCGCCGACACTTCTGCACCTCCTGCCGCCAGAGGCGGGTAGTGGATTTCGGGGCGTGACTTTACAAGGGATAGACTGGATTTGTGGACCAGTTTAGTGAATGCGGCCGGAAACATGCGAGGACTTGGCAGCTTTTTTTGCTTTTTGATATTGCATGATAGAAAAAGGAATTCCCATCGATGACTTTGGTGCAGCAAACTTCATGATATTTTGTCTAGGAGCCCACAAATGCGGTCATTCAGAAGTAGATGTGCTATCCATGTTTTTCTTTTCCAGTTAATATTACTTGCTTTTGCGATCTCCTGCGGGGTGATTCCAGCACATGCCGACCAATCGCAGAGTTTCGCTTGGGTGGCAGACACCCGAGGCGATGCCAATAATGATCTCATCAGCACGAATATCCTCACCCCCATTGTGGACTCCATCCTTGCCCTGAACCCCGCTCCCAAGGTGGTGATCTTCGGCGGTGACGCGGCTTACCGGGGCGGCTACGACACCGGTGCGACCAATCTGACACAGTTCCAAGATGTGTTTACAAATCGCCTGGCTGCCAAAGGCATCCCCTCGGCTTTCGCCATCGGCAACCACGAACTCTACACAATGAACCATGCTCCTAATCTCTGGGATCAGGCGCTGTCGAGGCAAGAAGATTTCAATAAATTCGTTATTAACAAAGACAGCTTGTTGCCAAAGATACAGATACAGAATGTTCCTGGCCACCCCGAGCTCAATAATTTGGCCTTTTCATTTTATTTGGGTAATTCACTCTTCATCATCCCCGACAGTTATCTTGCCACCGCCAACGGCACGGAGCCGTCCTACGGAATCAATGCGGCACAACAGACCTGGATGAAGAGCCTTCTGGAAAACAATAAGGCGGCTCATACATTTGTTCTTACGCACATTCCGGCATACACCCCCCAGGATCCTTCGGCGGAGAACAATATGAAGGATACATGGCAGACGATAACCACCTCCGGCAATGCCACCAATACAAATGCCTCGATTCTATTTACCGGACATCAGCACCTGTATTACCGGACCCTGCACGACGGCACCTATGAGGTGCTGGCCGGGTCCGGCGGCGCCCCTATTGGGTGTGAACAGGGTGAGTCATGCAACAACCTGGGGCCAGTCTATCCGGGCGATGTCTTTTGGTTGAGATACAACTATGCCGTTACGTCCATCAACGGCAGAGAAGTCACGGTCAGCGTGTTCGACCAGGCCAATTCGTCCCTCGACATTTTCAGTTTCTTCGACAACAGCGGCGTGAATAACACCGTGATCAACAACGCGATCGCTATTGCGCCGGATGCAAATCTGCAGCAGCCCACCGGCATTCTCGCCGCCAGCGGCAACACCATCACCAACAGCGCTTCCATAAGCAATGTCTTCACCGGCATCGACGCCGTCCACAACAACACCATCACCAATTCCGGCAGCATCACCCCGCTGTCCGGCGGAAACGGCATCCTTGTCTACGACAACAATACGATTACAAACACTGCAACCGGCAGCATCACGGGAAATTCGACGGGCCTGTGGGGCATACGCGTCAACACTGGAAACACCATCAACAACAATGGCACGGTCACTGTGTCCGGGACAAACAGCATTGCGTTCTTAGCCCAGGGCGACAACAACACCCTTACCAATACCGGCACCCTCAGCGCCTCCGGAACGGGCTCCTACGCGGCGAAGTTTATGGGCACGGGGAATGGCCTCGTCAATTCCAATACAGGCACCATTTCGGGAAACCTCTGGTTCGATGCCGGAAACAACACCCTGACCAACAACGGAACCATAAACGGGTCCGGCGGCCTCTACAAAAACGGATCGGGGACGCTGACCTTGCTCGGTAACGGAACCACGTCGTATACCGGGGGGACAACAGTAAACGGAGGGCTACTTTTAGTTAACAACACCTCGGGAAGCGGCACGGGAACGGGCAGTGTGACCGTGGGGAGTAGCGGCAGTCTCGGCGGGTCCGGTACGATCGGCGGAAATGTCATCAACTCCGGCACTGTTTCGCCGGGCAGCTCCAGCAGCTCCATCGGCACTTTGACCATCAGCGGCGGCAGCAGTTATTCACAGAATAACACCGGAAAGCTCCAGGTAAAGATAGGGTCTCCGACAAGCAACGATTTGCTGAAGGTTGGCGGTAGCGCAAACATTGACGGGACGTTGGAGACCTTATGGCAGGGGGGTGCAGTCCCTGCCAACAGGACAGTATTCGGAACGATTCTGTCCGCCACCGGTGTTTCCGGGAAATTCGCCAATATCATTGGTAACAAGATTACGCCGACGTTATTTTTGAAACCCCAGTATGACCGAGCCAATGAGGTCTACCTGATGGCAGAGAGCGATTATACTGCCAGTGATCTGGTTTCCACCTTATCGGGAAATCAGCTTGCTGTAGCTCAAATGCTCAATCCTCTGGCCAATTCGGCAAGTGGGGACCTGAATACAGTCATGAGTAAGATTGACGCCCTGACGACCAACGCCCAGGTGGCCGCCGCCTTTGACCAGTTGTCTCCCATCGCGAGTGTGGCCCAGACCAACATGACCTCCGGAGTTGCCTCGTTTCAGACGGGCAATGTTGCCTCCCGCCTCGGTGATCTCCGTCAGGGAGCTCAGGGGTTCAGTTTTCAGGGATTGGAAAACCTGGACTTTCTTTATCCGCAAGGTCCCCGGCAGCCCTTTCTTCTGGCCAGCAACAGTGATGATCTCCAGGGGATGATC
>CAISJV010000005.1 GCA_903885795.1 uncultured delta proteobacterium | reverse complement strand
AAGGAATCTGGACAGTTGACCGGCATCAATTTGACTATGTATCGCACATACCCCCAGTCTAGCTACGATATTTTAAAAGAAGTCGATTTCCCATGGCCCGTCGCTAATATTGCCCTGCAACATCGAGAGTGTTGGGACGGTTCCGGATTCCCCCGAGGGATCAAGGGAGAGAATATTCTCATCGAAGCCAGGGTCCTTGCCGTTGCCCATGTCCTTGAAGATTTGACTTCTCATCGCGTCTTCCGGAATGCCCTTCCTTTAAAGCTGGCCCTCGACGAAATATGCGCACACCGAGGATCCCAGTATGATCCCGATGTCGTGGATGCCTGTCTGAATATTTTCAGCGAGAAGGGCGACAAAGCGGAAGATTGAACTTTCTTAAGTAGTATGGCTGGGAAACAGGAGAAGATCTGCAAGAGTTGGCAAATAGTGTCTAATTCTCACTCCCCCTCACTTTTGCAGGAAAAGATGGGCAAACACTTTCGCGTTGCCGATCATGTTGGCAATCAGGCATTTTTCATTCGGCTGATGGGCGGTCGGAGTCGTCCGGCACCAGACGGCCACGGGATATCCTTCCCGACGCAGATAGGCGGCAACAGTCCCAGCCCCGATGCCCTGGGGGATGGCCTGTACACAATATACCCTAGCAATCGCTTGCTTTAAGGCAGTAACAATAGGACTTTGCGGATCTGTCGCCTCCGGGGCCTGAACCTCCTGCACCGGAGTGATCTCGATGGTCACCCCGAATTCCTTCTCGATCAACCCCGCCGCTTCCCCCATAACTTGCTTGACCAGAGACAGATCATAGAGGGGTAATACCCGGCAATCCATATAAAAGTGATCCTCTCCGGGGATGGTATTCACATTCGGGACATTGGCGTCTTTTCGTGTCGGTTCGAAGGTGCTCAGGGGAGGATCAAAGAGGATATCGCTCTTAGGAAAACGTTTATGCAGGTCTGCGTACAGACGCACTGCCAGGTGCGAAGCGGCCAGAAAGGCGTTTATTCCAAGGTACGGCTTGCTGCCGTGGCATTGTTTTCCCAGAGTCCGAAAGCGGACCCAGAGAATGCTTTTTTCGGCGATTTCAAGCAATGTTCCGTCTTCATTTCCCGAATCGGGGACGCAGATAAGGTCTGTTTTCCGAAAGGGATTCTGTTCGTGCTGGAGAAGGTAGGCCAGTCCCCAGCGGCTTGCCGTTTCTTCATCGGATACAAAGACCAGTCCGGGAGCCCTTACCGGCTGAATACCTTCATCAAGGCATGCCTTTAAGGCGTAAAGGGAGGCGACCAAGTCCTGCTGATTATCCACAACGCCCCGGCCGACAATGTAGCCATCCTCAACGAAGGCGTGATAAGGGTCATGATTCCAGAGCCCCAACTCCCCCGGGGGAACAATATCCATATGGCTGATGATCCACGTTTGCTCTTTGGAATAATCGGCAGCCCCGGGGTAACGAACAATTATATTGGGGCGGCGCCCTGAAGATACACGCTCGTCAGGGGCGTCAATGAGTTCCAGGTCCGTCATGTCAAGGCGCGCCAGTACATCCCAAAGGAATATGGCTTTCTTCATTTCCCCGTCCCCGCCGCTTTCCGGAGCGATGGCCGGAATGGCCGTCAGCTCAATCTGCAGGTTGACCATGTCCTTTTCATAGGCTTCAATGCGCCGGGATAAGCGATCAAAAAGCTGCTCGTCAATCATAATTCACCAATAATATTTTGAAATCAGGATATTTATCTTTTATTTGCCGATAACCTGCCTCGCTTCCGAGAATCAGGGTTATTGAATCTTCAGGAGCGAGGATATTACCGGCGGTCCTCAATATCTCAGCTGATGTCAGCGAGCTTATCCGCTGACGGTATTGCCGGAGGAAATCGTCAGGCAGGTTGTCAAAGGCAAGCAAGGCCTGCTGAGTGACGATCTGGTGGGGAGAGTTGAACTGAAAGATGAAACTGTTCAGGATCGCCTTTTTTGCCCCGTCAATCTCTTCCGGGATCAAGCCGTCTTGTTTGACGTTCCCGATAATATCTTTAATAACTTGAAGGGCTGTTGGGGCCGATGTGGATTTGGTCATGGCATAAGCCCCGAAAACTCCGTAATCGCTCCTGACCCGATAAAAACTCCCGGTAGAGTAAGCAAGGCCCCTGTTGGTGCGCACTTCTTGAAAGATACGGGAACGGAAGCCCCCGCTTCCCAGGGCGAAATCTATGACATTGAAGGCGTAATAGGGGTCAGATCCTTTTGGGGGTGCGGGACGGCCAGTAACGATGACCGTTTGCGGTGTTTCCTTGACAAGGTAGTAGCTGCCCGGGAGAAATGACTTGAATGGCGCTGTTACTGGTACTATCTGTCCCTTGGTATCCCAGCTTCCAAAGGTGTTACGGATAAGTTTTTCCGCCGCCTCCCGGCGAATATCACCCGATAAGGCCATGATCATATTTCCCGGGGAGTAGTGACGTCGGTGACACTCAACCAGATCGCTCTTTTGTATATTCTTGATTGTCGTGAGGGTAGGGAGCCTTCCCCGCGGATTTCCATGATAAAGTAAACGGTTGAACTCCTTGAAGGCCCAATTTTGCGGATCATCGGGAAGACGGCGGATCTCCTCGCTTTTGAGGTCTTTGCCGAGCTTCAGGCGACTATCATCAAAAAGTGGTTCCTGAAAAAGCTGTGAAAAGATGCCCAATACATTTTCAAAATCCTTTTTTAAAGCAAAGACAGACCACTGTGTCTGCTCAAGCGCCGCAACCGGCTCGATATTCGCTGCATAGTAATCAAGGGTCTCATCGAGGACCTGGGGGGTCATTTTCAAGGTTCCACCGGTACGCATGAGAGATGCCGTCAGTTCCGAAACGCCTTCCTTTCCGGGGGGATCGTACATGCTCCCGGATTTGACGATGAGCGTTATCTTGACGACCGGCAACTCATGATTCTCAAGGATATAGACGGTAAGACCATTAGGCAGGGTGAAACGAAATGGCTGGGGGGGGGCGAATTTGAGGGGGCCATAAGTGAGTTTGGCGGGTTCTGGAAGAGTGAAAGGCGCGGCGTTTAATGTGCCAGACTGGCCCAAAAAATAGCTAAAAATAAATGTGATAACGAAAACAATTATAATACGCGTCAATGAATACTTGCTCATCAGTCCTTTTTTATGATCGCGATGGTGCGGTTATCCTGAGTCAGATAGCGGTTTGCCGTATCTCTGAGCTCCTCCGGTGTTATTTTTTCGATTATTTTATCATAGTTCACAATATAGCGCCAATCGCCCAGGATAGTCTCGTAATATGATAGAATACTGGCAAGACCTTCGTTGGAATTTTGACGATTGATAAAATCGGCCTGCAGTTGGTTCTTTACCTTGCGGATTTCCCAATCCGTTACAGGCGATTTTTTTAGATCTTCGATCATGCTTTCGATGGCCACGGCAAGTTTATCTATTTTATGGGGACTGCGAACAGTGGCAAAAATGGCAAACAGGTTCGGATATCTTGATCCCGGCAAACCATTGACGGCGCTGACGCTTTCCGCAATCCCCTGGGTTTCGACCAGGATTTTATAGAAGCGCGAAGTCCGGCCCCGGGAAAGAATCGCCTCGATCAGATCGAATCGGTAGTCATCCGGGGAGGGAAGGGCAGGTTTGTGGTAGCCGATCGCAAGTTGCTCATTGGCGTCGAAACGGACTGTAATCCGTTTTTCTCCCGTTTGCGGCGGTTCCTGGGTTTGATGGCGAGCAGGGGAGAGGCGCATGGGAATACGGCCAAAATAGGTCTCGATCAGGTGGCGGATCCTTTCCGTTTCGACATCGCCAACAACAGTAATAACCATATTGTGGGGAGCATGGGTCCATAAAAAAAACTTTTCCATATCTTTCACGGATAGGAAGGAAATATCATTCGCCCACCCGATAACAGGGCGCCGATAGGGATGGACTATAAAGGCTGCGGCGGCAAACTTTTCATACAATTGTCCGTCCGGATCCGAATCGGTCCGTTGTCGTCTCTCTTCCATGACGACGTCGCGTTCCTGATAAAATTCACGAAAGACAGGATTGGCCATGCGATCCGATTCGATCCTCGCCCATAGCTCCGCCTTGTTTGCGGGCAGGCTGACGTGATAGGTGATCATGTCCTGTCCCGTTGAAGCGTTGATATGCACAGCCCCATGTTCGTTATAGATCCGGTCTATTTCATTGGATCGATAATACTTGCGCTGGTTTTTCTGCAATATTGCCAGCCGTTCTCCCAGTTTTACGACCAGTTTACTGTCCCCCTTATCTCCCTTTGCCCGTTCCTGGTCGAGATCATCGCCGGATTTACTGATTTCGGAAAGAATCTCCCGCTCCTTGCGAATATTTTTTGTGCCGATGGTATTTGTCCCCTTGAACATCATGTGCTCCAGGAGGTGGGCAAGGCCGGTCTTGCCTTCAATTTCATCCACCGCCCCGGCTTTAACGCGGATATAGAAGGAAACTGTCGGGCTGATATGCCTTTCCAGGATGAGTACACGGATACCGTTTTTCATGGTGAAGGTCTGAACACGCTTTTCAAGTTCTGTTCCCTCCTGGGCGAACGAGGAGGGCGTTCTAAAGAAGACCAGGAGAAGAAGAAGGAGGATAGGAGAGAAAACTATTTTTTTTTCTTGTCTATTTTTAAGCGTTACCGTCATTTTTGAGGAGCGCATGTATTCGACACACGGGATATATCAGTCCGGTTAGACCCAGCAGGATCATGAAGGAAGCAGAAAAGAAAAGCATAATGAAATCTAAAGGATTTTTGAGAAGGTAGGAGCTGAGGAGGGTGTTTATGCCCAGCAGCAGCACGAGAAGAGAACCTCCTCCAACCACAAGGAGCTTCAACCACCATAACCAAGAAACGGCAATCTTTTTCGTATCCATGCTTGAACCTTACAATGTTAAAGGTACTTAATCAAGAAGCATTCCCAAATTAAAATTTATGAATTCCCCGAATGTCGTTTGTACAGGTGAAAATACAGGTGTCTATATTCTGTCCAGTTCCTTACGAATGGCCGCACCTATCTTCTCGATAACATATGGTTTCATTACATATTCACCCGCTCCAAGCTCTTGGGCCCTGCTAACCCGTTCGGTTTTAGCGAAGCCGCTGACGATGATCGCCCTCTGCCGCGGCTGGATTTCCATGATCCGGCGGTACGTCTCCAAGCCGTCAATACCAGGTTCCATGATCATATCCAAGACAATCAGGTCTGCATTGTTCGTCCGCAAATATTTAACCGCATCCTCGCCATTTGCCACCGTTGCCACCCGGTAATTCAAACCTTCCAGAATCGTGGCGGCCAGTAACCGTTGATCTTCCACATCGTCCACGACAAGAATGGCCTCACCCCGACCTCGATATTCATTCTGGGACAGAGCCTGATCAGACATCGATAAAGCATCACGTGTCACCGGAAAATATAGGGTAAATGTACTGCCCTTGTTTTCTTTCGTGCGTACATCGATATACCCGCTATGGTCCTTGACGGTTCCCCAGACGACGGCCAGGCCGAGACCAGTCCCGCTCCGGCCCATAATTTTCTTTGTATAGAACGGCTCAAAGATCCGTCCCATATCCGTTGGAGAAATACCCGAACCCGTATCCATGACAGTCAAAACCACGTACTCCCCCTCCCGCGTGTTTTCATAGCCCGGGATTGGTAAGTCCACATAGCGATTCTCTGTTGTGATCGTGACCTCACCCGCTCCACGTATCGACTCCGCGGCATTCGAGATGAGATTCATGATCGTTTTACTGAGATGAACGGGAGATCCTTTGATGTTGAACAGATCCTTCTCAACATGACTGCGGAACAGGATGTCAGGATGATGAGATTTCACGAGCTCGAATTCTGGCGTCTTGAAAGAATCAGCCACGATCTGGTTAAGGTTCACCACCTCGGAGACGGAAACACCCCGGCGGGCCATAGTCAGCAGATCCTGGATGATGGCGGCCGCTCTTTCACCGCCCTGCAGAATACTTTTGGCGTATCTGCCGGCACGACTTCCCTCCGGAAGCTCTCGCAGAAGTAATTCAGAATAACCCACCAGGATACCCAGGACGTTGTTCATGTCATGGGCCACACCACCGGCCATCACCCCCAACGCCTCCATCTTTTCTGCACGCTGCAGGCGTTCCTCCATGTTCTTGCGCTTGGTGATGTCCCGGCTCACAGCGAGTATGGCTACAGGTCTGCAGTCCTTATCGCGCAGAAAGGACATGTTGCTTTCTAGGCAGACAAGATCCCCATCCTTCTTGTATTCTTCCAATTCCATGACGCGGATTCTATCGGGATCTGCCGTTCCACTGAGCTCCAATCTCATCTCTTCATCAAAGGCCATAAGAACGATCTGCAGAGATTCAGGAGTCATAATCTGGTCAAGAGCCTGATCCATGACTTCTTCAGCTGTGAATCCACGAACACGCATAATAGAAGGGCTTATATAGGTAAAATGCAGATTCATATCCATGACCGATATGATGTCGGCCATGTTTTCTGCCATTAATCGGTATTTTCCTTCACTCTCCCGGAGCGCATCTTCCATCTTCTTTCTATCAGTAATATCTTCTGCCACTCCCTCCAGACATCTTTTGTCAGGAACAAGTTTAGCAGATAAGCGAATCCACATTAATGAACCATCGTTACGTCTGAAAAGAGCTTCATAATTGCTGCATTGACCATACTCCTTTACAAGGGCGAGCATCTTACTCCGGGCTTCAGGATCAATGTATCTTTCTGCAATATTAAAGTTACTTGACAAAAGCTCTTCCCGATTTTCATATCCGGCAAATCTAGCCATACTATCGTTAGCTTCAAGCATCATACCTGTTTCTATATCTGTTCTAAATAATCCGGTCTGGGAATTCATAAAAATGTTTCTATATATCTCTTTCGCCGCTTTCAATTTCTCCTCAGACAGTTTTCTGTCGGTAATATCTTCGGAAATGCCCAGCAGGTATGATGGTTCTCCCTTCGCGTTCAGGATCGGCACCTTCTTGGTGTGAAGGATGCGCTCTCCCTTATTGCTTGTTTGAATGGATTCTTCCGGGATATCCAAAACCTTCTTACCGTGCAGGACTTCCCGGTCATTTTCCGTAAAAAAGTCTGCCTGTTCCTTCGGGAAGAAATCATAATCGTTCTTCCCCAGCAATTGGTCCCTGGAATAACCCAGCAGATCCTCTCCTGCCCGGTTGAACCGGACAAACCGTAGCTCCCCGGCATCCTTGATGAAGATCATGTCCGGTATATTCTCCAGAATCGAGTCCTGGAACAAATTCATCAGGCGCAGGTCCTCCTCTGCCTGCCTGCGGTCGGTATTGTCGGTAATAATGGCGCCAAGGAGCGGGGCCTTATCCTTTTGGTCGATAGGGAATTTCCTGGTTTCAAGAACCCGTAAGTTACCATCCTTGTCGAGCCACTCTTCCTCATATGCTACGAAACCTTCCAACAAAGCCTTGAGATCATTTGCCCGCATGGATTCGGCAATTTCCGGGGGGAAGGTTTCCTCTGGTGTCTTGCCCAACCATTCCTTTGCGGGGAACATTTCGCTGAATTTTCGATTAAAGAACAGAGGTCTCAACTCTTTGTCCTTGATTATAACCATACTTGGCATGTTGTCCATAAATGCCCTGAACCGTTCCTCGCTCTCCCGCAGGGCATCATTCGCCCGTTTACGCTCTGACTCCGATCGTTCCAGTTCCTGGATTCTCTGCCTTAATAAAGTATTTTCTTCGATCAGTTCTTGATTTATTTTGGATGGATCGTGCATCTAATGCTCCTCAGTCATGGTAAACGGTGCAGGATGGAAGCAATAATGGACAGTATCTGCTGAGTGGATAAAACACTGCCGGACTTGCTGTAGCCTGATTGAAAGGGGCTGCTGGTTGTTATCTTTTTTATTTTTGACCCGAAAGATAGCCGACTCAGCCCTTATTGATCATTATTCAGATATTTGTTGAAATCCTGAAAAGCCCTTCTCACGGGAATGGCAAACCCCATCCCTTCGAATTTATGGGTAATCAGTTTCAATGTATTTATGCCGACGACTTTCCCTTCAGCGTTAATGAGAGGCCCTCCGCTGTTTCCAGGGTATATTTTTGCGTCCGTTCGGATGTAATCATTGTCATATCCGGATACGACCCCAGAGCTCACCGAATCACCAAGGCCCAGAGGACTTCCGATGGCAAAGACCGCCATTCCCTGAATGATCTCTTTTTGCACTCCTTGCTGAATGTACGGTGATTTGCACCCATCTATCTTTAGAAGAGCCAAATCATGATCGTTGCTTACGGAAACAAGATTGGCCTCAAGCTCTGTTTTGTCTTTCAGGATGACGATAAACTGGCGGTCGTGTTTGGCCATCCTGGCTTTTTTGGTGAATTCCCCTTTATCTTGCCGGTATCTCGATGTCTTTTCTTCAAATTCGTTTTTTCGTTTCCTGAGCTGCGCTTCTGAGAAATCATATTGCTCAGATTGGCTTCTGTATTTTTGCATCGCGATTTTTTGGGCATTTGGATCGGTCATACGGTCAATAGCAGCTTTATAATCATCGAGATCGCTTCTCATTCTTCTCAATCGATTTTCCACTTCAGTTATGGTTGCCTCATCATCCTCTATCCTATTATCCACACGGGCCATAAACTCTTCCGTTTTTTTCATTTCTTTTTCATCTACCCTCAGTACATGTTTATTTGTCAAAATATAGCCATTCTCATTGATAAAGAATCCTGATCCCTGGCCTATCGATGTCTTAATGGTCACGGTGCTGAGGGAGGCCTTCTCGATTTCGCTTTTAGGCCGATATCTCTCTACCAAATCCTTTTCGATATCTCTAATCCCGGAAGACCTTGAAGATCGTCCGTCTTTGTATTTGATGATTTCCCTATTTTCGACATTACCAGGGGGCGTGTCCGTTAGAACCAAGTTACCACTTTTATCTTTGTATTGATAAATATCGGCTTTTGCCTTGCCCTCACTAAAGAGGATGATTAAAAAAAAGAGGATCAGAATTATGCTGGCAGAAAACAGGACCTTCTTGGAAAAGCATTTGTACGAATATCCTCTATTCTCAGCGATTTCTTTTTGATTTGTCATACATTCCTCATCACTGACTCCATACCCTCTCTTAATACAACAGGTGATATGGCACACGCAAGGATAAAGCTTAATCTTGCTCGAATTATCACAGATGGATCGTAATCTTGTCCTTCTTTGCTTATGGGATCGTCTTCACGTCCGTGATAGGAGGTTTTGTGATCTGATGCCCCTGGCAGTATTCTCCAATTATCTTTAGAAATGTATCGGCGTATTTTTCAAGTTTGGCCATGCCGATTCCATAGATTGAGGAAAGTTCTTCCCGAGTCAGGGGTAAATAGACGACCATTTCCTTCAATGTCCGGTCATGAAAGACGGTAAAAGGAGGTAGCTTTGCCAGATCGGCGATTTCCTTTCGTTTCTTCCGCAGGATCTCGAAGAGGATGGGATCATGTGAGCCCGTTTCACCTTTCCGGTTAAAGAAGACATCGCCCTTTTCTTTTTTCACCTCATCCAGTCTTCCCATGACTCTCTCTTTTCCTTTAAGAACATCCCATGCCTTTTGGGTTAGTTTGAGGGTTCCGTGATCATAGTCATAAATCAGCATTCCTTTCTGGATGAACTGGCGGGACATGCTATGCCATTGTTTTGTCGAATGAGACGTTCCGATCCCGTGAGTGGAGAGTTGATCGTGACCGAATTTCAAAACCTTTTGGGAGCTCGATCCTCTAAGCACCTCGATGACGTGGCCGGAGCCAAAATACTCGCCTGTCCTCTTGACGCAGGAAAGAAACATCTGTGCGGGTAAAGTAAGATCGATAAGATCAGTTGCCTCTTCCTGGCAGTTGTCGCACATCCCGCAATATTTCGGAGTATCGTTCTCATCGAAATAACTCAAAAGAGGGATGCGACGGCAGAGGTCAGTTTCAGCAAAACCAATGAACGTATTCAGGAGGATATTGGCAACTATTTGCTCCTGATGGGTTTTTTGATTAATGAAGTACTTGATCTTGCGAATATCCCCATAACCGAAGAGGAGAAGACAATGGGCCGGTAGACCGTCCCGCCCGGCGCGCCCGATTTCCTGGTAGTAGTTGTCGATGCTTTTGGGCAGGTCATAATGGATGACAAAACGGACGTTGGACTTGTTGATTCCCATACCGAAGGCGATTGTCGCTACAATGATCTGGATGTCATCCCGGATAAAGAGTTCCTGATTTTCCGTTCGTTCCCAATCTGAGAGGCCCGCATGGTAGGGTCGTACGGAATAACCCTTCCGGTGCAGGATTGTATGGAGATCATCCGTTTGCTGGCGAGAAAAACAGTAAATGATTCCAGATTCGTTCTTGTATCGTTTCACAAATTCCAGGGTCTGTACAATGGGCTCCGTTTTGTGGATTACTTCGAGGAAGAGGTTTGGGCGGTTGAAACTGCCTATGTATTCATTGCGATCACTGATATTCAGGGAATATCGTATATCCTCCCGGACCCGTGGTGTGGCCGTGGCGGTGAGGGCCGCGCAGACTGCCCCTGGAAATCTTGTCCGAAACTCTGCCAACTGCCGGTATTCCGGCCGAAAATCGTGACCCCATTCGGATATGCAGTGGGCCTCGTCAATGGCGATACAGTCCACCTTTAACGAAGACAGGAGGGCCATGGTTCTTGGCATCAGCAACGACTCCGGGGCCAGGTAAAGCAGCTTGACCTGATCTGTCCGGAGCTGCGACACATTCCGCCGATACTCTTCGGAACTAAGAGAACTGTTCAGGAAAACCGCCGGGATGCCACATTCCCGCACCTGGTCCACCTGGTCCTTCATAAGGGAGATCAGGGGTGAAATGACGATGGTTAATCCTTCAAATAAGAGGGAGGGGATCTGATAGCAGAGGGATTTGCCGCCCCCCGTGGGCATAACTACCAGGGCATCCTTTTTCTCCAATAGGTGACAAATGACCTGCTCCTGAAGGGGCCAGAAGGTCTCATAGCCGAAAACGCGCTTCAGAATATTCTGGACTTGGTCAATCATCATCTTTTCTTTCGTGTCAATTTACGGCGTTCTTATAAAAAAACTAGAAATTCCCTCCCCAGATCCCCACCCACGCAAGGGGAGGGGGATCTGGGTGTTTAAGAGCTCGACAGTTATGTCCATGCTAAAATTGTCTCGTAAGTCCTTTTAATTCTTGGTAAGTTTCTGTAGTGAGCGAGGCACTTGCGCATGGGAGGAGGGAATTATTGTGATACAGGGGTTCTTCTGCCAGGGGATAGGAAGATGCACAGCGCGCTTCGTTCCATAACTGCGTTCCAGGTATGGGAGAATACTCGGCGAGAATTGGTTTGACCCCTCGGGAGTGGACGTAAAGGATACTTTCCCTTATTTCTTGGGCAGTTTGATCGGGCATCCCGCAGAGCAGATAGACGCCGATGTCCTTTCCTGAGTAACCGGCTTCTTGCATGTAGGCTGCCGCCCTTTCGAAGGCAGAGTTATCCACCTTGCCGCCCAGCTCTTGTTGCCTTTTCCAGTGAGTGGTTTCCAGGCCGAAGCGGATGGTTTTGAAACCAGCCTTGTAGAGAAGATTGGCTATTTCCGGCGTAATCTCGCGGAGGTGAAGGCCATTTGGACAATGAAAATGACAATCCATTTCCCTGCGGATGATTTCCTTTAGCATTGGTATCGCCATTTCCTGCGGATTACTAAGGAGGGCGTCGTCGTAAAATGAGAAATTTCTCACCCCGAGTATTTTTTGCCAGTGCGCCATCTCATTGACGACCTTGAACGGAGCACGCCTGTCAAAACCATTACTGAGCAGTTTGGATGCACAATAGGGACAACGGAATGGACAGCCGCGAGAGGTAAGAAGGGGAACCTGTTCCGGCGCCGGCAAAAGGTCGAAAGCAGGGTACGGTAGTTGATCGAGATCATGTTCATCAGGAACATAGCGGATCTTCTCTCCAAGGATATCGTTTATAATGTAGGAAATATGCCGTTCACCGGGTCCGGGAAGAACATGATCCGCCCCGGCATTTTTTCGGGCATGGTCGTAGCAGAGGGTCGCATAGATTCCGCCCAGAACAACTTGCACATCGGGGAAAATATCCTTTACCACGGAAATGACGTCAAATACCCCCGGATACCAGTAAGTCATCATAGAGGTAATAAGGATGAGACGTGGTTTTTCAGACCCTTTCAATATTTTGCTTAAGACATGGTGAGGGATTCCATAACGATGATAAGGCTTTGGTATGCCCGCCAATGCTTCCGGTCTGGCTATTTTTTCCTTAATAAACTTACCCTGCCCTCCCTGTTTTCTTGTCGGCCTTTTGACCTCCCCAAGTGAACAAATATCGGTAACACCGCTATCAAGACAGTCGATGAATTGGACTTCAAGGCCGTTTTTCCGCAGATAGGAAGCCATATAGAACAAACCGAGTGGCTTCATCCAAAAATCGTAGGCGGAAAAATCGTAGATCCAGGGGTTGATCAATAAGATGCGTTGACTCATCGGAGGTGGACTAGCAAATATTTGACGGCATGACAATAAAAGACTTGAAGGCGATGAGCTTTACTGCTAACATCTCGACCCGTTGAAAGTCAGGAAAGTGACATGCGTGCAGTCGTCCAGAGGGTTGATCGGGCCGCCGTTACTGTAGGCGGGGAAAATATTTCCAGTATCCAGCAAGGTCTTATTGCCTTCGTCGGGATTGAAAAGGGAGACACGACTAAAGACGCCGATTATCTCGTTGACAAAATCATCAACCTGAGAATATTTGAAGACCCCGAGGGAAAGATGAACCTGTCCCTCCTCGATAAAAATGGGGAGTTCATGGTCATCTCGCAGTTTACCCTCCTCGGGGATTGCCGTAAAGGAAGAAGGCCCTCTTTTTATCAGGTCGAAGAGCCGATAAATGCGAAAAAGCTCTACGATTACTTCGTAGTAAGAAGCAAAGAGAAGATACATAAAGTCGGAACGGGGGAATTTCAGGCCATGATGAAGATCGATCTTCTCAACGACGGCCCGGTGACCCTGTTGCTTGACAGTAAAACCGGTTTCTAATAAGGGTGTGTCACGAAATAAGTGTAACAAAATGGCGCTCAGGTTTAGGTCAGATATGTCCGGACTGATTGAGTTAAACCGCAAGCGTAGCAGTGCTACGTTGAGGATTTGTCGATTGAAGCCCGGGCAAAGATGGCCTGAAGATGAGATTCAAGAGGTTACGTCTATTTCGAGACAGACCCTAAGTGAGGAGAGTCTTGAAGGAGCAGGAAAGCACCCCCCAGTGTAACATCAGAATCGATAAAGAGGGCATCTGGTATTACCAGGGCGCCGAAATGTTTCGTCGGGATTTTGTCAATTATTTTTATCAGAACTTGCATCTCGATGAAGAGGGAAGATATGTTATCGAACTTCCCAATGATCGTTGTTTCGTAGATGTGGAAGATGCGGCGTACATTGTTAAAGCGGTTGATTACTCAAAAACGGAAAGCGGCAATGGAACGGTCATTAACCTCCTGCTGTGCGATGAGACTATGGAAGCACTGGATCCCTGCACCCTCTGGATCAGTCCTGACAATGTCATGTATTGCCAGGTAAGGGAACATGCATTTCGGGCCCGATTCTCAAGAGCTGCCTATTATCAGCTTGCCGAACATATCGAACATGATGAAGGCCAAGAGAGATTTTACTTGAAGGTTAACGGCCAACATTGCAATATAGAAATTAAATAATAATAATCTAAACTACTGGAGGTATCTTCATGCTGTCTGATAATATCGAAGAGGCCCTGACATTTGATGATCTGCTCCTTGTTCCTGCAGAATCATCCATATTACCAAAAGACGTAGATACATCAACCAGCCTTACCAAAAATATCACCCTCAGGATACCAATTCTGAGCGCTGCCATGGATACGGTTACGGAATCCAAAACGGCCATCTGCATGGCTCAGGAAGGTGGAATCGGAATCATTCATCGCAATATGAGCATCGAAAGGCAGATGATTGAAGTCGATAAGGTAAAGAAATCGGAAAGCGGCATGATCGTCGATCCGATAACTATTGGCCCGGAACAGAAGGTTCAGGATGCCCTGAATCTGATGAATGAATACCATATTTCCGGAGTTCCCGTTGTCAAGGGGAAGCGACTGGTGGGGATATTGACTAACCGTGATCTCCGATTCGAGACCAATCTTGAACAACCGGTAGGGAATGTGATGACCAAAGATCATCTCGTTACGGTTACGTCGAACATTTCCTTGGAAGAATCAAAGAAACTCCTCCATAAGCACCGGATTGAAAAACTCCTGGTCGTTGACGACGAATACAATCTCAAAGGCCTGATAACCATCAAAGATATTGAAAAAATACGTAAATATCCAAATGCGAGTAAAGACTCCCTGGGGCGTTTGCGCGTCGGCGCCGCTGTCGGCATCATTGACCGTGAAGAGCGTGTGCAGGCCCTTATTTCCGCAGGCGTCGATGTGATTGTAATCGATACTTCCCATGGTCATTCCAGGGGGGTTATCAATGCAATTAGGGAGACGAAGAAATTATTTCCAACCTGCGAACTTGTTGCCGGTAATGTCGCCACCGTGGAAGGAGCGAAAGCATTGATCGAGGCCGGCGTGGACGCCGTTAAGGTAGGGGTCGGCCCCGGTTCCATCTGCACCACGAGGATTGTCGCCGGTGTGGGCGTGCCGCAGATGACCGCAATTCGCGAAACTCATAAATACTGTTCACAAAAAGGGATTCCCGTTATCTCCGATGGCGGTATAAAGTTCTCCGGCGATATCGCCAAGGCCCTTGGGGCCGGGGCCAGTACCGTCATGATTGGGGGGCTCTTTGCCGGCACCGAGGAAAGTCCCGGTGAAACCATCCTTTTTCAGGGTCGTAGTTACAAGGTCTATCGCGGCATGGGCTCCCTCGAGGCTATGAAGTCGGGGAGCAGAGACCGTTATTACCAGGATGATATTGAAAGCAATCTTAAAATGGTTCCCGAAGGTATTGAGGGAAGAGTTCCATTCCGTGGTTCACTTTCAGCGAGCATCTACCAGCTTGTCGGTGGCTTGAAGGCCGGCATGGGTTATCTTGGCTGCCGTACTATAGGAGAGATGCATCAGAAAGCCACTTTCGTTCGCATTACCTCCGCGGGACTTCGTGAAAGCCATGTCCACGACGTAATTATCACTAAGGAAGCGCCCAACTACTGGCTGGATTAGCATGAAGCACGCTGATTTCGTCCATCTCCACGTCCATACCCAGTACAGTCTTTTAGACGGAACCATCCGTATCGATGATCTGTTGAAGAAGGCAAAGGAACATCATATGCCCGCCGTAGCCATGACGGATCATGGCAATATGTTCGGGGCCATCGATTTTTATCAGCAAGCCTATAGATATGGCATTAAACCAATAATTGGCAGTGAAATATATGTTGCCCCCCGCAGCCGCCTTGAAAAGAGTGCCCAGAGCATAGGCGAAACTTCCCGCCATCTTGTCGTCCTGGTGAAGAACATGCAAGGCTACAAAAATCTGCTGAAATTATCAACCGCTGGTTACCTAGAAGGTTATTATTACCGGCCCCGGGTAGATAAAGAGCTTCTCCGCCAGCACCATGAAGGTCTAATTGGTATGAGCGCCTGTCTGCATGGTGAAATTTCCGATCACATTCTCAAGGGAAACACCGGAGGGGCGCTGAAAGCTGCCGAAGAATACCTTGACATCTTTGGCGCGGGAAATTTCTATCTGGAAATCATGGAGAATAGCCTCCCGGAACAGAAGATAGCCAACGAAGGATTGATAGATATCAGCAGAAAATTATCCATCCCCCTGGTTGCGACGAATGATTGCCATTATCTCGACCAGGCTGACGCCGAGGCGCACGAGATTCTCTTATGCATTCAGACCGGAAAGACAATTGAAGACCCGAATCGCATGAAATTCCAATCGGATCAGTTCTTTTTCCGCTCCCCGGAGGAGATGAAGGCCCTCTTTTCATATTGCCCCGAGGCGGTTGAAAATACCATTGCCATAGCGGAGAAGTGCAATCTTACTTTGGAGTTTGGTCAGTTTTATCTTCCCCATTTCAAACTGGATAATGATCAGAGCCTCGATGAATATCTTGTCAAAATCGCGAAAGATGGACTAGATAGCTTGGCCCCGGTAATCAATCCGGATGGAGAGTCGGAAGTTACCGGAAAGTATGAAAAGCGCCTCACCGAAGAACTAGCCATGATCAAGTCTATGGGATTTGCAGGGTATTTTCTTATTGTGGCCGATTTTGTCAACTACGCAAAAGAGCAGAAAATACCGGTCGGACCGGGCCGTGGTTCGGCGGCGGGCAGTCTCGTGGCCTACGCCACCGGGATAACAAACATCGATCCCATTCGTTACGGTCTCTTCTTTGAGCGTTTCCTCAACCCGGACCGCAAGACTATGCCCGATATCGACATCGACTTCTGCCAGGAACGACGGGACGAGATCATTCATTATGTAACGGAAAAATACAGCAGCGACAATGTCGCGCAAATAATCACCTTCGGAAAGATGTTGGCCAGGGCTGTCATCAGGGACGTCGGCCGGGCAATGAATATCCCGTATGGCGAGGTGGATGCCATCGCGAAAATGATTCCCAATGTATTGAATATTACTCTGGACGACGCGATAAAGATGGAACCACGTCTGAAGGAAGAGGCGAAAAAAAATGAACGTATTCAGAAGCTCCTGACCTATTCGCGGGCCCTCGAAGGATTGAACCGCCATTCCTCGACCCATGCCGCCGGCGTCGTTATATCCGATGTGCCGCTGGTAAATCGCGTGCCCCTGTATAAAGGCGCCAAAGATGATGTGGTAACGCAGTTTTCCATGAACGACATCCAGTCGGTAGGGCTGACTAAATTCGATTTCCTGGGACTCAAAACCTTGACGGTGATCAAAAACACCCTGCAGATGATCAAAGAGGGAAGGGGGGTTGACGTTGACATCGACAAATTACCTCTTAACGATCAAGCTACTTATGAGCTTCTGCAGCGGGGCAACACCGATGGTATTTTTCAGTTGGAAAGTTCGGGGATGCGGGATATTCTGACCAGTATGAAGCCGGACTGCATTGAAGATATCATCGCCTTGATCGCCCTCTATCGCCCGGGACCAATGGGGATGGTACCCGATTTTATTTCCCGGAAACTGGGGAAAACACAAATCAGCTATGAACTGCCACAACTTAAGGATATTTTGAGGGAAACCTACGGGGTCATTCTCTACCAGGAACAGGTCATGCAGATCGCCAGCGCTATAGGCCGTTACACTATGGCGGAAGCGGATACACTGCGCAAGGCAATGAGCAAAAAAAAGGTCGCCGAGATGGAAAAGGAGATGCCGAAATTCCTTGCCGGGGCCAAACAGAATCACATCCCCCCAGATAAGGCTACCCGCATCTGGGAACAGATGAATAAGTTCGCCGAATATGGTTTCAATAAATCGCACAGCACCGCCTATGCTATGATTTCTTACCAGACCGCCTATCTGAAGGCACACTATCCGGAAGAATTCATGGCTGCCCTGCTGACCAGTGAAAAGGACAACCGCGATAAAATCATCCGGTATATAAATAGTTGCAAAGAAATGGGCATCAACGTCCTGCCGCCGGACATCAACGAGTCTCTGAGTGACTTCACCGCCTCAATCGGACACATCCGCTTCGGGATGGCGGCAGTAAAAAATGTTGGAGTGGGGGCGGTGGAAGCCATTATTGAAGCCCGGAAGAAGGGAGAGAAATATCCCTCCTTTCAGGATTTCAGCCAGCGGGTCGATCTAAGGCGGGTGAACAAGCGGGTTCTCGAAAGTCTCATTAAATGCGGGGCCTTTGACTCCCTCGGGCATAAAAGAAAGGCACTTTTCGGATGTTATGAGGAGACAATGAATGCAGCCCAGAAGCTGCGCAAATCAAGGGCCAGCAGCCAGGTCAGTTTGCTGGAAGGTCTGGATACGTCTACGGGAAGCAGTAATATGCATGGCGCGACCGCTCCACCCGATGTCGGCGAATGGGACCACAAAGAACTGCTCATGCACGAAAAGGAAGCCCTGGGATTCTATATTACGGGACATCCATTGTCGAGATACCGGCAGAAGCTGGAATTTGTTACCAATGCCAACTCTGAGAACATATCGGAAAGAAGAGACAAAGAGGAAGTCATTATTGCCGGCGTAGTTAGTAATATAAAGGAGCTTACAACTAAAAGAAAAGACGTTATGGCCTACATAACACTTGAAGATCTTTATGGTTCCATGAGTATCATCTGTTTTGCCGATATTTATCAAAAGACAAAAGCCCTGTTGAAAGGGGATGAACCCGTCCTCCTTAAGGGACAACTTGATATATCCGAAGAAAACATCAAAATTATCGCCAACGATATCACGCCGCTTCAGGATGCCCCGGATATATCTCCTTATTCGTCCGTACATTTCCAGTTTGAGACGCAGGGTGTATCAAGCGAAGATTATATTGCTCATATCAAATACTTGTCTGATAAATATGAGGGAACATCTGAGGGATATATTCATTTGTTGAATGGAAACAGTGAAACCATCATTTTCTTGGGTAATGATAGACGATTTCAATTGTCTCCGCAACTCTTGAAGGCAACCCGCCTGGTTCTGGGACCTAATTCCGTTAAATATCGATGAAATGCTATACTGCGAGCGAACATACCGGAATTCTGTTGCTGCTCATGATCTCGTTTCCTTTCATGTCTCGGTCCGGGAAACCGACCTCCATATCTCCGCCGATCAAGACCTGTCCGACTTTGCTCTTGCCTCAATAATCAAGCATCGTAATTATCTGGAAACATATATTAAAAAGCGCCCCGAGTTCTTAAAATCATTACTCCCTGAACCCAGAGACAAATTTGCACCTGTGATCGTTCGCACTATGATCGAGGCAGGAATTGCTGCACGGGTCGGACCAATGGCCGCGGTAGCCGGGGCGCTGGCGCAATTCGTCGGTAATGATCTTCTATGCCGGTGTGACAATGTCATCATAGAAAATGGCGGCGACATCTTCATGAAGACATTGTCCGGAAGGCGGGTGTCAATCTTTGCGGGAGAGTCTCCCTTAAGCCAGAAGGTGATCCTGCGCATCATGCCGACAGACATGCCGCTGGGGATTTGCACCTCCTCCGCAACCGTAGGACCTTCCCTGAGCTTCGGAAGGGCAGACGCGGTATGCGTGCTGTCCCATTCAGCAAGCCTGGCCGATGCGGCAGCATCACGAATCGGCAATCAGGTAAAGAAGCCCGGCGATTTAAAAAAGGCGTTGAATCTAGGGTCGGAAATTCCCGGGGTCAAAGGAATTGTAATTATCATGGGTGAAACGATGGGGGTATGGGGACAAATCCAACTCTGCGACTAAAGTTTACATAACATATCTTATCCGACATTATTTTTTGGGATCATAAACCTTCATCAACGAGCTGTTTTACAATTATTGACTGTTTTTCAGTAAGATGCTTGGGAACCATAACGTTGATCTTGACGTATTGATCCCCTTTAAGTGCCCCTTTTAATCCGGGAACGCCGTAACCCTTCATACGGATCTTGGTATTGTTCTGGGTACCAGGAGGAATCTTCAGGCGTTTGTTTGCCCCGTCAATCGTCGGCACATCAATAGTCGTTCCGAGGACCGCCTGAGTGAAGTTAATGGATTTCTCAAAATAAATATCATTTCCGTCTCGTGCAAAGAGAGGATGAGGAAGGATGGTTATATTCAAATACAGATCTCCGACGGGACCGCCGTCAAAACCCTGGCCACCTTTCCCCATGAGCCGCAGTTTCTTGCCGGTACTTATTCCAGGTGGTATTTTTACGTTGATTTCATCGACGCGATCTTCCCGCTGCAGGGCCAGTTTCTTTTCGACTCCCGTTACAGATTCTTCCAGGGTGATGGACAGATTGTATTGCAGATCCTGACCTTGCTGGGGCATGTGCCCATATGACTGACCGCCGCCGCCGAAAAGATCTGCGAAAGGATCAGAGCTCTGCTGTGCCCCCCCTCGTCTTCTAGATCCACCCGGTGAGCCTGACCGCGTCCTTCCTCCCGAACCGCCCATATCAAATCCAAAGCCCCTCAGGAGGTCGTTGAGATCGAAATTTCTGAATATATCTTCCTGGGAATATTTCTGGCGGAATTGATCTGCCGAACCATACGTATCATATTGATTTCGCTTCTCTTGATCGCTGAGGACGGCGTAGGCCTCGCTGATCTTTTTAAACTTTTCCTCGGCCTGGGTTTTATTGTTGGGATTTTTATCAGGATGCCATTTTAGAGCAAGCTTTCGATAGGCCTTTTTAATCTCTTCCGTGTTTGCCTTTTTATCAATTCCTAGTAACTGATAGTAATCTTCAGCCATTTTTATCTGCCCTTCCCTGCTTTTTTCTCTAAAATACGTACTAAGGTCTGATTGTCAAGGAAACCGACCACAAAAAACCAAGCATTATTTTGCTTTAATAATCTCTATTTTCACACTTTCAGACACCCATAAATTCTCTTTGTATAATGATATCATATATTTCTAAATATTCATATGCATTAAACAAGAAAATAATTCAGTTGAATTTATTCTTGAATACCATTATGTAACCAATCAATTAGGAAATATATATATGGCCAAAAAGATACCACTTAGCGATTTAGAGCCTGGAATGGTTATTGTGAAGCCCATCACGATGAAGAATGGCATGGTGATTCTCGGCGAGGGGGTAAAACTTACCCCTGTATGGGTAGATAGAGTCAAGGATATGGATATCGATGGGGTTTACATCGATTTGCCTCAAGAGCAAAAAATGTCAAAAGAAGAAGCTATTTTGCAACTAGAGGCACGTTTCCATCCGGTTGCTGACCGACCATACATGATTCGTCTCAAAACAGTTATTAGAGAGTATATTGAAGGGCTCTATGAAAAGTGAGGCCATCATAAACGTCCGAAAAACTAGAATAGAAAACATCATTTCTTTGCCTACGGTCCCGGGTAATCTCAAACGCATCTCTGCAATTATCGAAAAGCCCGGGCTAACCCTCGATGAGCTCGGTCGTTTTGTCGCCAGTGATCCCGCCCTGGCTTCCAAGGTACTGAAGATGGTAAACTCGGCCATATACGGCTTCCCGGGCCGTATCACCGCTATTTCCTATGCCGTGATGCTGTTGGGATTGAATGTCGTTAAAGGGCTTCTTTTAGGAATAGCCGTCTTGGATATCATGGAAAAGGCCATGAGGGGGTTATGGACGCATTCCGTGGGTTGCGCCGTTGCAGCCCGCTGCATTGCCGAAAAGAAGGGTATCAAGGATCCGGAAGATTTTTCCATTGCCGGTCTGCTCCATGATATTGGGAAAGTTATCCTTGTGCTTGAATATCAGAAGGAATATGAAAAAGCTATGGAAGTGGCGGCTGAAGAGAAGATTCCCATATTTAACGCGGAAAAATATATATTCAGTAATGGCCACGCTGATGTAGCCATGTGGTTGACGGAAAAATGGCGTTTCCCTCGGAATCTGGTGGAAGTCATCGCTAATCACCATAATCCCGCTCTTTCCCGAGTCGCCCCCTTGGAAACGGCCATCATTCACGTTGCTGATATTTTTGTTCGCGCCCGGGGCATCGGATTTGCGGGCGATTCTTATGTTCCTGATCTGAACACGCAGGCCTTCGATCTTTTGAATCTTTCTGATGTCGATATCAAGGACATTCTGCTGAGAATAGACGACGCTACCGACGCAATTTATGAATCAACGGGTTGATGATGGATCGTGTTATGAACAACATCGTCATTTTGTCTCAGGATCCCGTTGTTTTCACCATGCTGGAGCGTTTTCTGAAGCGTGACTATCATCTGATCATCTTTGGCACAATGCCTGCTGCTGCGGACTACATATACACCACCATTCCCGAACTGATGATTCTCGATATCCGCTCTACAAAATCATCCTGCATTTCCATGTTGAACCAGCTAAAGGAAGATCCCATCTTCAGCCAACTCCCTGTCCTGGCGATTCTCGATGATCCAGGCCATTTCGAACTGCTGAAAACCATCATTGTCGAAGATTATATTATCAGAAACATGCTTGAGCAGGAGATTATCACCCGCGTTAACTTGTGTATTAACAGGGCAAAGAGAATCGTCGAATTAAACCCCCTGACCAGACTTCCCGGCAATAATGCCATCAACCGGCAAATCCAGGAACGCCTCGATGGAAAGGAAATCTTTGCCCTGGCCTATGCGGATCTTGATTATTTCAAACCTTATAATGACAAGTATGGATTTTCTCGTGGGGATGAAGTGATAAAGGTCACAGGACGGCTTATTCTTAATCTGGTTAATGAAAAACAAAGCAAAAACAATTTTGTAGGCCATATCGGCGGTGACGATTATGTTTTCATCATGGCGCCCCAGTTGATTGTCGAGACCTCCGAACATATAATTCGCGCCTTCGATCAGATCATTCCCACCTTTTATGATGAGGATGACAGAGAAAAGGGGATTATTTTTTCAAAGGATCGCCATGGTGAGAAGCGCTTTTTTCCTATTATCAGCATCTCGATTGGCATCACAGGTAGTCACCTCCGGACTTTTGATCATTACGGTGAGATGACCGGTGTCGCCTCGGCCATGAAATCGCTTTCCAAGCAGGACCTCGGAAGCATTTACCGAATTGACCAACGAGAGAAAAACACAACTATGACTACCAAAATTGCACGTAATAACTGCGCAGAGGGCTAATCGAAAGCTTTGCACAAAGTCAATTTTCTTTTAAGCAGCCCTTCCCAAATGAAAAGCCTTCAAGTTGGCATCGACAACTTTCTTCGGAAAGACCTCCCATAGTATTTTTTCCCACAACGTTATTTCAAGTTCCAGCCATTGCGACAGGACGCCGAGAAGGGCGGTGTTTTCTGCCCGTAGATTGCCTGCCTCACGAGCAATTTCATGTGCTTTCACAACTTTTACCGTTTTAAATGATTCCTTGACGAGATCGATGGCATGCCCCGGATAGGTCATATCCCCAAGATTGACCGACGGAGGATAAAGCTCAAGTTCATTGATGATAATTCTGCCGTCCGGTTTGAGGTAATCCAGATAGCGCAGAGACTCGAGTTTTTCAAAGGCCAGGAGAATATCTACATTCCCTTTGCGTTCAATGGGGGAATAGACTTTGCTGCCATAGCGTACATGACTGGTCACGCATCCCCCACGTTGGGCCATGCCGTGGACTTCACTTTTCTTGACGTCCATACCCGCTTCCATCATTACCATGCAGAGAATGTCACTGGCCCGCAGGATACCCTGACCGCCGACACCGGCCATGAGGACGCTTTTGACTTCGGTCTGGTTTATTTTCTGTATAATTGTTTTTTTAGACATGATTCATTCCACCTCCACAATGGCGCCGACTTTGCACACTTGCTGGCAGATTGTACAGCCGGTGCACAAATCTGCGTCTATAAAGGAATTGCCTTCCTGTTTCTTGGCATTTTTGATAACCTGACCGGCAGGCATATCCGCGAACTTCCTCCAGGCAATGGGCGGACAGCCCAAACCAATGCAGTTTCGGCAGCCGACGCATTTGTTTACGTCGATGCGGAGAGGCTTGCGAGTTTCAGTCTGGTGTCGCTTGAAGAGGACACAGGAACGGCGGGAAATGACGACGGAAGAACCGGGGCTGGCCAGCTCTTCCCGCATAACATCTCTTGTATTCTTTATATCGTAAGGGTCGATAACCCGCACATTGTCAATTCCGAGGACTTTAGCCAGCGCGGATATGTCAAGTTCCTTGGCCTTTACGCCCTGCAGGGTGTAGCCGGTCGCCGGATGTTCCTGCATCCCCGTCATGGCCGTGGTCCGATTGTCACAGATGACGATGACAGCCTCTCCCTGGTTATAAGCCATATTGAGCAGGGGAGTTATGCCGGAATGAAGAAAGGTCCCATCCCCGATCACGCCGACTACCTTTCCCTTCCCTTTTTCCTTCAAGGCTTTGCTCATGCCGTGGGCCATACCTATACTGGCCCCCATGCAGATACATGAGTGCATTCCCTCCAGGGGTTTCATGAAAGAAAGTGTATAGCAGCCTATATCCCCTGCCACAAAAACCTTAAGCTTTCCCAGGACATGGAAAAGTCCCCGATGAGGACAGCCGGGGCATAGATTCGGCGGCCGGGGGGGAATCGCAACCTCGGGTAGTTTAACGGTGGTCGGTGGTTTACCTTTGAGTGCGGTTTCTATTACCCCGGGATCGAATTCATTGGTGAAGGGAAAGACATCCTTCCCTGTTACTTTAATTCCCATCGCCCGGATCTGCTCCTCGATAAACGGATCTAGTTCTTCAATGACATAGAGTATTTTGACCTTTGCGGCGAATTCGCGGATGAGTCTTTCCGGCAGGGGATGGACAAGGCCCAGCTTTAGATAGGAGAATTCCGGGAAGACGTCCTTGGTATAATTGTAAGGCATCCCGGCGGTGATGACTCCCACCTCGCTACTGTTAATCTCCATCCTGTTTTCACCAAAGGTCTCGGCATATTCCCGAAGTGCCTGCATCCGCTTTTCAACTTCCAAACGCCTGATCCTGGCCATTGCCGGCACCATGACATACTTTGACGGGGTGATGCGAATCTCCGTCTTGTCTTCCGCGGGCAAAGGATCTTCTATGATCACTACTGATTTGGAATGGGATACCCTGGTCGTGGTGCGCAGGAAAACGGGGGTGTCAAACTTCTCACTGAGAGCAAAGGCGATTTTTATGAATTCCTTCGCCTCTTGGCTGTCTGCAGGTTCGAGCATGGGAATCTTGGCGAATTTGGCATAGTTGCGGTTATCTTGTTCATTCTGGGAGCTGTGGAGAGAAGGATCATCGGCCGTGATGATGACCAGAGCGCCGTTGGTACCCGTATAACTGACCGTAAACAGGGGATCGGCGGCGACATTCACTCCGACATGTTTCATGGTGACAAGGGCTCTGGCTCCCGCCACTGCGGCTCCGATTCCTACTTCGAGGGCAACCTTCTCATTTGGTGCCCATTCGGCGTATACGCCGTCATATTTGGAAAATTCCTCAAGTATTTCAGTGCTTGGTGTTCCGGGATATCCGACCCCGAACCGTATGCCCCATTCATAAGCGCCTCTGGCGATGGCTTCATTTCCCGACATCAATACTTTCATAAATACGCTCCCTGCTGCTTTCTATCCAAGACGGCTTCGTAAAAAGTCCGGATGCTGCGTTGCGCTGCATCCTTCGTCACTACGGCGTATGCCAAGTACGCCTCATTCCTCAGGATTTGCGCGCCTTGCTTGCGAATCTTTTTAAGAAGCCGTCGAAGATGGCAAAATTTTCGACGGCTTACGAGTTCATCATCCAAGAATGGCAATTTTTCTTCCGATGATAAGCTTCATCGCCGGATCATTTGTTTTATCCATGGATTTCTGGTAGTATTCGACAGCTTTTTTATTATCTTTCATGGCTTCATAGGTCCTGGCAAGACTTGCCAGAATATCACCCGCAAAGGGTTTACCTGCCTTGGCGTTCAAGGCCGTTTCGTATTGCAGCAGGGCATTTTTGTAATCTTTTTTCGCCTCATAGCAATTACCCAGACCGTTGTAAACAAGAACGGTCAACTCGTTTTCTCCCGATTTATCTTTGAGGTAACCTTGAAATGCCTTCAACGCTGAATCGATTTGTCCGGCATTGAGATAGGAATTCCCGATCCGGTACTGCGCCAGAGTTGCCGCCTCCGTAGACGGATATTTTTCGATTACTTCATGCAAGGGCTTGACGGCGGCGGCCGAATCCTGACCAGCCATTCTGATCCGTATGGCGTCCATGGCGGCTTTGTTGTAGAGATTCATTGCCTTTGTTTCTTCCGTCTGACGGTAGTAGGCCCACCCTCCTATCACTATAAACACTGCCAATAAGATGGTCGTTGCAACGGCAATATTTCGTTTGTGGGTCAGGACGTAGTCCCTAATTTGCCCCAGGAGTACTTGTATCTTGTCCGGTTCCGTTAGTTCCTGTTTTGTCGCCTTGTTTGACATGTCTTACTCCTGATAAGTTATTGTTTCTTGATAAATAGTCCCATTAGGTTGTGGCCGGGACTGACTATCAATCCCGAAGCCTTTGCCGTCGTCTCTCCGTAAGGTAGACCGGAACGGCTATTTTCAGCCTGTAGGGAAGAGTAGATGGCAAAGGGACTGGGGTCGGTGGTATGGGTGCGTTTGATCAGCGGGGTGGGATGGTCGCTAAGAACCATTACCCGTACATCTCCCAGCTCATGAATCCCCTGGAGGACGGTGCCGACGACCTTTTCATCGAAATCCTCGATGGCTTTGATCTTTCCCGCCAAATTCCCTTCATGACCCATTTCATCCGGGGCCTCCACGTGAACAAACACAAAATCCAGCTCTTTGAGGGCAGCGAGCGCGATTCGCCCTTTGCCGACATAATTGGTATCCGTATAGCCGGTTGCCCCTTCCACATGAATGGGTCTGAGGCCAGCATAAACGCCGATGCCATTGAGGAGATCAACCGCCGAGATTATACCGCCGGTGATTTGGTAGCGATCGGTGAGTTTGTCCATCCGGGGAGCCCTGCCCTGCCCCCATAACCAGATGGCGTTGGCCGGCTTCTTTCCACGGTTTATCCTTTCGAGATTAACGGGGTGTATTTCCAGAACATGCTTGGCATCTTGCATGAGGGACCTGATTTTGCGCGACCCTCCCCCCTGAGGCAGATAACCGTTGATATTCTGACCGGTTATGTCATGGGGTGGCGTTGTAATCATGGCCTCTTCACCGTTACGCCACACAAACAGATGGCGGTAACTCACTCCGGGGAAGAACTGATAATCCTTATTTCCCAATTCACGGTCGAGGTCGTGGATGATCGCCGCCGCTTCGGCACTGGTAATATGACCGGCGGTAAAATCGTCCATGATCGGGTCATCGCCATCATTCAGGGCGATAAGATTGCAGCGGAAGGCGACATCCTGCGGACCAAGAACGATGCCCATGTTGGCTGCTTCCAGAGGACCACGACCGGAGTAACAGCTCCCGGGATCGTAACCCAGAACGGTAAGATTGGCAACGTCGCTTCCCGGCTTAAAACCCTTGGGAATCGTATCTACCAGACCCAAGGTTCCTTTACTGGCCATGAAATCCATATGAACCGTCCGGGCAGCCTCTAGCGGCGTTTTCCCTCCCAATTCATCTACCGGGTAATCGGCCATGCCGTCTCCAAGCAATACAATGTATTTCATTAGAGTCTCTCATCCTCGATGCGAATGAAAACGGTAGGCTCATGGACTATGGACAATTGATCGATCCTTTGAAGTGCCTCCTGAACATCGCGTTCCCGGGCTTTGTGGGTAGTCATCACTACGGGCACCGCGCCTTCTTTTTTGCGTCCCTTCTGAATCACCGAGGCAATGCTGATATTCATCTCCCCGAGAATTCCCGCTATTTTAGAGAGGACACCAGCCTTGTCTGCGGCCATAAAACGGAAATAATAATTCGTTTTAACCTCGGTAAATGGAACCAATCGGATATCATCAATAATATCTTCTCCGAGCGAGCGATAAGGGACAAGGCGGGACACATCGTTAAGAATTTCTCTCGATATGTCTACAATGTCGCTGATAACAGCGCTTGCCGTGGGCATCATTCCCGCCCCCTGTCCATAGAGGAATACCGAGCCGGAAGCGCTGCCGATGATATGAAAGGCGTTGAAGTTACTGTTTACATTGGCCAGAATGTGGTCGAAGGGGATCATCGTCGGATGAATACGCGCCTCCACAAGGTCACCCCGTTCAAAGGCAAGGGCCAAAAGTTTTATGCGGTAGCCGAACTCCCTGGCAAATTCTATATCCTGCTGGCTTATCCTGGAGATTCCTTCCCGGTAAATCGTCTCGATATCTACCCGTTTTCCGTAGGCAAGCGAAAGGATAATAGCCAGCTTATGGGCAGTATCGATCCCTTCGACATCGAAAGTCGGATCCGCCTCGGCAAAGCCAAGGATCTGCGCCTCCTTGAGAACATCGGCAAAGGCTTTTCCCTCATCCGTCATATTCGACAGTATGTAGTTCGATGTGCCGTTCATAATTGCCATCAGCGACTTGATCCGGTTGCCTACCAGCGATTCCTTGAGGGTCTTGATAATGGGGATTGTCCCGCCAACACTGGCCTCAAAACGGATATCCACCTTTTCCCGGTTGGCGGCCTCGAATATTTCGTTGCCATATGTCGCCAGAAGGGCCTTGTTGGCCGTCACGATGTGCTTTTTCCTGCCCATCGCCTCCATAATGAAGGTCCGCGCCGGCTCATAGCCCCCCATGAGTTCAATTACGACTTGGATATCCGGATCATCAAGAACATCAGCGGCTTTCGTAGTCAGTATATCGGGCGCTACCGCCACAACCCGGGGAGTTGTAATATCGAGATCGGCGATTTTTTTTAAGACAAGCCTGGCGCCAAGCCGCTTTTCAATCAGGTCGCCACTTTCCTGCAGCAGTTTCACAACCCCCGCACCGATGGTACCGAATCCGATTAGTCCCAGTGAGATTTTCTCCATGAAAAGGTTTCCTGAATATTTTTCGCTGGTGTTTATAATAGACTACCGATTTTGTCAAAATAAATTGCCCGTTATAGGGAATAATTGACTTTCCCGGAGGATTGAGTTAAAAGATTACTACCTCCTACCACAGGAGCACGTCTTCCAAATTCAATATTATCTTGTACCCGATAAAGGATTAAACGATGAGTGCATCATATCAACAGGCCGGTGTGAACATTGACCAGGCCAACCTATTTGTCGAAAAGATCAAACCCCTTGTAAAAACGACGGCCCGGAAAGAGGTCATGAGCAGCATCGGCGGCTTCGGCGGGCTTTTCCATCTCGACTTGAAAAAGAACCCGGACCCTGTCCTTGTTTCTTCAACAGACGGCGTAGGAACCAAGCTCAAGATCGCCCAGATGCTGGATCGCCATGATACGATTGGCATCGATCTGGTGGCGATGTGCGTCAATGACGTTATCGTTCAGGGTGCGGAGCCCCTTTTTTTCCTCGACTATTTGGCAACGGGAAAAATCCGCATGGATACAAGTATCCAGATCATAACCGGCATTGTCAAGGGATGCCTGGATGCCGGCTGCGCCCTGATGGGCGGTGAAACTGCGGAGATGCCCGGTTTTTATAGCAACGATGAGTATGATCTGGCCGGTTTCTCTGTCGGCGTCGTAAATGCCGACCGCATGATCGATGGATCAGAAATCCGGGTTGGGGACCGTATCATCGGGATAGCCTCCAATGGCCTGCACAGTAACGGCTATTCCCTGGCCAGGAAGATTGTTTTCGAGATGGCTGCTCTTGACATCAAAGCACATCCTGCGGATCTTGAATGTTCCATCGGAGATGAAATGCTGAAGCCAACCCGTATCTATGTCAAACCCCTCCTCAATCTCATCAAGCATTTTCATATCAAGGGGCTGGTTCATATTACGGGCGGCGGTTTTTTAGATAACATCCCCCGCATTGTGCCCGTTCCCTGCAAGGCTGTGATTTACAGAGACAGTTGGCCCATACCACCCATTTTTAGCCTCCTGAAGGAGTTGGGTAATGTGGAAGAAATCGAGATGCTCCGTGTCTTCAATATGGGCGTCGGCATGATGATGATCGTCTCTGCAAAGGATGTTGCCGAAATAATGGATAGACTCGAAAAACTTGGTGAAAAGTCATATTGCATCGGTCATATCGAAAAGCGCGATCCTGAGGAACCTCCCGTTATATTTTCAATGACATGAAGAAAAAACTCCCTATCGGCATTCTCGTTTCCGGCAGCGGCTCCAACCTCCAGTCGATTATTGATCATATTGAGAGCGGCAGACTTGACGCCGTCATAAAGGTGGTCATCAGCAACAGCCCGGAGGCCTATGCACTGGAAAGATGCCGGCGGCACGACATTCCCTTTGTGGTCATCAACCATATAGATCATCCTTTGCGGGATGCCTTCGATCAGCAGATGATAGAAGTTCTTCACTCTCGGGGTGTCGAACTGGTGGTCATGGCCGGTTTCATGAGAATTCTGACCTCCCGCTTTTTGTCTTCCTTTCCCATGCGGATCATGAATATCCATCCATCTCTCCTCCCCGCTTTTCCCGGATTGCATGTGCAAAGGAAGGCTGTGGAGTATGGCGTTCGCTTTTCCGGTTGTACGGTCCATTTTGCCGATGACGGCGTGGATACAGGCCCGATCATCGTTCAGTCCGTGGTTCCCGTTTATGATGACGATGACGAGGTCAGCCTGGCACAGCGAATCCTGAAAGAGGAACACAAGATCTTTCCTCATGCCCTTCAGTGGTACGCCGAGGGCAGGCTGGAAGTAAAAGGACGGAAGGTTTATCTCAAGGAGGAATCATCCTATGGTGCCAAACAAGCTGAATTTTAATATCCAGTCCCTGGGAGAGGCGACCATTCCCTCGCCAATTACTGTCAGCTACTTTACCCCCGACATCAGGCGCATTCTCTACGATCATGATTTAAGTTCAATTTCGGAACATTGTTGGGACGAAGGACCGCCTGCGGCCATTGAGGTTGCGGGGCCAAGAGAAATGATCTACTACGACCCGCCGAAAACGAAGGTGGCCATTGTAACCTGTGGCGGTCTATGTCCCGGAATAAACGACGTTATACGCGCTATTGTCATGGAACTGTCGCACCGCTACGGGGTAAGTAATATTGTCGGGATCAAGTATGGCTTTCAGGGTTTGATCCCCAGATACGGCCATGACATGATGGATCTGACGACGGAAGTGGTCAAGGATATCCATGCAGTTGGGGGAAGCATCCTATCTTCATCCCGGGGAAAACAGGACATCAAGGAGATGGTCAATGTCCTTAAGAGGATGAATGTGGATATATTTTTCTGCATCGGTGGTGACGGAACCATGCGGGCTACGGAGCTTATTACGGAAGAAATATCAAAGCGTAAGCTTGAAATCAGTGTGATCGGCATTCCCAAAACCATCGACAACGACCTTAATCTTGTTGACAAGACCTTCGGCTTTGACACCGCCATATCCGAGGCAGTTCATGCCATTGAATGCGCCCATGTGGAGGCTAAGGGCTCGCCTATGGGCATCGGTCTGGTCAAGCTGATGGGTCGTCAATCAGGGCATATCGCCGTTCACGCCGCCTTGGCACAGAACGACGCCAATTTTGTACTGATTCCTGAGGTGTCTTTCGATCTGTATGGCGAGAAGGGTTTCCTGAAAGCCCTGGAGAAGCGCCTGCGACATCGTAAACACTGTGTTATACTTGCTGCGGAAGGGGCGGGACAGGAATTTTTCTGCCAGGAAGAAGGCAAGATCGAGACGGACGCCTCGGGAAACCTGAGACTGCGTGATATTGGCGTCTATCTAAGAGGAATCATAGAAGAATATTTCAAGAACTGTGGTCTGGAAGTCAATCTGAAATATATAGATCCCAGCTATACAATCCGCAGCGTTCCGGCAACCGCCAGTGACAGTATTTACTGTGGGGCCTTAGGGCAATACGCCGCCCATGCCGGCATGGCCGGTAAGACGGGCATGCTGGTCGGTCGCTTTCGGGGTGAATATGTCCATCTACCCTTGCAGGTGGTCATGTCGGGTAAACAGGTCGATCCGTCGGGGAATATCTGGATGCGGGTCATAGAATCCACTGGTCAGCCGATGTCCATGAAAAATGATTGAATTAAGGCTAAAGACATCAAAATTGAAGAACTCGCAAAGCGTAATTTTAGCCGTCTCCTTCAAGGAGAGGGCTGGGGATGAGTTTATGCGAAAACGTCAAAATTTGCTTGCATATTTCCGTCTATTATTGTAGCAACCACGCCACTACTATTTAAGGAGTGAGGGATATGTCCAGAATGTGCGAGGTATGCGGGAAGAAGCCCGTCAGCGGTAATAGCGTAAGCCATGCCAATAACAAGACCAAAAGGGTCTGGCGACCGAATCTACAGAAGATCCGCGCTATCGACGAGAAAAGCGGCGCCGTCAAGAGAGTGAAGATTTGTACGCGTTGCCTCCGGTCCGGCTCCGTGCGCAAAGCGGTTTAATTATAAATCAGGATTGAATCCTACCCTCCGGATGGCCGCGAGGGTAGGCGCCATAAAGTCCCCGTAATTATTCACCAATTCCATTCCATGGTTCATGATGTCGGTAAGCGCGGCGATGGCGTTCACCTCATCCCGGGGAATGCCATATTTGTTCGCAAACAGCTGGATTCGCCCTTCCAGGGTCATGAAACGTCTGATCCGGTTCAATGTATAAACCGCCGCCCCTTCCCTAAGTGCCTCTTCGACATTCTGCACCGGCATTCCGTACAACCAAGCGATATTATCACTGAATTCGGAGAATTTTTCTCTAACTGTGTAATTCATGGCGTCGTTGAGGAGGGTGAGAAGTTTTTCACCCTCGACAAGCCGATCCAGGTGCAGGGCAAGGTCAAATGTCATCTCGATAATCATGTGAGACCGGTAAGCGGCATCGGCATAAGAAATCGGGGTTCCCAGCTTATCGTAGATATCAAGAAGCGGTTGCACGAGGGGTTTTCCCTTGAGATAGGTATAGCCGTGAGAATCGGGATTGAATTCCATGACGGGTTGGCTGGTAATCGACCCATAATGGGAGATATCATCAACCATCAGATGAAAATGGACGAAGGCGTTTTTCCGGTAATTCACTGGCAGCGCACAGCGACGGGTAATACCGTGGGTGGCCTCGGCTGTGATATTTTTATGAATCGGCAGGAGATCAGGGCATATATTGTAAATCAGGAGATCAGGATGATTCCTGACAAGTTCCCCGCCCCCCGGATAATTCATGAGGAGCCAGGTGTGGGTCATCATCAGCATGTGGGAGTGTCTCTCAAAATGATTATTTTGCCAGACCGATGATTGTCATTCTTTTAATATCGAGCAGCTTTATCTGGAAGGTGCCGAATTTTGTCTTTCCGTAGGCCTTGGCCTTTTTGTTGACCCCAAGCTCCACATTGTTTCCATCCCGCAGCTTCACCATGGCAACCAACCTGTCATCACGGAGGATAAAATTAATATGTTGTACGTTCTCAAAGGCTACCGTAAAGGTCCCCTCTCCCTTTTTACCCTCCAGGAAGGTTCCGCCGTCAATGCTGATTTCCTTAGCTTCCGTTATGACGTCGGTCTGATCGACAAAGGACCCTATAAATTTTTTCGCCGGGATAGGAATCCTATCGGGCGAATCTCCCCCGAGAGAACTCATACCCATAACAAAAGGGATTAAGAGAAGAAGGATAAATAAGCGATGCAAGCGTTTCATAAGGCCTCCTAAAATGTTGCTTCCTTGTATGACTGGATGATCCGGAAATCAACAGAATTTTTTAGTTCCGAAAGGATTATCTGAAAATCGTCTTGAAAATCAGGCATGATCATAATCCGGACAATGGCCTCTCTGGGATCGATGGTGGAGATGGATGACAGCCTTTCGTATCCCTCCAATAAAAATTGCAGCCACACGAGGTCTTTTCTGGATAACTTCAAATATATGGTCATGTGATCCTTCCGTATTTTCGTTCCAATCCTATTTGTACATGGTCTGGTTAACCGTTCCGGAGCTGAAGACATCGCGGTTTACCATGACATTGACCAGAGAAGCCTTTCCCGAACTCCGGGCCCGCTCAAGGGCTGGTCTTATTTCGGACGGTTCCGTGATGTATTCACCGTGGCCCCCCATAGCCTCCACTATGCGGTCATAACGCAAGGGAGTGAGAACATTGGCGACATCTCCCTTTTCCGCACCGTACTTTTGTACCTGACCATAGCGCACCTGGTTCCATGCGGAATTGTTTCCCACAATGCCGATAACGGGCATCCCGAAGCGAATCAGGGTATCATAGTCAAAACCCGTAAGACCGAAGGCGCCATCTCCGAAAAGGATGACAACTTCACGATCGGGACAGGCCGCTTTGGCGGCTACCGCAAAGGGCGTACCGACGCCGAGGGTTCCCAGCGGTCCAGGATCAAGCCAGCTTCCCGGTCTTCGGGGAAGAATGACGCTGGCAGCCATTGTTACAACGTCCCCTCCATCAGCGATCAATATTGCATCTTCCGACATAAACTCCTGAATCTCCCGGGCAAGGCGCAACGGATGAATAGGCACGGCTTCGGAATAGAGAAACTTATGATCCTTATCGCTCAGTTCTATCTCCATTTTCTGCAATGTCTTAATCCAGCTTTCGCGCAGAGACAGAGATAGAGCTGCCGTAATCTGACCGAGGATCGCTCCTGCATGGCCGGCAATTCCGACATCGACATCGCGATTATGTCCGATCTCGCTGCTGTCCAAATCGATCTGGATCACTTTGGCTTCACGGGAGACACGCTGACCATAACCAAGTCGAAAATCGAAGGGTGTGCCGATCACCATGACCACGTCAGCCACGGAAAGGGCATAGCGACGAGAACGGCTCATGAATAATGGAAAACCGTTGGGAAGGCAACCTCTGGCAGATCCGTTGAGATAAACAGGGATCTGGCCCCGTTCGACACATTGGACAAGCTCTGACATGGCGCGGCAATTCCATATTTGTGAACCTGCAAGGATCACGGGACGTTTCGCCTTGTCCAGGAGATCCGCTGCTCTTTGGATCGCATCTGGATCTCCGAAGAGACGTGATTTTGAACGATACTGTACAGGAAAATACACCTGCTCTTCTCCAACCTCCGCATCCAGAATGTCCGCGGGTATCTCCACAAAAACAGGTCCCGGCCTGCCGCTGTTGGCCTCCCGGAAAGCGCTCCCCAATAACTCCGGAATGCGCTCCGTGTCGTAGATTGTAAAAGACTGTTTGGTCAGCGGCTTCATGATGGACACATGATCGAGTTCCTGCAACGCCCCCATGCGGAACTGTTTTCGTGGCGCTTGTCCCCCGATGACGACGATGGGAACCTGATTGCGAAAGGCATTGGCGACGCCCGTAACGGCATCGGTAACCCCGGGTCCTGCCGTAACGGCAGCTACACCGGTAATCCCCGTCAATCTCGTCCATGCTTCGGCTGCATGTACTGTCGTCTGTTCATGCCTCACATCGATGATGCGGATACCCTCATCAATGCAACCGCTGTAAATATCCATGATGTGACCACCGGCGAGAGTAAATAGGGCTTCCACACCCTCTTGTTTCAAAGCCTTAGCTACAAGCTGTCCTCCTGTCAACATCGCCATTGCTTCCTCCTTATCAACATTCATGGTCCACTTACGTTTATTTTATCTAATTCACGTCAGGGTTTTCTCCTCTGTGATATCGCTCTGCTCTTTGAGTCCAACACCTCCCTGACCTTTCTTGATAGTTCGGGAAACTGAAAAGGCTTCTGGAGGAACCCATTGCAACCGCGATTCATGATTGTTTGGGCTTTTCCATTGATGGTGTATCCACTGGAAAGAAGAACCTTGATCCCGGAATTGATCCCCCGGAGACGGTCGAAAGTCTCACTACCAGAAATCCCCGGCATGACCATGTCCAGTATCACTAGGTCAATCTCCCGCTGCTTCTCCATATAAACGGCGATCGCCTCCTGACCACTTCCGGTCGCATAGACACGGTACCCCAGAAATTCGAGCATTTCTTTGCTTACCTCCAGCACAATCGTTTCATCATCCACCAACAAAATTGTTCCTGTGCCCATTACAACGGTCCCGGTCTCCGTATTTTCACTCACTACATTCTTCTCCGAAGCGGGAAGATAGATATGGAATGTCGTCCCCTGACCGGGCTCACTTTCCACATTGATCATGCCCTTGTGGCCCTTGATGATTCCATATACAGTCGCCAGCCCCAGGCCCGTTCCCCTTCCCATACCTTTCGTAGTAAAAAAGGGATCAAAGATCCGCTCCTTTGTATTCTCGTCCATCCCCATACCGTTATCAGTAACGGATATTTTCACATATTTCCCTGGACTCATGTCATAGGGAACAGCTTGATCATCATTCAAAAGGATATTCTCCGTTTCCAAATATATCTCCCCGCCTCCCGGCATGGCCTGCCAGGCATTCACATACAGATTCATGAATACCTGCTCCATCTGTCCCCGATCCACCTCCACTGTCCATAGATGGTTTCCGTATTGCCGATTAATGGAGATCTCTTTTTTGGTTCTCCCGAACATGGAGGAGCTCCTTTTTATGATGTCGTTCATATCGGCAGGTTTGACCTCATATCTTCCCCCACGGGCGAATCCCAATAATTGCTTAGTTAAATCCGCTCCGCTTTGCACCTGTTCCTCTATCCGCTTTAGCCGTTCATAATGGGGATGGGTTGGATCAAGGTCCATTAACGTCAGGGAAGCATACCCCTGAATCCCCATAAGCAGATTGTTGAAATCGTGGGCAATACCGCCGGCCAACGTGCCGATTGCCTCCATCTTGTCCGCATGCCGCAACCGTTCTTCCAGGCTTCGCTTATGCTCCTCCGCCTGTTTGCGAGCCGTTATGTCCAGAGCTGTAAAGGTTACCCCTTTAGTAAGATCATCTGGATCAAGGGGTGTCGAACTTAGGACAATATCAATGACTGTCCCGTCTTTTCTCTCCCAGCGAGTCTCTACGGACCCGGTATTTTTTTCACCAATTTGACGATACTTTTCATGTCCTACAAAGTCGTATTCTTCCTGAGTTGGATAGAGCATCCGGGAATTGTAGCCCAGCAACTCCTCCCGGGAATACCCCGTCATCCTACAGAGTCTATCATTGGCTTCCCGAAACACCCTGTTAATTACCATCCCGATGCCGACCGGAGCAGCCCGAAAAATACTCGATAGTCTGTTTTCATGCTCATGCAGCACCTTTTCCGCTCGTTTGCGCTCGGTAATATCCCTGGTATATCCGAGAATTCCAGTCGGTTGGCCAGATTTGTCATGCATGAATGTCATCTTTATTTCAGCCGGGACTATCTTCCCATTTCTACCGATGTGCTCAACCTCAACGGTCCTTGACCGCATGCGATCTTTATCGTCCCTTCTTTCGATTTCCAATTCTTCCGCAAGTACTTGCATGCACAGTTCCAGGGAAGATGGCCTCAGCGCTTCATTCAATGGGATTGCCATGTACTCTTCCGGGGTATAATCGAGAATCTGTTTAACATAGGGGCTCATATAGGTGTATTGGAGGTTCATATCCATCGTCCAGATGGTATCTCTCGCATTCTCTGCAAGCATTCGGAATCTGTCTTCGCTCTCCCTGAATGCCACCTCCGCCCACTTGCTGCCTGCTTCCGATTTTCCCAGTACTTTGATCCGCTCCTTCAATAGGGCATTCTCTGTGAGCAGCTCTTGATTTATTCTGGACGGATCTTTCATCTGGCGCTCCTCTGATGTGATAAACAGTGTAGGTTGGAAACAAATATGTAAGATATTTGTTGAACAACTGACACATCGTGACAGCTATCGGATACCAATTGAGATGTCAAATAGAAAGTACGCCATGGGACAAAGATCAAAATTCCTCCTTGACATTATTATACCTGATATGACTATGATACATCCCTAAAACAAAAGGAAGAAGTGCGTAAAGAATTGAAAAATATCGATTGTCTGCCTGTTACACAGTGGAGGTTCTCCCTAGAACAAGAAGACATCACTGAGCAATTATCGAATGAGTTTGGCATCCTGCCTGTGATATCAAAGATTCTCATGAGCAGGAATATCGTCAATCTCTCAGATGCCAAAAAATACCTTTTCCCTTCCTTGAACGATCTCCACAACCCCTTTCTCATGAAGGACATGGAAAAAGCCGTTCATCGAGTAATTACGGCGATTCACAAAAAAGAAAAGATTGTAGTATTCGGAGATTACGATGCAGATGGGATAACATCAATCGCCGTAATGCTTAAATTTTTTCGTGTACTCCTTCCAGAAACCGATTTTTATATTCCTGATCGCATTGGAGAAGGCTACGGACTGAACCGTGGTGCCATTGATCTTTTAAAAAGCCGGGGCGTAGATCTGATTATTACCGTTGATTGCGGCGTCTCGGATGTGGAGTGCGTCGCCTATGCGTCATCATTGGGAATTGATACGATCATACTTGATCATCACGAAGTTCCTGAAACAATCCCGCAGGCTGTCGCTGTCATCGATCCTCATCGCCCCGACTGCCCTTTTCCATTCAAGAATCTTGCCGGCGTGGGCATAGCTTTTAATTTTCTGATCAGCCTGAGAGGAAAACTCCGCCAGGAAGGCTTCTGGAACAACAAGACGTACCCCAATCTGAAAAACTATCTGGACCTTGTCGCTTTGGGGACAATCGGAGACATTTCTCCCCTTGTCGACGAGAACCGGATCTTTACTAAAATCGGACTGGACTTGATCACAGAGGACAAACGAGTCGGTCTGAAGGCCCTTAAAGAAATATGCGGCATCGAAACCCAGGTCATTGATACAAATAAAGCGTCCTTTTGCCTTATCCCACGCATCAATGCAGCCGGTCGGGTTGGTTCACCGACAGAGGCGGTAAAGCTGCTTCTCTCTGATGATCTTGCTGAGTCCAGGGATATCGCAAGGGTTTTGGACGGATACAATCGCAAACGCCAGGCCATTGAAAAAACCATCCTGCAGGAAATACTTGAGGAGATCTCAAAAACAACAGATCCCCATAAGAAATCATCCCTGGTCTTCGCTTCGGCGAACTGGCACCCCGGGGTCATCGGGATAGTAGCATCCCGCGTTGTGGATCGCTTTTATCGTCCAACCATTCTTATCAGTCTCAGAAATGGCATCGGCAAGGGTTCAGGACGAAGCATTGCCGATTTTAATATCTACCAGGGGCTGAAAAAGTGCGAATCACTGCTTCTCTCCTACGGTGGTCATCAGTATGCCGCAGGTATTTCCATCCGAGAGGAAGATATCGAGGAATTCAAGCTTCTCCTCGAAGGGGTGATCAGCGAAAATATTCAACCCGCAAACATGATTTCGCAAACGACCATCGACGCCCAATGTCAACTCCATGACGTCAATCACGATCTCCTTGCCCAGATAGCGATGCTTGCCCCCTTTGGCAGCCGCAATCCGGAACCCGTCCTCTGCGTTCGCAATGTCAATGTCACGTCGTCAAACATCGTTGGAAACAACCATCTGAGGATGCGATTGAACGGCGACGGGGTATCCTGCAATGGCATATGGTTCAGCAAAGGTCATTTCATTAAGCAATTAACCTCGGGAACAACATCAGATATCGCATTCACCCCTCAGTTCAATTACTGGAACGGCGTAAACGAGATACAACTCAAGATGAAAGATATGTCGGTTCCTGCGGTCTGACTCCCGTTATTCCGTTATACATCAATGATGAAATCAAGGCGGCAAGGGAGAGGCGACGCAGGCGTATGTAGAAATACGTCGAGGAGCCGATGACGAAGCCAACGAAGATAGCGCTTCGATGTATAACGGAATCACAACCAGCGTTTCCGTCTGCGATAGGACTTCACGTCGCGATATGCCCGCATATCTCCCGAGGCTGCCATACCAAGATAAAATTCCTTGATATCGGGATTTTCAATCAGCTCTTCCGCCTTGCCCTCCATGACGATTTTCCCGTTCTCCATGACATAGCCATAATGGGCGATCTGCAGGGCCATGTTGGCATTTTGTTCAACCAGTACAATAGTTGCGCCTTGCTCTTCGTTGATTTTTTTAATAATGCCGAAGATCTCTCGCACAATGAGCGGGGCAAGACCAAGGGAGGGTTCGTCAAGGAGGAGGAGCTCCGGCTTTGCCATAAGGGCGCGACCAATGACCAGCATCTGCAGTTCCCCGCCGCTGCAGTAGCCAGCCCTGGCTCGACGGCGGGACAGGAGCGCCGGAAAATAATGGTAGACCATGTCGAGATCCTCTTTGTATGGTTTGGTTGATCGTATGGCAGTTCCGACACGCAGATTCTCTTCGATAGTCAAATATTTGAAGGGCTGGCGTCCCTCTAACACCTGAATGATCCCCATACGGGTGATAACTTCCGGGGATTGGTTATGGATGGGTTTCTCATTAAAGATGATTTCCCCGTCTGTCACTTTGCCGTTTTCCGGTTTCAGGAGCCCGGAAATAGCCTTCAGGGTCGATGTCTTGCCCGAACCGTTACTCCCCAAAAGTGAGATGATTTTACCTTTTTCAACAGAGAGGGAAACCCCTTTGAGAACCTGGATGACATCAGAATAGACGACAGAAATATTGTTGACTTCTAAAAGCACCGCACTTCCTCCCTCAGTAAGAAAATGGCCAGAGCCGAAAACTGGAGCGTATTATCCGCCATACCTCGGCAATTCCCCGGGGCTCGAAAAGTATAAAGAGGACGATAGCCAACCCGAATATAAACTCCCGCAGAGGCGCCAGATTCAACCCTGTTTGCGTAACCATCCCCATATTCATCATCAGGTCTATGGCCCAGCGGAGCAGCTCATTGAGGCCGGTTATAAATATGGCGCCGAAGATCGCCCCGGACATGTTGCCCATGCCGCCGATGATGACCATGGCAATGTACTCCACGGACAGGCCAAGATTGAAAGGTTCCGTAGTAATGCTTACGGTGTAGTAGGCCCAGATTGCCCCGGCCACTCCGGCATAGAAGGAACTGATCGCAAAAGCGAGGAGCTTGTACGGGAAAATGGGAATGCCCATTCCCTCGGCGGCACGGTCGTTGTCCCTGATGGCTATGAAAGCCCTCCCATATTTTGTCCGTACGAGATTAACGGCCAACCACAGCATGACCAGCAAGGCCAGGAAGATCACATAAAAGAAGGGAATGTCGCCGCTGATCTCTAATCCGAAAACATTTGCCTTGGGCAGGGTTATACCCATGGTTCCCTGGGTCACATCTTCCCAATGGACCAGAACATACTCAATAATGAATTGACCGGCCAAGGTGGCTATGGTCAGGTAAAGTCCCTTCAATCGGCTGGAAGGGAGTCCGAAGATCAATCCCACCAACGCGGTGATCAGTCCGGCAGCAGGGACGCTGAGAAGAAAGGGAATATCCCACTGGACAGCCAGAAATGCGGCGGCATATGCGCCGACGCCAAAAAATGCGCCGTGGCCCAGGGATATCTGTCCGGTGTAACCGATGAGAATATTGAGACCGATCGCGGCGATGGCGGCAATACCAATAGAATTGAGGATATATAAAAAATATGGGCTGCTGATAAATGGTGCCAGACCAAAAAGAACGATGAGCCCCACAGCGGCAAAGAACCGGCCATAATCGGTTTCAAAGATCTTCAATTGATCAGCATAGTTTTCATGAAAATTGCCGCAGGGATGGAAAACCCTTTTCTTCATATCAGACCCTTTCTATTTCGACCTGGCCGAAGAGGCCGTAGGGTTTCACCATAAGAATGAACACGAGCACGATGTAGGGCACGACATCCCGCAGGGACGGCGATATGTAACCACCGGTTAGAGTCTCTAAAAGGCCGATGATTAGCCCTCCAATAATGGCGCCGCCGATGCTGTCGAGACCCCCGAGAATGACAACCGGAAATACCTTCAAACCGATGGCGCTCAAATCATGGACATTGACTCCATTGATTATGCCGAGGATAATGCCGCTCATGCCGGCAACTAACGCCGCAATTGCCCAGGAAAGGGCAAATACCTTCTTGACATTGACGCCGAGAGAGAGGGCTGCCCGTTGATTATCGGCGACGGAACGCATATAAATCCCCTGGGAGGAGAATTTGAAGAAAAGCCCAAATAGAACAAGAAAGGTCGTACCGACGACCAGGGCCAGCGTATAAACCGGTTGTACCGAGACGCTTCCCCAACTCAGACTCAACCAGGTAGGGAGAAAATCGGGAAAGGTGTGGAGATTACCTCCCCAGATCAGGAGGATCAAACCCTTGAACATCGCAGCCAGACCGACGGTAAGCATGATGACAAAAATCAGGGGTTCGCCAATCAAAGGCCGCAAAAAGAGGCGCTCCACAATGAATCCGAGGGAAAAACAGGCTGCCATTGTCAAGAGGAAGGCTGCGTAGACCGGCAGTTCCGCCCAGGTCACGAGGACGAGAAAAATGTAGGCTCCCATGGCCAGCAATTCTCCATGGGCAAAATTGAGAACGCTCGACGATTTGAAGATCATGACAAAACCCATGGCGGAAATGCCATAAATGAAACCTACACTCAGACCATTGACCACCAGTTGTATGAAAAAATCCATTTTTCTCCTCTAATCTCCTTCCACCTTGAAGGACGGATACGCATATACAGTTTCATTAATCTCCCAACCCTTCGGGGGAAGGGTTGGGATGGGCTTAGATTCTTAATATGTTGACTTTTGTCGTTATCTCCCCTACCCTGCCGTCACGGTAACGGATCTTCCCTTTTGTTTCTACCTGGCTGACATCACGGTACATGGACTCGATCAGTTGGAGATAAAGCCCATAGATGAAACGTCTTCGGACCTTGCCGGTCCGTGTCAGTTCTTCATCATCTGCGTCCAAGAGCTTATATAGGAGCAGGAATTTCCTGATTTTCATGATATCGGGCAATTGCTTGTTAATTTCCCGTATTTCATTGCCGATGAGGTCTTCCACAGCTCCTTGCTGTGATAGATCCATGTAGGTTGTAAAAGGGATGAGTCTTTCCTCCGCCCAATTGCCAACGTTTTCCATATCGATATTCACCATAGCCGTAATGAAGGGCCTCGATTCTCCAAAAGTTACGGCCTCCTTTATGTAGGGGCTGAATTTCAGACGAGTTTCGATGAAATCCGGAGAAAACGCCTGGCCGTTCTTATTCTTGATGATGTCTTCCTTGCGCCCGATAATTATGAGATGTCCATCCTGATCTATATAACCGGCGTCGCCTGTCTTCAGCCAGCCGTTGTGGAAGGCATTCTCCGTTGTCTGAAAATCACGGTAATAACCTGAAAACAGGGAATCGCTCTTCACCATTACTTCCTGATCCGCATCGAGCATGATTTCAACACCGGGTAGGGGTTTTCCCACCGTTTCCGGTTTGACTTGATTATCCGGTTGCACCTGAAAGATGCCTCCCGCCTCGGTGAGACCATAACACTGTTTGAGGTTCAACCCGATAGCCTGAAAAAATCGGATAACGTCGGGGCTGATGGGATGCCCGCCCGTGTATGCATTGCGGAAGCGTGAGCAGCCGATCCGGTCGAGGAGGGGTTGGTAAACAAACCATGCGGCGAAGCAATGTAAGATTTTCTGATGCCATGCCGCCTCTTCTCCTGCGGATTGTTTTGCGATCACTGTGCGACCTGTTTTTTCGGCCCAATGGAATAACCGTCGTTTAATCCATCCGGCGTCGGCCATCTTGACGCGAATTTTTGACGCCAAATCCTCCCAGAATCGGGAGGCCGTGATAATCACCGAAGGGCCGATCTCACGAAAATCTTCGGTAACCGTTTCGGGTGTCTCGGGAAAATTCATGGTCATCCCGCTATAGAGTGAAACGCCGAACCCCCACATCTGGTCCACGATCCATGCCGAAGGTGACATGGAAAGCCAATTTTCTCCAGGCTCCAGGGATATAGCCTGTGTCCACTGCTTCCCGATCGATGTCATGCTCCGATGAGAAAGCATGGCCAGTTTCGCCATACCCGTTGTACCGGATGTCTGGATCATCAGTGCAATGTCTTTTGACTTTCCTTTATTCAACTCCTGTTCAAAGAGACCAGGCGAAATGCTGTTCAGTTCCTCCCCCGCCTGAAGTAAATCCGTATAAGCCTGCAACCATGTTATGTCCCGGTAGGAACGCATGCCCGTGGGATCGATATAAATAACCCGGCGCACATGAGAAATATTGCTCTGAATTTCAAGCAGTTTATCTACTTGCTCCTGGTCCTGGGCAATCACCATGGCTGCCTGTGTCCTCTGGATAGAAGATTGCAGCTCCTCAGGAGTTGCGGATGTAAAGACGTTCATCGTAACGGCCCCCAGGGCCTGGACACCGATTTCCGTGAATAGCCATTCGGGGTGGTTGTTCAGAACCAGGATAACGTTATCTCCTCGTCGCAGACCAAGAGCGGAAAGACCCATGGCGGTAATTCGCACATAACGAAGATATTCTTCCCAATTGAATGTATGCCAGATACCGTAGGCCTTTTCCCTGATGGCCGTGAAGTCTTTTCCCAATATTCCCGCCTGTTTTGCAAGCAACTGGGGCAAAGTGAACATCCGATGGTCAATGGTCCCATTTTTTTGCTCAATCATAATATTGATGGACCCCAAAACTCATAAAATTATCAATAATCGACGGCTTCGTAAAAAGATTCGTAGGCAAGGCGCGCAAAGCCTGAGTCATGAGGCGTACTTGTCGTACGCCGCAGTGACGAAGGATGCAGCGCAACGCGGCATCCGGACTTTTTACGAAGCCGTCGATCTTCATCCCAGATACGCCCGGATAACTTCCGGGTGCCGGCCGATCTCATCCGCCGTGCCCTCGGCGATCATTTCTCCGAAATTCAGGACGGCGATACGATGGGAAATGCTCATGACAATGGCCATGTCATGCTCAACAAGGACGATAGTCTGTCCCCACACTTCATTGATTTCCGTGATAAAACGAACCATGTCTTCCTTTTCTTCCAGGGTCATTCCGGCAAAGGGTTCATCCAAGACCAGCAGTCGCGGCTCAAGAGCCAGCGCCCTTCCCAGTTCCACTCTTTTCATCAACCCGTAGGGTAAGGAGGCCACATTTTTATTTCTTATTGCCTGGATCTCAAGAAAATCAATCAGCTCTTCGATCAGCATGCGATGGCGGACTTCCTCCCGGCGAACGGAAGGCAGAAAGAGACCTGCTCCGGGAAAGGTGTAGCGACAGTACAGATGACGGGCAAGGAGCATGTTGGCAAGGACAGTCATCCCGGGGAAAAGTTCTATATTCTGAAAGGTTCTGCCGATGCCGATTTTGACCAGGTTATGGGCGTGCATCCTGGTTATGTCCCGGTCATTAAAGATAATCCGACCGCTCTTAGGCTTGTAGAATCCGGTTATGCAATTCATGAGGCTTGTCTTGCCGGCCCCGTTCGGTCCAATCACGGCATAAAGTTCCCCGTTTCTCACCTTCAGATCGATGTTGGTCAGCGCCTTCACGCCGCCGAAATTCAGCGATAAATCCCTGATCTCCAGGTCGGCGTAACGATCTTTCTCCTGTCTTGCCGCAAAGATTGCCGGCTGCCCACGATAGGCTTTCATCTTGTCCGCCTGCTCATTTCAAAAGCTGAATTTTTTCTTTTCCGGGAATGAAAAACTTCGTCAGTGGGACATAGCTCCCATTTTCCTGGACCTTGACGATTCTCGCCTTGAAAGAGGCGCCATGATCAGTTTTCGTGAATGTCACATTCGGAACGAGTCCCCCGAAATCTTCGTTTTTGAAAGATTCCAAAGCATTATTGATTGTTTCACTGTTTATGTCCCCGTATTTCTCATGAGCTCTGATAAAGGCCCGTTCCATGATCATGGCCACAACAACTCCCTCCCAGTATGAGGCGTCGAATTTGGTAACGGTTTTATACCTGGTCCACAGGTCCGTCATGATCTTCATACCGGGGGCGCCATCGGAAGGCAGGCCGCCGGGAAATTGCATCAACAGCCTGTCCTTGATAATACCCTTCCCAAGTTTGAAGAAATCAGGATCCGTTGAGGTCCAGGTCCCGAAAAACATCGGGTTGTATCCGATCCGATCGGCGCTCTTGAAGGTGGTAATAATTGCCGAAGGGAGCATCTGCATGACAACATACTGGGTCCCCTTCTTTTGCAGCCTGAGAAGTTCCGTCGTCAGATCTACAGTTTTGGGTGGGAATTCTTCTACGGCGACGATGTCAATCTTGATTTTCTTTGCATATTCACGGCTTGGTTTGTGGATAGAACGCCCGTAGGCGTTATTGAAGGTAAGCAAACCTACCTTCGGCGCTTCTTTCCCTTTGTGAATAGCCCGGATATAATCGAGGATGGCATAACAGTCCATCTTGTAGCTGCCAAAGGGGAGATACATGTAATTGATAGGGGGTTCGAGGATCTCCCAGCTTGTCGAATAATTGATGGTCGGGATCTTGTAGGTCTGAATAATCGGCTTGGCGGCAAGACCCTCCCCAGCGCCCCAAGTGGCAATCATATCCACTTTTTCCTGAACGGCAAATTTGCGTACTGCCGATACAGCCTCGGGCACTTTGTAGGCCGTATCTACAAGGGTCATCTCGATGCGGTTCCCGTCTACGCCGCCTTTTACTTCATTGACATAACGGAAATAGTCCTGCTGCCCTTTGGCGTGATACTGTCCCCAGGTGGAGGCCGGTCCGGTCATGTTTATAGCGGCTCCAATTTTGATTGTTTTTGCAGAGGATACTCCTGATAAAGAGAGGATCATGATCCCTGCAAGGATAGTGATTAGCAATCTTTGTCCCGTTTGCCTGTTCATATTCTTCATCCTCCAAGTTGATTTTCGCCTCATATCGGTGAAAATAAAAAAGGCCGGGAGTTTTTCATCCACGGCCTTCATAAATTAGAAAGCCGTGAGCATCCTTGCGGTCTGCCCACGGCTCGTTCGTTTCATCTCAGATCACGAGCACGGTCGGCAGACCTCCCCAAAAAAGCTATAAAAGCTAAAAAAGAAACCTGAAATCGTTACTTTACTGATCTGCCTGTTCATTATATTATGTACCTTGACTTCCTACTTTGATCCATCAGTAATAAATGCTTTGGCGAATGTCAAGCTCTTTTATAGCTGATCACTGATTTTCGATTCCTAATTTTTCGATCCGGTAGCGTAATGAATCAAAACTCACATGGAGCAGCTCCGCGGCCATGGTCTTGGAACCATTTGATTTTGTGAGGGCCTTTTGAATGAGCCGCCTTTCTATTTTTGCCAGCTCCTCGTTCAGTTGAATACCCGTTTCGGAGAAATTGAAATCAAGAATGTTTTCTTCTTTTTCCGTATTATGGCATATGAATAAATTGTCCGGCAGGATAATATTGGTGGTCTCCAGGGCAACGCATCTTTCAATCATGTTTTCAAGTTCCCGGATATTTCCCGGAAAGGGATAATCAATAAGCAATTCTAGTGCATATGTTGATATCGTTATAACATCCTTGGAAAATTCACGAGAATACTTCTCAATGAAATATTTTGTCAGTACGGGGATATCCTCTTTGCGATGCCGCAGGGCCGGTAAGTGGACGGGGATGACATTCAGGCGATAGTAGAGATCTTCACGGAAGCTTCCTTCTTTTACCTTATTTTCGAGAATTTGATTCGTTGCCGAGATAATCCTGACATCGACCTTGATGTCCTCCGCCCCACCGATCCTTCTGAAGGTTTTTTCCTGTACAACTCTCAGAAGTTTTACTTGAAGTAAGGTAGGCAACTCTCCTATTTCATCGAGAAATATTGTTCCTTTGCTGGCAACCTCAAAGAGTCCCGCCTTGTCCGTAAAAGCTCCGGTAAAAGAGCCCTTCATATAACCGAAAAACTCTGATTCAAGAAGATTCTCGGGAATGCCGCCACAGTTGATGACAACAAAGGGCATGTCTTTTCTCGGGCTGTTTTCATGGATAGCTTTGGCAACAAGTTCCTTGCCGGTGCCACTCTCTCCAAGAATCAAGATATTGGCGGAGGTTTCCGCCACTTTTTTGATCGTGCTATAAACTTTAAGCATTTCCTTGCTTTTACCGATCATACCGCCAAAAGCAACTCCGCTCTCGATGTCTTTTAGAAATCTGGCGTCATCGTTCTTGACCCCTTTCTTATCGAGGGCGGCGCGGATTATCTTTTTCAGGTCATCGATGTCGAAATCCTTCTCGATATAGTCATAAGCTCCTTCTTTCATGGCGGAAAGGGCGGTCTCGCCGGAAGCAAAAGCCGTAATCAGAATAACCTGGCATTCAGGTTCCTTTTCCTTGATCCGTTTAAGAAAAGCGATACCGTCCATTTTAGGCATTTTGAGATCCGTAATCACAAGATCATATTTTTCTTTTCCGCTCCGGATGAGGGCTTTTTCCGGATCTCCATAGCAGGACACCTTGTACCCTTCTTTGGTCAACATGATCTCAAGGAAATCTCTCATTCCCTGATCATCGTCAACGACGAGTATCTTTGCCATTTTCACCTCCTGGGATAAACCCTGTCTTGGGGAGCCAGATTGCAAATTTCGTCCCCACACCTGGAGTACTTTCAAATAACAAATTTCCTCCATAGTTATTGATGATCCTCATCACAATAGCCAAGCCTAATCCCGTGCCCCGCTCTTTAGTGGTAAAAAAAGGCTCAAATATCATTTTTTTATTTTCATCTGTGATCCCCACGCCATCATCTGCCACAATGATTTCAAGTCCCTTTTGTGTCTCCAGATTCTTTTTTCGGACATTAACGGCAAGACGTCCCCCTTCCGGCATTGCTTGGGCAGCGTTGAGGATGAGGTTCCATATCAATTGTCGCATTTCTTCCCTGTTGCCTTTGATAGCGCTGCCTTCTTCAAGAGTGTCGCTGATCTCAATATTGCTGTTCCAGTCTGGCATTACCCGCGCCGCTTCCAGAACCTCCCCGATAACATTGCCAATCAGGATTTCCTGATGGGGACCGCGGTTATGTCGGGCCAGGAGGAGAAAGTCTTTGACAAATCCTTCCAGTTGATCCTTGCCACGCATGATTACCTGCATAAGCCGCCCTTCCGTTGTTCCCCTGCCGGATTCTTTCATCAACATCTGAATGGAACCGCTTATGGAGGCCAGAGGATTACGAATCTCATGGGCAAGTCCTGCTGCCATTTCGCCCACGAAAGCAAGCCGACGGTTTCTCTCTAACACCGCTTCCATTTCCTTCACCTTCGTCAGGTCCTGAAAAATAAGAATGTCGCCGATTTTCTGACCGCTGTTATCCCGGAGTGCCGAGAGGGCGCAACCCAGAATCAAGCGCCGATTCTGAATCGCAACGGCAGGCATTTCAAAGCGTCCCTTAACGCTCCCATCATCATTAACGCTATTAACGTATAATCCTTCCCAGGCAGGAAAGATATCCTGAATGCGATTATTCTCCAGCGAGGCAAAACTCCATCCGGTGATTATTTCTGCGGTCCTGTTGAATGATTTGATCCTCCCATCCAGATCTATGGTCAAAATGCCCGCATCAACTGATTCAATGATAGAACGATGGAGCAAGTCCAATTGATTAAAGGCTGATTCCTTCTCGGCAAGGAGGGCTCTCGTCTTTTTTTCCTTCTCGACAACGAAACTGGCCAATAGGGCAATAAGGTAAAAAGAAAGGATGTTGACAAAAATGCGGAGAAATACATGACCCGCTGTATCGGGGATTTCCCATATGTAGGGGTGGGAAATGGGGTTGATAACACGGTAATATTCAAGGTCAATCAATAGTCCGTAAAAGATCGATGCCGCCGAAGCGGTTATAAGGCCGCCACCTCTACCAAGATACAGAACAGAGTAGATAATAACCAAAGGATAGAATACAGCATAGGTGGATCTGATTCCGCCCGTGGCATATATTAGGGCGGTAATCATGATCACATCGGTCATGGTCTGGAAATATATATGGAGACGGTGGTTAGTAAAGAATCTGCTGACCACGGAAAAAACCAGAGAAAGAAGATAGATCAGGGCAATAATTCCGTAAAAATAAGATATAGATGTCTGGTTTAAGAAGTCCGGGGCTTTTATCTGCAGGAAGATAAAAATACCCAGCAAAAAGGTTGCCACGGCGACCCGGGATAAGATCAATCCTTTTATTTTTCCTTCCAGATTTTCTTCGTCAATCATTTTATTTCTTCCCGCGATCAGCATTTATTTCCATGCCAGATAAGCTGCCCCGATTGCCCCGTTCACCTGTGCATAAGGCGATACCTCAATTGGCAGGCCGAGTTTTTCTTCCAAAGCATGCACCACACCCCTGTTTTTTGCAACCCCGCCCGTCATCATGACAGGCGCCTGCAGCCCTACCCTCTTTGCCATCGCAGATACACGGGCACCGATGGATTCATGAATACCCGCAATTATGTTTTCCCGGGACGTCCCTTTGGAAATCAGCGAGATAACTTCAGATTCGGCAAAAACAGTGCAAAGACTGCTGATTTTAGCTGGGAGATCTGCCTGGAGGGATAAATCGCCAAAGGCTTCCAGATTTACTTCCATGGCCCTGGCCATGACTTCAAGAAACCGTCCCGTTCCGGCAGCGCATTTGTCGTTCATGGTAAAATTTTTAACTCTCCCCGCATCATTCAGCAGGATCGCCTTGCTGTCCTGCCCCCCAATATCGATAATAAACCTGATTTCCCGATTCTGGTAATAAGCCCCCGCGGCATGACAGAGAATTTCGGTCAGAGATTCATGGGCCATGGAAACACTCTTTCTTCCATATCCTGTCGCCACGATTTTTACAACAGCCTCCGCCGGCAAGCCGATTTCCGCAAGTACCTCATCAAACACTTTGCGAGCTGCTGTTTCAACGTTATAGCCGGTAAATACAACCCTGGAGGCCATAATCACTCCATCTTTCATCAAAACCGCCTTGGATGTAATGGATCCGACGTCGATTCCTACCGTATGATCATTCATGTCTCTTCTTTCTACAGTGTTTTATTTCACGTAGCCGACTCGCGGACCTCTAACATAAAGCATGCTTTTTTTCATCAGGAAAACTACGATATTTTATTGACTCTGATTGAGATATTTATTAGTATTCCTAAACGTTTTTTGTATTCTTCTGTCAGATGATTTTCCTGCGTCAACAGCGACATGCAAGATAACAGTTTATGAGCCGATAGGAGGTATTATTATGGAACTAGATCATTTTTTTAAATCCATCGAGATTTTCTCTGATCTGGGGGCAGAGGATATCGCTTTTTTAACGGCGAACTCTCTAAGCATTGATTATCCCGACAACACCAGAATTATCAAGATGGGGGACATCGGACGTTACCTCTGGATTGTCTATGATGGAGAAGTTGACGTTTCGTTGCCTGATGAAACGGGAAAACAACAGGTAATCGCCTCCCTCGAAAGGGGGGCCTTCTTTGGCGAGATGTCGATACTCTCCGGCGAACCGGCGGCTGCCAATGTAACCTCTTCCCGGGACAGTAAGGTCATTAAAATTCCAAGAGAAATGGTCTCTCAGGTCATCGCCCGGAATCCCAAGACCCTCATGAAGGTGACAAAATTCATCACCAAGCGCCTTCTGGACGACGAAAAGTTTCAAGAAGAGTTGATGCGGCGACGACTTGCCCATCGGGAAAATGAAGATCCCTATGATCTGAACTTTTCCTCCGTATCGGAACCGATGAAGATTCTGGTTGTAAACAGCGGCAGTTCCTCATTAAAGTATTCCCTCTTCGACACTGTCAAGAAAGAATCGTTACTAGATGGTCTGGTGGAAAAAATCGGGTCCGGTAAGGCATCCCACGTCATTAAAAAATCGGGCCAAAAGCAGACCATTCCCGGTGAACATATCGCCACCGTGAGCGACGCCTTCCATGACATGGTGCAGGTCCTTGCACATGCCGAGTACGGGGCCGTGAACGACGTCAATGAGATCTCGGCCGTTGGCCATCGGGTCGTCCATGGGGGCAAACGTTTTTCCAGTTCCATGCCTATCAACGATGAGGTTCTGGAAGCTATTCGTGCGTGCATACCCATCGCCCCCCTCCATAATCCCTATAATCTGGAAGGCATCGAAACGTTAAGGAGTATTTTGCCTAAGGTTCCCCAAGTCGCCGTCTTCGATACGGCCTTTCATCTCAATATGCCCGAGGCAGCCTTTCGTTATGCCCTTCCCTACGATCTATGCGAGAAAGAGCAGATCCGCCGTTTCGGTTTCCACGGCACCAACCACCGCTTTGTCTCGCTAAGCGCCGCCACCGCCCTTAAAGTTCCGGTCGGAGACTTGAAAATTATCTCCTGTCACCTGGGAAGCGGCGCATCCGTCTGCGCCATCGATCATGGGCAGAGCATCGATACAAGCATGGGCATGACGCCTCTTGAAGGGCTGGTGATGGGAACCCGGGCCGGTGATGTAGACCCGGGGGCTCTCCTTCACCTGATGCGTCATGCGAGCATGACCTTCGAGCAGATCGATAAGATTCTCAACAAGGACAGTGGACTAATGGGACTAAGCGGCAAGAGCAACGACATGCGCGAAGTCCTGGAAGCGGCGGAAGCAGGAGATATGCGTTGCAAAATGGCGGTAACTGTTTTCTGTTACCGGGTCAAGAAATACATCGGATCATATATTGCCGCCCTCGGCGGCCTCGATGCCCTTATTTTTACCGGCGGCATCGGTGAAAACTCTCCCGAGATTCGCGCCCGCATCTGCCAGGGGCTTGAGGTTTTCGGAATTGCCATCTCCGACGAGATAAACCGTAAAACCGTTGCCATGCGGGGACAAATCGCCGACATATCCGAGACCGAAGCCAAGATCCGTATCCTCGTTGTTCCCGCCGATGAAGAAAGGATGATTGCCCGGGAAACCATCCATTCCCTGGGACGTTCTCTGCCTGTTAACGAGATGGAAAGATTTCGATCCAAGGCGATTCCTCTCAGTACTTCTGCACATCATGTCCATTTGTGCCAGGATGACTTCGAAATAATTTTCGGAGCCGGCCGCTCCCTGACACCACGCTCTGAGCTGAGCCAGCCAGGTCAGTATGCGGCGGCGGAAACAGTAAACCTGATTGGTCCCAAGGGTCGTATAGAAAAGGTACGCATCCTTGGACCACTGCGCAAGGAATCCCAGGTAGAAATTGCCCGGACCGAACAATTCCGCCTTGGTATTGACGCCCCTATTCGGGACTCCGGAGATATTGAGGGCACCCCTGGGGTCACGATCGAGGGCGATATTGGTAGGGTTGATCTGGACAAAGGGGTAATCTGCGCCAAACGCCACATCCACATGTCCCCTGAAGAGGCCTTGAGCATGGGGCTGCGGGATAAAGACGTGGTCATGATCAAAGTAAAGGGTGTCCGGGAGTTGATTTTTGGCGATGTCCTCACCCGCGTCAATCCAAGCTTCCGAATGGACATGCACCTGGATACCGATGAGGCCAACGCTGCCCAGATATCATCCGGCACGGTGGGGTATATTGAATCCATACAGCATCGGAACTATGTATGACGAGACAAAAACAATCCATCGGATTTTTCAAAGTATTTGATGATAACAGCTTAAAATATGTATATACTGGAGGGCAATTCCCCGGCTGATTGAGGGCGTGGACAACTTCCTCTGAAAGCAGTAAAACGTAAGCCTCGACAAATACGTTGGATATCAATCAGTTATCAATGATTCCTTGTCGATTAGTGAATGCCGATGGCCCTATTTACAGACTGCCGAATGAAGAACCAAAGATAAATCGGCTCCTATTCAGAATGCTTTTGGATATAATCTGATGGACACGTGAATTTCCCTCTGTTATGTGTGTGGCAAAATACGATCAAAGGAGGATCTGATGATTATCACATTGACTGACGGTCGGCGCGTTCCTGTAGAGATGCATAGGGTTAAGATCGTCCAGAAGATTAATCTCATCCCATCCACGGAGCGCCTGAAGTGTCTACAATCTGTGGGCTACAATACGTTCCTCCTGCCATCGAGAGAAGTTTTTCTCGATATGTTGACGGATAGCGGCACAAACGCGATGAGCGACAACCAACTTGCCGCCATGATGGTTGCTGATGATGCCTACGCTGGCTCTGAGAGCTTCTTCAAGTTAGCAAAGGTTGTGAAGAAAATCTTCGGTTTTGAGCACACATTGCCGGTCCATCAGGGGCGGGCTGCCGAACATCTTCTCGTCAAGGTCCTACTCAAGGCTCCTCAAGTTGTCCTGACCAATTATCACTTTCCTTCGACGCGGGTTCATGTTGAGATTGTCGGCTCTAAGATTCTGGATTTGGTGGCAGATGAAGCCCTGATACCGGCGGGGAACAATCCTTTCAAGGGCAATATCGATCTTGGAAAGCTCAAGAAGGCAATTGAAGAATATAGCCCGGAGAACGTTGCCTTCGTTCGCATGGAGGCCACCACCAACCTTATCGGCGGCCAGCCTTTCTCCATGCAAAACCTCCGTGATGTGAATGAAATCGCCAAGAAGAACGGTATCATTATGGTTCTTGACGGCAGTCTGATCGGTGAAAATGCCTATTTCATCAAGAAACGAGAGGCCGGATATGCCGATAAGTCTATCCAGGAAATCCTGATAGAGATGATGAGTATGGTGGATATCTTTTACATGTCTGGGCGTAAAAGCGGTGGTGCCCGTGGCGGCCTTATCGCCACCAATAACAAACAGCACTTCGATCACCTGATGATCTGGCTTCCGGTCTACGAAGGCTTTTCGACCTACGGCGGCATGTCTACCAAGGAAATAGAGGCAATGGCAGTAGGCCTTGATGAAATGACTCAGACCGAGGTGGCTGGAAGCAGTCCCGAGTTCATCCAATACTTCGTCGAGCGTCTTCAGAAATATGGTGTTCCGGTCGTTACACCTCCAGGTGGTTTGGCCTGTCATGTTGATGCGCGCGCGTTTCTGCCCGACATACCGCCGCTCCAGTATCCGGCGGAAGCTCTCAATGCGGCGTTGTATCTGACATCTGGAGCACGAGGAGTTGAAAGGGGGACGATGTCGGAGGACCGGGATCGAAACGGCAACGAAGTTACTGCCCGTATGGAGCTCGTGCGCATCGCCATACCCCGCCGTGCCTTTACCATCGGTCAGATTGAATATGTGGCCGAACGTGTTTCATGGCTTTACCGCCATAGAGAACTTATCGGTGGGCTCCGTTTTGTGGAGGAACCGCCGGTCATGCGTTTCTTCTTCGGAAGGCTTGAACCTGTAGGAGGGGATTGGGGACAGAAAGTTGTCGATGCCTTCAAGGCCGATTTTGGCGACGAACTTTGATCCCTCGGTAAGGGCCTCTCTTTCCTCAAGGGCTATCACATGTAGAAAATCTAGTAATAATGACGGTCGACGTCACTGCAGTCGGCCCCCAGGACCTTCATCAATGGGGAAATTGGGAACGCTGGGGACGTTGAAATACCTGACGCCGGTAAGTTGACTTGAGTTAACGAAACGCACTCCATGCCGAGTATTTTCATATTAACTTGTTCTAACATACATGTTGGGGAAGGCTGTTTTTAAGGTGGTAGGGTGATTTCTGTCTTCCTGAAAGCAGCAAAACGTCATATTTGAAGAAAATGAATGATTTCATACAGAAAGCCTTGTGCTGGGCTCACTTGAATTCTGTGAGATTCTTCGTATCCTCCATGCCGCAATGTGCATCAACCCAAAAGCTTGTTTGATTTCTCCTCCCGGATCGTGCCAGAGTACGGGTGCTGGTAAAATGCTGTCCCTTGCATGTTGATGAGATTAAGTGGTATGGACCCACCTCTTATCAGGCCCATTTCTCCTCGCGGTAGCGGGCCATCCGCAGTTGGGCGTCAAGTTCCTTTTTCCGGAGGCGGATACTGCCAGGGGTGACTTCGACCACTTCATCCTCGGCAATGAACTCGATACACTGATCAAGAGACATAAGCCTCGGCGGGCGTAGAATCACCGTCGCGTCCGAGGTAGAACTTCTCATGTTAGTCAGCTTTTTCTCCTTGACTATATTCACGTTCAGGTCCGTGGAGCGATTGCGCTCCCCGACGATCATGCCGCCATAAACCTCCGTTCCGGGCGCTACGACAAGTTCTCCCCGGTCGGACATCGCATGGCAGGCATAGGCGGTAATCCGGCCTGCACGGTCGGCGACAAGGGCACCGGTCTGCCGTTGCGGGATAGCGCCGAACCAGGGTTCATAGCCTTCAAAGAGGGTGTTCATAACCCCTGATCCCTTCGTATCGGTCAGAAAGTGGCTGCGAAAACCTATGAGCCCGCGGGCGGGAATAAGAAATGTCATGTTTACGCGGCCGCTGCCCTTGTTGACCAGGTTGGCCATCCTTCCCTTACGACCGGAAAGTTTTTCCGTCAGCACCCCGACGAATTCCTCCGGAATATCAATAAAAAGTCGTTCTACCGGTTCGAGAATACGGCCATCTTCCTCTTTCGTAATAACCTGGGGTCTGGAAACCATGAATTCGTAGTCCTCCCGACGCATGGTCTCGATGATGATAGCCATCTGCAGCTCCCCTCTGCCACAGACTTCAAAAGCATCGGCCCGTTCCGTCGGTTTGACCTGGAGGGCCACGTTGCGCAGGGTCTCCCGTTCCAGACGCTCACGGATATGGCGGGAGGTCAGATATTTTCCCTCGCGACCAGCCAGGGGACCATTGTTTACATAGAAGATCATCGAAACCGTCGGCTCATCGACCTTGATTCTCGGCAGGGGTTGAGGATTTTCAAGAGAGGAGACGGTATCGCCGATATTGATGTTTGCCACGCCGGCAAAGGCAACGATATCACCGGATTCAACCTGATCGACGGCAATCCTTTTCATGCCAACAAAGGTGTAAAGAGCGGAGAACTTAATTCCCGGCGTCAATACCTTTTCACCGCAGAGAGTGTAAGACCGATTCATCTCCAGGATACCGTTCATAAGGCGACCAATGGCAATCTGGCCAACATAGGGATCGTAGTCGAGAGTCGTCAGCAGAAACTGAGGTGGCGCCTGATCGTCCCCTTCGGGACAGGGAATCGTCGTCAGAATCGTATCGAAGAGGGGCCGGAGGTCCGTCGAGTCGTCTCCTTGTTTGAGATGGGCCACCCCCTTTTTGGCTTGTGTGAAGAGGATGGGAAATTCAATCTGCTCCTCGGTAGCGTCCAGATCAATGAAAAGATCATAGACCTCGTTGATGACTTCTTCAATTCTCGCATCACTGCGGTCGATCTTGTTGATGACTAGAATGACGGGAATTTTCTTGGCCAGTGCCTTCTTGAGAACAAAGCGTGTCTGGGGCAACGGCCCTTCGCTCGCATCAACGAGGAGGATTGCCCCATCCACCATATTGAAACTCCGTTCTACCTCGCCCCCGAAATCGGCATGTCCGGGAGTGTCAACGATATTTATTTTCACCCCTCCATATCGTATGGCGGTATTCTTGGCCATGATCGTGATGCCTCGTTCCCGTTCGAGATCGAGGGAATCCATCATCCGTTCCTCCACGACCTGATGTTCCCGAAAAGTGCCGGTTTGTTTCATCATGCCATCTACAAGGGTGGTCTTGCCATGATCGACATGAGAGATAATGGCGATATTTCGTATGTTCTGTTTCTGCAACCTGTATTTCCTTTAGCTTTCTCCCACTTTGATTAAATAATTGACGGACTCGCTATAAGTCATTTTAGACTTAAATATCTTTCCGATAGAAGGGATAAATCCTGAAATAATCAAAGATTTCCCTTCATTTTACTCCTCGAAACGACAGAATTAGACCTTTTGCGCGGGTATCAATAATTTGAGGGGTTTTATTTTTTTCGATCACTATCACACTTCGCTCATGAGAAGCAACTTCAATCGGATTGACCATTCCGGGATCATCGCAGTTTTCTCTTTACAACTTTGTAAATTTCACCTATTTTCCGCAGGCAATCCCATCCCGGACGTTACCGATTACTATTACCAGGGGAGGACAACATGACTAAAGGCGTTTATATTGCGGCAATCGAGGAGCATAGCGGGAAATCCCTCATCGTGCTGGGCATGATGGACGCGATTCTTAACCATCTGCCTAATGTTGGCTACTTCAAACCCATTATAACGGTCAACGGCGCGAAGGAAAACGGCAAGCAAGAGAAGGATCCCCACATCCAGTTAATCTTGAAGCGTTTCAATATGTCCATGTCTTATGAGGAGGCCTATGGATTTTCTGGAAGAGAGCTTGCCGATATCCTGGCCAGTAAGACGGATGTGGCCGTCATTGACGCCCTGATAGAAAAATACAAAAAGATTGAAGATAAATGTGATTTTACCATTGTCGAGGGTACCGATTACGCCGGGAAAAGCTCCATATTTGAGTTTGACGCAAATATCCTCATCCCGAAGAACCTCGGTATTCCCCTCATTATGGTCGTCTCCGGAGAAAATAAAACTGTTGAGGAAGTTGCCAAATTTACCCTTGCTGCCTACGAAGGCTTTAAAAAGGGTAATGTTGATGTGCTGGCCGTCCTGATCAACCGGGCACGAGAGGACCTGCTTCAGGAATTGGATGCTGCTATCCGTAACTACTTGCCCCAACCAACGATCTTGTCCGTCATACCTGAGAAGAGCAAGCTCAACAGCCCAACCTTTAGAGAAGTTCATGAAAGCCTGGGGGCCAAAGCCCTATTCGGAATCGACCGGCACGACAACCCCGTGGATCATACCATCGTCGGGGCCATGCAGTTGCATCACTTTCTTGATTACCTCAAAGACAATACCCTGATCGTTACCCCTGGAGATCGCTCGGACATCATCATCGGGGCCCTCCAGGCCAATCTCTCACGCCATTATCCACGCCTGGCTGGTATCATGCTGACCGGCGGTTTTGAGCCGGAGCCAGCCGTTTCCAAATTGATCGAAGGACTGCAAACGGTAGCCCCCATCAGCGTCGTTCCCACGGGAACATATGCTACAGCCAACCAGATCGGTTCTATCCGCTCTGAGCTATATGCCGATAATACCCGCAAGGTCGAACTCGCTATCCGTACTTTCGAAGAACACGTTGATCTTAAAGCCTTGGGACAGCGGCTGACAGCCTTCAAGCACATAGGAATGACGCCCCACATGTTCCAATATGAAATCGTCAAAAGGGCGCGTCGCCAGAAACGCCATATCGTTCTTCCGGAAGGAAATGATGACCGGGTGCTGACGGCCGCCGCCCGCCTTATCGAACAGGACATCGTTGAACTTACAATTTTTGGCGACAGGAATGAGATTTTGTCCACAGCGAAACGTCTGGGTATCCGCCTTACCACCGACAATGTTCATATTTTCCAACCGACCGAGTCGGAATTGTATCCGGAATTTGTGGATACCCTCTATGAGCTGCGGAAGGAAAAAAATGTGACTAGGGAAATGGCCCGGGATCTTATGACCGACGGCTCCTATTTCGGAACGATGATGGTCTATAAAGGTAAAGCCGACGGGATGGTTTCGGGGGCAATCAACACCACCCAGCATACTATCGTCCCGGCTCTCCAGTTCGTAAAAACCAAACCTGGGATTGCCATTGTATCGTCAGTCTTTTTTATGTGCATGCCGGACCGGGTATGTGTCTTCGGAGATTGCGCCGTCAATCCCGACCCCACCTCCGAAAATCTGGCCGATATTGCCATTTCATCGGCGGAAAGCGCGTCCTTTTTCGGCATTGAACCCAAAATAGCCATGCTTTCGTACTCCTCCGGGGCATCCGGAGTTGGCGACGATGTAGAAAAGGTGCGCAAGGCAACGGAAATAGTCAAACAGCGACGTCCGGACCTGAAGATTGCCGGACCCATTCAGTATGATGCGGCCGTGGACCCTGCTGTGGGCGCTCAAAAAATGCCCGGTTCGGATGTGGCGGGACAGGCCAGCGTCCTTATCTTCCCCGACCTGAATACTGGGAACAATACCTATAAGGCTGTCCAGCGGGAAACGGGCGCTGTGGCTATCGGACCCATGCTCCAGGGACTGAACAAACCGGTGAATGACCTGAGCCGGGGATGCACGGTCGGGGATATCTTCAATACCGTTGTCATCACCGCTATCCAGAGTCAGACAATATAAATTAAGAGAGGCATTAAGTTTATGGCTACAGAAGGAAACAAGATTATCTACTCCATGATCGGGGTAAGTAAATTTTACGACAAACGGGCCGTCATTAAAGACATTTCCCTTTCCTATTTTTACGGAGCCAAGATCGGCGTCCTGGGATTGAACGGATCCGGCAAGAGCTCGCTCCTGCGCATCCTTGCCGGTGTGGATAAGGACTTTAACGGGAAGACCATAATTTCTCCCGGGCTAAGCATTGGGTTTTTGGAACAGGAGCCGGTTCTTGATGGGTCGAAGACCGTTCGGGAGATTGTCGAAGAGGGTGTCAAGGATATTGTCGACCTCCTTGACGAGTATAACGGGATCAACGAAAAATTTGCCGACCCCATGACGGACGATGAAATGAATGCGCTGATCGAGCGCCAGGGAACGGTGCAGGAAAAACTCGATAACCTCGACGCCTGGGAGCTGGACTCCCGTCTGGAAATGGCGATGGACGCGCTGCGCTGCCCTCCCGGAGAAGCATCGGTCAAGATCTTGTCGGGGGGAGAGAAGAGACGCGTCGCCCTGTGCCGCCTCCTCTTGCAGAAACCGGATATCCTCCTTCTCGATGAACCGACGAACCATCTCGACGCCGAGACTGTCGCCTGGCTTGAACACCACCTGCAAAGGTACGCCGGGACCATTATTGCCGTGACCCACGACCGGTATTTTCTGGATAATGTGGCCGGCTGGATCCTGGAACTGGACCGGGGCGTCGGCATCCCCTGGAAGGGCAACTATTCTTCCTGGCTGGAGCAGAAACAGAACCGCCTGCGCTCCGAGGAAAAGACGGAATCCCAACGCCAGAAGACCCTGGAGCGTGAACTGGAATGGATCAGGATGTCGCCGAAAGGCAGGCACGCCAAGGCAAAGGCTCGCATCACTTCCTATGAAACGCTGTTGGGGCAGGAAGTGGAAAAGCAGGACCGGGAGCTTGAAATATATATCCCGCCGGGACCGCGCCTGGGCAAAGTGGTCATGGAAGCAGAAAACGTCGGCAAAGGATACGGCAACCAACTACTCATGGAGGACATGTCATTCGCTATTCCGCCCGGAGGTATCGTTGGCGTCGTTGGACCGAACGGCGCCGGCAAGACCACCCTCTTCCGGATGATCACGGGCCAGGAGACGCCCGATTCGGGAACAATCCGGATCGGCGACACGGTAAAGCTCGCCTATATGGACCAGAGCCGCGACCACCTCGATCCCGATAAAACCATCTGGGAAATTATCTCTGGCGGTCAGGACATTGTTCAATTGGGAGGCAAGCAAGTAAATTCAAGGGCCTATGTGGCCAGATTCAATTTCTCCGGTTCAGACCAGCAGAAAAAAGTCGGTTTCATGTCCGGGGGCGAGCGAAACCGGGTGCATCTGGCCTGCATGCTCAAGGAAGGGGCCAACGTCCTGCTCCTCGATGAACCGACCAACGACCTTGACGTCAATACCATGCGGGCCCTCGAAGAGGCCATCGAGAATTTTGCCGGTTGCGCCATTGTTATCAGCCATGACCGCTGGTTTTTGGATCGTATCGCCACCCATATTCTGGCCTTCGAAGGGGACAGCAGGGTTGTCTTGTTTGATGGCAACTACTCGGAATATGAAGAAGACAGAAAAGGACGCCTTGGCATGGAGGCAAACCAACCCCACCGGATCAAGTACCGTCCGTTGACAAGGGTCTAAGGGATTTGATTATCTGAAAACATTAGAAAAGGAGCCACTTGTGGAAGCAAAGAAAGAAACACGTCAATTCAAAACGGAAGTCCAGCAACTGATGAGCATCATCATCAACTCTCTATATTCTCACAGAGAGATATTTTTAAGGGAATTGATCTCAAATGCCTCAGATGCCATCGACAAATTGAGATTCAAAGCCCAGACTCAATCCGACATTATGGGTACAGATACAGAGTTCAAAATAAAGATTGTTCCCAATAAAAAGAAAAGAACCCTTGAAATATCGGATAACGGGATCGGCATGACCTACGACGAGGTGGTGGAAAATATCGGCACCATCGCCAAGAGTGGAACGGCCAGTTTCCTGGAAGCGGCAACTGCTTTAAACAAGCCGGATATGCTGACGCCGGAATTGATCGGCCAGTTCGGGGTCGGGTTTTACAGCGCTTTCATCGTCGCGAATCGGGTCACACTAATCACAAGAGCTGCCGGAAGCGACAAAGCCACAAAATGGGAATCCACGGGAGACGGTTCATACACCGTCGAAGAGATAGACAAGGAGACCCGGGGCACAACAGTCATTTTATCGCTTAAAAAGACGGAAAAGGATGAACAAGACTTTACCGATGAATGGACGATCCGCAATATCATCAAGAAACACTCCGATTTTGTTGCTTATCCCATTGCCATGGACGTTGAGAAAACGGAACCGGTTCTCGATAAAGACGGTAAACCGGATGGAAACAAGACAGTAAAGGTCGTCCGGGAAGAAACGCTTAATTCCATGAAAGCGATCTGGACGAAAGACAAAAAAGAGGTCTCTGATGAAGAATATAATGAATTTTACCGCCACATCGCTCATGATTGGAATGAGCCTCTTACTCACCTTCATGTAAAGCTTGAAGGGACGACAGAGTACAGCGCCTTGCTGTACATTCCGTCCCGGCCACCCTTCGATTTGTTCCAGGGCGAGCAAAAGCACGGGATTCAGCTCTACAGCAAGCGTGTCTTCATCATGGAAAACTGTAAGGAACTGATGCCTCCCTATCTTGCTTTTATCAAGGGCGTTATCGATGCCCCTGATCTCAATTTAAATGTCAGCCGTGAGATACTCCAGCAGGATGCCCTCGTAAGGAACATCCAAAAAAACCTCGTGAAGAAGATTTTAAGTCTTTTGGAAGCTCTTGACAAAGATAAGTATGAACAATTCTTCAAGGAATTTGGTTCTATATTCAAAGCGGGTCTCTCCATGGATTTCGATAATCGCGGCAAGATCGCCGATCTCCTCCGTTACAAGACAACCAAATCCGATGGCGCCTTCAGTTCCCTGAAGGATTATGTCAACCGTATGCAGACGGATCAGGAGGCCATTTACTACATCACAGGAGAAAATCTTTCCACCCTTCTCAATAGCCCTCACCTGGAACGGTTAAAGGACAAAGGCTATGAAGTACTGCTCATGACCGACCCCATGGACGAATGGGTCTTGCGGGATCTACATGAATACGAGAAAAAAACCTTCAAAAGCGCCGAAAAGGGAGATCTCCATTTTGAGAAGATCGACGACACCAGAAAAGACGAATATCATGCCCTTTTTGATTTCATAAAAACATCTTTAGATGAGAAAGTTAAAGAGGTCAAACCGTCTACCCATCTGAAGGATTCCGTGGCCTGTCTTTCCGGAGACCCCAACGACATGAGCGCTTACATGGAAAAGGTTCTTAGAGCTACCGGCCAGGAAACGCCGCAGGTCAAGAGGATCCTCGAACTAAACATGGATCACCCCCTCCTCGCGAAGATCAAGGCGATCTATGAGCGGGATAAAGATTCTTCCGTCCTGAAGGATTACAGCGACTTATTGTTTGATATGGCGGTCATATCAGGGGGAGGCAAACTCGACAATCCATCCCGATTCAGTAAAACGATCGGTGACCTGATGGCGAGCACCCTTGACATTTAGATAATATGATGTCGTCCGCGAGTACATAAAACCTGAGATCTTTACATAACCGTAGAAAAATGGTTCGGAAGCTGTGAATCAAGCGAAAAAGATTTTGAGACGCGACGAACTCATTTTTCAAAGGTATCTACTTATGAGTACGGTCAAAACAATGTTCCGTAGGTGAGTTTTTACCAGATAAATTCAGCTCCGCCTTACCGCCTATTTCTTTGTTTGAGCATCTCAATGAAGGCTTCGATTCTTGTCTCGATCTGGCTTTCGGAAAACATGCGTTCATCGCACATGTCCGCCTCGATCAATAACGAGGGGATGCCCTTCTTCTCTTCCACGATGCGCTGGATGTCGTATTGGCCCAGGGAATATGGCTTGCAGCTCCGATTGGAATGGATGACGAGGCCATCCACATCGTACTTGTCCACCATGTCGCAGACCGATCGGGCCATTTCATCGACGCCGATGTTGAGATAAATGCGGGTATAGCCCTCGGCCATGGAGTTCAGAAAATCATTTTCATCCATGTAGCGCAGTGATCCGCACCAGGCGGAGGTATAGGTGTCGGCGACCAGACAGGCGTCATGGGCGGCGAATTTTTCAGAGAGCCATTTTGTCCGGTACCAGATGGGCAGATTGTCCCAAAGGAGGCGGTAGCGTTCATTGGGTACGGCGCCGATGCCGTCTTTTGCCCGCTCATTCATCTCATCGAGCAATTCCTGATAATAATCCACGGCCGTCTGGGTTCCCCGCAGGGTGACGATCAGGGCCAGATGAAAAAAGGCGTCGAAGGCGCTCATGGGAGCTGGCTTATTAACGGTGGTATCGAGAACGGCCTGCCACATGCGCTGGCCGGCGACGGAGAGACGCCCCACCTCTTCCATCCGGTCCCTGTCCAGTTTCCTGCCTGTAGCTTTCTCAAGAAATTCAATATATTCATCAACCTGTGAGCGTACATAACGACGCATCTCTTCATAATACCCCGTATGGCAGAAGGGTGTGTCGAATATGAACAACGGGACATTGAAATAACGGGCCTGGATTTCATACCATTTGAGGACGGTGCCGCAGATATTGTTGCCGCAGATCAGCATATCGGGCTTGGGCAGGCCTCCAATGGGACCGCCGTTCACCGTCGCGCAGGAGATATCAGAACGTGCGTAAGAGCACAGATCGCTCGCATATCCCATAGCCTCGGCCTTTTCGCACAGATCGACGCCCATTTTGCTGGCCCCGATCATGGCCCCATGATTTTCCGGATAAACGGGGATGATGTCCATGGCAATCAGGGGTTCAACGGGGCCGCCGCTGGTAATCCAGGCAACCTTTTTGTTGTTCTCTGTGGCCGTCTTGGCGTCAATATAATAGAAGGTCATGATCTCCTTCATTTTTTTTATGGCTTTGATCTTCCTTTTGTCTTTTTCGGTCTTTTCAGCATCTACAGTATTTTCGGGCATAGGTCGCTCCTGTTTAAATCATTTCTAAGAATGCTTCGAATCTTGTCTGTAACTGGCCTTCCGCCGGGAGGGGGTCTTCCACCTCTAAGAGCAAGCTGGGGACGCCTTCCTGGTCCAGGGCGTCCTTGAGATAAGGATAATCGAAAGCATGGGGATCGCAGAATTTCAGATAGAGAAAAATGACGCCTTTGGCCTCTCTTTCCTTGGCCATGCGAATGAGATCTTCCGCCCGGTTTCTCAGTCCGGCGTGCTTCGCGGGACAGACGGCGCGCCGCAGGAAACGTTCCGCAATGGCCGTGATGGGATTTTTATCGGTGGAAACAAGTGCTTCAAAATATCTCGAACCGGTGCAGAAGTCATCCCAGACGACAGCGCCTCCGGCTGCTTCGATCAGGTCATGGATTTGGGGCTGGTTGCAGATGCCCCCCGCCATAAGGAGGCGCTTGGTATTGGTATGAGGGGATTTTGCCGCCTCCATTTTCCCAACGACTTCCCGCAAAATTTCACAACAACGGACCCTGTCCATGATCATGGTTGCCTTGACAATGGTGTACAGGGCATCCCCCGTCATGAGTCCGGGCTGATGACTTCTGAGTTCATAAATCCGGCGGAGCAGGCGGCGAATCTCGTTCATCAGCCCGATGGCCTTGCTCAGATTTTCATCAGTAATGGAGCAGTCGAGTTCTCTTTCCAGATCAGTCTTGAAGCGGTGCAGGACATCGATCATGTATTGGCGGGCGCTTTGGGTGTCGAGTTTTACCGGCAAGACGGCATCGACATGAAAGCCCTGGGTCACATTCATCCGCCAGAGATCGGAAAGACGTTGAATTGAATCACATGTATGGGGAAAAACCATGCCATCCAGAAAATCCGTTCCCCCTTTAAGACCTTCTTCTAGAACTCCCCTTACGAGGGAACAACAATATGATTGCAGATGGGCATCCGCCCTTTCGATGGTTCCCGTCGTTCCAAACAAACGCAGGGGATGAGCCCCTGCCGCCAGAATTATTTCTTCCGGTGCATAGGTACAGACATAACCAACGACTTTCGTTCCCGTATCTGTCTTTAACTGCCGTCCATAAGCAAACGGATCACGCACAACCTCTGCCATTTCTCTTAATAGATCTTGCATTAATAACTCCTCAATCTTTTTACTATCCACAATATTTGCCGCAGGCCTTCAGATTGGCAATTTCTTCCTGTTCCAGGGTGTTGTAGGCTATCTTTCCCACCAGAGTGCAGGGCAGTGTCGCCCGGAATTCGATCTCCCGGGGGCAACTCCATTTGATCAGATGCTGCTGGCAATGCTTGACAAGTGTCTTTTCCATATCTGCCCCGGCCTTAGACGCATCCTTCAAGACAACAAACGCTTTGACCTTTTGCACCTGGGCCTCATCGGGGACGCCGATGACACAGGCGTCTTTCACGTCCGGGTGCTTGTAGAGGATGTCCTCCACCTGGGCGGGATAGACATTCATCCCCGAAGACTTTATCATTCTCTTCAGCCGGAGCTTAAAATAGAAATACCCGTCTCTATCCATCGTGGAGATGTCTCCCGTATGGAGCCAGACAAGGCCGTCGGCATGTGTTTTGAGGGTCTGAGCTGTTTCTTCCGGCTGATCCAGATAACCCAGCATCACCGCCGGACCGTGGATACATAGCTCTCCTTCTTCTCCTACGGTCGCCTCATCACTTGTCCCTGTCTTGACGATCTTCGCTAACATGTCGGGAAAGGGGATACCGACGCTGCCTTCCCGATATTCCTGCAAGGGCGTGGCCATGATCGCCGTTACCGCCTCGGTCAAACCGTATCCTTCCATGAGCTTGACGCTTCCTCCTTGCCGTTGCACAACCTCTTCAAAGCGATCCTTCACTGGTCTCGGCAGGGTATCGGCGCCGCTAAAAGTAGCTTTTAGACAGCTTAATTCTGCGTTCTGGAAGACCGGATTCCGGCAGAGGGCCTCAAACAGCGTGGGGACTCCCACCACAATGGTGGGACGCTTGGACTTGATTAATTTAGCGACAATTTCCGGGGTAAATTGGGGTACAAGTATACTCTTGGCCCCTCCCATGAAGGCGGCGTTGATGCAGACGCCCAGACCGAAACCGTGAAAGATGGGAAGAATGGCCAGGATGGCGTCATTTTTAGAGAGCCCTCCCCAGGCCGATACCTGCATGCCCTCACTGATAAAATTCATATTGGAAAGCATGATGCCCTTGGGCGTCCCCGTTGTCCCACCGCTGTAGAGAATAACGGCAAGATCGTCGGTGTCCATAGCTACTTCGGGCGCGGCAGGGAAATCGCCTGCCATAAGCTCCTTCCACCAGCGGACCTGCGGATCTGCCGGCACGGGAGGAATCTTTCTTCCTTTAGTCAGGTAAAACCCGATCTTTTTGACGAGATCGAGATAATCGGATATTTTTGTGAGGATCAGAACATCAAGAGATGTCTCGGCCATGACTTCCCGGAATTTTCCGTAGAAGGCGTCGATGGTCAGGGCAAAGCGGCTCTTGCTGACATTGAGGTAAAAGGCAATTTCTTTCGCCGTGGAGAGGGGGTGAATCATACTGGCGACGGCGCCGATCTTATTTGCCGCATAAAAGCAAATGATTCCCTGGGGAGTCGTAGGCATGGAAATGGTTATCCGATCCCCCTTTTTGAGCCCCGATGCCGCCAGGGCGCTGGCGCACTGACCGACGTCAGCGATGAAGCGCTTATACGTCGATGTATAACCCATAAAATCGTAGGCAATTGCATCGGGGTAGCGATTCGCCGTTTGCAACAGGGCCTGGTACATGGTTACCCGGGGATAGGCGAGGGAAACGGGAACATCCCCATAATATTTTAACCAAGGCTTCTGTTCATACATGTAACGGCCCCTCCTATCGCTGTTTTGACAATGGCTTGCATCATAATGTTTTTTGCTGCATATGCAAGTAAAAATTCTTTTCAGGAAGGAACATGGCCCGTCCGCTCATTGCCCCGTTATTAGGACTTATTGCCGGGATTGTATGTTCCTCCCTCCTTATGGCGCAGGATAGCTTTCTTCTTTCGGCTCTTGCGTTCGTCCTCATCCTCCTCCTCTTGTCCCGCCTGAAAGCACGAAAAAATGCCCCGCTCTTTTTCCTGTGCTGTGCCCTGTTTCTCTGCGGCTGGCTGCAGATGAATACCTATCTTTATCAACCGCCGGGAAAGGGCCATATCATCGAGCAACTCCGCACGAATCCAGTGACCATTGAGGGGGTAATCGTCGAATCGCCACTGCTTTTTCCGGAAAAGACGGACTTAATGATTTCTGCCCATAGCCTGACGGACAGCAAAGGCAGCTACTTTCCCGTGCATGGGAAGATCCTGCTCAGCTTCCGGGGGACACTTGCTTTCGATTACGGGGATGTTGTCCGCGTCCGGACGCGTCTGCGTAAAGTGAGAAACTTTCACAATCCCGGGGGATTTAACTATGAACGATACCTGAGATATCAGGGTGTTCTTCTCCGTGGTTCCGTTGCCGACGATTCCCGCATTGTAGTGCTCCGGAAAGGATATGGAAATGTCATCCGCCAGAAGCTGGAAGGTTTTCGCAGTACAATCCGTACCTTCGTCGATACGAACGCCCCGTCCCCGGAAAAAGAGATTATTCAAGCCTGCATCCTTGGGGATCAGCAACAGATCCCCCGGGAGCTCAGAGACGCCTTCAGCAAAACAGGAATCTCACATATTATCGCCATCTCGGGATTCAACATGAGCATGATCGCCTTCTTCTCCATTTATCTCGTGCGCGGGATAATCAGGAGATTCCCGTATCTGCTGCTCCGTTTTGATCTGTATAAACTCTCTGTTCTTTTCGCCGTGCCGCCGGTTATCCTCTATACATTTATCGCCGGGGCCGGAATGTCCGTGCTCAGGGCTACTTTGATGATTCTTGCCTTCATGGCCGCCCTGCTCATCTCAAAGAGCCGTGATCTCTATAACACCCTGGCGATGGCCGCTCTGATCATCCTCCTTGTTTATCCCCCTGCCCTTTTCGATGTCTCCTTTCAGCTTTCCTTCGCAGCGGTCCTGGCAATCCTCATCATCACGCCCGTACTGACGGCATTTATTCCCAAACCGGAGCCTGTGCCGGGGACTCCATACAGGCTTCCTGTCTTATTCAGTAAGGGTCTGTATGCTTTTGCCATGTTCATTATCGTCTCCCTCAGCGCGATGTTGGGCACGATGCCGCTGATCGCATTTTATTTCAACAGGCTCTCCGTCATCTCCCTCCTTGCCAATATCGTGATTGTCCCCATTCTTGGCATTCTGGCTATTCCCGTTTCGATGGCCACGATCTTTTTCCTGCCATTTTCGTCGATGGTGAGCGCATTCTTTCTCGATATTGCCGGCACGCTGGTAATGATTTCTCTTGATCTTAATAATTATTTTGCATCTCTCCCCTGGGCGGCCGTTTACCTGACTACTCCCTCACTCCTGGAGCTCCTGTTCTTTTATGTATTTCTCTATGGCCTTCTTGACGTCCTGGCGCACCTTTCCGGTTATAATGGTACTGGCCATGATAATGATAAAGAACCTGACAATGCCTCATTTCTGGTCAGGCTGAGATCATGTCCAAGCTGGATTCATTATACCCTGGCAGCCCCCCTTCTTTTCTTTTGTATTGACGCGGTCTATCTTTACCAAAAAAACAACAATCGGGGCGACTTCTCCGCAACGGCCATCGACGTCGGGCAGGGAAGTTCCATCCTGGTTCGCTTCCCGGGAGATCAGACCATGCTTATTGACGGCGGCGGATTTATTAACAGCACCTTTGACGTGGGGAAATACATTGTCGCTCCTTATTTATGGTACGACCGCCTGAACAGGATCGATATCGTCGTGCTGACCCATCCCCATCCCGATCACCTCAATGGCCTGCCTTTCATCCTCGAGAATTTTCCGGTTAGAGAGGTATGGATCAATGGCGAAATGTCCGGTTCAGAAGAATACCAGCGATTTCTAGCTATTATCAAGAATAAGGGGCTTATCCGGCGGAGCATGTCCGCAGGCAACAGCCACGTCGTCATCGGTGGTGTGCGCATTGAATACTTGAATCCTCCCGATCCCCTCAGCCGCAAGGAAGAGGAGGCAACGTTCACGGAAACCAATGACGGGTCACTGGTAATGAGGATGACCTATGGTGAAGTATCGTTTCTTTTCCCCGGCGACATTTCAGCTATGACCGAAGAGCGGCTTGCATCCGATTCACGCGAGTTGCGAAGCCAGCTCTTATTCGTTCCCCATCACGGGGGGCGCACATCGAGCTCAGAGGCCTTTCTGCAGCGCGTCCGTCCCCAAACGGCAATCATATCCGTGGGCGCCGACAACCTTTTCCGTCTCCCTCATCCCGATGTCCTGAAACGATTAAATCAGCGGGGTGTAATGACCTATCGGACGGACCTGCATGGCGCTGTTACCGCAACAACTGATGGACTGGGACTATCGATTTATCCATATCAACCCGTTGTTGACGATGCAGATCTTTGAGCTATGTACTAATCTCAATAATCGGGAAATCATTGCTGGCAACATATTGAAAAGCCTTCATGACATTACCCGTTGCCATTCCGGGAGTTATATGCTAACGGGACGGCCGTTAAATATTCTATTTTGTGGTCTGGACGATTATGGAGATTATCACTGCCGTTAAAGGCTTTAAAGATATTCTGCCTGACGAAACCGGCAAGTGGCAATATGTTGAGGAGCAGGCCAGAAAAGTCTTTACCGCGTTTGGATGTCGCGAAATCCGTGTTCCAATCCTGGAAAAGACGGACCTGTTTGCCCGTGGAATCGGGGAAGCGACGGATATCGTTGAAAAGGAGATGTACACCTTCCGCGACCGGGGAGACGATCTTATTACCCTGAGGCCGGAAGCAACGGCCTCCATAATCCGCGCCTATCTGGAACATCACCTCTACACGGCCGATCCGGTGGCAAAGCTATATACAATCGGTCCCATGTTCCGCAGGGAACGCCCCCAGAAAGGACGTTATCGCCAATTTCACCAGATCGACGTCGAAATCCTGGGCTATGAGGATGCCCGCATTGATGCCGAGGTGATTCTCATGCTGATTCACTTTCTCAATAACATCGGCCTGAAATCACCACAACTCGAGCTTAATTCTCTGGGCTGCCCTTCCTGTCGGCCTTCATTTCGGGAATCCATTCTCCAGTTTCTCCACGGGAAAGAGGGTGATCTCTGCGAAGATTGCCGGCGACGAATCTCGACGAACCCCTTGCGGGTCTTTGACTGTAAAATGGAAAGCTGCAAACACATCATCGCTCAGGCGCCGGTCATTCAGGATTTTCTTTGCGGAGGTTGCCGGAATCACTTTGCCGAGGTGCTTTCATCCCTGGCAGTTTTTGAAATTGCTTATACCATCAACCCCCGGATGGTCCGCGGTCTTGATTATTACGCCCGGACAACCTTTGAAATAACCACTGATTTCCTGGGCGCACAGAATGCCATCGTCGGCGGCGGCAGGTACGATGGCCTGATCCGCGACCTTGGCGGGCCGGACATACCCGGCATCGGTTTTGCCATCGGCTTTGAACGTCTTCTTGCCATGATACCGGGGGACCAAGGAAACGACTTCATAAAGCCCCCGGGTCTCTTTATTGCCGCCTTGGGTGGGGAGGCGCAAAAGTTTGCCTATCAACTGTGCAATCGTTTCCGGATGCAGGGCATTCAAACCGAAATGGACTATACCGGCAAAGGACTCAAGAGCCAGATGAAAAGAGCGGACAGGCTTAAATGCCGAAAAGTTCTGATCATCGGCGATCGTGAGATGGAGTCGAAAGAAGCGGATTTGAGAGATATGCAGACCAAGGAGCAGATCAAGGTAAGGCTGGACAATTCTGACGAACTGATAAAACTTATAGCGTAAAGCTTTTGCTTTGCCTTACGTTAAAATATTACTGAAACGAAAGAGGTAAATAAGTTGGCTGATTTCATTACAAAAAAGAAAAGAAGTCATTATTGCGGCGCTTTGACCATTGCCGATGCGGGTAAGGAGGTCATTTTGATGGGATGGACCCATCGCCGCCGTGATCACGGCGGGGTTATCTTTGTGGATTTGCGGGATCGTGAGGGTCTTGTCCAGATTGTTTTCAGCCCTGAGTTCGACATCGACACCCATAGGGAAGCTCATAGAATAAGAAGTGAATATGTTTTGGCCGTGCGGGGAAAAGTGCGTCGGAGACCAGCGGACATGGAAAACTCCGAGCTCAAGACGGGTCAGATAGAGGTTATGGTGGAGGAACTGGAGATTCTCAATGAGTCCCGGACACCACCCTTCCTTATCGACAGCGCCACCGGAGAAATATCTGAAAACGTCCGCCTTAAATACCGCTATCTCGATCTGCGGCGGCCCGATATTCAGAAAAATATACTATTGAGAAGCAAGGCAGCCGCCGCCACCCGTGAATACTTTCAACGGGAAGGTTTCATAGAAGTGGAAACCCCGTTTCTGACAAAAAGCACGCCCGAGGGGGCGCGGGATTATCTTGTTCCCAGTCGGGTGAGTCAGGGCATGTTCTATGCCCTCCCCCAGTCACCGCAGATCTTCAAGCAGTTGTTGATGGTCTCCGGTTTTGACAAGTACTATCAGATTGTCAAGTGTTTCCGTGATGAAGACCTCCGCGCCGACCGTCAGCCGGAATTTACACAGATCGATATCGAGATGTCCTTTATCGACGAAAACGATCTCATTCTTGTTATGGAAGGCTTTATGGCCCATCTGTTCAAGGCCTGTCTCGGTGTTGAACTGAAACTGCCATTGCCCAGAATTCCTTACCATGAAGCCATATCAAGGTTTGGCAAGGACAATCCCGATGTTCGTTTCGCCCTTGAAATAAGGGACCTGACCGATATCCTCAAGGAGGCGGATTTCAAGCTCTTTCAGGAAGTCGCTGCTTCGGGAGGCGTTATCAAGGCCATCAAGATCGAGGATAAGCGAAGTCTCTCCCGTAAGGATCTCGACCATTTGCGGGATTACGTGAGCGAGTACGGCGCCAAGGGCCTGGCTTGGGCGCGGATAAACGCCGACGGATGGACCTCGCCTATTGCAAAATTCCTGAAACCGGAGGAAATCAAAAGTATCGAGGAAAGGATGGAAGCGAGGGCGGACGATCTGATCGTTTTTGTCGCCGATACGCCGCGGATTGTCCACGATTCCCTCGGCAATCTTCGCATCTATGTCGCTAAAAAACTCGGTTTGATTGATCCGCAAGCCTATGCGTTTACCTGGATTACCGAGTTTCCTCTCATGGAATATAGCGACACGGAAAAACGCTTCATGTCCACCCATCATCCCTTTACGTCACCGGTCTTGGAGGATCTTGATTATCTTAAGACCGATCCCGGAAAAGTGCGGGCCCGGGCCTATGATCTCGTCCTGAACGGCTCCGAGATCGGCGGCGGCAGCATTCGTATCCACAGAAAAGATGTTCAGGCAGCGATATTCGAGACCCTTGGTCTGAATGAAGAGGAAAGTCGGCTCAAGTTTGGCTTTCTTCTTGACGCCCTTGAGTTCGGCACCCCCCCTCATGGAGGGATAGCCTTCGGTTTTGATCGTCTCATTATGCTCATGACCAGGGCGGAGTCAATCCGCGATGTTATTGCTTTCCCGAAGACGCAGAAGGCCGCATGCCTGTTGTCTGAAGCCCCCTCGCGGGTAAGTATTGAGCAGCTTATGGAATTGTCATTGAAAATCGTTCAATAATAAGTTTTTTTCATTGACAAACGACCTCCATCTTTATACAAACATAGCGAATAAGTCGTGACTCGATATTTCATTCTAATAAAGGAGGATGGTGATATGTCTCGGAAGAATCAGTGGATGGCCTTATGCAGTATTCTTTTTTCTTTGATGATGATTTTTTCTGTTGCCGGTTGTGCTAAAAAAGCAGTTAGTGGCGATCCAGGAACCGCTTCGGATAAGGTGGTGATCGCCGAGAGCGTGACGGTTGCCCAAAGCGGATCAGCGGTAGCAGCAAGTAGCGAAACCAAGTCCGGTTCGGCAGCTTCATCGGGGACCGTCACGGAGTATACCGTAAAAAAAGGCGATAGCCTCTGGTTTGTCGCCAAATACAAAGATATTTATGACGACGACTTCCTCTGGCCGATCATTTATGAGGCAAACAAGGGCCAGATCAAGAATCCCAACCGGATTTATCCCGGTCAGAAGCTAATAATTCCTCGTGATGGTTTCAGTATGAAGGACATAAAAAAGGCAAGAAAAAAAGCAGGGGCAAAAAGACCATACACACCGCCAAAAGGAAGCAAGCCCCCGATGAAATAAAGTATCTGACATGATTTATCCGAGAGGGCGCAAGAAGATCTCGTGCGCCCTCTCTTATTTTAGGGAGTAGTGGATATATGGCAAAGTGGAACAAGAATAAGAAGGTTCTCGATCACGAACACACAAAGTTCTGGCACTATGAATTAAAGGATGTTGAAGAGCCCAACCTGCAGAAGGATGTCTTTCCTTATGACGAAGTCAGCAGGATCGATTTTGATCACAAGTTGATGGCAATCTCACCTGCCGATGATCTGTTTATAACCGATACAACCTTCCGGGACGGACAGCAGGCAAGGCCGCCTTATACAGTTAAACAGATTTTTGATCTTTTTGTGCTCATGAGTCGTCTCGGGGGTGAAAATGGTGTTATTCGTCAAACCGAGTTTTTTTTGTACAGCAAGAAAGATCGGGATGCCGTTGAAAAATGCATGGCCCTCGGTTTAAAATATCCGGAAGTGACCGGGTGGATCAGGGCCGCCAAGGAAGATGTCCACCTGGTTAAGGAAGCGGGCCTGAAGGAAACGGGCATTCTGACCTCAGTGTCGGACTACCATATCTTTCTCAAGATGAATAAAAGCCGCCGGACGGCAATGGATGGCTATTTGAATATCGTTCGATCCATTCTTGATGAAGGCATTATCCCCCGCTGTCATTTTGAGGACATCACCCGTGCCGATATTTATGGTTTCTGCGTCCCTTTTGCTATTGAACTTATGAAGCTCAGAGAGGAATCGGGAGTAAATATCAAGATCAGACTATGTGACACCATGGGTTACGGGATAACGTATCCCGGCGCTTCCCTGCCCCGGAGCGTCGACAAGTTGATCCGAGCCTTTATCGATGACGCCGGCGTCCCTGGTCACCTTCTGGAGTGGCATGGTCATAATGATTTTCACAAGGCCTTGATCAACGCCTCCACCGCCTGGCTTTATGGTTGCGCCGCCGCTAATTCAACGTTATTGGGACTGGGAGAGCGTACCGGCAATCCCCCCATTGAGGCCCTGATCATCGAATATATCGGACTGACGGGATCGACCAACGGCATCGATACGACAGTGATCACCGACATCGCCCGGTATTTTGAAAAAGAGATCGGTCACAAGATTCCTGCCAATTATCCCTTTATAGGCGCTGATTTCAATGTCACCCGCGCCGGCGTTCATCTTGATGGCTTGATCAAATGTGAGGAGATTTACAATATCTTTGATACTACCAAGATTCTGAAAAGACCGATTGTCCCCATGATAACCGACGTATCAGGTAAGTCGGGGATCGCTTTCTGGATCAACTCCCATTTCCATCTTGATGAAGAAGCTGCCATTGACAAGCGCCATCCCGGAATTTCCAAGATTCACAAGTGGATTACGGAGGAGTACGAATCCGGACGGGTCACCAGCATTTCCAATGATGAACTCGAAAAGAGGGTTCGAAAATACCTCCCTGAGCTCTTCATGTCCGAGCTTGACAAAATTAAATACCGGGCTGCTCAGGCCGCTGTAGCGGTCGTCAAGCAGGTGATCGAACATCCCGCCATCAAAACTATGAAACCGGAGTCTCAAGAACCTGTCATGTTCAAATGCATTGAGGAAAACCCCTCCATCCAGTTTGCCTATGTCGTTGACATGAACGGTCGCAAAATTACACGAAATATAACGAACATCCAGGATCGGGCCAAATATGAAAACTACGGCGTGGGAACAGATCAATCCGACCGCGATTGGTTTATCAAACCCTTACAGACAGGCAAGATCCACGTTACTAATTTTTATATTTCCAAGATGACGGGAGCTCTCTGCATTACCGTATCGGCGCCAATTATCGATGAACGTGACGAGATGGTGGGAATCTTTGGCGTGGATATCAAATTTGAGGATTGGGTTAAAAGGGTCGAAGATATTGCCGAAGCAACCCAGATCGCCCTGCGAGCAGAATACGATGAAAAACAGAAGACAGATCGCTGGTTGTAGGTCTTTTATTCTTCATCGACTGCCCAGTGTTCATAAGGCCTTTCCCTAAGATGGGAAAATGCGGGTGTCAACTCCCGGATAAAGCGTGATGGTTTAACCGGGACATACCCCACTCCCCGTCGATAATCGACGGTGGGATAGCAGAGGTACAATTGGTCCTTTGCCCGGGTGATGGCCACGTAAAAGAGCCGTCGCTCCTCCTCTTCTCCATCCGGATCGGCCAACGCCCGGCCAAGAGGGATCATCCCTTCCGCACACCAGGGGATGAAAACCACAGACCATTCCAGACCTTTCGCCTGGTGGATGGTACTCAGGATCACCCGTCCCTCTTCCCCTTTGCCTTCAGTCTCTGTCTCCTCGCCAATATTGGCAAGAAGAACCATCTCCTGCAAAAAATCTTCGAGAGAGGCAAACTTGGCGGCAAATACGGCCAACTGATAAAGGTCATCGGTTCGTTGCGTTGCATCGGTGAAGGTGGCCTGTAGATAATTATCGTATCCCTTGGTCAGTATAGTTTCGATTATCATCCCGATGTCCCTGTTTTCTACGGCAACCAGTTCCTTCAGCAGTTCCTGACATTTTGTAAGCCCCGGTCTTGCCGATTGTGATGCCTTGCGAAGAAATGTTTCGCCGGTAGCGGCGACGAGGGGGTCTTCCTGGGTGGCAAGCCATTGCCATAGTTTGTCCGCCGTCTGCCTGCCAACGCGGTGATGAAGACACAGGACCCTTTTCCAGGCCATCTCATCGGCAGGATTGACGATTATCCGCATGTAGGCGGTCACATCTTTGATATGGGCCTGCTCAAAAAAACGGATTCCCGACCGGATCGTGAAGGGTATTCCCCGTCTGGTCATCTCCATCTGCAGGTCCATGGAATGAAAGTGGGCGCGATAGAGTACGGCAATCTCCTGAATTGGATAGCCTTCCCTGATCAACTCGATGATGCGTTGAACCACAAAATTTGCCTGCATCTGGACATTTCTGAGGGGAACCAGCGCCGGAAGGACACCCTTGGGACGAATGGCACGGAGAGATTTTTTGAACTGTTTCTCGTTATTTAGGATACTCAGATTGGCCATATGCAGGATTTCCGGGGTACTGCGGTAATTCACCTCCAGCCGGTAAATCTTGCATTCCTTGTATTTTTCAGGAAAACTCATGATATTGGTGTAGTTTGCCCCCCGGAAGGCATAGATGCTCTGGGCGTCATCGCCGACGACCATGATGTTTCGATGGTGGGAGGCAAGGAGATCGGTAATGTCCGACTGGAGAACATTCGTGTCCTGATACTCATCAACGAGGACATGAAGAAATCGTTCCGCATATGAGCTCCGCACCTCCGGATGTTCGACGAGTAGACGCCGCCAGTTGATAAGGAGATCATCAAAGTCCATGACATTGAGGCGCTTCTTTTCCTGGCCGTACAGTTGGGCAACAGCTAGAATCGCATCCAGATGAGGCTTCAGATAGGGATATCTGTCCTCTACGACATCGGCAAGAGCTTCGTCGGTGTTACGGGAGTAACTGATCACATCCCGCAGGACATCCCCACGCGGAAATTTTGGACCATCGTTTTGGACCGTTTCGGCAATACAGCGGTTTACCATTTGCTTGGCGTCATCGGAGTCGATAATGAGAAAATTATTTTCATAACCGAGGCGTTTCGCATGAGCGCGCAGCACGCGGTGCCCCAAGTGATGAAAGGTGCCACCCCACAAACGGCTTACGTCTATCTCCATCAGGGCGGCAACACGGGACATCATGGACCGCGAGGCCTTGTTGGTAAAAGTGGCAAGTAGAATACGCTCGGGAGGGTTGCCCGATTCGATCAGGCGGGCGACCCGGTAGGTCAGAGTCCGGGTCTTGCCGCTGCCCGCGCCGGCGATGACCAGTAACGGCCCATCTTTTTCAAGGACGACCCGACACTGCTCATCGTTGAGCTCCTTTTCGTAATCAATCATGCTTGAAGTTGCTTCTTGACGGCCTCGACGGTATCTTTGCTGTTTAGAGACGCAAATTGCCTCAGGAGGCCTTCTTTTTGATAAAACTCAATGAGGGGGGAGGTCTTTTTTGCGTAGGTTTCCAGACGGTGTTGAATAGCCGCTTCTGTTTCATCATCCCGTTGAATCGTCGGGCTTCCGCATTTCTTGCAAGTCCCATCGGGCAGGGGCGGGTTGCTCTTGACGTTATATATTTCCTGACAATCGGAATTGGAACAGGTTCGTCTCGTGGTCAAACGATCGAGGATGACGTCGCGGGGAACTTCCAGGCTGACGACAAAATCAAGTTTGATCTTAAGCTCGGCCATCAGTTCTTTAAGGGCTTCCGCCTGAGGAATGGTGCGGGGGAATCCGTCAAGAATGAATCCCTGCCGACAATCCGGCTCAGCCAATCGTTCTTTCATCAATTCCATGATCAGTTGATCGGGGACCAGGTCTCCTGAGTCCATAAACTTTTTTGCCTGCTTACCCATTTCCGTGCCTGCTTTTACGGCGCCGCGCAGAATGTCCCCCGTTGATATCTGCACCGATCCGTCATATTCTGTCAGTAATTTTGCGACGGTGCCCTTACCCGCTCCAGGGGCGCCTAATAGAATGATCTTCATGGCTTATACCTCTCCGTTAATAGATTGCAAATCGAGGGCCGGACTATAGGAGAAATTCCCGAGGAGGTCAAGAAAATACCATTGCCGCATTTACCCTTGACAGCATGCCGTTTCCTTCAATATAGTTCTGGGATGCAACCTGAAGAAAAACATTTTGGGCCCGTATGGTTCATCCCCGGCGTTAAACGGGGCAGATACCCCTACTGCAATTCCGTCTACATCCAGGGACCGGGAATCATCATCGACCCAGCCTCCGACGAGGATCGTCTGAAAGAAATCCGGGATCGGGAAGGAATCAACGAGGTATGGCTGAGCCACTGGCATGAGGATCATTTCACTTATCTCGACCTTTTTGGAGATGTTCCCATCCGGATTTGCAGGAAGGATACACTACCCCTCACGGACATCGAAATCCTTCTCGACTGGTACAATCTCAAACACCCGCACCGGGATTACTGGCGGAAGTTTATTGAGGATACTTTCCATTTCCGCCCCCGTAAGCCTACTTCTTTTCTTGAAGATGGCGATACTGTTCCCTTTGAAAATTTAACGGTGGAAGTTATCGGCGCCCCCGGTCATACGCCTGGCCATCTGGCTTTTCTTTTCCGTGAGCAGGGTATTCTCTTTCTCGGAGATTACGATATGACATCATTCGGGCCCTGGTACGGTGATCTTTATTCCAGTATCGAGGACACGATCGACTCCCTCGGACGATTAAGGGCAACGCCTGCGGATATATGGTTTACCGGCCACGACACCGGCGTCTTCACAGATAATGGAGATCAGCTTTGGCAACAGTATGAAAATGTAATTTATCAGCGGGAAGCAAAACTGTTAAATTTTCTTTCCACACCCCACAGCATAGATGAAACCGTTCAATCCTGGCTTATCTATGGGAAACCCAGGGAACCACTTGCCTTCTTTGAATTCGGTGAGCGGGCCCTGACGGTCAAGCACCTCGATTGGCTGCTAAGCAAAGGCCTGATAGAAGCAGTTGATGGGAAATATGTCCGTTCTTGAATTATTTTATTATTCCGTTTCCAAATCAAAGATGAAATCAAGGCGGCAAGGCAGAGGCGACGCAGGCGTATTTTTCATACGTCGAGGAGCCGATTGCCGATGCCAACGAAGATAGCGCTTTGATTTGGAAACGGAATTACATGCCGATCTGACGAGCGTATGTGAACTGCCTTTCCCAGTTTACCTGGGGATGGGTTTTCTCGAAGGGCGCCTTGCCGACCTTCTCCAGGGAGGCTTCATCGACGCTCAGCGGGTGATACCCGCCGATGAAACCGTAATCGGGAGCGATGACAGGATTATGCCCGGGCCAGCAGTCGCACTCGGCAGTAATGCGGATACAGGCATTGATCAGGATCGTTTTGCCGGCGATCATTTTCCAGACCGCCGCCGCTGTTTCAACAAGCTTTTCCTGGAAGACGCGGTCATCCGTTTCCCAGAGAATTCTCAACGCAACTTCCGGGCAAAGACCGATACATTGGGCGCAGCCAATGCAGATTTCAAGGTCGAACTCAGGATACTCTTCCGGCTCTTGCCGGGCGGCACCCGTCGGACAGACTTCACTGCATAAACCGCATTTGATGCAGGACTTCCTTATCAATTCCGGATGGACATCGGCGTGCATCCGCTGTTTTTGCGCCCGGGATGCAAAACCCATGGACAGATTCTTGATGGCCCCGCCGAAGCTCGCGGCCATGTGGCCTTTGAAATGTGAAAATATTATGAAGGCGTCAGTCTCCTTAAAAACGTCGGCTACCTGGACGGTCGCAAAGTGATTACCGTGGGCAGGTATATCCGTCACCGAACGGCCATCGCTCCCATCGGCCACAATTATCTCACAGCCAAGGTACTTCTCGTCATAACCGTTTTCCCGCGCCGTCTTGAGGGATTCTTCGGCGGTCCGCCGGCCTCCTGAATACAAGACGGTCGTATCAAAGATATATGGTTTGGCGCCTCTTCCTAGCTGCCATTGCACAATTTCTCTGACATAAGCGGGAGATAGAAATGATCGGTTTCCCCGTTCTCCCCAATGCACCTTGATCCCTACCTTTTCACCCGCGGCCCAGGTACAGGACATCTTTTCCAGCAGCCTTCGCAACACCGGGACATGATCCCCGGATGATTGATCAACAGGAGTGTAGAAAATATCTTTCATTGTTATCTCACTATTTGCATTATTTTTTTGATTCATTTATAGATCAATGCAAGTGATTTGTCCATATAATGAAAGGAGGGGCAATGCCGGCATCAAGCCAGATTATCATCTCGGCAATAAACGAATTTCTTTCCTCATCCCATAACTCGCTGCATACCATTTCGGGTGAAAAGGCATGGGAAGAAGCACTAATCGGTTTTTCCAGCGGCAGCGATCCCCTTTATCAACATCTCAAATTTGATATCGGATCCTTTTATTGGACACCATTAGAGATCTTTTCTCTTTCTTTTCCTGAAATCACCGTCCAGCCTGAGGACCTTACAGTCATCAGTTGGGTTCTCCCCCAGACTGCCGCGACGAGGGAAGATCAACGGCGACAGAAAAAATATCCAGCCGAAAGATGGTCGCGATCACGCAATTTTGGCGAGGAAACCAATCTCAACCTCGCCCGTCATCTCGTGAACATGCTTGGTAATGAGGGCCATCCCGCTGTCGCACCTGTTCTTTCCCCCGCTTGGGGATGGCGAACTTCAGAAAGATACGGATTTTCCTCCAACTGGTCGGAACGTCACACCGCCTATATCTCCGGACTTGGTACCTTTGGTCTGTGTGATGGCCTGATAACCGAAAAGGGCAAGGCCATGCGCTGCGGATCATTGGTTGCCAAGATTGTGATCCCGCCTACCAAAAGAAAATATCACCATCACCACGACTACTGCCTGTTTTACGTAACCGGAAAATGCAGAAAGTGCATCTCCCGCTGCCCGGCTGGCGCTATTACGGAAAAGGGGCATGATAAGGATGCCTGCAAGAAATATCTTTTCGAGATAGCCGCTGAATATGCAAAAAGCCATTACGGGTTTAACAGCTACGGATGCGGTTTTTGTCAGACCGCCGTTCCCTGTGAAGCGGGAATTCCCAAAGGCCTTTGATAGTATTGCTCACTGGATGAAACGTGGGATGTTAGCTACTGCTCCTTGGCCAGAAACTCGACGACCTTGCCGTCGTTTTCTTCTACCGTTTTTTCTGCATCAAATTCCATTCGGGAAGTTCCATTAAATACTCCCCCTTCCGCAATTGATAGTATTTTCGTTGTAATGTCCCCGGTAACATAACCCGTCGCCTTAACTTCCACCTTGTCGGTTCCTGCCAGATGCCCGTCAATCTTACCGCCGATAATGATGGCGCCGGCCTTGATATTTCCAATAACGTGACTATGTTCGCCGAGGATAACCTTTGACCCTTCCACATTGCCGATGATCGTCCCGTCGACAAATACCGCGCCCGGCGACTCGATATTGCCGGTGATTTTCGAGTTTTCTCCCAAAACCAAATGTAGCTTGTCTGCTCTTCTATGGAACATGAGATACCTCCACATGCTGTTTCGGATTTATGACTCTTCCACCCTGCCATATTTCATAGTGAACATGACTACCTGTGGCATTACCTGTAGACCCGACGTAACCGACAGTTTCTCCTCTCTTGATTCTTTGCCCCACAGTCACCGCATTGGCGCGATTATGGGCGTAACAACTCGAAAAACCATGGCCATGTTCGACAACAACTGTGTTTCCGCCGCCTCCATTCCATCCGGAAAAACTTACCACTCCATCCGCTGTCGCTTTGACGTTTGTACCGGATGGAGCAGCAATATCGATTCCTCGGTGCAGCTCCACACGTCCGGTAATCGGGTTTGCGCGACTGCCAAACAATGATGTCATTTTACCTTCTATAGGATAACCTCTTGGCGTTGATAGATATATGTCTTTCTGGGTTCTGAGGAATTCGTTGATACTGGCTACGGTTTTCATGGACACCTGGATCTGTTTCTCGATCTGATAAATATCCATCGTTCCCATATCGGCGGTATCCACATTCTCGAGAATTTTATCTTTAGTGCCATAAGACATCAAAGTCCTCAGATCGCTTTCCATTTTTTTCACCGAAGTTAGGGCGGCATTGAATTCCCCGACCTTCGCCGAATAATCACGAAGCTGACTTTCCATTAACTGATATCTGAAGAGTTCCATGACAACGGAACTGGTATAGATTACCCCGAGCGTACACAGAACTGCGGCGAGGGGAAGAAGAAACATCGGGATATTCATATTGAATGAATGCTTGGCTTGGTGGTGCTGAATAAACATGATAGTTACAGGTGCGAGGATTTTTTTACGGAATTTCCGCAACCGATCCATCTTCCACATGACGACCTCCCAATAGGCACTTCATTAAGCAATGTCAGGACTTATTACAACGGTGGCTCACGAACACAGCATTGACTTCGATGATAGGATTTCGCCCTGTCTTGCAGTGGCTTGGTGTATAGCCAAGATCAAAAACAAATTGCAAGTCTTTTTATTACATAGTTAATGATTACAGACAATTATAAATGTGTTTGTAGCCATTCACACAAAACTCAAAAATCTGATTTGATTTATCTCCTATCTATGCTATGACGCGCCGGTAAATATGACGTCCTTGAATGCTAGTTTCAATAGAGGGGGGAATTTCATGGAAGAAAATAAGCAAGCCACTATCAGAATCAATCAAAACAATCTTTACAGGGAAGAAATATTCTCTGATTTGATGGTCGGCTCCATTCATCAGATGACGCCAGTCAAGCCGAACGCCGAACTTGATAAGCAGCGCAAGGTCTTGTTTATTGGCAATACCCAACTGATTACGCAGCAAGGTCCTCTCCCCGTACGTTTTCCCATTGAGGCGAAAAACCTTCAGCAGGCAATCGACAAATTCCCGGAATCCTTGGACGCCTTTATAAAAAAGATGGTTGAGGAGGCAAAAGAATTACAACGAAAGGAAGAGTCCCGCATTATATTGCCCGGATCGCCTTCTGTCGGCAATCTTAAATTGCCGTGATTCTTTTATTAACAAGCTTTTCAGATAAAAAACCCCCTGACGAACCGGTTTCATCAGGGGGTTTTTCTATAGGACACAGATCTTAATAGACAGTGCATTTATGTCTCAGGTACTGAGAATCATCAAACATCCTTGCGCCTTTGCCATGCCTCCTGGTAGAGCCTGCCGATCGTCAGGAAGAGGGCCAGGAAGAACATCCCGAACATGAAGTTGGGCGCCGTACCGAAATACTGATCAATCTTAAATCCCAGGTACAGGAAGAGGAAGGATGCAAAGGCAATCACAAACCCCCAGGCGCTGATGGCCATGATGTGATGGTACTGATTGTAAATGGGTTTCTGTGTTTTTTGTGTAGTTGTCATGACCCATTCCTCCTTTTCCCTTTATTCACATTATTCTGTAATATCAAATAATCATACTTCTTTTAGCCAACCAGATTTTTAATGGTGTCGATAACCGGATTGGTGAAGAGAGCAATCAGCACTGTGTAGAGGGCGAAAACCCCGGCGACTTCTCCTGTGTACATCTTCTCGTACTTGTGCTTCAGGGAGATGATCACCATCCCGCCCACAATGAGGCATCCAAGCTGGAAGTAGGGGAAGTTACTCACGCCGGCCATCGCGTATTCTGCAAAAGCGAAAGTCCCAGTCAAAAGAACCACTGCCAAAGCCGCCACCATCGTTCCTAATGTCTTTTTCATGATCTGTGTCCTCCTAAATATGTTTTTTTATTTTTTGTATCACTTTGACTTTTTACAATGAAAAATACGTGCCACATCTTGTGAACAGCTTCAAATAGACTTCATATACTTGTTTTCATGGAATATAATTAAAACATAGATCGCACGGTGTGAGGATTTTCAGGCCCGATGGTGAGATTTTTTTAATGAAGCTTTAAAAATTGGTTGAACGAAATGATGGCAACGATGCTGCGGAAGCTTGAACACAGTATCATCTACTTCCACGAAGCCATCGCGATAAGCATTTCATTAACGCAAGCTGAGCACCTCGGTCACGGCAAGTGTTGCTATATCCATGAATTTACTGGACCTGGGACTGTCCGGCGGAACAAGATCCATAACTCTCGAGAAAACATTTTCGATCATTACTTCACGATCCTGTTGCTTGCGGCGGATACCGTAGCGCATTATTTTTCGTTCCTCTTCACATAACCGGCTGATAAGATTCTTGGTTGTCCAGATGGAACCATAACGGGCGAGGTCAGACAGACGACCTGCGTAATTGACGGAATCACCAAGCGCCGTAAATTCGATCGAAGGCGCCGCCGGGATCATTCCGAAATATTCTTCACCTTCGTTGATCCCGATATTCAAAAATAGCTCATTGAACCATCCCTTGTTGATTTTCCATTCATTACTCAACTTCTTCATGCTTTCCCTTAACTCTATGGCGCAAAGGATCGCATTCATTATATAATTGGAATCTGAATCTCTGAGAAAATAATAAACCATACCATCGCCGGTATGCTTCCCGTATGTGCCGTAGTATTTTCTAAAAGAACCTTCCATGCATTTCCAGATCTGGTTAATCAGGGAAAAATATTCTTCCGGAGGCAATTCAGCACAAATCCGAACGGAGTCCTGAAGGTCTGCAACCATGACCGCAAAAAATATTTGGGTTGGCAGACGCTGCTTGAGTAGATCATTGATCAGCCTTCCCCTCCGGGAAAGTAATTCCAAAACACCCTGCATCATCTGATCTGCAGGGGCGTATACGCATAACATTCCCTCACGAAATTGTATTTTATGCCCCTGATATACGGTTCCGGGATCACCGGACAAATTCATATAGGCATTTAAAGCGGCAGGAGAAGCCTGATTATCCATACGGTCATAAAGGTCCTCAAGCATGGATATTTCATTTTTTGTGACGGCAGGGTAAAGTTTATTGATCTCCTTCTTCTCAAATCTCTTTGCAAATATGGACATATGGAAATCGAGCATCGGTCTGTTTGGCTCTAATGACGACCCCATATCGATCAACAGGCGAAAGATATTTCTTCCATCGGCAATTTTTATAGAGCGGATACTTCGTCTGAAAATAATTTTTTCGGCTTCGGGATTGATCCATTCAATTTCGAATTTATTGTTGAGCAGATAAGACGGATATTGAAGTTCATGGATTGTCAATTGAATATCATTATTTTCTGGAATTGCTACATCCGGGGATTCTCGTTGCTTCATCTCTTCACTGCAAGGTTCTTTTTCAAGGATCTCTTTTGTGCCGTTTATGGCATATCTTTTCTCGCTGAAAGTCCCCGCAATATTTTCCGGGATAACGGGAGAGAGCTCTCCGGACGACATGTTATTTTTCAAAGACAGTAGCGAACCTATTTCTTTCATGGAACGTCCCTCCTTTTTATACAGTCTAATTTTGTTGATGATATCCCATACAGAATCCTCGAAATAGCCAATCTGTTTCGCCTTGATTGACGGATCATCCGGTTTTTTCACAATCGGCGCTGGAATCATTCCCATTTTTATGTAGTTATTCAGGGTTGCTCGCGACAAACCTGTCTTGGCCAATATGGCAATGCTGCTGATTAAACCTTGTTTATCAGGCTCTGACATAATCAGTTCTCCATATTTAGACAGCTTGTTGGTTGGTCGGTCATGAGAAGAACTCCTTTAGCTGGGCATTTATACTGTTCAAATAGATTTGTCAAGAAATATTTTTGTACTGTCTAATTATGTTGGACGGATCCTATTAATGCCTATGTTGAAGGGAAACAACGTCAGTAAGGGATTCTTTAAGGACTCGAAATTTCATGCATTAAGGGTAGCCCTGCCCTCTTATCTGCAAGGGTCTGTTATCTTCACTGACAAAACAACTTGACAAGTGTATGAGATCGAAGATCTTACTTGGTCACTGCTTGATCTTCTTAATGGAAAGCTTACTTCAGACAAAACGGACACAAATTAGGCACAGTAACCCAAACTCAAAAAACAAAGGGTCTGGCTGTAAATGCCTAACCCTTTGTTTTTTGAGTTTACTATTTGGTGCCTGGGGAGGAAATCGAATCCTCACAACGACAAGCGTCGAGGGATTTTAAGTCCCTTGCGTCTACCAGTTCCGCCACCCAGGCATTATCTTTACGGCACCTCAATATTATTTCCCGCAATTCATGTCAAGAATTTCATCTACTCCCTCTGGACATTTTATCAGAGATATGCAAACTTCGCCGAACAGCGAAGGATTGAAGGGGGAAGCAGATGCTTGACGTCGATATCTTGATCACCGAAGGGCTGATCGTCACCATGGATAACTCGGGAACCATCTACGATCATGGCGCCCTTGCCATTGAAAATGATACGATAGTTTATTTGGGGCATTCGGAAGACATAAAAAAGAAGTACCGGGGGAAAAAGGAAATATCCGCTCGTAACTGTATCGTCATGCCGGGTTTGGTTAACGGTCATACCCACGCCGCCATGACCTGCTTCCGGGGTATTGCCGATGACATGGATCTCATGACCTGGTTAAACGACTATATCTTTCCTGCCGAAGCCAGAAATGTATCTCCCGAGCTTGCCTATTGGGGAAGTATGCTTGCCTGCGCCGAAATGATCAAATCCGGCACCACTACTTTCTGCGATATGTACATCTTCGAGGATGAAACTGCCTCCGCGGCAAAAAGCGCCGGCATGAGATGTCTTGTCGGGGAGGTCCTCTTTGACTTCCCTTCCCCCAATTTCAAAACTCCTGCGGAAGGATTAAGCTATACCAGAAAACTCATTGAAAAATGGTCCGGTGACCCCCTCGTCCAGATCGTTGTCGAGCCTCATGCTCTTTATACCTGCTCGCCGTCCCTACTCAAGAACGCTAAAGACATTGCGAGGGAATATAAAATTCCAATCGCCATGCATTTTCTTGAAAACAGCGCCGAAGCTCAGCAACTGACAGATAAGTATGGGAAGAAAGCAACTTTTTTTCTCAAGGATATCGGTTATCTTGATGAAAGATTCATTGTATTTCATGGCGTCTGCATGGATGAAGAGGACATGCGGATATTTGCAGATCACGGATGCAAGGTCGTCCACAATCCGGAAAGCAATATGAAGCTGGCCTCCGGCATCGCCCCTGTTGCCCAGATGCTGAAACTTGGCCTTGATGTCGCCCTCGGCACGGATGGCTGCGCCAGCAACAACAACCTGGATATGTTCCAGGAGATGGATACGGCTGCAAAACTGGCAAAAGTCGCCACTCTGGATCCCACCGTCCTGCCCGCCCCCACCGTAGTCAAAATGGCTACCCGCAACGGGGCGCAGGCACTGGGGATGGGCCATCTAACCGGCGTCCTGGAAACAGGAAAAAAGGCCGATGTCATTCTGGTAAATACCCGGAAACCTCATCTGACCCCTATGTACAATGCATACTCCCACCTTGTTTACGCGGTCACGGGCGCAGATGTGGACACCTCAATTATCAACGGCAAGTTAGTCATGGAAAACCGCCGCCTCCTGACGATCAATGAACAGGAAGCCATGGAAAGGGTCAACGAGATAGCGTTGAAAGTCAGGGAAAGCCTGAGAAAGCAATAAAACATTATCATGAACCATTGCAGCGCACCTCTTGATATCCTGATTCAGGGCGGCAAACTCCTCACTCTCGCCGAAGATAGCAGGATTATTGAAGACCCCCTCATCGGTATTCGGGACGGTGAGATTCTTTTCATCGAGGAAGCCCATGCCCCCCTGGTCAGTCTCTACGCACCGAAAGAAATCATTAATGCCGATGGTTATGTAATTATCCCAGGGCTTGTCAATACTCACACCCATGTTCCCATGGTCTTTTTTCGCGGCCTCGCCGACGATCTTCCCTTGATGGACTGGCTCCACAACCATATCTTTCCTGCGGAGCGAAAGTATGTCAACCGGGAAATGGTCTATGCGGGCGCCCTGCTCGGAATTGCGGAGATGCTGTTGTCAGGGACGACAACCTTTTGCGATGGATATTTTTTTGAGAGCAGTGTAGCCCAGGCCGCCCATGAGAGCGGTATACGCTGCGTGGCAGGAATGGGTTTCCTGGACATGGATGTGGAACGGGTCACGGAAGCCGAGATTGCAAGACACTCGCAGGCGGCGGGAAAATTCCTCAGCAAATGGCTGCCCGAAAGACCCATGATCACCCCTGCCCTCTTCTGCCATTCTCCTTACACCTGTTCTCCCCAAACGATCCGCGCCATCAAGGAGATCGCCCGTCGCCATGCCCTCCCCTTCCTGATCCATCTTGCAGAAACAAGCGATGAAAAAGAAATCATCATGAATCGCTACGGCAACACTCCGGTTCGCCACCTCGCTGCCCTGGGGGTGCTTGACGACATGACGGTCGCGGTCCATTGTAATTGGCTCGATGATGGAGAAATCGCCTGTCTTGCCGCAAACCGGGTAAAGGTTTCCCATAATCCCCAGAGCAACATGAAGCTTGCTGCCGGCGTGGGTCTGATTCCCGAGATGCTTGCCGCCGGTATCGATGTGGGACTGGGCACGGATGGCTGCGCCAGCAACAACGATCACGACATGTTTGGCGAAATGGATTCCGCCGCAAAATTACACAAGGTTGTAAGAAAAGATCCCTCCATCATGGACGCCCGCACGGTCCTGAATATGGCCACAATGGGTGGGGCCAGGGTCCTGGGGCTAGATCGCCGGATCGGATCTATCGAAGTGGGCAAGAAGGCGGATCTGATCATCGTTGATCTAAAAAAACCGCATTTGACGCCTGTTTATAACATTTGCTCCCAACTTGTCTACGCCGCCTCGGGCGCCGATGTACAGACGAGCGTCATCAATGGCAAAATCGTCATGAGGGACCGCCAACTTTTGACGATTGATGTTGAAGAGGTCATGGATAAAGTCATAAGAATTTCCCATGACATAAAACACTGACGGCTTCGTAAAAAGTCCGGATACTGCGTTGCACTGCATCCTTCGTCACTGCGGCGTACGCCAAGTACGCCTCATTCCTCAGGACTTGCGCGTCTTGCCGCGGATTTTTTTACGAAGCCGTCGATTATGGACAATTTTTCGACTTATTACGAGTTCATCAACACTCCTCTATCTAAATAATTATTTGACATGCCGATACATCCTCCCTATGATGACCTACATGATTTTCTTAGGAGGATTGACAATGAATAGAAGCACCCTGAAAATAACATTCGCCACCCTATTGGCCTTTATTCTGGTCCCTTTAAATCTCTTTGCCGCTCCGGTTGAGGTGACATTTTATCCTCAATCGGCACAAGTCAAAGAGGTACAAAAGGTTCGTCTCAAACCGATAGACAACGGCTTGAGACAGGCCACCATTAACATTCCCGGCCAGGCGGATCCCGACACCCTGGCGACTCAGATCACAAGTCCAACCACTTTGACCATCATGGACCAGACATGGCGTCAGATCATCCCCCAGGATGATCAAAGCATTATTGCCATGAGGAAAAAACTCGATGAGCTAAAAAAAGAACAGAACGGGCTTCAGGCCGGTATTCGCGCCCTTGATATACAAATCCAGTTTTGGCAATTGCAGACCAAGGCCAAGGTAAAGACCATCGCCGACGCCGGCAACATGTCCAATGCCATCGGAAGAAATATCACGAAGATGGTTCAGGATAAACTGGCACTTGAACCTCTACTTGAGGAAATAGCAAAAAAGGTCAAGGAACTTCAGGATAATTTAACTCAGAAGGTCGGTAAAAAAGAGTCCGCATGGGAAGTAACGGTCCTGCTATCGGGACCTGCCGCTGCCGAGGCCACCCTGACTTATACCTACACCATGTCGGGTTGCGGATGGACGTCTCTTTACCGACTGGAAGCGCAACCCCTGAAAAAACGCATTCTCTTTTCCTGGGAAGCGGAAATATGGCAGAGTTCCGGTCAGGACTGGCGTCAGGTCAACATCCGTTTGGCGACTCTTCAGCCTATAACTACCATTACCCCGCAGGATTTGCCCGCCTGGATCATCAAACCCCGCCAGGAGGTGGTCTATAAAGCCAAGCGCAGCAGCAGGGTAATGGAGGAAAAAATGAACGATGAGGCGGCAGAACCGTTAGCCCTTGCCGCAAGTCCTGTCGAGGCGCCTCGCCTGAGCAGGGAAAGCTCCTTTCATATGTGGAACCTGGGCAAACGCTCTCTGAATGCGGGCATCAAGCAACGCATCCAGGTACAGGAGGAAACATGGCCCGTTGAATTCACCTACCTGGCAAGACCAGCCCAGGGGGATCAGACATTTATCCGCGGGGCCGTTCAATTTCAGGAAGATAAAGAAATTCCGAAGGGAACGGCGTCCTTCATGATCGACGGCGCCTTGGTCGGGAAAAGACCCTTTTCCCTGACGGGACGGGAAGAGACCGTATATTTCGGCGCTGATCCCTTAATCAAAGCATCATCTGTTCTTCTCAGCCAGGCAGCCGGGGAAAAGTCCTTTCTTGCCGACAAACAGACTTACCGTTGGGAATGGCGGATTGAAGTCGCTAACGGACGTGCTTATGGAGTGCGGGTCCGTATGGAAGAACCCCTACCCCAATCCCGGGATGAACGGATTAAAGTCACCGTCAAGAACAACCCGGAGGCATCTGAAAATAGCCCGACCAGCCAGATCTGGCTGCTGGATATTCCGGCGGGAGAGAAAAAGATCGTATCTACCGGTGTCGTTATCGAAGCCCCGAAAAACATGCGCCTTGATTTGGGCTGGAGACGTTGAAATATCGTTCTTGGGGACAGATTTGAAATCTTTCGCCCCTAATTCCGGTTCTAAATCATAGATGATATCAAGGCGGCGAGGAAGAGGCGACGCAGGCGTATTTTTCATACGTCGAGGAGCCGATTGCCGATGCCAACGAAGATAGCGCTTTGATTTAAAACTGGAATCAGATTAGTGGCTGATCGCCATTGAGTCTCTCATAGATCCGGATGTACTCGGCGATCATGTTTCCAAGATCGTACTTTTCCCGGGCTTCCCTCATGATCCGCTTGTACTGCATTTCTCTGATTTCCTCGCGTTTACGATGGAAATGGACGCTTTTCTCCAAGGCATACCAGAGTCCGCCGGGATCATAATCCCGGAAAAGAAAACCATTTCCGACGTCCTGGGGGGCTCCGTCTTCCTTCAGTCGTAATTCACGAATCTTGTCATGATACCCCCCGGTATCACGATTTGTAGCGGTGGCCCCAAACAGGTTACCCACCTGATCTATCTGTCCGCAAGGTTCGTATAATGAAGCGCCAAAGACATCTTTGGCTGCCGCGTAGCCAAGCATTGACAGGCCTTCCGCAAAGGGATGGTAGGCGATCCGTCCCTGGGAGGCGTAGGCGATCCTGCCCAAAATATCGACATGGGTACGGTCGTTTCCTACCCCGTCGCCAACAATGGCAATCTGAACGTCAGGATGGGCATCCACAAAACGTTGAGCAGTTACTTCCAGCAATTCAACACCTTTCTGGACGGGATCAAGACGGGAGGGCCAGTAAAAAAGAATGGCCTCACGATCTATGTTCAGTCCTATCCGGCGTTGAAACTCCACAAGATTTTCTGCTTTTACCTCAATAATGTCATCATTGGCGCCAAACTGCCTGACAAGATGGGGGCAGTTTTCGGGATACATGTTTGATGCCGGGGCATTGATAATGGCCCTTGCTGCGTCATTATAATATTTGGCCTTCACTTCCTGGCGAACACTCGGAGGAATGATCGGGCGGTCCATGAAGAAGTCTCCCACAACTTCTTTAAGAAACCGCTCGCCGACAAAGTTGATCATGGTGGCATTCTTGATGGCTGTAGCCTGACAATCCACACATAGCCTGCCATTGTCTAAAGATAAGAAGAGATTCTTGTTGATATTATTGAGATTAACCCCCCCCAGAAACTCCAGTGGGAGATGGGCCGTAAAGACGTTGTGAACGGTGTGAAGAACAGGCAGCCCCGTCTCCCGTGCATAGGCGGTTATGGCCCCTCCCGCCATCCAATCGTGAGAGTGGATGATCAGTTTTCCCTGATGCTGCGCCCGGATGGTTTTTATGACATTGTTGATGATCTCCCGTTGAAATTCGGCAGCCGTCAGGAGGGGATTACCGTCATAAGCGCCCAGATTGTCTGCAAAAACGGCGGAACTGACCAGATGGATCCTTTTCGGATCAATCTGATAGCGAACCTCGCGCCACTCCCTTTCATCCAGCATGCTTTCCCGTTGAAAACGGCGCTTGAGGTTCAGCGTTGCCAGGTGCACATGGATACCGCGCTCGGTCATGCCCTCGCACAGGGCGGAAACCACCTCTCCCAAACCGCCGCTCTTTCCCGAAATGTATTTGGCCAGATCGCCCATCTCCTCGGGCAGGTGTCCTGTCTCCGGGGTAATGATGAGAATAGCGGTTTTCTCTTTTCTCTTGATCACTTCGAAGCGCTGGATGGCAATCTGCAACTGGTCTATTTTGCGGGTCAGAATATAGGTTGGTTGGGAGATTGATCCTCCATAGGGATTGAAATAAGCGTGAACTGCGTGATCTTCACCGATATTTTCATGCAAAAAATAGACGTGATCCGATGTCGTCAGATGGCGCCAGCGGGTCATCTCTTCCGCCCCGGCCCGGCGGGCGTCGTTCTCCATCGCTTCGATATCCTGAAATAACTCATACTGGGTCAGATTTCCCAACCAGCCGAAGGTATCCCGGTTGGCGTCGGCCCAGGAAGACGTGGCCAGTCCGTCTATGTCCACATCCGGACAGGCAGCGTCCTTGAAATTGTCTGCAATTTCGGTGGGATTGGCCATCACAATAGCGGGATATTTACGGAGTGCTTCGGGGAGACAGCGCCAGAAAGTAAAGATGCCCTTATCTTCCCAGATGTGCTCTCCGATATGTTCATAATCAAAGCCAAGGAGGACAGCTTCGCCATCAATCTTGGATATGAAGGAGGCGTACATTTCCGGCGTCACGGGGTGGTGGGGAAAACGGAAGGCCACATCGTCGCTAAGTTCCCGGTGGCGCGGCAGGACCAGCAAATTCAAGTTGCGGGCGCGAAAGACGGCATTCGGAGATATGGGGACCTGTTCATTCATAAACATGTCGTCCCGCTTTTCACAGAGGATGGCCCGGTAGCCCATGTCCGCGACGACTTCGGCTATATTGTTGTTATACATCAATTCGGTGTTACGAAAAGCAGTGGGGAAGACGCCGAAAAGGCGGCGCATCTTGTCGCGGTGGAGAGACACCTGGTCGCGAAATTCTCGTTTCGCCGGGTCCTTGAAAAGACTGGTCAGGGAATGGTAGTATGTTTCGTCAAGAAACTCGATTTGTCCCCTCTCCTTGCCAGCATCGACAAGTCCCTGGAGGGCCTTGATTACCTCGGGCCGGTAATTTTCCGCCTGCTCAAGAAAGACCCCGGACATGCTCATGGTGATCTTGAATTCGGGATACGACTGGAGCAGTTCAGTGAAAAGATAGGTGGCAGGCAGGTAGCACTTCTCGGCTACCTTGATGAAAATTTCCCGGTTTTTCTCCTCCCAGAGAAACTTGTCCCGGTCCGGATGAAGCCGGAAAGGCTGATGGAGCTGAAAATAAATAGTGAGAAGCGGCATGGCGAAAAATATCCTATTTCTTTCTATGGTTCAATGTAAGCCATCTGGAAATCCTCTGTAGCCAAGCAGATAAACGAAAATGGTTATGACAATATGATACTCATATTCAGGTAATTAGCAAGGGAAATCAATTGACAGAACCTTGTCTCACCACTAATATGAAACACCTTTTCTCCTGAAAATACAGCTTCATTCAAAAAATATTGTTATTGACACAATTGCGATTTCCTTTTATGATTCGATCATCCGGGCGACAGGAGCCTGTGAATTGAGTTCGTCAGTCCCTACGAAGAAGATGCCTTGGTAAAAAGGTATGAGGATGTTCCGGTGTGGCTGCACTACGCTTACCGGATGAGGAGAATTGAAACAGGTTATTTTTTGCTCTCGACTCGCTTCACCCTAGAGGAGACAATGCCATGAGCAACATCATCAACTTCTTCCGGATGTTATTCAAGCGCCGGATGCACCAGCGTTTCGCAGTTAAGAGCGGCACCTTTGTCATCGTGTCTCCCGGCACTGACCAGGAGCAGAGGGTACAAGTCATCGACATCAGCCAGGGCGGTGCGGCATTCATTTACCAGGGATCTCCGGAAGAGCTCAAAGCATCGGGCGTCCTTAAGGTACTAACCGATGCGCAGGGTTTGGAGGAGGTGAATTATGACACGGTTTCCGACAAACTAACCTCCGAATCCCAGCAAACGCAGGAACCATTCCGTCGCCGGAGCGTGAAGTTCAAATGGATGGGCGTCCTGGAACAAGCGCAGTTGAAGTCCTTTATCAAAGAAACCGGCATCGCCCCGAAATAGGGTCACGCAGGATTATACCGATTTCATGATTTTCATGAACCATTTCTTATGATGTGCGTTTCCAGGCGCTTCCCGAACCCGTTTTTCTGAATTCCCTTCCGAAAATCTTGGTCCATGTTCAAGATTTTTACGCCGCCGGAGTAATTTTTTTCAGTGGCATCATTTCATACAATCGCCTCTCCTGTCAGATTCGTAACCGCAAATAGCGCTTCCTCTTTTGAGGCGCGTTAAACTGTCTTATAGATCATTGACAGAACCTTTTTAATTGTGAAATATGGGCGCCATGAATCGACGACGTATTGATCTTCAAAAAAGCTGGGAAGAACGTCAGGCCCTGGCCCCCAAGACCTTGTACCCTCCGGATTTGCCGATTGTCAGGCGAAAAGAGGAGATTATTGCGGCCATCAGGAAGCATCAGGTGCTGATCATCGCGGGGGAAACGGGCTCCGGGAAATCTACTCAGATCCCCAAGATGTGCCTTGACGCCGGACGGGGAATCCGGGGACTCATCGGCTGCACCCAGCCCCGGCGGGTGGCGGCGATTACGGTCGCCCAGCGCATTGCCGAAGAACTGGGCGAACAGATCGGCCAATCCGTCGCCTACAAGATCCGTTTCGATGAGAAGGCGGGTCAAAATTCATATATCAAGCTGATGACGGACGGCGTGCTCCTCATGGAGGCCCACGGGGATAACCTCCTGCGCCGCTATGACACCATTATCGTCGATGAGGCCCATGAACGGAGCCTCAATATCGATTTCATCATCGGCATCCTCCGGACGATCCTTCCCCGGCGCCCGGATCTGAAGGTCATCATTACCTCGGCCACCATCGATACGGAGAAATTCTCCCAGGCCTTCAACGAGGCCCCCATCATTCAGATTTCCGGACGGCTCTATCCCGTGGAGCTACGCTACCGGCCCCTCGCCCTCGAAGGTGAGGATAATAATGGAGACGGCTGCTCTTATCTCGACGCGGCGGTGGATGCACTGGAGGCCCTGCGGGGGGATCGTGAGCAGGGAGACGTCCTCATATTTATGCCTACAGAGCAGGACATTCGGGAGACCTGCGACTTGCTTGCCGGACGTTTTGGTAAGAACATGACGATCCTGCCCATGTTTTCCCGTCTGACCTGGGCGGAGCAGCAGCGGGTTTTTCAACCTTCGCCAAAGCAAAAGATCGTTGTCGCCACGAACGTGGCGGAGACCTCCATTACCATTCCCAATATCCGCTATGTTATCGATACGGGCCTGGCGCGGATCGCCCAGTATAATCCCCGGACGCGCACGGCCAGCCTGCCCATCCAAAACATCTCCCGGAGCAGCGCCGATCAGCGGCAGGGACGTTGCGGCCGGGTCCGTAACGGGGTCTGTATCCGTCTGTATGAGAAAAATGATTACCTGATCCGCCCCGCCTTTACCCCGCCGGAGATCATCCGCGCCAATCTGGCTGGAGTAATTCTGCGGATGCTCTACCTCGCGATCGGAGATGTTTACACCTTCCCTTTCCTTGATCCCCCGGCCAAGAAACAGCTCACCGATGGAATGGAGATTCTCAAGGAGCTGGGCGCCATCCGGATCGAAGAGAAACCAATCCTGACCGACATTGGTCGCCTCATGGCCCGCTTGCCCCTTGACCCGCGGATTGCGAGGATGATCATCGAGGCCATGAAACGAGGCTGCCTCGATGAAATATTGATCATCACCGCTGCCCTGAGTATTGTCGATCCCCGGGAGCGGCCCCAGGAGAAAGCCGCCCAGGCTGATCAAATGCACGCCCGTTTCCGGGACCCGGCTTCGGACTTTGTGACTTTACTGCGGATCTGGAACTTTTGTCACGAGGCAGGAGAAAAAGATAAATCTCAGGGCCAACTCCGAAAATTCTGTCGGGAACACTTTCTCTCTTACCGGCGGATGCGGGAATGGCAGGACCTCCATCATCAGCTCCGGGTTATCGTCACTGAAGAGATGAGGCAGCGCAGCGCCAAGGAGCTTAATCATGCGGGGAGACCTTTGAATAACGCCCCCTCTTCTCATTACGGGCCTGACCAGAAATCCTGTAATAGCACAAAAGTACTGGATTCCGGCCTTCGCCGTGATGACGATTGTGCAACCATCCACAAGGCGATTCTGAGCGGCCTTCTTTCCGGTATCGCCTTGAAAAAGGAGAAGAATATGTACACTGCACCCAAAGGGAAGGAGGCAATGATCTTTCCCGGTTCGGGACTATTCAAGCGCGGCGGGCAATGGATCGTGGCCGCAGAATGGGTGGAGACATCACGACTCTATGCCCGCACCGTAGCGACGATTGAGCCGGAATGGATCGAGGAAGTCGCCGGTCCGTTGTGCAGGGTGACCTATTCCGAACCCCACTGGAGCAAAGAACGGGGGGAAGTCCAGGCGTTCTCCCAGGTTAGCCTCTTCGGTCTCTTGATCATCCCCCGGAGAATAGTTTCCTATGGCCGGATCGATCCCGCTGCCGCGAACGATATTTTCATTCGTGAAGGGCTCATGCAGGGGGCTATGAAAAGGGACTACCCGTTCCTCCGTCACAACGAGGAGGTCATCGAAAAGGTCCGCATCATGGAAAACAAGCTCCGCCGACAGGGAGTATTCCTCGACGAAGGGGCCGTCTTCAGTTTTTACCGCCGACAGCTCCCAACAATACATGACGAACGTACCTTCCAGAAATACATCCGCCAACAGGGAGGCGAAGATTTTCTCCGGATGAAGGAAGAGGATATTCTCCTGCAATCGCCGGATACCGAGGCTTTGAGCGCCTGGCCCGATGAAGCGTTTGTCCATGGGGTCCGCATCCCCCTGACCTACCGTTTCACACCGGGAACACCGGAAGATGGCGTCACCGCCGAAATTCCTGCTTCCATCATCACGGCCCTTTCTCCCCATTCTTTTGAAATGGCGGTGCCCGGGTTACTTCCGGAACAGGTTCATTCCCTGGTCAAGGGACTTCCCAAGCTTTACCGCAAGCAATTACCGCCCTTAAAAACGGTGGCGGAGACGCTTGTTATGAACCTGAACATGAACATGAACGACGAACAGAATCTTCCGATTGTTCTTGGCAGGATCTTGAAGGAGCAATTCGGCGTCACCGTTCCCCCTGCCGTGTGGCCCCTTACGGCGTTGCCAGACCAACTGAAGATGCGCTTTGTTGTCGCCGATGAAAATGGGCAGACCTTAGCAAGCAGCAGGGATATAAACAGTTTGCACGAACAGTTCTTCGGTCAGATTCAATCGGAAAGTTTCCAAAAGGCCCGCAAAGCATGGGAACGTGAAAATATCGTCGTCTGGGATTTCGGTGACTTGCCGGAATCAGTCCCTCTGGGAACTCCCGGCCAGCCGGCGGGTGTCGCCTTCCCTGCCCTGGAATTAGCGGAGGGAAAGATAAATTTGCGTCTTTTCCCTACCGTCCGGGAGGCTGAGGCCTCCCACCGTTCCGGGGTGGCCGCCCTCTACGAAAAACACTTTGAGGGAGAATTAAAGTATTTGAGAAAAACCCTGGTCCCGACGGGAAATCTGAAAATATGGGCGGAAACGTTTGGAGGAACCAGGGCGGTAGCCAGGATCCTTTACAATAAAGTAATACATGATCTATTCTTTGTATATATAAGAAATAAAGAACTATTTATTGAACATGCCAAAATATCACGCTCAAAAATTATCCCCAAGGGACAGGAGACCCTTTCCATGGCTACACCAGTCCTGGGGGCTAATTTCCAGACTATTCAGACCCTGAACCGCCTTGAAAAGGAGAATAAATCTCATGTACAGGCCGTATCCTATCTCCGCCAGTTAAGGCAGGAACTCGCCGCCCTTCTTCCCCATGATTTTCTCGAGGTCTATCCTCAAGAAAGGATAACGCAATTGAGCCGCTACATCTGCGCCCAGGAAATTCGCGCCAACAGAGGACTTTTCCACCTCGAAAAGGCTCTGGAAAGAACGCGGGAAATTCATTCTTACGCCACTGAGTGGCAAATCCTCAGAAATGATATCTCCGCAGTGACATCAGCCGAAAAAAAAGCAGCTATTAACGAGCTTTTCTGGATGATCGAAGAGTACAAAGTCTCCCTCTTCGCCCAGGAAATCAAGACTCCTTTTCCCATTTCCGGAAAACGGCTTGAGAAAAAGATTGCCGAGATACAGGATCTTATCTGAAGATAACCGGATCCCTTTCCAATCTCATTCCGATTCTAAATCATAGATGAAATCAAGGCGGCAAGGCAGAGGCGACGCAGGCGTATTCTTTATACGTCGAGGAGCCGTTTGCCGATGCCAAAGAAGATAGCGCTATGATTTAGAATCGGAATTAGCTGTTCTGGCGCAAGTATTTTTTAATATACGCCACAACACTTTCTTGGGGCTGAAAGATACCGAAATGACCCTCACAGAGGATATCCGCTTTTAATATCAAGAGTTTCTCCATCGACTCCCGCCACTTTCCAATATCCGATCCGAAGCTGGGTAGAAACGGTCCATGAATGTCCTGGCCGAAAAGAATCCTTTTCCCGCCCCGATCGAGATAAAGACAAATGGAACCGGGGGTATGGCCGGGTGTGTGGAGCCAATGGAGTTTGTCTTCTCCGAAATTAAGACACCCACCATCGCCTTTCAGTTTTTCATCGATCTGCGTGGGAGGGAAATCCGTTTCATACCAGTTTGCCGCCGTCCGTATTGGGTCACCCGTTTCAATGGCTTCCGCGTCCCCCTCGTGAACAAGTATAAGGCATCCAAATTCGTTGCGGAAATAAGGGGCGGAGCCAATATGATCAATATGGCAATGTGTTAGAATAAGACGGCTGATCTTATGGGGATCCAAACCGGCGGCGCGAATATTATCTTCGAGAATACGGGAGCTCCGTCCGGACCCGGAATCTATCATGATGAGTTCGCCTTCAAAATCCACAACGAAAACCGTGGCATCCTCGGATCGTGAAATATTCGGCCCCCCAACCAGATAAATGCCTTCGGCAATGACCTCGTATCCGGCCATCAGAATTTCCTCCTCAATCTAAATCTTTAATGATCCCAAGAGATCATCCATAGTGACGGTTTGATGTCTGTTCATATAAGCCTCTATGCCTTCAATAATGCGGATGGTCGCCCGGGGGTCAACAAAATTGGCCGTCCCTACCTGAACCGCCCGCGCCCCGACGATGAAAAACTCCAGGGCATCTGGGGCAGACATGATGCCGCCGACGCCAATGACGGGAATGTGAACCTGAGTGGCAACCTGCCAGACCATTCTCAGGGCGATAGGTTTGATGGCCGGTCCGGAGAGTCCCCCGGTAACATTCTTCAGATGGGGGATTCTTTTTTCTATATCGACCGACATACCGGTAATCGTATTGATCAGCGATACGGCATCGGCGCCGGCGGCTTCCGCCGCTTTCGCCATGACGGTAATGTCCGTGACGTTAGGAGAAAGTTTGACGATCACGGGTAGATCGGTAACCCCCTTCACTCCCGCTGTCACTTCCGCGATCATATCCGGGTCCGTTCCAAAAGCGACACCGCCTTTTTTAACATTGGGACAGGAGACATTTATTTCCAGAGCATGAACTCCGTCCGCTGCCGTCAAGATCTCGCTGACCCGGAGATACTCTTCAATCGTCTCCCCATAAACATTGGCAATAATAGCGGTATCAAACTGCCTAAGATAGGGCAGTTTGTCCCGGATAAAGCTTTTTACGCCGACATTTTGCAAACCAATGGCATTTAGCATGCCGGCGCTCGTCTCCATGATGCGCGGTGAGGGATTGCCGTGGCGCGGCTTCAATGACAACCCTTTGACGATGATTGCTCCGAGACGGTTAAGATCAACATAGGGGGCATATTCCTCGCCATAACCGAATGTTCCTGACGCTGTCATTACAGGATTCTTCAGCTTCAGCTTCCCTATTTCGACTGCAAGCTTCCCTTGCGTGTCATTACCTTTCCGGTTCGTCATAGTTGATCCCAGCAGATATCCTCGATATTGAAAACAGGGCCGTCTTTGCAAACTGATTTCTTAACTCTTTTCCCGCGCCTATCATGAACGGTAACGGCACAACCAAGGCATGCGCCCACGCCACACGCCATGCGCTCCTCAATGGATACCTGGCAGGGAATGCCGGTCGGCGCCAATTGTTCGGCAAGGGCCTTCAGCATGGCCATAGGTCCGCAGGCGTAAATCATTGTCTTGCGGGGATCACACCCCTGCGTAAAGTCGGGCAGCAAGTCCGTTACGAGCCCGCAACTTCCCAAACTGCCATCGTCTGTGGCGATGTTCAGCGACCCCGGCATGTCCTTTATCCGTTCCACGCCGACGATCTCTGCGCAGTTTTTTGCCCCCAGACAGATTTTCAACTCATCCTTACCCGCAACCTGACCTTTCAGGTATTGGGCCAGAAAAGTGATCGGCGCTACACCCATGCCCCCCGCCAGCAGGATTCGATGGGTCCGGGTTTTTTCGATGCGGAAGCCACGCCCCAAAGGGCCGAGAATGTGCATTTCTGCTGCCGGGGTCAGCCGGGAAAGCAGCTCCGTTCCCCGTCCCACGACCCGGTATAAGAACTCCAGGATGGCATGATCCTGATTCCGGTGAAATTGATAGATACTAAGAGGTCTTGAGAGGAGCGGTCCATCGCCCCCGGCAGGCCGTATCATCACAAACTGTCCGGGAACCGGGTCCGGAAACTCCGCAGGAAGACGAACCGCCATATGGAGACACTGCGGGGCAAGCTGATTATTAAAGGTGATGCTTCCTGTCCACATGATTTATTATCTTCGACTTTCTATATCGCCTGGGTTATCCTCGGCACGTCGGCCTCCAGAATGAGGGCGTCTTCGCCTGTTTCCTGATAGTATCCCTTCCGTCGGCCTTTTATCATAAATCCGAATTTTTCGTATAATTTTATAGCGCCATGATTGGATTGACGAACTTCCAGATGTATGGACACGATTCCCGTATCCCTCAGAACCTTGAACATTTCCTGAAGGAGTCTGCCTGCGACGCCGGAACGCCGGTATTCCTCTTTCACGGCAATCCGATGAATCTCTGCCTCGTCCAGAATTAGCCAGAAATTAAGATAGCCCTGCAACTCAGGGGCTCCCTTCGTCCTGTTGTCTATGCCTACGATTGTCCGGGAAAGGGAATTACGGCTTTCTCTTTCCCATATTCCGGCACTATAGGGCAAGGTAAAGGACCTGGCTTCGATATCCATTATCGCTTTGATATCAATAACTTCCATCTGCCGGATACGGAGATTAGAAGGCATGGACAAGCTGAATAATAATCATTGTTACCAGAAACAGGGCGCAGAAGATGGGTACGGTGCGGCGAATCTTTATTGTATTCAGGCATACGGCGATAAGGACCACCGGTATGATGAGATACATGAATCCCATTGCCTTCAACACAAAAACGGGGAGAAGTGGAAAAGCTGTTTCGATAATTGTGACGCCGGCAATTATGGAAAAGAATAAAAAAAGACAATAAACGGTAAAGGTTTTCATAATGGCAAAGATATGTTGTCGTGTGACTCCCCTGGGGTCGGCCGCTTTGGCAGCCTGGAGGGCCTTTTCTGAAAGATCCTCATTGGATTGGATAAGCGCCGTATCCATCCTTTGAGTGATATATCCGAGGGGTATGAATACTAAAAAAGCAAAGGTTATTACCTCATGGCGGGTTTGTTCGTATTGGCTGCTGGTCAGGAGTAAAGAGGACACGATCATTACTGCAAGCAGTGAATCATTGGGGGGCACGGAGATGCCGATTTGCGGCTTGTCAATCCAGAGCAACTCCAGGAAGGCCCCGATACTCAGACCGGTCAGGAGATCACCTAACAAGAATCCTGTCAGCGGTCCGATCACGACAGGTCGAGAGATCATGATTTGCAGGCATGTCCGATCAAGACAGAGAAAACCCCCGATGAGAGACACCATGGCCGCTTTTAGAACCATAATATTGCGTCTACAAATGTTTCTACAAAAGGGGTTTTAATGCCTCGGCGATATTCAAAGGCCGCTCTCTCGGAATACGTCGCATCTCTATCCTGACTCCCTGCTGCAAAAGGCTCTGGATACTGGCGATGTCTTGATCGCTGAGCAAAACACAGGCCGACAATTTTTGCCGGCATTCATCATTGTAAATATTGCCGATATTTAATTTACTGTATGAAAATCCAAGGGCATAGGCACGCAGGGCATCCCATACATTTGAGAACAGGATGATGGATCGCACCCGATCCTTACTCTCATTCTCCTGTATGGTATTGTATTTCACAAAATCTTCGACACTGTGGATTATCACCTCAACATCGCTGGGAACGGCCATTTTAATAACCGTTTCCCGGAAGAAGTCGCTGGCGACCTCATCATCTACGACGATGATTCTGGAGGCCTTCAGGAAAGGCACCCACGCTTCTATGATCTGCCCATGAACAAGGCGATTGTCGACCCTTACGAGGACGCACTCCATAGGATCAGGCGCCAATCTTTTTATTAAGTATTTCACTGGCTACGCAAATATTCTTGATGCCATATTCTTTAATAAAAATAGCATATTCACGCAGTGTCATATTTTCACGAACATCAGTAAGTTTGAGAAGCATGGGGAGATTTACGCCCGTAATAACCTCCACTTTGCCCTCTTTCAGGAAAGAGAGGGAAACATTCGAGGGCGTTCCTCCGAAAAGATCCGTCAATATTATCACGCCCTTCCCCTGGTCCAACTTTTTTATTGCCGTACTGATTTCCTTTTTAAGCTCTTCCAGACCCTTTGTTTGATCGACAGAAATATGAATAACACCCTTCAAGGGTCCTTTAATAAGTTCTGCCGCCTTGACCAATTCTTGTCCAAGCCCGCCGTGGGTTGTAATCAGCACTCCGATCATCATGTCCTCTTTGTCCCCTATGTGCAATTTCCGGTGTACGCTAATGGATTGGTCTGCAAATGTCAAGATCTTATCAGGGGCCGATCTTTTTTCTCATATCTTGACAAGAACACCAAGAGCAGATATATAGCACTTGAACGAGGTTCTGCGATGTGCGTTTCGAGTTATGTAGCTGGAATCGAATACGAAAAGAGCGACAGGGTCTCCGTGGTGATTGCCACCCTGACGAGACCAACTAAATGTAACGTGACTCCAGTCAGACAATGAACGGCATAGGCGGTCCTCGTTCACTTAACTCTCTTAAACCGGCCATGTTTGCCATGATTGCCCTTTCAGGAATCTGGGGTTACAACTGGGTGGTCATGAAAGAGTGTTTGTCGTACGCATCGCCTTTTGATTTTGCCGCCCTGCGGACATTTATCGGCGCCCTCAGTCTTTTTACCATCCTCCTATTGCAACGAAAATCCCTAATGCCAAAAGAGATCTTTATGACCATTCTTCTGGGGCTGCTTTCGACCACGGGATGTATAGGCCTTGTTACCCTGGCGCTGTTTTATGGAGGTGTCGGAAAAACAGCGATCCTGGTCTACACCATGCCCTTCTGGGTTCTTGTTCTGGCCTGGCCGCTCCTTTCAGAACATCTGGCCGGAGTGCAATGGATCGCCGTCATTCTCGCCTTTTCCGGCCTGATGGTCATTCTCGAACCATGGAATCTTCAGTCAAGTATGCTTGGTAACACCCTCGCTGTCATGTCGGGAACCGCCTGGGCCGGAAGTGCAATCATGACTAAAATCATGTGGAAAAAGTTCACCTTTGATCTCATCTCCCTGACGGCCTGGCAAATGTTCTTCGGTTGTATTCCCCTGATCATTATCGCCAGGGTCGTTCCCAGCCCTCCCGTGCAATGGACTCCATACTTTATTATCGGCCTTACATTCAGCTCCATTGTCAGTCAAGCCCTCGCCCTTATCCTGTGGTTTTACATTCTTAAAGTCCTGTCCGCGGGGATGGCCAGCATGGGAACCCTGGCCACTCCCATCATCGGCATGATTGCCGCCGCCGTCCAATTGGGAGAAAGACCCACTTTTGTTGAAGCCATGGGTATGATACTTATCGTAACAGGACTGACCATCCTTACCTTTCAGGGAGTGATTCAGTACCGGGAACTTAGAGGCTTTATTAAGAAATGACGGCTATGCATAACGTCGCCATTACCACCTCCGCGCGGGTAAACTGCGGCGGAAATCCAAAGGAGGAGGAAATATAATGACGAGTAATCTCCTGGATAACAGTGAAGAGATCTTATTGATGGGACCTGGCCCTTCCTGCGTTCCCCCGGAGGTTTATAAGGCCCTGAGCAAACCGACCTTGGGACATCTGGATCCGTATTTTCTGAAGATCATGGATGAACTGAAATCGCTTTTACAGCAGGTCATGAAAACAGGCAACAACACGACCATCCCGATATCCGGTACCGGATCAGCTGGAATGGAGGCCTGTTTCGTCAATCTGATAGAACCGGGAGATCGTGTTCTCATCCTGATCAATGGGGTGTTCGGTATGAGGATGCAGGATGTCGCCACCCGACTTGGCGCCCAGGTTGACACCATCGAGTTTCCCTGGGGAACACCGGTTATTCCGGAGGCAGTGGGGAAAAAACTGCTCCAGACAGACTATCAAATTCTCGCCATAGTGCACGCGGAAACTTCCACAGGGGTGCGGAACCCCGTGGCGAAAATCGGCGCCCTTTTAAAAGCTTCAGAATGTTTATACCTGGTTGACGCCGTGACCAGCCTGGGAGGCATCGAGGTAAATATGGACGACTGGAAGGTCGACGCCCTTTATAGCGGCACCCAGAAGTGCCTTTCCTGCCCGCCGGGACTTGCCCCGCTTTCCTTCTCGGAAAAAGCTGTGGCCAAGCTCAACCATCGCCAGAATAAAGTTCCAAATTGGTATCTCGATCTTTCCATGATCGCCAATTACTGGGGAAAAAACCGCGTCTATCACCATACAGCTCCCGTTAATATGCTCTATGGCCTCTATCAGGCATTGTTGCTAATTGTTGAAGAAGGACTGGACAAGGTAATCCTGCGCCATCAGCAAAATCATCACAAGCTTGTGGCGGGACTTCAGGGAATGGGTCTGGAGATGCTGGTGGAGGCGCCCTTCCGCCTGCCTATGCTCAACACGGTGAAATGTCCGGCCGGTATCGATGAACTGGCGGTTCGACGCTGTCTACGTTCGGAGCACAGGATTGAAATCGGAGGCGGTCTCGGACCACTTGCCGGAAAGATATGGCGTATTGGGTTGATGGGACATACCGCCAGACCGGAGAATGTCGATCGTTTTCTGGCGGCGCTGAAAAGCGTATTGTAACCTCTCGGCGCCTTTCCTGAAACTGTAGTTGCAGGGCCTACGAAGCCACAGCAACGTTTTCCTTAATGAGCATTGTGGCGGGATCGAGAATAAGAACGGGACGGGGCGACGGTATATCGCCGGTTTTCAGATCCCGAATATGCATCTCGTTTCCTTCTGTTACCAGTAGCAGAGCGACATCGAAGAGTTCATCCGCCGGTAGGAGGGGTTTGGGAAGACCATCCGCATCTTCCATAACCTGTCGGTGAATATTAACGGTAAACCATGCCCGCAACCCTAATTTTTCGACCATGTCTTTCAAGACGTCGAGTGCCGGCGTTGACTTGTCATCTAAGATCAATCCATCGATGATGATCATATCCGGCTTAAAAATGCCCTGCTCCATGAGGTCATTCAGGCGTTCCTGGAGTCTTGGCACGCTGAACCCTTCCACCTTGAAGGTCATGATGAACCTGAGGGGAAGCATATCCTCCCAGAGAGTCCGGATCTGACCTATCTGATACTGAACGGCAAGGCGCCTAAATAATTCGCGGTACCAGAGATCAACCTTGTTTACTGGATCGAGGAGGCTGACATGAAGGACCCTTTTGCCCCGCAACATCGTGTTGAGAGCCAGTTGAACGAGAAGGGCTGTTTTCCCCACCCCGGCCCTGGCCAGAACCGCACCAAATCCTCCTTCCGGAAGAATGTCATCATTTTCGTAGCCCATTTGCCGCAGGGGATTTCTTAAAATCAAATCCTTTTTCAGCATAGCGATGCTCCTGTTTCTAAGATCAAGTATTTTTGCCATGTCTTGGTTAACCTAAGCTGCATTTTTCTTTTTCGCGGCCATGTCTTCAGCGATTTTCTCTGCTATTGATTGAGGAACCTGGCGATAGAGAGCAAATTCCATGGTGAACTGTGCCTTACCCTGGGTTGCTGACCTTAGCACCGTGGAAAAACCAAACATCTCCGCAAGGGGAACCTGCGCCTCGACAACACACATGTGTCCTTCATCCTGAGCCCCTACAATCATGCCCCGACGTTGATTCAAAAGTCCCATAACGGCGCCCTGAAATTCCGTCGGCGACTCAATGACCACCTTCATGATCGGTTCGTGAACAACGGGCTTGGCGCGGAGGTATGCTTCCCGGAACGCCCCGCGGGCGGCAGCCTGGAATGCCATATCCGACGAATCGACTGCATGGTAGGCCCCGTCATTAATGGCCACCTTGATACCGGTAATGGGAAATTCAAGCTTGGGACCTTTAGCAAGGGACTGACGGAATCCTTTCTCACAGGCCGGAATATACTGAGTGGGAATGGCGCCGCCGGTGATCTGGTTGTCGAAAATAAAATCGCCTTCCGTGGTAGGCTCGATGTAGCCCGCTATCCGGCCATATTGTCCGGAGCCTCCGGTCTGCTTTTTGTGTATGTAATTAAAATCGGCGCGCTGGGTGATCGTTTCCCGGTAAGCGACGCGCGGGTTGCCGGTCGTAACCTCGGCGTCGTATTCACGCCTCATTCGTTCCACATATACATCGAGATGCAACTCACCCATCCCTTCAATGATCGTTTCATTCGTTTCACCATCCACATGACAACGGAAAGTGGGATCTTCCTTGGTAAAACGTTGCAAGGCCTTCGACATGTTGATTTGCGCTTTGTTGTCCTTGGGCTCAATGGCGAGGGAGATGACCGGATCGGGGACATACATGGAGGTCATGGCCAGATTAAGGCCGGGAGAAACGAATGTATCGCCGGAGGCGCATTCAATTCCAAAGAGGGCGCCGATGTAACCAGCCTGGATCATATCTATATCTTCCATCTGGTCGGCATGCATTCTCACCAGACGGCCCACCTTTATTTTCTTACCGGAACGTATATTGATGATGGTCGAACCTTTTGCGATCGTGCCCTGATAGACACGGATATAAGTCAACTGACCATAAGCCCCATCCTCAAGCTTAAAGGCCAGCGCAACGATAGGATCTTCGGGATGGCTGCTTAACGTTGTCGGCGCCTCATTGTCATCGAGGTTTAGGGCGGTATTTTTCACGTCTTCCGGACACGGCAGTAATTCAGTCACCGCATTCAAGAGAAGCTGCACGCCTTTGTTCTTATATGCCGAGCCGATAATCACCGGGGTCATATGACGTTCCAGTGTTCCCTTGCGGAGGGCCGTTATGATCATCCCCGTTGTTATTTCCTTTTCTTCCAGGATGGCGTCGGTCAGTTCATCGGAAAAGGCGGAGGCCTGGTCAATCAGCTCTTCCCGCTTTTGCCGCGCTTCCGCAAGCAGTTTCTCGGGAATATCTTCGCGCCGGATATCCTCGCCATGAGCCCCATCAAAATAGAGGGCCTCCATGGAGACAAGATCGACAATACCCTGAAAATCGGATTCCAGACCGATAGGCATCTGCAGCGCCACGGCGTTATGACCAAGTTTTGTCCGTAGCTGTTCAATTACCCGGCTCGGATTCGCCCCGCTACGATCGCATTTGTTTATGAAAGCAATACAGGGAACCTGATATCTCTTCATCTGCTGATCTACGGTGATCGACTGGGATTGGACGCCCCCTACCGAACAAAGGACAAGAACCGCTCCATCGAGTACCCGGAGTGATCTTTCGACTTCGATGGTAAAATCGACATGACCGGGAGTGTCAATAATGTTGACCTCATGTCCCGCCCATTCACAATAGGTTGCAGCGGAAGCAATGGTAATTCCCCGTTCCTTCTCCAATTCCATGGAGTCCATGGTCGCCCCTACGCCGTCCTTTCCCTTGACTTCGTGGATGGCATGGATTCGCTTGGTGTAAAAAAGGATCCTCTCCGTGAGGGTCGTCTTTCCCGAATCGATATGAGCGCTGATACCGATATTCCTGATCCTGGTCAAATCTCTTTTCATAGTGATATTTTCCCGCATTTCTTTATAGATGAAAGTCGAGTATGATATAGAAGCATAGAAAATTTGTCAATAATATTTTTTTCTAATGTCAAGAGTAAATAGACTTGTCCGGTTTTGTAGCAAATGAGTTGTCCGCTTTTGCTGTTCTTGAATGGAGGGCCATTTGAGAGCAGGAGGTGAGCGGCGGATGTTCGCTTTCCTCGTCAGCGGTTCTTGCTGAGGAGTT
>CAISJV010000004.1 GCA_903885795.1 uncultured delta proteobacterium | reverse complement strand
CTCGGTAAGGAAGAAAATGGCCTTACTGCGGATAAAACCGTCAATCATGTGGTGGTCCACGACCTCAACAACATTCTCAATGTTGAGATTGTCCACAGCCTGATCCATATCGTTGTGATCTACAAGGATTACCTTCTTGCATCGGTATTGACAATCGGTGATCTTCTCTGGATAGGGAATTTTGAAGTAATCCAACACGAACTTGGTCTCATTGTTGAGGTCACCGGCCACCGCGGGGAAGGCTTCTTTCACCCCCATAATGTTCTTCAGGTTGGCATAGGCAATGGCAGAGGTTACAGTATCGACATCCGGCCTCTTGTGCCCAATTATTATCAGTTCGTCGGCCGCGAATGCAGGAGCTGTGGATACAATGATTGCAATGGTGATGATGAGGGCAGTGAAACATGTTTTGACGGTGATACCACCTGATTGAAAGAATCTTCTGCTTGTCATCTTCCTTTTACCTTTTCTTGGCAACCCAGTCTCCCCAACCGGTAGCCCACCTTTTACGTAGTCGGAAAGTGCATCGTCAAGACTTCGCATCTTTCGACAAGGATTCAATAAGCCCTCGGCATCTGGGGATTGTCGCTTTGAAGGGATTGACTGCAATTCATTAAATAATGACGTGCATCGGATGAACCTTGTGTATATCTACAATTATTTCCATATGATCTTCGCTTCATTACGTAGCGGTATCCGATGATATTTATATTTCGGATGTCCCAGCATCATTGCACCAAAGGCACTGTTTCCTTCCGGAAAACCCAGAGCTTGTTTTAAAGGTGGCCAGTTTGCTGCTGCTCGGTTGAAATATCCTGCCCAACATGCCCCCAGATGCATGGATGAGGCAGCCAGTTCCAGATATGTCATGGCAATTGTGCAAGTGTTTTGTATCATCATATTCTGTTCGGGACCATGAGCAATGATTATATGTGGGGCATTACGACATACACGGTCATTTCCATCCTCCCAAGCTTTGACAAGCAAGTCCATATGAAAATCGGCAGCCATTTCCGGGTATTCCTTGATCATGAATCTCAACCAGTCAATAACCATGGAGACATAATTTTGAACATCTTTTTTATCATAGATGACCAGCCATTCCACCAACTGATTATTATGCCCAGAAGGGGCATAACGGGCTATATCGATGATCTTTGCGATTGTCTTTCTGTTTACGGGTTTATCCCGGTAAACGCGGATGGATCTTCTGCTTTGGAGAAAATACTTTGCCTGTTCGGTGCTTGGGCGCAGATCATCTTCATGAGGAAGACAATCTTTCGGGCTCATGCTGCGGAGAGACAGGGCGCCGTGAGGACAAACAGCAACGCAGTGACCACAGCGAATGCACAACTCTTCCGCTGTTTCCCTCTCGGAAGGGAGATTGTTCTTGTCAGGCTGATTTATTAAACTCAAGGGACACTCGGAAGCACATATTCCATCATGCCTGCATTTCGTTTCGTCTATGACCATCAAATTCATATGCACAACCCCCATGATAAATTCAATCTGAATGTTTCAACATCGTGATAGTCATCACAAATAGCCATGTTCTTTAGAAAAATCAATCTCCAAAATATGCATGTTTCGATCGGAATTTAATAAATATTGAGAGTGCTTGCACCAACGACTTGTATTTGATGTCAGTAAATATGAGTTCTACATAATTGGCCGATATTGAATAATGTAGCCATATCGGAAATACTTTGAGTATTTAGCTTTTTTACATTGCACTGCCAGTGAGTAAAAACGCTGCCCAGTAATAGGGATGCGGGTATTGTTTTTTAGCTTGAAGCTGTGCCTGTCGCAAGGCTTCATCTTTACTCATCTTCGATAGATTTGTGTAAAAATTAACCATTAAATCGCGAGTTGCCTCGTCATCCACCTGCCACAAACTGGATATCAACGAGCGCGCTCCAGCATATAGGAAGCCACGCGTAAAGCCGACAACATCATCACCTGTTGCCACTTTTCCCAGAGCCGTTTCGCAGGCGCTGAGAGTGACCAAATCGGTGCGCAAAGATAAATTGTAAAGGTCCCCTGCCCGCAACAATCCATCATTATTGCTATCTGCGGCCAAAAGCAGCGCGGAATTAAGCGGTTTATCCAGATCAAAAACGCCATGGACCGCCAGATGAATGATGGAATAGTTGCTCCCGAAATTTTGCAGATTTGTTTTCGAGGCCTCACTTCGTAAAAGAACCTTGGATTCAGGAATGATCCTGCCGATGGCCAGGGCCTCGTCCTGTGCGAATTTCAAATCATATTTCGGATCGTCCAGCTTCGGATTGCCGAAAATAAGGGCGCCTCTCCCCGCTTGCTTCGTCCGTTCCGTAAGGAAATTGAGAATGCTGGCGCTGGGCAGCATCCGTATACTGAAACTGTCAATCAGATAGTCGTTGCCGTCGGAAAGAGCGGCAAAAGGCAAATAGTGCAAAGAACCATGTGGAACGATAATCAGTTTTTTTGTTTTAATGGAGGGGGCCGCCAACGCAAATATTTGACGGTATAGCGTCCGACTGGATTGGTTGAATTCCGGCATATTGCGTGTCGCAATAGTTTTGCGCAGGGCATCAATATTTTTTTCCATATCCGCTGATGGCAGCTTCTGCGCCGCAATCGTCTTGCCTGTTAAAATAAATACATACCAGTCCTTGCCCGCGCAATAGTATTCCAGAAGAGTTTCATCGTCCTTAATTTTGCTTTGAATTTCAGCTGTCGCCGGAGTCGTCACGGAAACCAGCGTGGCCAGTTCCGGCGCTTTTTCCTGCAGGTCCTTTTTCAGTGCCAGGACAATCGATCGGGTTTTAATCTGGCCTGATTGATCTTGAATTTGCGCCACAACGGTGAGGTCATTTTCCGCTTTTTTCAGTTCGACCAGCGTGGTCTTAATTTGCTCAGTCTGGCCGCCATGGGGATTGATATTTTTTTGCGAAGCAAGCAGGTCCACCAGGGCGCGAGCTTTGGCACGCTCCACGTAAGCAAACGCATCCGCATAGCGACCGTCATTAATCAGCAGCGCGGTCAATTCAGCGTAAACCGTTTGCTTATCGCCGACAAAGCCTATGCGGCCCGCCTCGGAATTAATCGAAGAGCGCTGCTTTTCAATGACGTCGGCAGCTTTTTTCAGCATGTCTTCCGCAACGCGTCTCTGACCTTCGGCCAAAGCAATTTTGGCACGATCCAGGAGCACAATCCAGTAAATGCCGCCGATTTGCTCAATCTGCGGATGTCCTAAAAGCTGGTCATATCCTTCTTTTGCTTCTTTGATATATCCTGTTTCGTAAAGACTTTTCGATAAAATAAAACGGTTGGGGATCTCCTGGAAGGTCTGATCGTAGAATGCCGTGATTGCCCCTGTTACTTTTGCGTTGGGATTCTTGATAGCGGTCAGGGCGTGATCGTATTCCTTTAATGCCATATAAATCCGTGCCAGGGCGCTGTATTTTTCAGGCCCGTTCATAATCGTGATGCGAACATTTTGCAGGGATTGGGCAATCTTTTGCGCCTCGGCAACATTTCCAGCGAGGGCATGTGCAACACCCAGGATATCGTAAATGTTGATCAGTTGAGAGGTATAAAAACCGCTTTTGTCGCGGCCGGCTTCATGCAAGAGCTTAAACGCGAGGTTGCCTTCCTGAATGGCCTTCTGAAATTCCCCCTGGTCCAGATAAACGCTCCCGCGAAGGATTTGCGGATAAATGGTGAGATCGGAGCCGACTAGCCTTCTATCGCCCCCATCAATCTGCTTTTGCATTAAATCCGTTGTGGCGAGCGCCATGTTGTAATTGCGAATTCCAATGTATGAGGCGGACAATAAATAAAGCTGAAAGGAAGACAGCCTATCGCCTTTATCAAGGCTTGGTTGAAGCATGTTTATGATTTCATGGATTTGCTGTTTCTGAGCATAGCTGCTTAATATGATATCTTTCGATAAGGAACAGGCAAAAAAGAAACAAGATAGCAGCAATATTAATAATCTTGAGGAATACTTTTTAAATTTCATAGAGTTTTCTCCTTTTACCGCCTGGTTTCCTGACGGTGCCACAGTACTTCAAACATAACTGTTTATACTCTCGTATGATTATCAAAATCAGTCTATAATAGCTTTGAATCATAGAAGAAAGATGTTTGAATTCTACACGAAGGCAGAATACAGTGTCAAGGTATCGCATGTTTCGATCCGCATTCAATAAAATGCTCCAGACATCCGGTATCAACATTTGTATTTGAAGGGATTGACCGCTATTCATAAAATAATGATTTGCGTCGGACCTTGTGCTCATCTACGAAGCAGCATAAGTAGTCAATAAAATATTTGGTTCTTTCGTAAAAAAGTTGAAATAGTTTACCCTGCATAGGGTGTTAAAAAATACACATCGGATTTAAGCAAACTTTGGTAAGGTTAAGTTTCCGAACAAAAACTTACAAAGGGGGCAATAAATCCGATGCACTTGGATACTATCACAAAGCTGTTGGATATTCCAAATTATCGAGCGGTAGAAGTAACGGGTCGCGAATATGATTTCTTTGGTGTCACATTGGAACGGGTGAAAGATATTCCTCCTGTGTGCTCCGGATGCGGGAGGATTCATGGGGCATCTGTTCACAGTAGAGGCACCATGATTGCTGAAGATCTGCAAATAAGTGGTAAGAGGGTTCTTCTCCTTGTTCCCAAGCGGAAGGTGAAATGTTCCGAAGACGGCACAATCCGGGTTGAGGCTCTCCAGTGGCTCAACGGTCGTTTTACGGATCGCTTTACCGAGCAGGTGTACAGACTCACGTCCATTACCACAAATCAGGAAGCAGGGTGGTTTTTGAAATTGGATGACGAGACGGTCTACCGTATTGACAAGCGAAAGCTTGAAGAGCTGGCTTTGGAAAAACTTGATCCGGTACCGGTACCTAAGCATATGAGTGTTGACGAAGTGGCATGGCAGAAATGGCATAAATACGTCACCAATGTCGTTGATGTTGATCAGCGGAAAGTCATCTGGAACGACCAAGGCCGCGGCAAGGTGAACCTCGATAAATTCTTCCGCAGTTTGGGAAAAGAGAACTGCGAAAAGATAGAAGCTGTAGCCTGTGACGGTGCCAGGGGCTATTTATCATCCATCAAACAATACGCGACGAATGCCCTTATCGTGCTGGATCACTTTCACGTTAAGAAATACCTGAATGATGCCGTGGATACGGTACGTAAAGAAGAACTCAAAAAAGCACGGCAACAAAATAACGGAGAGCTATCGTCAATCCTTCACTGCAATAAAAGGTTCATACTCATGCAGAACAAGGTGACCACCAAGAAACAAGATCTGCTGGAAAAGCTGGCCAGCCTCAACGAACGAGTATATCAAGCTATGCTCCTTAAAGAACAGTTCGTCTCTATCTATACCGATCCTAGAACTGCCCGGGGGGCTCTTAATGAATGGATTATTGCTGCCATCAAATCAAAAATCCCTGCCTTCGTGGAACTGGGTTACAAGTTCTTCAGAAAGAGAAGTTATCTTCTCAACTACTTCCTCTGCAAAATTACGACAGCCATTTCAGAGGGAATCAATAACAAGATAAAACGCCTGTCCCGGATGGCGTATGGTTACAAGGATGTCCACTATTTCCTACTCAAGATTCACCAGCATTGTGGACTACTCAACCCAAAACTTTCAACTTAAACACGAAAGAAGGAAATATTTTAAGGATATCCATTTGAAGTGTTGACCACTTCGGTAATTGTTTCATCTATCAATCACCCATGAGATCAGTTCAATAGTGGCCGCTGCGCAACCGGTTCTTCGGTACTAGCCCGGTCAAATCGTAGCCGGCCGCAACCCAGTACCCGATTAGCGGCTTATCGGCGAGTTCCAGCCGCTCCACGTATTTGGCGTTCTTGTAACCGAATAGCCTCGGCACGACGACCCTCAAGGGGAACCCGTGATCCAGTGGAAGCGTTGACCCGGCGACCCCGTAGGCGAGCATCGTCCTCGATTCCATGGCCACCGATAGGGGCAGAGAATCGTTGTACTGACCGCCAAAGGTTCGAATGTTGATATGAGTAGCCTTCTTCGTCGGACGCGATCGCTGCAAGATATCGGAGAGAGCTACGCCGTTCCACGGCACGTCGTACACCGACCAGCCCTCGACACAATGAAAATCCTTCACCTGATCCGTGCGTGGAAGCGTCAGGATTTCGGAAAACGTGTAACTTCGAGGCTCCTCCACTAGGCCGCGAATTTCCAAACGCCAACGTGCTAAAATTGAGACGAGGTCCTGAGTATCTACAGTACGAACAGGCCACTTCGCGAAAACGCCCCCACGGCCAGTTCCTGGCTGAAACGACAAACCTTTGGGTGCCACGGCGGCGTAAGCGCAGGCAGCTATGAGATCTGTTCCGAGGGCAAGTACCGCTCCCTTGCCTAACCACTCCAGAACATCGCGACGCGAAAGATCTCGCACACCTGTATGTTCATGTTTTTCAGGCATTTCAGACTAACCTCTTCGCCGCAGGGCCACTGTTCGCCTCTCACCCACGCACTGGACTTCAGATACGATTGAAGGATGTCACTCCCCATTGACACTTCTAGCTCAGAAAGCAAAAATCAAGTTGGTGCAGCCTTATTTTTGATAAAATATTGGCTTGAATGAAGAGAGATATAGGGAGTTTGTTTTTGCTTGTCAAGGGATACTTTTGCCGAAAATCAGGACACTTACGATGCAGTTGGGGAGTGAAAGTGGAGCAGTGGCCACCCTTTTAAAAATCCGATCACCTATTGTTCGAGTTACCCGTCAAGAGGGAATTATTGAACAAAATTCAGGCAGACCTCTTTGGGACACTTTTCCCAGTAATGTTTATTGAATACGATTCAAAAGAATGTATGCCCGTGAAAATTACCAGATGCTCCATTTCAGGAAGGCTTCCTTAGACTCGTTCCTCCCCCAAAAGTACCACCTTTCGAACGATTACCAATAAATTGGTCAGGAAAGTCAATTTCAGCCTTTGCATTTGAAAGACTCACGGTAATTTATATATCGTGCTGTCTTTCCCGAAATTAATGATCAAAGGTGTTTGACTATGCCCAATTTCTTTGGATATGGTTGTGGTCATCTTCTTTGAATATTCACCAAGACCCACAACACTGACCTTGCCATCCTTGTTTTTGTCGGCTCCTTTATTATTGTTTAATCCATCCAGCAGGGTATAGGTAAACAGTCCGTTGCCTTTATACCCGTCCATCGCCGCCTGTTTGTCATTTGCTGAGGCATAAATGTGAAGCCCCATCTTTTTCGCCAGCACCGATATCCTTGCATCATAAAGACCGCTGATAATCGTGTCCACTCCACCCGCATGGCAGGTATCGAAGATGAACAACTGGCTCAATGATTTAATCTTTTTCGACATTTCCACGATTTCATTGGAGCTGATCATGCTGGTGTCACTCACCTGGCCGTTGAAATCATGGGTCAGCATGTAATACTGGTTCTGCAGCAGCACGCCGTGACCGGCCACGAAAAGGATAAAGCTGTCCTGGGGCTTGATGGTATCGGCAAGTTCATTAATTTTGCTGATAATATTTGTCTTGTTTGCTTCTTGGTCTGTCACGAGTGAATAATGAATATTCAGGGGTGGATATAGTGTAGCCGACTGTGTTTTGATTTTCTCCTCCAGATCTTTTGCATCCTTGACAGCATACTTGAGGTTGACACTGCTGTCTTTGTACTGGTCTATCCCGATGGAAAGGATATAAAGATGGGGATCCGCTGACTTGATCCCGGAGTTGAATTTAGCTGTTTTCAAGTAACTCTGGACGGTATTGCCGCCGTTAAAAGCGGAAACACTTACCTCGTTTTCACCGGCAATGGCGTCTACCTCTTTGCAATCTTCAAAGAGATCTCCCTTCGATTTGTTGGCTATGAACGCAGCACCTGTCTTGGCCTTGATGTGCAGGCTCCTCATGTCCGCATAGATTGACCTGCTGTTTAACGAAGAGAGTTGGGTCGTCGCGGCTGAGGTTTTGGCAACCTCCCTGTAATAACCGTCAGACTGGATGAGTTTACCATTGTGGAATAATCGGACTTCGCCGATGCCGCCGCCTGTGCTTTTTACCTGATAGCAGACTTTGACCTTTGGCTGGTCCGTCTGAGACGGCACGGAGGAAAATTCAACCGTTGGTGGAGGATTTTTGAGCGCCTCATCAAGGGTCAGTGTGATAAGATCGCTGATATCATCACCTCTGAGCTTTGCGGCGACAATGTCAGGACGATAAAAAACATCATAAAACTGGTCAATACCATAGACCTTGGCGCCTTGGCGGATGTTAAGATATTCATGCCCCAGACTGGAGGAGTTGTAGTATCCCTCGGCCGTAATGACGATCCATTCGCCGCCTTTTAAACTTACAAACTTAACGATTTCTGCACCCGTATTGATGTCCCAGAGCCTTATCGTACCATCTGAGCCTCCGGAAATAAATTTCTGTCCATCCATAGAAAAGGTCGCGGAATTAATTTCTCCTATATGCCCTGTAAATGTTCTGATCTCCCTGCCCGTCACCACATTCCAGAGTTTAATTGTATTGTCACGGGCCGCGGATATGATTTGAGTGCCATCGGGTGAAAAGGCAACGGAGTTAATCCTCTCTTTATGACCTGTTAAAGATCTTATTGCCAGACCTGTTGCAATGTCCCAGAGTGTGATGATTTTACCCCAGCTCCCCGAGACGACATATCTGCCGTCTGGTGAAAAGGCAACTGAACTAATCCGGCCGGCAAAACTGCTCATGCCCCATGCCATTTTATCAGCTTCTAACTGTATGATCGGTGGAACGGGGGTGCCATCCTTCGCAACCGCCCGGCTTTTGGTGTCTACCCCACGTTGTCCTGCGAATGTCCTGATTTCCCTACCGGTTGACACATCCCAGAGCTTAAGGGTGTTGTCCCAACTTCCTGATATGGCATATCTACCGTCGGGTGAAAAGACAACAGAACTGACCCATCCGGCGTGCCCGACGAATGTTCTTATCTCCCGGCCTGTCCCAATATCCCAGAGCTTGAGGATGTTGTCACTTCCGCCGGAAAGGATATAGCGACTGTCTGGAGAAAAGGACACCGAAAGAATCAAATCATCTTTGGTGTGTCCTACGAAAGCCTTAATCTCTTTTCCTGTTGTCATATTCCAGAGCTTTATGGTGTTATTCGCGCTCCCTGATAAACCATATCTGCCGTCAGGAGAAAAGGTCACCGCATAAACGATGTCAGTGTCTCCGGCTAATGACAGGATTTGCTTTCCCGTTGCGGCATCCCAGAGTTTGAGAGAATTGTTTATGTTGCCCCCTGAGATGATTTGTTTGCCATCTGACGATAAATCCACAGATGTTATTCCATGATGCCCTGTGGGCGCAAATATCATCGCAGATTCGTTCATGTCTGAAGATGCAACTTTGGTTTTTTTCTCCTTTCCGGCAACCACCGTGGATTGCCCCATCGTTCCCGTTATGGTCAATAGGGTTGGAGAAAGTCGGTATATCAAGAGAACTATCTTGTCACCCTGGTTCAATGCATAAATGGCATCAATGAATTCATTAGGCTTTTTCACATCCTTATAGTTGCAGGAGAGGATGACATCATTCTTCTTTATGCCCATCTGCTCTGCTGGACTTCCGTTTACCACGTCGGAAACAAGAACACCGTCATTCCTGCCGGTATGCCTTCCGAGCATCCGCCAGTAAGCGGTGCCAGTCAAACTCTGCACACTCGCCCCGAATTGCGCTTTTTCAGAGGCGGCAGCATCACGAATTGAGTTTGGGTCTGTCTTTATCGGAGTTGATTCGTCAACACTGGATTTAGGGGTGGAAACAGAAGGTGTTTCAGCAGGGAGTGCCCTTCCCCTTCTTGCACCCATCCTGTCTTGTGAAAAGACGGCTTCTGGAGTGAAGCTTGATGTAAAGGCAATCAGGAGCAATCCTAAAACAATTTGCAGAACATACTTTTTTTTCATATTTTCCCATCTATTGATTTAATTTTTAAAAGGAACTTCCTTTTCGTGGGGTGAACATAGGACAATCTGCTCTTGCCTGTCAATTCAATTCTGGCTTCAAAAGGTTAGGTGCGGTGTCAATGTTTGTTGAGCATGAATAGTGTTTATTATGGATTGAAGTTTTGCATCTTTGTTGAGTTTGACGTTGTATTGACTTCGGGCAGGGGAGGGTAGCACCTCACACTGGAAAAATCACGAGCAAAAATTAGCGCCTTTCCACCCGCATTCATTGATCTGATCCGATCGGCCTATGTGTAGAGTTGTATTTGTTTCCACTAACCACACTATAATCCCTACCATGTTTTACAATAGTGTTCTTGAAGTACCCTTTAAACTTGGACTATTTGGAATAGCTTTTCTCTTGGACCGTAAATATATTCTTGTATTTTCTCATTCATAACCTTTTGGACATGTGGCGCAAAACTGGGATCTTTTCTCACCCGCATAAAGAGGGGACTGAAGAT
>CAISJV010000003.1 GCA_903885795.1 uncultured delta proteobacterium | reverse complement strand
TCGGAGTGATAATCGAAAATTGATCAGAAAAAGGGGTTAGTGATAACCGAAAATTGACCACCCGGAGCAGTTGTCTTCCTGCTAAAATGGTAAAGGGTTTAATAACCATTTATAGAGGAGGAGAAGGAGTGCTCAAGATGGATCAGTATGAGATGATAAGGACGGGCTGTCGGGTGTATGGTCAAAATATTAGTAATTTGGCTAGAATGACAGGCCATTCACGCAACACGATCAAGAAGGCTATACGTGGTGAGCCGTGGGGTTACAAGGAGAGGTCACATCAGCCGTTTCCTGTCCTCGACAAGTATCTGCCTGTTATCGACGGCTGGCTTGCTGGCGACAAGGACAAGCCGAAGAAGCAGCGCCATACGGCACGCCGGGTATACAATCGTTTGGTGGAGGAGCAGGGATATAAAGGGAGTGAGCCCACTGTTCGTCGCTACGTTCGGTTTGCGAAGCTGGATTTGGGAATCGGTACACCCTGCGCATTTATTCCATGCGACCCGGAGGCGGGTCATGAAGGAGAAGTTGATTGGGGCACGGCAACGGCGATCTTGGCTGGGGAAGAGATTCGTCTGAAGTTTTTTTGCATGCGAAGCAAGTACTCCGGCAAGCATTTTGTACGCTTTTATTTTTGTGAGCGGCAACAGGCGTTTTTTGATGCGCACATCCATGCGTTTTCTTTTTTTGGCGGCATCTTTCCGGTGCTGATCTACGATAACCTGACGACTGCGGTAAATAAGGTTTTACGAGGGAGAGATCGTATCGAGAATGAGGGATTTGGCAAGTTCAGGGCGTACTACAGTTTTAATGCCCGTTTCTGCAATCCCGACAGCGGTCACGAAAAGGGTGGCGTCGAGGGGTTGGTTGGATTTGCAAGACGCAATTACATGGTTCCTGTTCCGGAGGCCGAAAGCCTGGAAGAGCTCAATGAGAAGGTTCTTCGGCAGTGCGTTTCTTATGGGAATCACAAGATGGCCGGGCGGGATCGGACAGTGAATGAGTTGTATGGGGAAGAGACGGCGCTTCTTCTTTCCCTTCCTGAAGTTGTTTTCAGCAATATACAAACATCAAGCGGTCGGGCCGATAAGTATGCGACGGTGATTGTGGATAAGAACAGATATTCCGTCCCTAGCCGTTATGCCGGATTTCGAGTGAAGGCGTTGCGCCATGCAGATCGGGTGGAGATTTTCATTGGCACCAAGAGGGTGGCTACGCATGAGCGGTCGTACGGCAACAATAAGTGGATTCTTAATCCGGATCATTATCTGGAACTACTTGAGCAGCGCCCAATGGCTTTCAACAGCGCAAGACCCATTCGTCAATGGCGGAAGAGCTGGTCTCAGGCGTTGAACACCCTGCTGGAGAGATTTTGTCGTGCTCAGGGGGAGACAAAAGGCATTAAGGATTTTATTGCTGTTTTGATGTTCTACAGGGATTATGTGGCTGGCGAGATTGAAGCCGCTGTTGAGCTGGCCATAGAGAATAAAATTAGCGCCAGCGATGGGGTGCGTCACCTTCTAGCTTACACAAGCTGTGCCGACGCGACTATCGCCCCCTTGTCCTCTTGGCCGAGCCTGCCTCCTCCCGACATAGCGATTTACGGGCAACTGGGAGGTGTGCAATGAAAGCCGGGGCATTGATCGAGCTGCAGGCAAATCTCAAGGCACTGAATCTCTCCAGCATGGCCCGCAATCTGGAAGGCTCCCTGCGACAGGCGCGAGATGGTGGAATCGGTTATGATGAGTTTCTCATAGAACTGACCGCCGCAGAGCTTCAAACCCGAGCAGAAAACAGTCTCAATCGCCGAATCAGAGAAGCGAAATTCCCTCTTCTGAAACCCATGGAGACCTTTGATTTGGCGGCTGTACCGGAATTGGACATTCGTATTTTTCGGGATCTTGCGGGAGGCGGTTATATTCGGGAGCACAGGAATGTCATTTTTCTTGGACGAAGCGGCACAGGCAAGACCCATATGGCCACCGCCCTGGGAATTGAGGCCTGTAAGAATAACTTTCGGACCCGTTTTACCAGTTGCTACGGTCTGGTCAATGAACTGATCGAAGCAAGACAAGAGAGGGCGTTGCAACGTCTTCTCCAAAGGTATGTCCGATACGATTTGCTTATTATTGACGAACTCGGATATATCCCTTTTTCCAAGGAAGGATCGGAACTTCTTTTTCAGGTACTGGCGGAAAGACATGAGAAAGGGTCGGTGATGTTCACCACCAACCTGGGCTTCGCGGACTGGACCAAGGTGTTTGGCGATCCTGTCATGACTGCCGCTTTACTGGATAGATTGACTCACAAAGCCCATATCGTCAGCTGTAACTGGGAGAGCTACAGGCTCAAACAGAGTCTTAAGGAAAAAGGGAAAAAAGGAAGAAAGGACAACCCATGCAAATAACGGTTTATAATCCACAAAAAGGCCGATTGGAAACGATTGACGCAGATTTCACAAAAGACAACACAACCTGGTTTCACAACTGCAGAAACACCCGCGATGTCTCTATGATAACGGATATTGACGGGGACATACTGATTGGTGAATTCGACTATTCGTATCCATTCATGATTTATGGCATGTCGAGATCAGATATTGATTTCGACCAGAGAAAAGCAAAACAACTCAGACGCCGGTACGAATAAAACCGGTTAAGAAGATCGGTGAAAACAGCGGCACGAGAAACGGATGGAACCAAGAGACCAGAAGTTTCTCATGCCCTTCCCGATAACGTAGGAGTGAGATGATTAACCCTCGTCATCTTGAACTTTAAACATCGCTCAGGGGTGGTCAAAATTAGGTTATCACAGATGGTCAATTTTCGGTTGACATTTCCAATCTTGCTATAAACTGCGAAACATTCCGGTTCAATCGAAGGACGATTGAACCAACACAGCAATCATGGTTTGCTCCTATTTAGTTTTCTTTGTGGCTTCCTCGATGGTAAGTTTCTCTATCCAGAGCCTCATGACATTTTGCTTGATGGCCTGTGATAGCTGGTTGGCTTCACCTGCCTTTTTGACATTGGCTTTTTCCTGAAATTTCCAGAAGCGAAGCTG
>CAISJV010000002.1 GCA_903885795.1 uncultured delta proteobacterium | reverse complement strand
TCTCATCTTCCGGATCTCCTGTAGCATCTCTGTCGGTCTCATCTGTCACCTCTACAGATGACTATATGAACCGGACAGATTACGTGCTACAAACCGGACATGTCACGAACTCGCAACAGAGTAAAATTGAAGTGTAAAGTAAAGAGGGACGCTGTTAAATTATAAACTACTCCTTGATAACGATTAAAATACAGCCTATTGAAGCACCACGCTGAGGGGGCAAGGGGGGCAGGTCTTGCCTTGACACATTTGGGAATTCAGGGAACACAAAACGTATTAATCGTGAAAAGGGGTCATGGTTGAATTTCTCAAATCTGCCCCTTTTTGTCGGAGGGTGTGTCGGAGCTCCGACATAGGTTAAGCAATTTATATAACTTAGTAATCGACGGTGATCAAAAAGTTTTGCTACCGGGGAAAACCGGGGACAGTCCCAGTTCTCCCCCTTGTAATCCTACATTTAGGCGTTACCGGCAAGCTGCTCCTGCACCCACATTCTGACGAGTGTGGACATACCAAGGCCTTTATTATCCGCAATTTCTTTCAGCTCAGCAATGGTTGGTTCATCGCGGCGCAATTCAGGCAGCCCGACTTGGCAAATTTGGTGTAAGCATGATGTCATTCAGGGATTGGATATTTTCATGGGGAAACGATCTGCTCTGTCATCTGCGGATAGATCCGGCGAAAATCACCTTCGTTGAGCGTCACGACACGATCCGCCTTTCCCTTAATCGCCGCATACAGGATCACTGCATCATAGGTGACGCCGCCGGTAATCCCCTCCTCGGAAAGGTATTTTGTGACGGCGCTGTAATCCTCGGCCGATAAAGGCAACACTTCACAAAGATCAAAGACGTTGCGTTTAATCAGGTCGTAAGCGACGATGGGCGAGATGCGGGGCTTCATCGGCAATGTCGTCAGGATGGCATATAATTCGGCAACCGAATGGGCCGATACCAGACCTGAATCTGAACCCTTCTTGATTCGCTGAAGCCAAGGGAGAGACTTTTCGTGCGCCGGGTGCGCCTCGACCATGGCCGCCACCAGGACGGATGTGTCCAGGAGAACTTTCATCGGACGGACCTATGCAGCAGATCCGACACGCGGCGGTCGCGCGCGCGGCTGGTTATGTTTGTCAAATCTTCCGATGATTCGGCTCTGACGACGATGATACCCTGTTTGTCGACCAGCTCCGGCGACTCTGTCTGCACACGCAGGCAAACCCTCGCGTCGTCGTCCTCTTCAACAACCATGGTCATTCCCGGCAACAGCCCAAGGCGGTTCTTCAACTCCTGGGGCAACAGAATGCCGCCGTGGTTGTCGATCGAAACTTCGATAGTCTGTCCCATTTGTCCCTCCTTCACATGATATGAAACTATTGGAGCGGCGTCGGGAGATGTTTCTCCAATAGTTAGTATCATAGAGGTATTGAGCATATTTTTCAACACCTTTTTTATGGGGCAATGGGGTCACGCATGAAGGGAGAGGGTCAGGTCTTGCTTTGACACATTTGGTAATTCCGGGGACACAAAGCGTATTAACACCCATGCCCGAGGCGGTCGGAGGGTGTGCCGGAGCTCCGACATAGGTAAGGCCTGTGGTTATCGAACCTTCCCAACGATCTATTGTTCTGGCGATCCCCCATGCCCCCCTCCCAGAATTCTTTGCCGGAGCTCCGGCAGAGGTTAACTATTCGATGTGCTTGATGTATTGACGACAGTGTCCGCCGTTTTTCATCCTCCATTATGCCCCGCCGTCAGGCCAATTGACTTGGCTGCAAACGGGGAATTTTCTCGTTAATGCACTCCGGCAATTGCCTACACCACCGCAATCCTTCTTAAGACATCATTTTGTGACGTGGAAAACCTTTGGATATTCGGACGGTATGCCTTATCCCGGCATAGGTAAAGCCATCGATATTATTCCTTGACATCTTCAATGGGGCTTCATATAAGTAGTCATCATAAAGAGTCATAAAGGTGGACCCAATGAACAGTACAACCGTTAGCATTGCCGAAGGCAAGAAAGGTTTTAGTCGCCTTATTCACGACACTGAGGAAAAAAGAGCGAATATCATTGTCACACGCCGAGGAAAACCTGTGGCCGTCATCGTCCCCTTCCATGAATATGAACGCAATGCCCGAATGGAGGGTTATCAAAACATCATGGAAGCCAGGGAGGCTTTTTTAAAGAGTGGCATCAAAGCCGATGATGTCTATCGGGAATCCAGGACTCAACTGGAAGAAAAGCCATGAAGCGGGCTGTGGTTGATGCCAGCGCGATTCTGAAATGGTATCTCCATGATGAGGCGCACGGCGTGCAGGCGCTGGCTTTACTGCAAAAATGCACCGCCGGGGAATTGGAAATACTGGCTCCGTCCCTGCTTACTTACGAACTAATGAATGGGTTGGTAATCGCCGGCCGGCGCGCACGCCTCGACCAGAATACCATTTCGTTGTCCTTCAGTGGCTTCATGAGCCTGGGTATCCAGTTTTACGATGTCTCTTTTTTTGCAGACAAAATGTTTCAATATTGCCATCTATATGGGCGTTCTGTTTATGATTCCAGCTATCTGGCCCTAGCTGAACTCAAAGGTGTCGATTTGATCACAGCGGATGAAAGATTGTTTAACACTGTGCAAAAGGATTTGCCGTGGGTCCACTGGATTGGGGAAAATTCGGAGACATAATGCTTAATGAAATTAAAGATCATCTCTCCTAATCTCATTTCTCTTCACAAGTGCTAATCATGCGTGTAAACTAAGTCCATGAAACTAAATCCAAACCGGAAAAACTCCCCGAATCAGCACGCATCCTTTTGAAGACTCTCAAGAACGTTTTGTTTTTCAGTGCAGCCAGCATCTGGGAGAGGGGCCGAGATATTTCTCTAACCACTTGAAATTAAATGGTGGGCGATCTGGGACTCGAACCCAGGGCCTTTGGCTTCGGAGGCCAACGCTCTATCCATCTGAGCTAATCGCCCACGCGGGAGCTTCTACTATATCCCACCATAATATTCAATGAATAAATTCCCCTCTTTTGCCGTGTGCCCTCTATCCACCTCGTGTGATCTTGTGGGACCTTTAGGTCATCGGGTGATCAGGGTAAAAAAGTGGGTAGGGCAGTTTTATAAATGCATGATTAACGGATTAATGTTCAGAAGAATTAACGTCTTGCCTATTGGAGGTATGATCTTTCCCGAGATAATAATTGATCCAGGACGAGGTTTGGTAAAGATCCCAGTTGCATGGCGGGACGATATCTTTTCCCAGTTGTTCTTCCTTACCGTGCTTCTTCAATCGGTTATAGGCCCGGACATAAACGCATTGTCTCTTTTGGGGATAAACCTCGCACCACCCTTGAAAACTGCCGCCACAGGCGCCGTTGCGCTGGTTTTTTGGGCATTGCGACATTGGGCAGAGGTAGGCCACATCGATGAGGGCGCAATCCCCGCAGTCTCTGCAGTCAAAAAGGGCGACCTTGGTCAAGTGTTCCAGCTTGTGAAAAAGATATTCCATCTTTGTTCCCTGTACTTTACTGCAAAGTCCCTTCATGGCGCCGTAGAGTTTCTTTCCTGGCTCATACATCAATTGATGGAAGAAGCGTAAAAAACCATACGAGCATTCGACTTTGGCATCGAGCGGCCAATCCTGACGCCGGGTCGGCGTCTCGCGATTAAGGCCCGTGTCCGGATCATGTTCAAAGTAATAAAAACCGCCGTCAATAGGATAATCAAAGTACCGGATCAGGCTGGTCCATTGGGATGAAAGCGTTTCCCCTTGCCGGATAATCTCTTCTACCTGTTCATACTTGATATTGTGACCACCGATATGAACCCCGCTGTATCCCATTCCCTTCAGGATGGCATACAGTCTCGCAGCGCGCAGGATTCTGGCTTTCTCTCCCTTGTCCGGATCGTTTCGCTCCCGGTCAATCTCAGCGAGGAGTTTATCCGTAACGACGGAGCCCGGCAGGTCATTGCGGTTCATCATTTTGGCCGCGCCAAAGGGAAGGATATAAATGTTCCCCACCAAGGGAATGTTGAAACCCCTTTGTTTCATGAAGAGCAATACTTCATGAAATTTTCGGGCGTCGTATCCCAGTTGCGTAACGATGAATTGCGCACCGGCATCGATCTTTTTTTTCAGTTTGTAGTACTGGACCATCTGTTCCGCTTCGCTCGCCTTGAAGGGAGAAACAACGGCTCCGGCGAAGAAATCGCAAGGCTGGTGGCGGATGACACCTTTGATTCCCGGATACTCAAGCCCGCGATTCATGTCCGATACCAATTGGAGGATATGAATCGGATCCAGATCAAAAACCGGGGCGGGTCTTCCCTGATAACCCGATACCGGGTAATCGCCGCTCATTACCAGAAGGTTTCGGACCCCCGCCCGGTCCAGGGCGTAAAGCTGGCTTTCAATAGCATTGCGGTTTTTGTCTTTGCAGGTAAAGTGGACGAGAGGCTCGATGCCCAGATGTACAATTTCGCTGCCCATGAAATCGGCCGACATAGCCGGGGTTCCACCCGGGTTGTCCGTAAGGGTCAGGGCATGGATGTTTCCAGCTGAAGCCGCCTGCCTGGCGAGGGTCATGACCTTTTCCTGTGCCGCTTCTTTCGCTCCTCTTCCCGGCACCAGTTCCCAGGTGACCGGGAATTCGGAGGGACTCAATAAAGCCGCTTTAAAACGATTTTCCCGCAACGTTTCCCTCAGTTTTCGTCTCTTGAAATTGTGCGTTGGAAATCGCATTTACGAAATAGCTTGTCAACTTTTTTCAGTGGTGAAGCGTAAGACCTGAAGTGCGATAAACAAATATCGCCCATACATCACCTATAACCCATAACCTTTCCTTGCAGTTGATGTGGAAATTTGTTAGTGGCGAAGCATGCTTCCGGTAAAGAAAAATCTAATACGTAAATTGTTACATGGCCTGGCGATTCTTGTTATTGCATTATGGTCTTCTCAAGGATTTGCCGAGACGAAAATTCTGAATATCAGACATTGGGCTGCTCCGGATCACACCCGCGTCGTTATTGATACCAGCGAGGAATCGCAGTACACCATCGAGAAAAAAGACATGCTAGTGAGCATTCAAATTACCGACGCTCAATACGTTAAAGGCGGACCGCGAACCATCACCATCAGGAAACCCGGCATTGACAAGATAAAGCTCACTACCCCCTCGCAAGGAATAGTGAGCGTCGATCTCTATCTTACCGCGCATACGGAGACAAAAGTCTTTCGGGTAGAAAAGATTGAAGAGAAGCCCGACAGAATTGTGATCGACATCATTCTCCCGGAGGTTGAAAAAGAGGAGCAGGAAGATCGGGAGCGGGTCAAGATACAGACCAGGGATAAGATCGTCGTGATCGATCCCGGTCATGGCGGTGAAGATCCTGGCGCCGTGGGCCGTAACGGAACTTATGAGAAAAAGATTGTCCTGGAGATAGGCAAAAAGGTCAGGGACAAACTGAATGCCCGGGAAGGTTACCATGCCTTCCTGACCAGGGAAGGGGATTACTACGTTTCATTCAAGAAGCGATTGAAGATAGCCAGGGAATATGGGGCGGATCTTTTTGTTAGTATCCATGCCGACGCCGCCAGGAGCCGCCAGGCTTCAGGCACATCCGTCTATAGCCTTTCTCTGCGCAGTGCGAGTAGTGAGGCGGCGAAAATATTGGCGAGAAATGAAAACCTTGCTGATATTGTCGGCGGCGCCGTGAATGGAGAGGCAACCAGTGATCAATCGGATCCGATCATTCTGAATATGTTTCAAACCAGCACCATGAATTCCTCCCGGACCTTCGGCCAAATGCTGCTGAAGAACATGACCGCCGTGAACCGAATAAAATTCAACAGTGTCCAGGAAGCGCCGTTCATGGTTCTGAAGCTTCCGGAAGTGCCTTCGGTTCTCGTTGAGACCGCCTATCTCTCCAATCCGAAGGAGGAAAAAAAGCTGAGGAACCGTCAGTTTCAAAACGAGATTGCGGAGGCTATTGTTAGGTCAGTCGTCGCTTTCCTGTCATCTTCACCCGTCAAGGCGCCGACTTTGGTCACCACGCAGACGCAGCCAGGCGTTTCCCGTAAAATAGAGGAGACAGGGAAGAAGGAAGAGGTAACCAAGCGGGAAGATGTACCTGTCAAAGATGGTCTACCCCAGAAAGAAGATCTATCGAAGAAGGAAAATGTACGGACAACGGATGGTCTGACGAAGAAAGAGGATCTACCCAGGAAAGACGATATAATAGGGAAGGGGGATCAAGCCAGGAAAAAAGAGCCTGGAGTGGGAAGCGGAAAAACCGTGACCATCTTCCATATGGTCAAAAGAGGAGAAAGCATCGACAGGATAGCCAGGAAATATCATGTCAACCCGGCGCTTATTTTGAAGACCAACGGTATGAAACCCAAGGATCCGCTCTACGCAAACCGGAAGATAAAGATTCCCCTTAAGGGTACTGAGGAAAAGACGGCAAATCAGAAGTCGGAAGGATCTACACCGCGCACGACGATTTATATCGTGAAAAAGGGAGACAGTCTTGACACCATTGCCCGGAAGCACAAGACGACGGTAAATGCCTTGAAGGATCTCAACCAAGGCAAGCGCCTGGTCCCTCTTTATGTGGATCAGCGCTTGAAAATACCTGGAACCTCAAGGATCTAAAAGGTCATGAGAAGCCTTGCATTATTTTGTCGGGAAAAGTATTTTACAAATATAGATCATATAATTTAAGGGGAGGTCTGATAGAAGCATTTGGGGACATGAGATCATTATGTGATTACATACGGGTACTTACAAGCAGCACGCACCGAGTAAAAAAAATGAAAAAAATGAAAAATAATTATTGACAAGCTTAATCTAATATATTAGGGTCGTGCCGCATCATTTGTGAATGGCTTTGATAAAATGCGGCGTGTGAGTAGCGGACGAGCGGGTAGGAAAGGCTCGGCAAGGTTGAATCTCTTGATATAATAAAAAAGGTTCTGCGTGGCACGAAAAAGCGACATCACATCAACGGATAAGCTCTTGAAACTCATACGCAGCAAGCGGGATGAGGAGCCTGATCCGGCAGCAGCGGCTGGTCAGACTCTAAAAAAGAGAGACAACTTCAGCCATCCTTCCCCGAAACTAGTATCCCTCAAAAAAGCCTGTACCGTCGGCATCGACATCGGCCACGAGTATCTCAGATTGGTCAGGGCCACCGAAACCTCTAGTGGGCGTTGGCAGGTCGACGATCGGCGACGCTTGGCCATACCGCCAAAGACACCCAGGGAGTCCAGCGAATTCGGCGCCTTTCTGAAAGCAGCGCTGGCGGGCGTGTCCGGTTCACCAAAGCAGACCAACCTTTGGGCCATCATGTCTGCAGCGCATGTCGAAGTGCGGCATATACGCATTCCGAAGGTTCCTAAGAAGCAGATTTCCAACGCTGTTTACTGGACAGCAAAGAAGGACACCCCATTCGACGAAAAGGATACGGTCTTTGATTACGAACTGCAGGGAGAGGTCATCGAGCAGGGGATTCCCAAGCTCGCCGTGATGGTTTACACGGCCCCCCGTAAGGAGATCGAAGATCTGAAGGATCTCTTCTCCCGCATTGGCCGCCCCCTCTCAGGAATATCCATCGTCCCATTTTCCCTTCAAAACATCTTCCGAACCGGATGGATTCCAGTCCGCGAAGGAGCGATGGCCAGCCTCTTCATAGGGCAGGAATTCTCCCGCATTGACATTTACGCCGGTGATAATCTTGTCATGACCAGGGGTATCAAGGCGGGGCTGAGCAGTATGGTGGAATCCCTGGTGGACAGCTTAAACGAACAGAAGAAACAGGATCCGGAAGCTGTCACACTGACAAACGAACAGGCCAAGAAGGTTATCCAGAGCCTCAGTCCAGATTCCCAGCCGCTTCAGGAAAGCGATGCCGGGTTTACACTCACGAAGGAGAGTGTCTTCGCAATGGTCCAGCCCGCCATGGAAAGGCTGGTGCGACAGGTGGAGAGGACCTTCGAACATTTCGCCACGACCATGCCCGGCGAACGGATCGCCCGGATATTCGTTTCCGGCGCTATGAACATCTACCAGCCCATGGTTGACTATGTGGGATCACAGCTTGGCTTGTCGAGCGAGGCCCTCGATCCCCTGAGCGATCTTGATCCTGCATCGTGTGTGGATACGGGGGAAGAAAACTGCGTTTCGGAACGGATCGCCTTTGGGCCGGCGCTGGGACTTGCCTTTTCGAGCGACGACCATACGCCGAACATGATGATGACTTACAAGGACAAGGAACGTGAGGCCAGCATTGCCCTCGTCAACAAGGTGATTTTTGCTAGTTTCATTATTGCGATTTTCCTCTGTACCGGGGTATTCGTCTTTCAGAGCGCCGCAATAGCACAGAAAAAGAATATAATTAAGGGTATAGAGACTCAGATAGCCGACTTCCGTCCGACCGTTGATCGGAACGAGCTTATGAAAATGGCCGACAAGGTCAGTCAGCAGCGAGAGTTATTCAAGGTGTATGCGGAACGTTATCTGGGCATGGCGGTGATCAGCGAACTCACGGAACTCACACCTGCAAATATCAGGTTTATCGATCTGAAAATCAATCTGGGACAAGTGCCGGCGGGAGCCGTCGCTGCAAATGTAACCAAACCGTCGACGGATGCCGCCAAACCCGCCGCAGCAGGAGAGGCGCCGAAGGCGCTTCCAAGAGAAATCATCCTGGAAGGCTTAATCCGTGGGGACCGGCAACTTTTTGAAACCTCCCTTGCCAGTTATGTGATGGTGCTGGAGGCCTCGCCCTTATTCCGTCAGGTGAGCATTCAGAAGAACACTGTGGAACCTTTAAGTAAGGATGATGCGCTTCATTTCATTCTAAAACTGGTGGTGGAGGAGTAGAGCCATGGCTGATATGAAACTGAGCCTCAATATTCCACAGAAAAGCAAGATGTATATCGGCGTGGGCATTATCATTGTTCTCCTCCTCATCCTTGCGGGAATCGTCCCGGCAAGCATGAAGCTTAAGGAATTGGACGCTTCGATTGTTGCCAAGAAACAAGCTGTTGAGGAACAAAAGGCCTTTGAGCCGGTCTTCAAATCTCTCAAGGCCGATAGTGAGAAGAAGGAAATGGTTCTGCCGATGCCGCAGAAGGCTAAGCTGTCCCAATCCAAGATCGACACGCTTCCCATCGCTTTCCGGACGGCGGCAAAAATGAGCGGGATGAGACTGGTATCGGCAACTCCACAGCTCAACGCCATGACCGGAGATTCTCAGTTCATTCCGATTGATGTCGTGCTGCGAGGGGGCGTCATTGACTTCCGGAGATTTCTGATCCAGGTTGGTGCAATGCCCTACATTCAGCATGTTGAAGAAATAACGATTCAGGATAAAGCGGATACACGGGAATTTAAAATAAAGGTTTGGGCTGCATTGGGCTGAGAAAAGTATCGATTATGGCAAAACTGGAAAAAAGAGAAATGGTTATTCTGGGGGTTATGGGAATACTTATCCTTTACGCCGCGTTCGAGTTTCTTGTCCCCAAAAAGAAAGCTGTTGTGCCGAGTGTGGCACAGAGTACATCAGAATTGAGTAACTTTGTCACAGGTGTGACCACGGGCTTGAGCAAGGGCACGACGAAAAATCTGCAAGTAATCATCAGCAAGGCGGAAAAGGGATGGAGGCAGGACCCCTTCCTGGAGGCCAAATCCTACCAAACATGGAGTAAGGCAAGGGAGACGGCAACAAAAGCGGCTGCCCCGAAGATTGAATTCGCCTACACCGGTTATCTCGAACTGAAAAAGCAAAGGATAGCCATCATCAATGGCATGGAGTACAGGGAAGGCGAGGAGCTTGATGTCAAGGGATTCGTACTGAAAAGCATTTCCCCTGTTAGGGTTGTAATAGATAACCGGGATGCAAGAGCACCACAGACGATTCTTCTGCAGGAATAATGGAGGCGAAAATGGGTTACACGAAGCATAGATATTCTTGGGGAGGTCTAACATCTGCACTGCTGTCAATCCTGCTGATTAGTGGTTGCTCTAGCCAGAAGGCCGCTCAGAAAGATCCTTTTTTTGAAAAGTGGAACACCCTTGCGGAAACCTCAACTGGTTATTCGCCGGCGCCACGGAAAAAAGCATCCCTCCTCGCAGAGGAACTACTGAAGGAGGCCGGAGTAGCGGACAAGGATCAGGTAGCTGAGGTTCTCAGAACTCTGCCTACGCAACCGGTCAGCCTTAAGATGCGCCAGGCCGACGTCAAGGCAGTGCTGCGATCACTGGCCCGGAGTGTCGATCGAAACATTCTCGTGAAGAACGATATAAAAGGGGAAATGACCATTGATTTTCATGATGTCCCCTGGAACGAGGCCTTCAACAGCATCCTGAGCACCCAGGGGCTGGCCTATGTATGGCAGGGCGAAGTCATCCGGGTTATGACCCTGGATGATATGGAAGTTGATCTGAAGCGTCAGACTCAGGAACGGGGAATCCAGATGGTGGCCCCACTTCTGACCGTTGTTGTCCCCATCGATTACGCGAAGCCCAAGGAACTCAAGGATAACCTCGAAACTTTCCTTACCATGACCAAAGACAACAAGCCCCGGGGATCTGTGCGGGTAGATGAACACAGCAATTCCCTGGTTATATCGGCGATTCGTTCGGACCTCTTGAAAATGATGCCGATAATTGAAAAGGTAGACAAACCAACGCCGCAGATCATGATCAAGGCCAATATCGTCGAGACTACCAAGGAAATGGCGAGGGAACTCGGTGTCCAGTGGGGCGGGATGTACAAGACCGCGTCTGGCGCCACCCAAAATATGTGGATAACTCCCGGAGGGTCAATCGCAAATCCCATCACGCAGATAAACCCAATGACGGGCGGTTATACAACTGCCTACGGCTTGGGAGGGCTCTCCGGCCAGGGTTACGCCAGCAATTTTGCCGCCAATGCCACCGCGGTTGCTGCATCCGGAGGCTTGGGTTCACTCGGTTTTATGCTTGGGGAGCTGGGAGGGAACATCCTCGATGTTCAACTCAATGCCCTGCAGAAGGACAGCAAGTTGAACATTCTTTCCAGTCCGTCGATTACCACCCGTGATAACCAGATGGCCTTCACGGAAAACGGGGAAAGGGTGCCCTATATTACGAATCAAAACTCAGGCGGCACGATCACACAGACGACAATGTTTGAAGACGTCGTCCTTCGTCTGGAAATAACGCCCCATGTCATCGACGATCAAAGCCTGTCCATGAAGATCATTGTGAAAAAGGATGAGGTGGATCCTGTTCGGAACGTGCAAGGGAATCCTTATATAATCAAGAAGAAGACCGAGACGAATCTCGTGGTCCGTAACGGCGAAACCATTGTTATTTCCGGTCTGACGAAGCAGAGAAACTCGATAGGCGACACGGGTCTTCCCGGCCTGAAAGACATCCCCTTACTCGGATATCTTTTCAAGAATGATTCTCGAAGCGAAAAAATGGAGGAAGTGCTTATCTTCATTACACCGAAGATTCTGGCGCCATATCAGGTCGCAGCAGTAACACCCGCAGCCGTTGAGCAGAAGAGTGCCGGCGATGCCGGGAAAATTGCCCCAGCGGTGAAGACTCCGCAGCCGTGAACGGAACTTGTCAGGGAGAGTCGGTCCGAACAGTAATGATATCAAAGACTGGTAGCAATGGAATACTACAAGATCTTCAATATGAACAGGGAGCCGTTCTCCAATTCTCCGGAGCCGGACTTCTTCTACCAGTCGGATCAGCATTTGGGCTGTCTGCAGCAACTCGAGCTTGCCATACGGCTGCGCCGGGGCTTAAACGTCCTCATAGGCGATGTGGGAACCGGCAAGACGACCCTCTGCCGGGAGTTGCTCCTCCGGTTCACGGAGACGGAGGAGGACCGCAATGAGATCGAGACGCACCTGATGCTCGATCCCTCTTTCAGCACACCTCTCGAATTCCTTTCCGCAGTTACTCTCAGCTTGGGATTTGCTGTTGAGGCCGGGGAGAGCGAATGGCAAATCAAGGAAAACATCAAGAACCATCTTTTTCACAAGGGGGTAGAGGAAAAGAAGACCGTCGTTCTGATCATCGACGAAGGTCAGAAACTCCCTGCTTTCTGCCGGGAGATCCTTCGCGAGTTTCTTAACTACGAAACGAATGAAAACAAGCTCCTCCAGATCGTCATCTTCGCCCAAAAGGAATTCCGGGAAATCCTTAAGGAACATATTAATTTTGCTGACCGGGTAAATCAGTATTATAAGCTCGAACCGCTCAACTACCGGGAGACGAGGGATATGATTCGATTCCGTCTTGCCCGGGCTGGCAGGTCAGCGGGGGCCCCACTTTTCAGTACGTTGGGACTGTGGGAGGTTTACCGGGTCACGGGTGGTTACCCCCGCCGGATCATCACCCTCTGCCATCAGATCCTCCTCGCCCTAATCATCCGCAGCCAACAACAGGCGGGTTGGTTACTCGTACGCTCCGTAGCCAGGCGGCAAGAGTCGAACTTGATGCGGAGTGGCCGGTGGATCGAAGCGACCATAACGGCAATCATCTTCTTGTCCCTTGTGTCATTCCTGTTCTTTGTACTGGAACCGATGAGCATGTTCCGGCATTCGACGCTTGCCGTTCCGACAACGACTGATCCGGCTAAATCCACTCCTTCCTTAAAACTGGCAGCGCCGATAAATCCTGTGCCATCCGTCAATTCAATAGCGGGGCAGACGCAAGGAAACGTTGCGTCGGCGGCGACGGCGACAGTGGTTTCGGCAAAGGATCTCGCGGCGACGTCGAAACTTGTTCGCGAGCTGAAAGTCCCCACCAGTCTCGGAAGTGTGAATATCCATAAGGGTGGCACGGTTTATCAGTTACTACTGGAGATCTACGGAAGTACGAGGATGGATCTTTTTCAGGCGGTCAGCCGGGCTAATCCCCAGATTGCAAATATGAACTGGGTGCGGGCTGGAGAACAGATCGCCTTTCCGGCGGTTCAGATGGCGGCGCCTTGGCCGCAGAATGGGAAGCGGGTACAGATAGCTTCCAAAAGAAGCCTTGATGAGGCCTACGGTTTATATAAGGAATATCCTGGCTACATAAAGATACTACCTTTCTGGAACCCCCGGGAGGGGATGGTATATGGTCTGCTGCTGAGAGATGTTTTCGATAATGATGCAGCGATGCGGAACGTGATCAAAAAGCTCCCGGCAAGTCTGGCAGCCAATGCGCTAATAATGGAAAAGCCAGGAGCGGATACGGTATATTTCGCCAATTGACATAGAGAGGGCAATTGTAAAGTGCTCCGATATCACCGGATGCTACTATCGGTGATGAATGGTTATAGATAGGTAAAAAATGTATTTACACTTGAAATAGCGTTGGAAATGGTTGACTTAGACATTTGCAATTACCTGGAAGGTTGGGAATTATGAAGGCAAAGAAGAAACTGGGAGAAATGCTTGTCGAGGCGAGATTCATCACTGGCGAACAGCTCAAGCAGGCCCTTGTCGAACACAAGCGGGCCGGTTTAAAACTGGGTCAGTACATCAGCCGACAGGGGAAAATCAATGAAAACGATATAGTCGAGCTCTTGAGCAAGCAGCTCAAGATCGAGAGGTACCACCCTGATGCCTATCCCATAGACCTCACTCTGGCCAGAACAATCCCGGTCGAGACCGCCCAGAAATTGCAGGTGGTGCCCCTCCGGAAGAAGGGGCGACTATTGACGATCGCCATGATCGATCCCCTCGACATCAACGCCATGGACAATATCGAAATCGCCGTCAACGCTGAGGTTGAACCCGTCGTCTGTACGGAGCGGGAATTAAACCAGTTGATCAACTCCATCTACGGGATGCAGTCGGGAATGGGCGGTGTGATGGAAGCCATGGAGGTCGATACGCAGATGGAGGTGGAAAGGGTTGCCGCGGACCAGGCTGCCGAGGAGATCCAGATCGCCTCCCTCCAGGATATGGCTGGCGAGGCCCCGGTTGTTCGTCTGGTCAACTCCATCTTCGCCCAGGCCATTCGTGAGGGGGCGAGCGATATCCACATCAGCCCCCAGCAAACTCGCTTACAAGTCCGCTTCCGGATCGACGGCAAGCTACGCGAGGTCCCGTCCCCCCCGAAGACCCTTTCTCTGCCGATTATCGCCCGGATAAAGATCCTCGCCACCATGGATATCACCATTTCGCGGATTCCGCAGGACGGTCGCTTCACCCTCAAGATGGAGAAACGGGAGATCAATGTCCGCGTTTCCACTATGCCCACCATCTATGGTGAGAATGTCGTCATGCGTCTCCTCGATATGAGTTCCGGTGTATATACTCTTGACCGTCTAGGAATGAACCCTAGCGACAGGGAAAAAATCGAGACGATGAGCCGCAAGGCCTACGGTATGATCCTGAGCACCGGACCGACGGGAAGCGGCAAGAGCACGAGCCTGTATTCCATACTCCGTGAACTCAACACCCCCGATACCCACATCATTACCCTCGAGGATCCCGTCGAATACCGGATAGACAATATTCGCCAGGTGCAGCTCAACCGGAAGGCCGGGATGACCTTCGCAAGCGGCCTCCGTGCCGTCCTCCGGCAGGATCCCGACATCATCATGGTGGGGGAAATCCGGGACGCCGAGACGGCCGCGATCGCGGTCCAGGCGGCCCAGACGGGACATCGGCTCCTCAGCACCCTGCATACGAACGATGCGGCGGGGGCGATAACGAGATTTGTGGATATGGGAATTGAACCTTTCCTTGTCTCTTCGGTGCTACTTGTGTCCTTCGCCCAGCGCCTGTTGCGGACCATCTGTCCATATTGCAAGGAATCCTACCGGCCTGCGGAGGCAGCTCTTGCCGCCTGGGGACTTGACAAGGCGGAAAACGCCAATTTTCAACACGGCGTAGGGTGCTATCAGTGCATGAATACGGGCTACAAAGGCCGGACTGGCATTTTTGAAGTCCTTGTCAACGACGAAATGGTCCAGGATATGATCCTGAAGCGGAGTTCTGCCCAGGAGATTACCAGGGCGGCAATCTCCGCAGGGAAGCTCCGGACCCTGAAAGACGATGCGTCCAGCAAGGTTCTCCAGGGGATCACAACACTTGAGGAGGCCGTCGCGGCGGTTATGGTGTAACGGGATGGCGAATTATTCTTATCAGGGGATCAATGAAAGCGGCATGAGCGTGTCCGGCACGGTTGAGGCCGAATCCGTGGGAATGGCGGAGAACATGGTTCTTGCCAGGGGGCACATTCCTTCTAAAGTTACGGCAACAACGAAGGCGGCAGGGGGCGGATCTTTTTTTTCCAGGATAGAGAATAGCCTGGCCACCGTTAAAGTTTCCGACCTGATCCTGTTTACGAAACAGTTCCGTTCCATGATGCAAGCCGGCGTTCCAATCATCAGGCTCCTGCAGGTCCTCGAAAATCAGACCCAAAACAAGAAGCTAAAAAATATAGCTGCCACAGTCAGTCAGGATATCAAGACCGGCTCCACGCTACACAATGCGATGAAGAAACACCCGTCCGTGTTCGAGCCCCTCTACCTCAGCATGATCAACGCCGGTGAAGTCAGTGGCACGCTGCCCGAAGTCCTTAACCGGCTGATCAACATTGTCGAACATGAGGCGAAAGTTAAATCGGAAATCAAGGCCGCCCTTCAATACCCGATCATCGTCCTGATCGCCCTGGGGGTTGCCTTTATCGTCCTTTTGACCTTCGTCATTCCCAAATTTGCTACGATCTTCGCCAAGGCTGGTTTGGTCCTACCCCTCCCCACCAAGATCGCCATGATAATGTATGCAGGACTCTCCAATTACTGGTATATAATTCTCGCCGGGGTCGTGGGACTGATCGTCGGGCTGCGCCTCTACTTCAAAACTCCCCTTGGCCGCTATAATCGCGACGCCTTCTTGCTCTGGATGCCACTCTTCGGACCGTTATTCCAAAAGGCGGCGATGTCCCGGTTTGCAAGTATTTTTTCGATTCTCCAGGCAAGCGGTGTCCCCGTGATGCAGGCCCTTGAGGTACTCGCCGGGACGATCGACAATGCGGCCATTACCAAGGAATTCGACCGGGTCCGCATACTGATTCAGGAAGGTCAGGGGATTGCGGGCCCGCTTGGCACCGCCAAATACTTCACCCCCATGGTTGTGGACATGGTCGCCATCGGCGAGGAATCGGGAACCATTGAGGAAATGCTCCGCCAGATTGCTGTCCATTACGATGACGAAGTCGCCTATGCGGTCAAGCGGCTCTCTGACATGATTGGACCCATTCTCATGGTCGGGCTGGCCGGAGTTGTCGGCTTTTTCGCCCTGGCAATCTACATGCCCATGTGGGACCTCACAAAACTGGCCAAATAGGCCGATTAGTGAATAACAAGCGTATTCATCTGAATCTCTATGTCATCGTCCCGGGAATCTTTACCGGTTTGGTGATTATCGCCGTCATCGTAACCTACAAGGTTACGTTCTCTTATTTACAAAAGAATATCGATCCGGTCCCGGAGATGATCTGGCTCGGCATAGGCGCCGGCATGCTGGCCTTTATATTCAATCTTCTGATTCTGCGCCTGATCCTGAGTCCCATTTTCAAATTCGTGAGAAGCGCGGAGAAATTCCCGGTCATGATCCAGGCCGCCAAGACTGGTGACATAGAGGCGGTTGCCGATAATATTAATCATCTCCAACGGGTTCTCGACCAGGTGTCGATGGTCCTGGGAAAGATCGAGGCCAGGGAGTTGTTTCCCGAGATTGTCGGACAGAGCCGGGCCATGCGGGGGATCTTCGGGCAGATTATGAAGGTGGCGCCGACCGATGCAACCGTTCTCATTCTGGGCGAGAGTGGAACGGGGAAGGAACTGGTCGCGACGAGCCTTTATGAACACAGCCTCCGCAAGGGTAAGCCCTTTGTCAAGATCAACTGCGTTGCGATTCCGGAAGGACTGCTGGAGAGCGAACTCTTCGGTCACGAGAAAGGCGCCTTTACCGGCGCCGTCGCCCAGAAGAAAGGAAAATTCGAGATCGCCGATGGCGGGACTATTTTTCTCGATGAAATAGGCGATATGCCCCAGGTGACCCAGGCCAAGCTGCTCCGCGTTCTTCAGGAGAAGGAGTTCGAGCGGGTGGGGGGCACACAGACGATCCGTGTGGATATACGATTCGTTACGGCAACGAACAAGAATCTGACCGAGATGATCAAGACGGGCCAGTTCCGGGAGGATCTTTACTACCGCCTGAACGTCTTTGCCCTGAACCTCCCGCCACTCCGGGAGCGGCGGGAGGACATCCCGTTTCTCATCGATCACTTCCTGAAAAAAACGGGAAAAGATCTGACGGTCTCCCCACGAGCGATGCAGATTATGCTTGGATACGATTGGCCTGGAAACATCCGGGAGCTCCAGAACATCACCGAGCGGGCGGCGGTAATCGCCGAGGGGAGCATTGAGCCGGGCCATCTTCCCCAGGAGCTCCATGGAGAAGCAGGATTGCCGGCAAATCGCGGTGGGGAGGATGAAGGGCAGCAACTCGACGAGAGGATGGCCCGGATCGAAAAGGGGCTGATCATCGAGGCGATCACCCGGACGGGCGGGGTACAGAACCGCGCGGCCAAACTCCTGGGGATTAACCAGCGGAGCCTCTGGCACCGTATCAAGAAGCACAACATAGATGTTTCCTCGCTGAAAAAACTGTAAGATTTCTGATCAATGAGACAAAATATCATTGACATATGTGATTATTTTTCTTAAGCTGCACAAGAGACGTTGCTGTTTAAGGGAAAGCAAATGAATATTAAAATCCCCATTTACCTCATATGGGGTGTTGGATTTGAGAGTGCGGTAGCGGAGGCACGTTGCCCAATAAACTACAAATATTGTAGATTGAGGGAGAAATATTGTAGATGAGGGCCAGGAATCGGACTGATCAGCCGCAAGGAGGCTCTCTGCTTTTACGGGACTTGGTAAAAACCATTTAATGATCGGCTGGTTATGGTGTGGTGATCTTTTATGACCACGATCTATTCTATTGTTTTGTTTCTGGCACGTCATGTGCTTGTAAAAGCAACATAACATAAATGATTAACGAAACGGAGGGAGGTGGAGATTCTCATCTGGTTGGGCCTGATAAGCTTAAAAGAGTAGAAAAAGAAATCCATCAATGCAATTTAAAATGAAGGAGGAATGAACATGCTGAAAAAGCGAGATCAGAAAGGTTTTACGTTGATTGAAATCATCGCCGTCCTCGTCATCCTCGGGATATTGGCAGCCGTGGCGATTCCCAAGTATCTGAGTATGGCAGATGAAGCGCGTATCAAGGCTGCCCAAGGGGCCATTGCTGAGGTCAAGGGAAGACTGTCATCCGTACAGGCAAAAATGATGATGGCTAACAATGGTTCCGCACCCTCAGCAGCGCAGATAGTAGGAAACTTAACCACGTATTATGGAACTCTATCAAATGCGACGAACGTTGGGACCGATTATGATATTACTGACTTAGCCGCAGCTTACCCCATTGCCATTATTGTTACCTCAGTGCAGGGTCAGCCAGTTACAGGGGTCAATGGGTCCTTCTATACGGCCAATGGCTCGTAAAAGTATTGGACAGAGAGTTTATACGTTTTAAATTTCTTAATAGAAACAAAATGGTCAGGCAGACTCTAACATGTAGAGGTTAGGCCTGCCTGGCCAAATTTGAATGTGTTAGTGAGTGGATAATAATGGATGGCCTTTTGATAAAGCAAGATGATCGAGGGTTTACGTTGATTGAAATCATCGCTGTTCTTGTGATTTTGGGAATATTGGCTGCCGTGGCCATACCGAGATACCTGAGCATTCTCAATGAAACGACTTCACAGTCTGCACAAGCAGCGGTCGCCGAGGTCAAGGGCAGGCTTTCAGCCTCACAGGCCAAATACCTGATGAGAAACGATGGTGTTGCCCCCACCTCACCGATACTTTATAGTTATGCGACAGATGCCAACCAGTACGGTGGTAATCTTGCGAATGTTGGGGCCGATTTTTCTGTAACCGTGACTTCCGGGACGCCAATCACCATCTCTGTTACGGCAGTTAAGGGTCAGACCGTCAGTGTAACAGATAATTATGCTGCGGCAGGTGATCCGTAATATCCTATTATCAGCACGGTTAAGGGAGATGCTGCGGAGATGCTTTTCAAATTGATGGACCTCAAATATCAACAATGCCCTATAAGCAAATATGTGAACGGCTTAATCAATCCATAACCAATCAGAAATATTTTATATTTTCATTAATATCCGTATTTTTTCTAATTCTTATCTCCTTCTTTATAAGCTGGCCCGTGGTGGGGTACGATACCGATCTCTGGTACCACCTCTCCGGGGGCAGGTATTTCTGGGAGCACGGCGCCATCGCCAATGACGCCTTCTTCTCCTACATAACCCCTCCCAAAGCCTGGTACAACTACTACTGGCTCTTTCAGGCCCTCATCTACAAGATCTTTCAATGGGCAGGCTATTACGGCCTGATCGTCCTGCGGTGCCTTCTCTATTGCCTGACGGTTTTTTTTATCTGTCTTTTCTTCATCAAAGGGAAAGAAAATCGAACGGAACTACTGATCGGTCTTTTCCTGCTGATCAGTTATGCCTTGGTTATACTCTATCGGGACTTGCTTGTTCGGCCCCATCTTTTTTCGTATCTTTTCATCGTCGTTTTTCTCTTTATCCTCGAATTCCGAAGGGACAAGATCTGGCTCCTTCCGCTCATCGGGATCCTCTGGTCCAATATACACGGCATCGAATACCCGGTCATGTTTGTAATCGTCTTCGCCTATGTGGCGGAGATATACTGGCGGCAGTTCAGAAATATCCAACAAGACCCCATAATCGATAAAAAAACTAAATGGCTCTTAATATCAGTATTTTACACAATATTTATCACTCCTTATGCAGTTGAACTTGTCAAGAGCCCCTTTGACGTATCTTCCCTGACGCATTTATATATCAAAGAAATGCTCCGTATCCCTATTGGAAATTTCCTTGTCTTTGCCCCCATCACGGCCAATGGCTTTATCCTATCACTCCAGAATATCATCGTCCTGTTCACCGTTGTCACCATTCTGATCAGCGTATTCAAAAGGAACATCCGTATCAGTCATACCATTATATTTGTCTGTTCATTCCTGCTCCTTGTCAAAAGCACTCGTTTTACCTATGAATTCGTACTGCTATCCATCCCTCTCCTCTGTCACGGTATGCGTCTGGTCACAGTAAATGTCAACACCCCGCGCTGGGTTATCAATTGTTCTCTGCCCGTTTTAATGATTGTCATCCCACTGCTGATTCTCAGCAATGTGTTCAGCAACCGGCCGGCCTATCCCTTTTCGCAGTTAAACATCCCCACGGGAGTCGTCAATTTTTTGAATCGTCATGCGCCAGGGGGAAGAATTCTGAATGAGCCCAATACGGGAGGGTATCTTGAGTGGGCTCTTAGTCAGAAATTCAAGATATATATGGATCTGCAAATGAGTATTTTCAACGATACGGATTTTGCTACCGCGAACAATGCCTTTTCCGATGAGAATGCCTTCCGGGTGTTCACCCGGGAATATGATCCGTCCTTTATTTCCGCTTCCCTGAGCAGGCCTTATTTCAAGAAAGTTATTGCAGGCAATGGAGATTATGTGCCCGTATTTTTTGACCATAAGGATGTATTATATGTCAAGAAGTCTCACCACAATGATCTGGCTGCGAGCTATGAGTTGAAGGCCATCGATCCTTTCAACTTCATGGGCATCAAATATGAAGATGAAAAGGCAGAAAAGCTGGCCGAGATGTTTTCCGAAGCGTCGAGGATGCGCGAGCAGGATCCTGATAATTACAGTGCGAATAATATCATTTGCAGTATCTTGATTGTCCGTCAGCAATATGATCAGGCCATTTTTTATGCAAACGTGATCACCCAACACTATCCTGATCATCCTCAAGGATACGCACTGAAAGCCGATGCACTCTTCGGCATGGGGCGTTATGAAGAAGCCGCCCGTCTCTACAATAAAGCGCTGGATATGGGGCAGACGGGCCAGACCGAGAACGTCTATCGGAACCTATATGCTTCCTATGTAAAATTGAAGGAATACAAGCAGGCCTATAAATCGCTTTCCAAATTTGTCAACCCCTTTGACCTGAACGCAGGTTATAAAGACATCTATGAACTGGGGATGTCTGCGGCGACGGTCGGTAAGTTCAAGGAAGCCATCACCTTCCTGAAAATCGCCAGGATGAAGGCGCCCCCCACGGATACGGAGTACACGCAGAAAATTCAGAAGAACCTGGTGATGCTGAGTGGTGATTCCCCATAGAAGATTATCTTGCTTTTGCTGCAATGGGGGCCTTAATGCGGGCCGTTACGGGATACACATCCAGGGAGTATCCACGAATATCGATCAACTTTTTTTCCTGCACATCAAAAAAATGCCGAACGAAAGCCAACTCCTTTTTAGCATCTTCCATCCAGGGCAGATAAACATAATACCCCCTTTCGGGAAGATCTCCCCGAACAATCCGCTCAAAACCATACACATGGGGAAGGAAGGCATGGTCTGATTTTATGGTTCTTTTTCGTGACGCCCCATCCACGGGGGTAAATACATTAAAATTGCCAAGGGGGTTCACAATAATGTTTGACTCACCGGTGAGCGGAATTTCAGCATACATCTTGTCAAGCAAGCCGGGGATCATGGCAAACTCGGCATTATAAACAAGCTGATCCCTGCCGGCGCGACCACAACACTCGCCGGTGACGGAGGTCATTTTCAAAATCGGATGACTTCCAAAGGGGACCGTTCCAAAAAACGCCCTTGATACCGGGTCAACAGTTTGAAAAACCTGCCAACCGGTCAGAACTATAATCACCGCAATCATTGCTATCCGTAAGCGACTGTTTGCAATCAGTTTCCTGAGGGAAAGAGAAAAGAAGAGGAGCAAAAATATTATCGCGGGCAGGACATAACGGACATTGGTAAACGTCTTTAAAAACAGGTTCATCACCACAAAGCCGCCCCAAAGGATGATCAACGCTCCGGAATAATATCTGTTTCCTTTCCAGTCGCAAAAATCCTTCAAGATGTTTTTCTTCGCAACGCACATCCGTATCAAAGCGAGAAGAATGCAAAGAGACAACAACCACTGAAAGTTCATCCCAAACATCTGAAATAACCTGGTAAGGGCAATATGACCATCCCATCCGACAGAAACTATCGGTCCTCCGATCCAATTTTGCGTCCGATTAAAAATCAGCCAGAAATACAGGGCCAGCGGAAGCGGTAAAACAACCGCAATTACCTTAAAAACGTCAGACTGCCATCGATCCCGAAAGCGTAGCACAGGTTCGGCTTGGGCATGACGTCGCATTACGGGGGCAAACCGGGACAGCATTGGAACAAAAACGAACAACGTTATGATTCCCCCGAAAAGAATGATTCCCGTCTCTTTTGAGAATACCAGCAACAGTCCGAAAACGCCGGCAAGAAAATATTTTTCGTAGAATATGGCGTACAAAACACACACCAGGAAAATTGCGACCGGAAAATCTGCATTAAAGAAAATAGAAGCCCCGAATAATACGGGATTGAGTGCAAACAGCAGTGTGACCATCAGCATCTCAAGCCGGTCATTTTCCGCGGGAGAAAAAAAGAGAAGTATTTTGTAGAAAGCCCAGACGGCAAGGAGAAGCAGTAAGAGGTTGGAAGCGTTCAGCAGGATAGGGTTCCCATAATCTATCAGTTGACCGATGGCCATCAAGGACATGTAGCCCATGGTGGGGTGTCCGGCAATATTGAAATTATGCAGGAAATCCGGTAGAGATCTGGTTTCGCGGATGGCTTTCAGGAGCTCTGCATAATAGATGTATCCATCCCAGATTTGGCTTACATCGATGAAATTGAGATGGAGCAGCACTGTGAGGAATAGGACGCCCACAATCCCATATTTCCCGATAGCGTATAAAAGTCTCTTCTGATTACCGTTCGCTACGGTGTCATCCGGCACAGGTTATGAATTCCTAAGACTTCTTTTCATGGTAATCTTCTTCCGTGTTCACGTCCCAAATGGCGTCTTTTGCGGTGATGCCGGCGATAATATTGTCCACTGCCGTCATCGCGGTAAGCATGGAATGATCCATGTTATTATAGCGATGCTGGCCGTTGCGGCCAATGAGGAAGAGATTTTCATAGCGGTCGGTAAAGCGCCGTATCTCGTCGAATCTTTCGTAGGTGCCGAAGTATGCCGGGTATGCCTTTGGGACCCGCACCAGGCAACTGTCCAGTACATCATTCCGCGATATGATGCCAATTTTGGCAAGTTCGCCGGCCGCCATTTCCATGAACGCACCGTCATTCATGGTCCAAAGGTCGTCGCCTTCATTGCAGAAATACTCAAGCCCGAGCCATACCGTATGCTCAAGGTCGCTGACCATGTATGGGCTCCAGTTGTTGAATACCTGTAGGCGACCGAATCGGACATCTCCCTCCTGAATATATATCCATAGGTCGGGTACGATTCCGGCGACGGTCCTGATCTTCGATGTATTGCGGATGGCGAGCTTTTTTACGAGCAACCCGACGGTCATGAAATCGCGGTAAACCAAACCGTCAGCCACTTCGCGGACGTTACTTTCGGCTGCATTTCCGGCGGCGCCGATAAGTTCGCTCACCGGCATGGAGGAAAAAAAATAGTCAGCCGGCATCATAGTTTTTGCGCCCGTCTCCGTATCGGTTGCCTCGACCGATGTTATAAGGTTCTCAGTGAATCCCAGGGCGGAAACCTTGCTGTGAAGACGGATCTCACCGCCCTTTGCAGTTATCAGGCTGGCGACCTCCTCCCACAATTGGCCGGGACCGAACTTTGGGTAGATGAACTGCTCGATAAGGCTGGTCTCTGTCTCTTTCTGGGAAAGGGAGCGTTCTTTACCCCGAAACGCCGAACGGAGGGCCTGTGCGAGGACCCTGCTGATAGAAATCCCTTTAATGCGCTGGGCGCCCCAGTCCGGCTGTATCTTTGATGGGGGAACACCCCAAACTTTCTCAGTGTAATCGCGGAAAAAGGTTTTATAGAGCTCTCTCCCGAAGCGGTTGATCATAAAATCCTCAAGCGACTTTTCGTTTCTTATGGGAAACACGCGGGCCTTGAGATAACTCAAACCGGCCCTGAAAATTCGTTTTACGCCAAGATTAGTAAGAGTGGTTGCGTTAAGTTTTACGGGATAATCGAAGAATTTCCGCAGATAATAAATACGCGAAAACCGGTCGCGCAGTAACATTACCTTATCAGACCTCTCCGGATCCGGTGCACCTTCGGCCTTTGAAAGCGGTTTATCGCGTCCTAAGATAATGTCGTCTTTCGATGGGAATCCCTGGAGCGGCAAAATCTCCTGCCACCATTTCATCACCCGGTCTGATTTGGAAAAGAACCTGTGACCGCCCATATCCATTCGGTTGCCGTGATGATTAAACGTGCTGGAAATGCCGCCAATATGTCCGGTCTGCTCAAGTATGACCGGACGGATATCGGTTTTCTGCAACAATTCGTATGCCGCTGTGAGCCCTGCGGGACCTGCTCCGATGATGATCGCTGTTTTTCTTTTCATGAATCAACCTTCTGAGTAATTTGAAAGGAGTTTTGTAATGGTAAAACGCCCCAAAGGGCGTTGGTCGCTACGAGACCTTTGAATTTCTCCCGAAACCTGACAATTTGTCATTCCCGTGGAAACGTAAATCCAGTCTTTTCATCACGTTCTGGATTCCGGATCAAGTCCGGAATGAGAGAAAAGGGCGTTTTTCAAAGGTCGCACTACTTGAAAAGCGTCTGTCTGCGGGCGGTGAAGTTCCACAGCAGCACCGCCACCGCCGCGATTATTTTTGACCAGAGATAATGCAGGCCTGCTATCTCAACTCCGCACCAGATGATCGCGTTATTAATGCCGACGCCGATAATGCCGATAATCCCGAATATGACGAATTCCATTCGTGTGTCGCTCAGGCGGCGTTTTGAGAAAACCCACCTGACGCTGAGGGCATAGTTTATAAGCAGGCCGCAAAGAAAGGATATTGTTGCAGAAAGGAGATAATAAACGCCTACCTTGTCGGTTAAAATGAAAAGCAAACCGAAATCAACCACAAACGCGGCGCCACCTACGAAGGCATATCTGAAAAACTGGATAAGGGCATTGTTCGATTTTTCTTTGAGTAGAAGGTCCAGTACTCTTTTAAAATACTCCATGGGAAAAACCAATCTACAAAGGATGTATTTGGAAGTCTGTTCATTATCAGAATGCCGCGCATAAAAACACAATTTGCAATATTAGTCAACAGAACAAAATATATATCAATATCACCAAAACAAGTATGTATTTGCTTCACCTCACCATTTGTAAAAACCGGATTTAGGGTGATTTTGGAAATATTCCGAGAAATCTTTCCCGCCCCTCTATAGCGAAAGAGAGGGACGCCGTCATGATGCCGGTGAGCAAAATGCAGGACAAGTGCAGAAAAATCCTTGACACGCAAGCACAGCGTCGTTACACTCAAGCCACCTGAACGAAAATGCTTTTTAATAGAGGTAACTTGAGAGGAAATCATGCTAAAGAACAATTGTAGGGGAAACGAATAATTTTTAGGTTATCAAAAAAAAATAACCAACAAATCCCTGCCTAGTAACTAGTTAAAGCTTGTATATGACTCTATAAAAACGCTGTAATATTCAAAAGAATAAAAAAAGGATAGGCTATTTATGCGCCTGAAAAATGTTCTGCGGCATGAATACTTTCCTGGAATCGTAAAATCCGCACTTGTATTTCTTCTGGCCTTACTTTTTCGATTTGTTCATTTTTCCCAGATCTATAAAACGCCTCTTTTATCCACTGATTATGTTCCAGATACCTTACCCTTTATAATCATCGCCGAAAAAATCATAGAAGGGAATTTTTTCTATACGATTCCAATGAACATGAATATCTTATATCCACTTTACCTGGTCCCATTTATTTTATTATTCCAGAAAAGTGTTATTGCAGCTGTTATTGTTCAGTTAATCATTGATTCCTTATCAGCAGTAATTGTTTATAAGATCGCCCACAGAATATTTGGTACCCGATCGGGATTACTTGCTGGAGTTTTATACTCAATTTATGGCTCCATGATATGGTTTGCCGCTACGCCCGTAGGTGAATCAATTGTAATATTTTTTCTGCTTTTGTCCTTTCTCTTCTTAATCCAAGCTGTAGATTCAAAAAATAAAACTGTTTATTATTATCTTTCAGGATTTCTTGGTGGGGTTGCAAGTCTTGGCCGACCGAATATCATACTTTCACTTGTCATGGTTACCGTAGGAATTTTATTTTATAACTATCTTGATAAAAAAAAATATTATTCGGTAGTACGCTATGCTTTGGGGATTCTTTTGGTTATCCTGCCTTTCAGTCTGAATAATTACTATATTGAAAAATCAGTTTCTCCCTATCCTGCCAAGGGAGGATTTAACTTTTACATTGGCAACCATCCCGGTGCTACGGGAATTTATGTGTTAATTACGGGAACATCGAATCTACCGTATATTTATATGCATGAAGCGCAAGAGGTTGCCGCGAAGAACTTGGGGAGAGAAGTAAGTGCCAAGGAAGCCGATATATATTGGTATAAACAGGGCATAGGATTTATTGTTGAAAATCCCGTTGTAGCTTTAAAGTTGTTGTCCGTAAAAGTTTTGCTTTTTATGAATAATAAAGAACTGGCGACAAATCTCGATTATGACTTTAGCAGCGAATTTTCAATAATACTTAAATATAGCATGGTCCCTCCAGGCATTCTTATTGCGCTGGCAATAATGGGTTTTATTACAGTTTCTAATTATGACTGTAGGGTAGTCTTTCTTAAGATAATATTATCCGGATTAGTTATATCAACTGTAGTTTTCTTTATCTCCGATCGCTATCGGATCGTTAGTTTTCCATTTATAATTATATTATCTGCGCAATATATTTTTATTCTTAATGATTTTATTCAGCAGAGAGCAAAGACTACAGTAATTATTGCTGTGTTATCGTCAATTATATTAATTGCAATTGCCGCCTTACCTTTGAAAATATTTAACATCAAAACTGAAAATACAACAGCGTTTGCTCATGCCCAATACGGTATTTATTTAGTCAATCTAAATAGAACTGAAGAAGCTGTCCCGGAATTTCAAAAAGCCATAAAATTAAATCATCTTGATCCAGAGCCTTTCTACTATATGTCATTAATCTATTATTCAAAAAGACAATATCAGTCTGCTCTAGAATATTTGAATAAAACGAAAACACTGGGCGGTAAAGTGGATGCGGTCTACGAGAGGAATTTGTTAAAAAGTATAGTAGGTCCTATTTAGGCGCAAACACCAGGCGCATATAAGGGGCGCTGGAATCATTTCACGATCGGGGGCAGGAATGAACTTCAATCAGGGGTCAGGTCTTGCCTTGACAGTTATTCTGATTTTGGGCTCTCGGGATTCTTCTGCATTAGTACATCGCGCTGAAGCCAGATAAGGGGCACGTTCAGTCTGGTGGCCGATGACGTATTTTTTACCGAGGTTTTCAGCTTTGATAACGATGAGGACATGAGGCCCAATTAAAAGTTAGAGGTGAATCGTAAAGGGTGAGATGAGATAAATTATTTAGTTTGGCCATAGAGCATTTTGTGGGGAATTGGGGACGGGTTCACCTTTTATTTACCAAACCGTTATGACATGCTCATAATCTAGAATTTTACGATCACAGGTCAGCAAGGGTACGGCAAGTCTTCGAGCCAGAGAAATTATAATGCGGTCCGCCGGATCCTTATGAAAATTGCCCGGAAGTAATGTGCTGGCAATGGCATCAGAAGGTGAGAGCGGTTCAATGACTGTTGCCGGGTAGCTTCTGGCCAAATCGTACCAACGGTGGATATCCATTGGAATCGCAAGTTTGCCCATTTGTATCTTTACTGCCACCTCCCAAACAGAAATAGCAGAAAGGATGAGGGCGCCAGATGCCTGTTCTTGCTGTATCAATTTATCAGCAGCCGGCGATAACCTCGCGGGATCATGTAACCACCAGAGCCAGACATGCGTATCAAGCACAATCACTGTTCTAATGCCTCCCATAACCCTGCAGGAGGCTCATCAAAATCATCAGCAATGAAAATGGAAATTCCTCGTAAAGGAAATTGAGCGGCCTCCTCCCGACAGATGTCAGGCGGAATCGGAGCCAGATGGGCAACAGGCTTTCCCTTGCGGCTGATGATGATGGTCTCATGATTTATCAAAACATCGTCGAGTAGAGATGTCAGCTTGCTGCGTGCTGATGATACGGATAATGATCTCATACATGACCTCCTCAAGAATATTATGTACAACCTATCCTGTACAACTAAACTCTGTCAAGAGAAAATTGAAAATTGGAGGTCAGGTCTTGCCTTAACAGTTATTCTGATTTTGGTTCGGGGATTCTGCATCTGTACGTCGCGCAAAAGCAAGATAGGGGACAGGTTCAGCCTGGTGTCCGATGATGTATTTTTTGCCCAGGTGTTCAACTTTGATGTCGATGTAGGTCATAAGAGCCAGTTAAACGCTAAAAGGGAAAAGAAAAAAGTTGAGAGAAAAAGACGATATTTGTAGTCCAGTGAAAAGTTTAAGGTGAATAGTGAATAAAATCAGTGATGGTTATAAAAATATGTGAATGGTGAAGGGTAAATAGTGAGAGGTTAATTATCGTGCTAACAAGGGTGTTTCAAAGCCTGCCTGTCTGAAATGCTCTTCAAAATATAAAGCCGCTTTCTATCCGCCAGTTGTTCCTGAGGATATTTTCTACCCCTGGTGCCATTTTTCCCATTTCAATCCGGTGAACAATCGAAAGTCATCAATATTGCGTGTGACCAGAGTTAAACCGTTGGTTGCGGTTATGGCTGCGATCTGGCCATCGACAAAGGAAGGGGGCTGTCCTTCAGAGGTTAATCTGGCTCGTTCTATGGCCTGCCAGTGGGCAGCGCGTTCGTCGTAGGGGAGTATCGGAAGATTTCTGCGAACAACCTCTTCGAGGAAGACTTCCAGTAATTCTCGCTTCTTTGAAAGGGGCATCCGATAACAGCCAAACTGCAACTCATGCCAGATCGGAGCGCCGATGGCCAACTCACTTTGATGCTGCTTGCACCGTTCCATTACTCCCTGGTCAGGGTCTGGTTTCACTAATTCAGAAACAACATTGGTATCCAGGAGATATTTCATGGAGTCCAAACGAACGCTCTACCGGGCAACTGGTCACGTAGATTCTTAAGATCGTTTTCATCAATAATAATACTTTCGGAGGAGATAAGGTTCCTCACTTTCCCGAGACTCGCCCAGAATCCTTGCCCCTTTTCCACCAGGCGCCGGTAATCTCTTTCAGGAATTACCATCGCTACTGCTTTTCCATATCTGGTAATCTTTACAATAGATCCTTCCTCCACTTCACGAAGGATGGAAGGGAGCTTGTTCTTGGCCTCCGCCACCGAAACGCTTCTGCTCATCGCTTTTCACCTCGCTTCATATAACCCTTGTGAGTATTATAGCCATAATGATAGCCATGTCAAGCCAAAGTTGGGATCAGGTCAAAGACGGAGGTGTGAGAATGGAATTTAGAACGGAGGGAGAAATCCGGGATTAGCAACACAGAAAAACAATGATATTTCTTTGTAATCCGTGTATGAGTATCAGTAAATTCATGGGTTCTATGGGAAAGACTGAGGGATAATATTATAGGAGGGATTAGCGGCGGTGGAATTTCATCTGTCGAAACTGGTGGATTCATCCAATTCGGAGGCGACGCTTAAAGAAGTCCTTAATTTGATTGCCTTGATAGACCCGAGTTTCCAGAAAGGTCCCTTCCTGGATGTCTTTAGGGACATAAAACAACTATTTGACGGTCTCTATCCCGGATACCGGGCCTGCAATACCGAGTACCATGATTTCAGTCATACATGCGAAGTGATGCTGGCCATGTCCCGGCTCATGCACGGCGCCTCTGTTACGGGGCTGTTATTTTCCGGCAGGGAAGTCAATATGGGAATGGTTGCCGCCCTGATGCACGATACGGGTTACATCCAGGAGATCGTCGATCATGACGGAACAGGGGCAAAGCATACTTTGACCCATATCGAAAGGAGCATCGCCTTTCTACGGAACTATTACAAGGGAGATCCCGCTTACAGCGTCCGCGATATGAAAGACTTTGCCAGCATTCTCTATTGCACAGGATTGACGGCAAAGGTCAACGAAATGGATTTTTCATCCGAGAAAATGATCATCATAGGAAAGATGATCGGTACGGCAGATCTCGTCGGACAGATGGCGGACAGGCTGTATCTCGAAAAACTCCTTTTTCTATATCGGGAATTCCTGGAGGGTGGCGTTTCTCAATTTACGAGCGAGTGGGATCTCTTGGAGAAGACGATCGGTTTTTCTGAGTGGACAAAACAACGTCTTGCAGTGGAATTCGGCGGCGTTGAAGGGTATATGATCCATCATTTCCAAAACCGGTGGGGCATCGACGTAGATCTTTACCGGGTGGGCATTCAGCGGAATATTGATTACATCCGGAATGTCCTTACCCATCATCGGGAGGATTTTACTCAATATCTGAGAAGGGGAAAGACCAGGTAACACCTTTGACCAGGCACAACGAAGCATGAAAATCCTCCCATTAACCCCCCCTTTAGTGAAGGGAAGAGGAGAGGATTTTCATATAAAAGGTTTTTTCAGTAAATGGAACTGGAACAGGAAAATGAGGTAATTAAAAGCGTTCTTCAGGGCAAACGTGAAGCGTATGCCGTCTTGGTTGACGCCTATAGAACGCAAATTTTCAACCTTGCTTATCGCATGACGGGAAATTATGAAGATGCCTCCGATCTTGCCCAGGAGACCTTTATCAGGGCGTATCGAAACCTCCGGCAATTCGATCCGGGAAAACGGTTTTTCACCTGGCTCTACACCATCGGCCTGAATCTCATCAGAAATCATCTGAAAAAACGGGGGAGGGAGATTTCTCGGGAAAACGCGACGCAAATCTCATCCGAAGCGGGAACCGATCAGGGCACTCAAGCCGAGCAGGACCTGATTCAGGCGCAAGAAATCCACCATCTGGAAATATGCCTGCAGAAGCTTCCTACCGATCTGCGCGAAGCCATTGTCCTGAGATTTTATCAGGATCTTTCCTTCGAGGAGATTGCAGTAATCTCAGACGCCTCACTGAGCGCCGTTAAAATGCGGGTGTATCGCGGCCTGGAGCAACTAAAGCGATTGGTGGAAAAATAGTTTCTTACGAACGCAGGGAGACGACCATGAAGCGCATTTTCAGGATCATACCACTAATCTGTATTCTCTTGCTTTTCAGCCTCTGTATTCGTCCGTCGGAGTCCAATTCTCAATCGCAGAAAAACTTCCTCTGGCGAGTCCAGAGTTCGAGTGCTACTGTGTACATCCTCGGCTCCATTCATCTCATGAAGCCTGATTCTTACCCTCTCAGCAGTACTATTGAAGACGCCTTTGCAAAATCCGACACCCTGGCTGTTGAAGCAAATATCAATGATTTATCCAAGCTTGATTTGCAAAAACTCATCACGAGCGCCTTTTATACTGGCGGAGATACGATCGATAAGCACGTTTCTGTCGGCACTTTTGGTGTAATCAGAAAAGAAGCGCAACGAGTTGGACTTCCGATGGAATTGGTTGTGCTCCAGAGACCCTGGTTCCTTGGCCTCAGTTTCACTTCATATGAGCTGCTGCGATTAGGATATGACCCTAACTATGGAATAGATAAGCATTTTCTCACGAAAGCTCAAGGAGGAAAACGCATCGTCGAACTGGAAAACCTTGACTATCAGCTTAATCTCCTCTCAGGTTTTTCCGATGAGGAACAGGAGGCCTTTCTGCTCTACAATCTTCGCGACCTTGCCGTCCTTGGGCAAGAAATAGACAGGCTTGTTAACGGATGGAAATCAGGCAATATTGCGGCAGTAGAATCAATTATGAAAAAAAGCGTTGCTGATGACCGGAGATTTCGTTCGATCCATGAGAAGCTCATTTCTGTGCGCAACAGAAACATGACGGCAAAGATTGAAGGATATCTGAAAACAAGGGGCACGTATTTTGTTGCCGTCGGCGCCGGTCACCTCGTAGGCAGCGACGGCATCATTCAGCTTCTTCAAAGAAAAAGTTATTCCCTGGAACAGCTCTGATGAGGATGAAGGTACTCTTCGATATCTACCGCATCAATCTGCTCCGGTCGCAGGAAGCGCTTGGCGTAGCTCAGGTACACTCCTGAGCGCAAAAACAGCTCAAACAGATCCGGGTCCACATGACCGTCATTCTTCATGCTGCTCATAATACGTAGCGCCTCGGACAGGGTTTTGCCGCGCTTGTATGGACGATCTACCGCAGTCAGCGCTTCGAAAATATCTGCAATAGCGGTCATCCGCACGACCCTGCTTATTTCATCGCCTCGCAGGCGTTTCGGATATCCCCTGCCATTGATTTTTTCATGATGGCCGCCGGCAATTTCCGTCACATGTTTCAAATGTTTAGGAAACGGGAGTTGAGAGAGCATGATAATGGTCTGAACGATGTGATCATTGATTATGTAGCGCTCTTCTTTGGTCAGGGTCCCATGATTGATACTGAGGTTATAGATCTCGCCTCTGTTATGGGCATATTCCGGTATATTCAGTTTGAAGCCCCAGGGGTTGTCAGGGGGAATCTTATTACGTGGTTGCCGCGGGATGATGTGTTCGGCCTTGTCGGAGAGCAGTGGCTCGCGCACCGGCAGCGGTGTTGTGGCGGTGTGGGCCTTGCGAAACTGTTCCTCCTGGGACAGGCCGATCCGGTCATCGAGGGTGCGCAGCCAGGTTCGGGAAGCGATCTGCTCCAGTTGGACGAGTTTTTCCGGGGCCATGAATTCCCCGCCTTCGTTGCACCGGGCAACCAGGGCAAATTCCTCATCCAGCATCTGCCATTGCCGTTCGAGTTCACCGCGCAGAGCGGCGACCTGCTCACCGTTGGCAAGCCGCTTCCAGTAGTCAATTTCAGCGTCCCGCTTCAGGACTTCGAAACGCATTCTTATTTCGTTTAGGCGGTCATAAATGGTTTCCAGTTTGGTCGCCTTGTCAACTACGTACTCCGGTGTAGTGACCTTCCCGCAATCATGCAACCAGGCGGCGATGTGCAACTCCTCCCATTCATCGTCGCTGAGCTTAAAATCACTCAGGGCGCCCTCCTTGGAATCGCAGGCAGCCTGAGCGAGCATCTTGGTCAACTCAGGTACGCGCTGGCAATGCGCGCCCGTATAGGGTGATTTTGCGTCAATGGCGTTTGCCAAGAGTTTCAACAGTGATTCCAGCAGGTCACGCTGGGCCTTGAGGAGACGTTGATTGTCGATGGCAATTGCCGATACGCCGGATAGGGCCTCGATAAAGGACACCAATTCCGGCTTTACGTCTGCATCCTCAGTTGACGTCGATGTCGCTGACTTCAAGAGGCACAACAGGCCGATCAGTTCGCTTTGACGGTTACGGAGGGGCACAGAGATTAGGGTGGCGAAATCATGCCCAAGCCTGGTCAGCAGCGGATCGAGCCAGTCTGACCCGGTTTGAGCGCGAGCAATCCGGATAACCCGGGTCTGTCCCGCCCGGGCGGAGGCAATCAGTGGATTCGCCTGATCCGACTGATCCAGCCGCAGCACCGGTAAATCTAGTGTTACAGTCGAGGTGGTCAAAAAGTATTGGATAACCGGCGAGAGGGTAATCTCGTCATCCTCCAGAAGGTAGATGAAACCGCCGTCAGCTGTCGCGATGCTGCTGGTTTCATTCAAAACACTTTCAAATAAGCGATTGAACTGACGCTCTGCGGCCAAGGCGGAGCTGATATCGAGGAATTTGCGTATTGCCGAGCGCATTAAATAAATCGCCTGGGCAAGGTGGTCAATTTCCCAGACAATCGATTTTACATCCTTGCCGGTTTCGGAAAAACGGAAGGCGCGAATTTGCCGGGCGTCCTCGGCTAGCTGCCGCAAGGGTTTGGAGATCATTCTCGACACCATCCAGGCAATAGGTATCATCAGTAATACGATAAGGATCGTAATCAGGGTTGCATTGCTCCGGATTGCCACTGCCTCGGCAAGCAGTTCATCCATTGGTGCGGCAATCGCCATCACGCGCTCCACTTTACCGGCCGTACTGAACTGGATAACCTTCGCTTTCCAGTCACGCTGACCGTCATTAATAATACTGCTGAAATTTTTCTTTTGCTGACGATATTCCGCCATGACCAGTTCAAGAATCGGTACGCCCATTTCGCCCACCTTCGGCAGGCGCAGCTTGCCTTGACCGTCATCCACGATCCGCTGCATCAAAAGTTCCGGTTGATCGAAAGCAATGACCTGCTCATTCCCGTCGAACCAGACCATGCGAGTCGATGGGGTTATCTTGCGGGAAAGGAGCAGACTCGATATGTCTTCCATTGTCGCATCCACACCGACCACCCCACGGCCGTTTGCACTACGGCGGGAAAATGTCACCCCGAGTTCGCGGGTGGTAAAAAAGATATATGGGTCGGTGCGAATCTGGCGGTCCTCCCGTAAGGCTCGCTGGTACCAGTCACGGTCGCGGGGATCGAATCGATAATCCGCTCGCGTCGTACGGCCAATTTCGGTGCGTGCTTCATCGAAAAAGATATACACTCCCCGCATCGGCTCCCCGGCAGTGCGCTCCACACTCTGGACCAGATAAGCGGCGTCCGCAGGCGCCGTAAATGCCTTCCTCATGGCCTCTGTGCGTAAGGGGCGTATCAGGAAAAAACTGCCGTCATCATAAGCAACATAGATCGATGCTATGGACTTTTGGGTCAGTAGCTCCTCGGGAAGATAAGACAGGCTGAGGAGGCGCTCTTTCAGTGTGGTCGCACCGGTAATTCGCTGGTACGCAAATATAGAGGTAAGGTTGTGGATTGGCGCGTAGTACAGTTCGACCGTCATTCGCATCTCTACCTCTACCTGATCGAATAGCTTGTCGGCGGAGTCCAGGATCAAGCGGCTATTCTGAAGATGGTTGTACCACCCGAGCGTTAACCCGGAGAACACAATCAACAGGGAGAATAAAAACCCGATATGTACATGCAAGTGATAACGGGGAAGCTTCTTGAAGATTTTAGAAAATGGCAAAAGGGGCATCAGTCCGCTCCCTCCTTTCCCAGCCGATAGGCATCGATCACGGAAAAGATCCAGCAACAGGACACTAACAGCACGATGAATGGGGAATACGGGTCGTTGAATGCGGCGGAGGTCGCGGCGAGATCGGAGGCGACATTTATGTCAATGACACCGCCGCCGGCCTGCATTTTGTTGAGAACCTCCAAGGCGCGGAGCGTCGCCCTTGTAATCAGAACGCCCAGGCCGGTCAAAACGACAATCATCGGAAGCAGCCCCCGCAGGTAATGCTTTAGGTACATCTGTCCCGCACCGGGGAAAACCAGGGCTGACAATAGCGCAGCTTTGCTCGACGTTTTCATGACCATCACCTCAAGATTTCATGTAGAGAGCTTTGTCATTTCAAGGGGTAGTTGATTCATTACGAATTTATCGCTGATGCATCATAAATAGGGCACGCATAAAAAGATCCCCCCAGAAGATATAGGCAATGGCGGCCAGGGATAGGAACGGTCCGAAAGGGATGGCGTACTTCATGTCCTTTCCCCGGATTACCATAAGGGTGATCCCGACAATTGCGGCTGTCAGGGAACTGATGAGAATAATGAAAATCAGAGACTTCCACCCCAGAAAAGCCCCGAGCATGGCCAGGAGCTTAATATCTCCGCCCCCCATGCCTTCCTGTTTTCGCAGGAAGGCGTACACTGTAGCGATAAAATAAAGAATGCCCCCGCCCGCCAGCAGTCCCCACAGCGCTTCATAAAAAGGCACTTTCATCACAAACACCGCCGCGAGGAAAAAGATGGGGATTCCCGGCAGGGAAATGATGTCGGGAATTATCTGGTGATCAATATCGATGAAGGTGATGACAATGAGACTGGCGACGAACAGGAAGGCCACAAGAAACTTTAAACTGGCGCCGTATTTCCAGAAGAGGAACACGGCCAGCATCCCCGTGAGGCCTTCCACCAGCGGGTATCGCCAGGGAATCCGGGTTTGGCAGTCACGGCATTGCCCCCGGAGCAGCAAATAACTCAGGAGCGGAATGTTGTCATAAAAACGAATGGGATGGTTGCAGACAGGGCAAAAGGAGCGGGGTGTAACGATGGACCGCTCTTCTGGAAGACGCCAGATGCAAACATTTAAAAAGCTGCCCACGGCAGCTCCAAAGACAGCGACAAAGACATCCATCCACCAGACCATGTTTATGATTCCTTATGCAGTTTTGCCTGGGAACGGTCTCTGCCTGGTCGGTTTTCAAGAAGCCATTCATGACCGCCCTTGGCCGGGGTAAAGAGGTGGGGCCTTCTGGCGAAGGCCCCACTGAATTAAAAAGAACTTCTGACTAAATTTCCGCTGAGAATGGTTTTCCTAAGCGGACTTGGTTTTGTAATGGGAGACATGTTTGGGCCGCGTGAACATCATGGCCACTGCGAAGCCGGCGCAGAGCAGGGCGGCAGCAGTCCAGAGGGCGGGCTGGACAGTGAACTTGGCGAAGACCAGACCGCCTATGACACCCGCCGCACCCCACGCGGTCAGGACAAATCCGTAAACCTTCCCGATATAGGTGGGGCCGAAGGAGTCAGCCGCAAAGGCAGGCATGACAGCAAAGCCGCCCCCGAGACAGGAGAGGAGGTAGCAGGCAACAATGGTGAAAATCAAGGTGCTGGTTACGGAAGGCAGGTAAAAGTAGAGGGCCGCCTGGGTGGCAAACATGACCAGAAAGACATTCTTGCGGCCGATCTTGTCCGATACGGCAGCCCAGAATAGACGGCCGAGACCGTTGAAAATCGAGGCCGTAGCCAATACACCGCCTCCGAGAATCGCAAGCTGTGCGGGATCGGTAATGCCCTGGGCAACCCGGTAAACATCCTGTGCCATGGGCGAGAGTTTGGAGAGGAGCCCCATGCCGGCGCTGACATTAAGAAAGAGCATACCCCAGATCATGTACCACTGGGGGGTCTTTTTTGCTTCGGCCCAACTGAATGAATCGGCTGCGGAGACCGTCGATGACGATGGGGTGAAGCCGTCGGGAAGCCAGCCGGCGGGAGGATTCCGGAGGACCATGGCCGCAAGACCATTCCCGACCAGATAAACGGTGCCGAGGACAAAGAAGGCGTTGGCAACGCCGATATTGAGAATCAGGCCCGGGACGATTTTGCCGATAAAGAAGGCGCCAAGACCAAAGCCCATGACTGCGAGCCCCGTGATGAGACCACGTTTATCGGGAAACCAGCGGATCAGGGTCGCGATGGGGACCACATAGGCCAGACCGTTGCCGATGCCCGCGATGACGCCATAACCGATGTAGAGAAGCCAGATACTGCCAATTTTGAGGGCAACCCCGCCCAATAGGACGCCGATGCCGTAGAGAATAACACCTGTAGTTGCCGCGAACTTCGGGCCCTTTTTGTCAACCAGTATACCACCAAATGCGGCGGACACACCGATTGTGCCGATAATGATCATAAAGACCACCGCGACTCCCGCCTGCGACCAGCCATGGGCGGCCATAACCGGCTTCACGAAAACCGACCAGGCATACACGGTACCCAACAGTAACTGGATGACGACCCCCGCACAGGCAATCAGCCACCGTTTTGACATTAAATTCTCATTAGCCATTTTAGTTCTCCTATAAAATTAGTTAAAAAAATCTGTTGGTGGGATGTGAGGTCCCATCCACTATCTTGTCAACTATGCTGCTTCCACTTTGACGGCACAAACCTTGTACTCGGGAATCTTGCCGATGGGATCCATGGCCGGATTGGTCAGCAGGTTCACCGCCGTCTCATGGAAGTGGAAATTCATAAAGATGGAGCCGGCTGCCGACTTTTCCGTCAACCGCGCCTTGGCCGTGACCTTGCCCCGGCGGGATGTCACCTTGACCATCTGTCCCTCCTCAATGCCCAGTTTGTCCGCATCGAGGGGATTTATTTCCACGAGGCTCTCCGGGCAACGTTCCATTGCCCCCGCCGACAGACGCGTCATCGTTCCCGTGTGGTAATGATACAGAACCCGTCCTGTTGTCATGAACATCGGGTAGGCCTCGTCGGGGAGTTCCGCCGGGGGAATATATTCGATGGCGTGGAACAGACCCAGCCCTCTGGTAAAGCGATCCTTATGGAGGAATTTTGTCCCTTTGTGGTCCGGGGTGGGGCAGGGCCACTGGAGGCCGTTCTTTTCCAGCCTTTTATAGGTTATCCCGCCGTAACTGGGAGTCACCCGGCTGATTTCCTCCATGACGTCCTGGGCGGAGGAATAATTCATGGCATAGCCCATACGGTTGGAAATGGCGGCGATGATTTCCCAGTCGCTTCTGGCTTCCCCGGGCGGGGTGACGGCCTTTCTGATCCGCTGGACCCTCCTTTCCGTATTGGAGAACGTGCCGTCTTTTTCGGCGAAACAGGCGGAGGGAAGAACGACATCGGCAAGCCGCGCCGTCTCGGTCAGGAAGATATCCTGAACAACAAGGAAATCAAGGTGTTTCAACGACGCCTCTACATGGGAGAGGTCGGGATCGGAGATCATTGGGTTTTCGCCCATGATGTAGAGACCCTTGATCGCGCCCTTATGGGCCCCTTCCATGATTTCCATGATCGTCAGACCAACCCTTGCCGAGAGCTTTACATCCCAGGCCTTTTCGAATTTGACCCTGGCCTCGTCGCTGGCGACCTGCTGGTAGGCGGGGTATACATTGGGCAGCGCCCCCATGTCGCAGGCTCCCTGAACGTTGTTCTGGCCCCGCAGGGGATTTACACCGCCCCCTTCGATGCCGACGTTGCCGCCCAGCATGGACAGGTTAGCGACGGACTTGACGTTGTCCGTACCGGTGATGTGCTGGGTCATTCCCATGGCATAGAGGATGGAGGCCCTGTTCGCCCGGCCGTACATCCGGGCGGCGCTCCGGAGATCCTCCGCCGGAATGCCGGAGATCTTCTCCACATAATCAGGGGTGTATTTTTCCACCGTCTTTTTCAGGGCCTCAAAGTTTTCCGTGCGGCTCTCAACATAATCCTTGTCATACAGGTTTTCCGCGATCATGACATTCATGAGCCCATTGAGGACTGCTACATCCGTACCCGGCGCCTGTCGGAGCCAGAGATCGGCGTATTTCACCAGGTCGATCTCCCGGGGGTCGATAACGATGAGCTTGGCCCCGTGCTGGCGGACGGCCCGCTTAATTTTCATGCCGATAACGGGGTGATTTTCCGTGGTATTGGTTCCCGTTGCCAGGATCAGGTCGGTAAATTCGATCTCATCGATGGAATTCGTCATTGCTCCACTGCCGAAGGCGGCGGCCAGACCGGCCACCGTTACGGAGTGTCAGAGCCGGGCACAGTGATCGACATTGTTGGTTCCGACCACCGCCCGCATGAATTTCTGGAAGAGATAATTCTCTTCGTTGGTGCATCGAGCCGACGAAAGACCGGCGATGCTGTCGGCGCCGTCCTTCTTCTTGATCTCCCCGAACTTTTTGGCAATGAGTTCCAGCGCCTCGTCCCAGGATGCCTCCGTAAGCTCCCCTCCCTTTTCCTTGCGAATCAGGGGTTTCTTTAAACGATCCGGGTGGTTGACAAAGTCGAGACCAAAACGCCCCTTGATGCAGAGGCTGCCGCCGTTAGGCTGTGCATAATCGCGATTCCCCGTAACCTTGATGATTTTTTCATTGTTAATGTTGAGATCCATCTGGCAACCGACGCCGCAGTAAGTGCAGGTTGTCTTGACCTTCTGTATCTCCCAGGGACGGCCTTTAAAGCGGGACTGGCGGAAGGTGATGGCCCCTACGGGACAGACATCGGCGCATTCTCCGCAGAAGAAACATTCCGAATCAATGTAATCGGCGTCAAAGGCGGGACCGACCTTAGCCCGGGAACCGCGTTTGGAAAAATCGAGGACCTCATTGACCTGGATCTCGTTGCAGGCCCGGATACAGCGCCCGCAGAGGATGCACTTGTTAAGGTCCCGGGAGATCATGGAATTGGTCGTTTCCTGTTTGTATTTCGGGAACTGGATACTGAAGCGGGGTGACTCCAATTCAAGCCAGTAAACAAGATTTTGCAGATCACAATTGCCATTCTGTTCGCAGGTCAGGCAATTATGATCGCCCGAGGCCCAGAGCAGCTCCACGATCAGACGCTGGGCATCGCGAACTTTCTTGGTGTCCGTCCTGATAACCATGCCGGGGCTGACGGGCATGCAACAGGAGGCGACGAGAGAACGGGCGCCTTCGACGTCCACTACGCAGACGCGACAGGCGCCGACTTTGGTTGTGCCCGTGTAATGACAAAGGGTCGGGATAAAAATTCCATTTTCCCTGGCGACTTCCAGGATCATCTGACCCGCCGTTGCTTCAACTTCCCTGCCATCAATTGTTATGGGGATCTTTTTTTCCATGTCACACTCCTTAATATCACTTGAGTCATAAACATTATGTGAGACCTCACCCGCTAAGGGAGGTTGATCACAAATTTTCCGTCCTTATAGAACAATTCATCGTCCACCCTGATCTCGCCCCCTTCCCGGAGGTCACAGATCATGTCCCAGTGAATGGCCGACTTATTGACGCTTCCCGTTTCGGGATACCCCGACCCCAGGGCCAGATGAAAGCTGCCGGCGATCTTTTCGTCAAAGAGGATCTGGCGGGTAAAATTCTTGATTCCTTCATTGGTTCCGATGGCAAACTCGCCGGCGTAACGGGAGCCTTCATCCGTAGCGACCATCTTGCGGAGAAAGTCCTCGTTCTTTTCCGCCCGGGCCTGCACGACTTTACCCTTTGAAAAATCAAGGATTATCCCCGTCACTTCCCGCCCCTGATAAATGGCGGGATAGGAAAAGCAGACATGTCCCTCCAGGCTGTCTTCCACGGGTCCCGTAAAAATTTCACCGTCCGGCATATTGTGATGACCGTCGCAATTGCGGAAGACCCGACCGGCGATACTCAGGCGAAGATCCGTATTCTTCCCTTTGATATGAACCTGCTTCTTTCCATGCAGCCAGTCGATGATTTTTTGTTGCCCGGCGGAAAAATTACGCCAGTAACCAACCGGGTCGTTGAGGTCAGGCATACAAGCCCCATAGACGAAATCTTCATAATCGGAAAGACTCATGTCGGCGTCCTGGGCGTAGGCGTTGGTAGGGAAAAGGGTCCCCGTCCAGCGCAGTTCTCCCCGCGCCGACCGGGCCATGAAAATATCCAGGATCTCACGACGTCCCTGGCTGCGGAGCATCACCCTGCCGGGATCGACGCCGCTCAAAGACCTCGTGTTATCCGTACTGGCGATGGAAATACTCACATCGTAGGTTTCCATGATCGCCTTGAGAGGTGGCGCCACGAAGCGCAACTGGTCATCCGTGGCATTCCTGTAAAGAATCTCGTCCATGCCGGACAGGGAAACAAGCAGGAGGGGATAACCTCCCGCCTTCAAGACGGCGGTATAGACTTCCCTCAGGAGCAGCCCCGCATCGGCGCTGCCGTTGATCACAACTTTATCGCCAGGCTGCACGGCCACTGAATAATCAACCAGGAGCCCGGCCAGTTTGGATGCCCGTGAATCGCTCATATATTCAATCAGATTTCCGCGTCACACCGGAGGCAGCGGGCTGCCTCTTTGACGGCGTCTTCCATTGTGAAGCCGAGTTCAACTTCCACAAAGCTTGTTTTACGCTCCGGCCCGTGTAATTCCGGCATCTTTCCCTGGGGCGCTTCCTCGCCCTCCTCGTCGATAATCAGGGGAATATCTATCTTCTCTATCGTCGGCTCTTCGTATGCCGGTTCGCCGGCGGCCATACGGATGGCGGCGTCCATATCTCTTGCCGCCTGATGACCAGCGGCGATGGCGCCGATAACAGTATCCGGTCCTGTTACGGCGTCTCCGCCGGCATAGAATCTGGCGTCTGTAGTCCGGGACTTGCTGCCCTTCGCCAGATCGAAGCAATCCCACTTATTGACTATGACACCGCTGTCTTTGGGTACAAAAGTCAGATCCGGGGCCTGGCCAATGGAAGCCACAATGGCGTCAACTGACAGCGTGAAGGCCGAACCGGGGATGGCTACCGGCTTCTTTCTGCCGCTGCGGTCGAACTCGCCAAGCTTCATACGTTCGCAGGTGATCCCGGAGACTTTCCCGTCTTTGGCCTCGATCTTCAGAGGGGCGACGAGGTATTCTATTTTGATCCCTTCATCTTCCGCGGCGATTATCTCTTCGTCCGCTGCGGGCATATCCTTCCGCTCCCGGCGATAGAGGATCGTGACATCTGTTCCGAGACGCAGGGCCACCCGGGCGGCGTCAATGGCTGAATTCCCGCCGCCGATCACGGCGACCTTCGATCCCAGCGTTTTTTCACCTTTAACCCAGGCGTCTTCATGGGCGTTGAAGTCCCGGAGGAATTCTACTCCCCCATGGACACCGGGGATGTCTTCCCCTTCTACGCCCATCTTTTGGCTCTTGTGGGCCCCAGGGGCCAGATAGACATAATCATAATTCTTATTCAGTTTGCTAAAGGACAGCTCTCTTCCCACCCGGATATTGCATTTGATCTCCACTCCCAGGGCCGTCACGTCGGCGATTTCGTTTGCCAGGATATTGCGGGGAAGGCGGTAGGCGGGAATGGCCCAGCGGAGCATGCCCCCCGGTTCGGAAAGCTCTTCGTAAACAGTTACCTTGTAACCACGCAGGGCAAGGTCACGGGCCGCCGTCAAGCCCGCAGGACCGGCGCCGACGACGGCGATCTTTTCTTTGCGGGTTACGGGAACCGGTTCGGTCTTGGGCCGCGGGGCGTTGTCAGTAATGAAGCGCTTGAGGAATTTGATGGCAATTGGTTCATCCATCTTACCGCGGCGGCATTTGGTCTGGCATTTATGATCGCAGACCCGCCCGCAGACCGACGGGAAAGGATTGGTGCGGAGCAGCATTTTATAGGCGTCTTCCATGCGGTTGGCCCGGATCAGGGTGATATAGGCCGGAATATCCATTTCAATGGGACAGGTATGCTGGCAGGGGGACTTGAACAGGGCGGTACAGACCGCCGCATCACAACGGTGGTTACGGATGTGATCCTCATATTCCTTCCGAAAATAACGGATGGTGCTGAGGATCGGGTTCGGCGCCGTCTGGCCCAAGCCGCAGAGGGAGGCGTCCTTGATAATGGGGGCCATCTCCTCCAGCAGTTCGATATCCCCTTCCTTGCCCTTGCCCTGAGTAATATTCACCAGGATCTGGAGCATCCGCTTGGTTCCTTCCCGACAGGGCGTACACTTGCCGCAGGACTCATCCTGGCAGAAATCCATGAAGAACCGGGCCATGTCGACAGCACAGGAATCCTCGTTCATGACGATCATACCGCCGGACCCCATGATGGCGCCCAGTTCTGCCACCTTTTCGTAGTCAATAGGGGCATTGAGGTGCTGCATGGGAATCATGCCTCCCGATGGTCCCCCCAACTGGGCGGCTTTGAATTTCTTGCCCTTGGGGATGCCGCCGCCGATATCAAAGACGATGGTTCCGAGGGTGGTGCCCATGGGTACTTCCACGAGACCGACGTTGTTGACGTCCCCGGTAAGGGCAAAAACCTTTGTTCCCTTGCTTTTTTCTGTACCGACGCTGGCATACCAGGCGCCACCCCGCAGGATGAGTTGGCCTATATTGGCAAGGGTTTCCACGTTATTGAGGACGGATGGACGTTGCCAGAGACCGGCGATAGCGGGGAAGGGTGGACGGGGACGAGGCATCCCTCTCTTTCCTTCGATGGAGGTCATCAGGGCGGTTTCCTCGCCGCAGACAAAGGCCCCGGCTCCCTGATAGATTTCCAGGTCAAAGTCAAAGCCCGTGCCCAGGATATTCCTGCCCAGAAGCCCCATCTCCTTGGCCTGGTCAATAGCGATATTCAAACGGCTGATCGCCAGGGGATATTCGGCGCGGCAGTAGATGTAACCGTGGTTGGAGCCGATGGCCTTGGCGGCGATGACCATGCCTTCAAGAACGGCATGGGGGTCCGATTCGAGGACGCTCCGGTCCATGAAGGCCCCGGGGTCTCCTTCGTCGGCGTTACACAAAACGTATTTGACGTCTCCGGCGGAGGCGGCGGCAAATTTCCATTTCAGTCCCGTGGGGAAGCCCGCGCCGCCCCTGCCGCGCAGACCCGAAGTGAGGACTTCCTGGACGATGTCCGCGGCGGTCATTTCGGTCAGGGCCTTGACCATTCCCTGGTAGCCGTCCCGGGCGATATATTCTTCAATTTTCTCCGGATCGATGAGCCCCCGATTCCTGAGGACTCGCAGCTCCTGGAGGGCGAAAAAGGGGATATCCTGCATCGTCGGGATAATCTCTTCCGTGGTAGGCTCCCTGTAGAGGAGCCGTTCGAGAATACGGCCCTTGATCAGGTGTTCTTCTACAAGTTCAGGGATGTCTTCGGCTGTGACCAGCATATAGATGATGCCTTCGGGATAGACAACCATGATCGGACCCATGGCGCAGAAGCCGTTACACCCCGTTTCTACGATCTTGATTTCTTCGGAGAGCTTTCTTTTGGTAAGCTCTGCGACTAATGCCTTCTTGACGTTCAGACTTCCGGAGGCATGGCAGCCGGTGCCGCCACAAATCAGTAAGTGCGATCGGAATACCTTCATTAGGTTCATCTCCTCCTTCTATTTTTGTGTTTCCGCGCCCCGGGCCAGTACGAAGGGATTTTGAATTTCTCCTTCCAGAATGTGCCGTTTGAAGACCTGACGCATTTTGTTTGAATTCATGTATTCGTACTTGATCGGGTCCTGGTTGAGGATCTCGACGGTAACCAGTGGTTCCCTGCTGCAAAGACCCATGCAGCCCGAGGTGGTAACGGAAACATCCGACACCCCGGCTTCTTCAATTTCCCTCAACAGGGAGTCCATGACATCCTTGGCCCCCGAAGCGATACCGCAGGTACCCATATGAACGGTGACCTTGACACGCAAGTGACCATCCCGCAGGGCCGTTTCCGCATGGACCCGTTCCTTGATTTTCTTTAAATCTTCAATCGTGATCTTTGCCATAAGGTATCCTCACTTTTTATCAGTTATAAGCATTTAAGATATCTTTGACTTTCCCCGGTTTGACCCGTCCGTGAACGTCGTTGTCCACAACAATTACCGGTCCGAGGCCGCAGGCGCCCAGGCAACGGACCGACTCATAGGTAAACTTGCGGTCGAGAGTCGTTTCTCCCTCCCTGACGCCGAAATTTTTTTCAATGACGTCCGCAAGGGCCTTGCCCCCCCGGACGTAACAGGCGGTGCCGAGGCAGACGCGGACGGTATGCCTTCCCCGGGGGGTCATGGTGAAAAAAGAATAAAAGGTGACGACGCCGTAAACACGGCTTAGGGGAAGGTTCAAACCCTTGGCGATCTTTTTCTGGATGGAAACAGGGAGATATTCCAGGGCTACCTGGGCCTCCTCAAGGACAGGAATCAGACCACCTGGTTTCCCTTTGAACTTGGCGATGATTTCGTCTAATTGGTCTATCTTTTCCGCTGAAAATTCTTTTATTAACTCGTCATTCTCCGCTTTCATGAATTGCTTCCTCCTTCATATGTAAAGCGATGCTTACGCTTCCGATCCGATTTCTTTTATGCCTTTCGCGATATGGTTTCTTATGTATTTAAGCACCTCTATGTGATTTATAGGGACGTCCTCGATCTCTTCCTTTATCTCTTCCGTGCTGAGGTGATAGATATGATCTCCATGCTCATGACAATAGGTAAAGTCAATGTCCGGATTTCCGGCGATCAGGGTTACCATGACCCCGGCAGCATCGCCAAGGGGCTGACGGTCAAGATGATGGAGTCCGAAGGTCACTTTGAGTTGCGTCCCTCTGCCCGGTTCTGATGTCAGGATAAATTGGCCTCCCGCGCTTTCCGCAGCCTGGGCCAGCATCGGCAACCCCAGCCCCACCCGGCGGACTTTTTTGGTCGTGTAAAAAGGGTCGAGGGCCCTAGCCAGTGTGTCCTTATCCATACCGGCGCCGTCGTCAGTGATCTCCAGAGTGAGGAGATCATGTTCGGGGTCTTCATTTAGATGTATACCCACATGCCTGGCCCCGGCCCGGGTGGAATTCTCTGCGATATCAAGAATATGTAAGGCTAACTCCAGCATGTCAAGTCCCGCCGATTATACGTCTTCCCGCCTCGCCGCGGAGGGCCATGCCGAGCTCCTGAAAATTTCCTGCCTCCATCCATAACTCCGTAAAAGCCCCGCCGATATCACGTAGGAAATGGGCGTCAGAGGAGGTAATAAAAGGATAATTGCTAAGGTCGGGAAAGGTTTCTCTGGCCTTGGCCAAGCCGAGTCGGGGAGTGACTTCCAAGGCATCAAAGGCGAAGCTAGGGTCAATGAACCCCAATTGCCCGATGACGCTGAAGCTTTCTCTGTCGATATGGGAGGCAATGGCGAGTCCCTCCAGATGGTGTATATGGCTAATGATTTCCTGGAGAGATAGAGACGTCGCACCGATGAGCAGCCGCTGATTGAATCCCTCGACTTCGTCCCTTTCGTTTACGATGGCCTGACATCCGAAAACATCTTCGTCGTTTTTACCGGGCAGGTGATCATAGATGACTTTCTGGAAGTGCTGTAAACAGGACATATTATCAAAGAGCGCCAGCGTATGAACTTCCTCTCTGCTGGAAACCTCCATACCCGGGAGCACCGTCAGGGGAAGACCGGATGCCGCCCTCTGAACGGAGGCTGCATTCTCTGAGGAATTATGATCACATATGCCGATAATATCTAGTTTTTCCTCACGGACCTTCCGCACAATGGCCCGGGGGTACATATCCAGTTCAGCGCATGGCGACAGGCAGGTATGGATGTGAAGGTCACAACGAAACGCCTTCATCAGGAGCTGAACCTGGAAATATAAAAAAAAGACCATGAATTCATGGTCTTTTCATGGGGAAGGGTCGGGACCCTTCTTTGTTGCGATCATGTTATATACCCTGCCGATAACCTCGAAACCGGGCATGTCCGTTACCATAATCGGGACGCCTTCCTTACGAGCCTTATCCAGGGTATCGGCAGCCGGTTTACAACCCTGAATCAGGATGATTCCGGCATGGTCCTTCAGGCTGGCCACGGCAACGATGTTCTGATGAATCTGCCGGGTGATCCAGAGATCGCCTTCTTTGCTGTTGGCCATGACATCGCTCAAGAGGTCGCCAACGTACCCCCCGAGGACCTCGGCAGTGAGCTTTTCCTCACCGGAGACAACCCTTAAATTCAGTGCTTTGACAATGTTTTCTAAATTCACGGCAAATTTAACTAAATCCCATCAAAATCTTTGTCAATGCGAATAACCATTTTGAGATGGGTGCCTTTTCCGATCTCCGAGGTGATGCGAAAGAAATCAGAAAAATTCTTGATGTTACACAACCCCATCCCTGCCCCAAAACCCATTTCCCTTATCCTGTCCGTTGCCGTCGAATAACCTTCCTGCATGGCAAGCTCAATATCCACGATTCCCTGGCCCTCATCAATCGCTTCGATCGTGACGTGCTCCGGCGTCACCCGGAGGACGATCTTGCCGCTTCTGGCATAGGAACAGATATTGATCTCTGATTCGTAAGTGACCAAAGCCGCCCGCCTGACAACCTCCTTGGAAATTTTCATCCTTTTCAGCAGGGCCTTGATCTGGCTGGACACATGCCCGGCGTTTTCGTAAGTTCCACCCTCTACAGGAAATGAATTTTCGTAGATGGCGGTTTCATGAGAAAGCACGTTCGTCGTCAACCCTTTCCATGCAGCCAACAATACCTTTGGCGTAAAGTTTCCCTGCGGTTTCGAAGAGGATATATTTTGTGGTCAGAACCGGGATGAGCAGCTCTTCCGCAAGGCGGAGCGTTTCCGGAGATGGTCGCTTTCCTCGCACCATGATAATAGCGGCGATATCGAGAACATCAGACGTCCGAATGACCTGAGGGTTTGTCAGACCGGTCAGCAGCAAACTACCCGCCTTGGCAAAAGCCAGGACATCACTCATGAGATCGGCGCCAAAGGCTGTTTTTATCTCTTTGTCCAACTGATCGTAGCCGACGAGCACTTCTGCATCCAGTAGCTCTTTTATCTCTCGAAGCGTCACCTTGCTCTCCTTTGAAAGAAAAAATGTTAAAAATCAAGACTCTAATCGTTCCTTGAAACGCGAATTCGCTTACCACAACGAGAGGGGGGATGTCAATGAAATTGTCCGGACCGGGAAAAAAATTGCATCCAAAATCTTGAGACATTCAAGATATAAATAGCAACTTAGTAAACAAGCTTGTGGACTCTTTTGGGAAGGTGTGTTAAGCGGCCAACCTAGTATGAAAAAGCCACATGCCATAGAAAATCATATCAAACAGAAAGATTTTTACCATACCATCGCGGAAGCCTCTTTTGCCGGTATTTATGTAGTTCAGGATGGCCTTTTCAGTTACCTCAACCGGAATGCCGCCTCATACGCCGGATACACACCTATGGAACTGGTGGGACGTCATGCCTTCAGTATTGTTCATATCGAAGACAGAGATCTGGTTAATAAGCTGGCCCAGGAGATGCTTAAAGGTCTAAGAACAGAGCCGTATGAATATCGCATTATTACCAAGGATTGGCAGACCCGTTGGATCATGGAGACGGCTACGGCCATCACCTACCAGGGGAAACCCGCCATCCTAGGAAATTCCATGGATGTGACCGAAAAGAAGCTGATGGAAGCGACTCTTCGGGAAAGTGAGGAAAGATACCGGACGATCATCGAAAATATCGGCGACGGCTATTATGAAGTTGATCTGAAAGGGACCATCCAATTTATCAACGACGCCTGTGCCCACATCAGCGGCATCCCCCGTCAAAACCTTATGGGTCTGAGTTTCAAGGATTTTGTCCTTGAGGAAGAGAAAGGGGATATTTATAACATCTTCCGCCGCGTCTTCATGACCGGTGAACCGGCAAAGGGTCTCGTCAATCGCGTCAAGCGTCCGGATGGACAAGAGCAATATGTGGAGATTTCCGTCTCTCTTAAAAAGGACAGCAAGGGGAAGCCAACCGGATTTATGGGGATAATTCATGACGTAACGGAGAGGAAAAAGGCCGAGGAGACTATTCAGTGGATGGCTTATCACGATCCCCTTACCGGCTTGCCGAATCGGATTCTTCTTCACGATCGACTTATCCTGGCCCTGACACAGGCAAAAAGAAACCATGAACAACTCGCCGTGATGATGCTGGATCTTGATAAATTCAAGGAGATCAACGATTGTTATGGTCACTACATAGGGGACTGCATCCTCTGCGCCTTTGTGGAACGGATCAAAAAACAGCTTCGGGAAGGTGACACCGTAGCCCGCACGGGAGGAGATGAATTTATGATTCTTCTTCCCGGTATCCATCAGTTGGGAGATGTAGAGAAACTGGGGGCAAAGATCATCGCCGCTTTTCAAGCGCCGATGGAAGTCGGTGACCAGTCTTTCACGATCAGCACGAGCCTTGGTATCGCCCTTTATCCACGGGACGGGGAAGACTTCGACACTCTCATAAAAAAGGCTGACAACGCCATGTACCAGGCGAAAAATCAGGGCGGCAACACCAGCGTCGTTTATGGTGACAGGGCAAACGATTCGAAAAATTCATAGCAGTATTTTTCCTCTAAATAACTCAAGAAAAACCTTGACGATCGAGGGATGTTCTGATAGGGGAGCTCTACCGCTTGGATCCCGTTAGGGACTGGGACGGAAGGTAAGGGAATATAACAGGAACGTAATTCCAGGCCTCCCGTCAGTGACGGTGAGGCTTTTTTTAGGTTTGAAAAGGGGTGCTCCTGTGGAGATTATCGAGACGGTCAAGGAAATGCAGGCTCACGCTGAGTCGCTGAGAATTGCTGGGAAGAAAATTGCCTTCGTGCCCACGATGGGCTATTTTCATGAGGGCCATCTCGATCTGATGAGAGACGGCCGGAAACGGGGGGACTGCCTGGTAATAAGTATCTATGTGAATCCCACCCAGTTTGGTCCCAACGAAGACCTGGCCAAGTATCCCCGGGACTTTGAAAGAGACAGGAAAATGGCGGCAAGCGTGGGCGTCGATGTCATTTTCTATCCCCCCAACGGGGAGATGTATCCTGAGAACTACCAGACCTATGTAAATGTGGAAGGGGTTACCGACAACCTCTGCGGCCTTTCCCGGCCCGGGCATTTCCGGGGTGTTACCACGGTGTGCTGCAAGCTCTTCAATATGGTAAAACCCCATGTCACTATTTTTGGCAAGAAGGATTTTCAACAACTGACAGCTATCAAGAGGATGGTGGTCGATCTGAATATGGACCTGGAGGTCGTCGCCATGCAGACCACGAGGGAGAAGGACGGTCTGGCCATGAGTTCCCGGAATATTTATCTCAAGCATGAGGAACGGGAGTCGGCCTTGAGTCTCAGCCGTTCCTTGAAGATGGCGAAGGAGATGTATGACCGGGGCGAAAGGGATGCCGGCGTCATCATTACCAGGGTTCGGACATTTATCGGTGATCATCCCCATGCCCGTATAGATTACGTTCATATCTGTGATACCAAGACCATGAAGGACATTGAAAAGTTGGACAACGAGGCCGTCATCGCTCTGGCCGTGAGGGTTGGGGCGGCCCGTTTGATCGATAATTACGTCTTCGGAGATCCTCTGGAGATATGAAAGAGGGGGAATGTATATGCAGAGGTTCATGCTTAAATCAAAACTACATCGAGCCGTTGTAACGGATGCGGATCTGCATTATGAGGGAAGTATTTCCATTGACGAAGACCTGCTGGAAGCGGCGGACATCATTCCCTACGAGAAGGTCGCCATCTATAATGTCACCAATGGTGAACGCTTCACCACCTACGCGATTAAAGCCGCCCGAGGGTCAGGTACTTTCTGTCTTAATGGCGCCGCAGCCCACAAGGCCTCAAAAGGAAACGTAATAATTATAGCAACTTATGTTGCTGCCGATGCTTCGGAACTTAAGGGCTGGTCACCCAAATGCGTCCTCCTCGACGGCAATAACAAGATCAAGAAAAAAAACTGAAAAGCAGATCTTGAGAACTATTTCAATTCGATGAGATCCGGGCAAGGCGGGTATGTGTCTTGCCCGTTTGTTTATCCGGGGGAGTATAAGAAAATGAGAAAGAAAATCAGGCAGATATTTATTGCCGGCCTGGTGGCGACGATTCCCATCGGTCTGAGTTTGTATGTTTTCTTTTTCCTCTTAGCCCTCATGGATAACCTGCTTAGGGTTATACCCAACCGTTTTCATCCCGATACCCTGTTGCAGTTTCATATTCCCGGCCTCGGCGTCATTTTCGTTATTCTGATGATTTTTATCGCCGGACTCATAATGAAGAGCTATATCGGGAATCGGATTGTTAACTTTGGAGAGACCGTCTTTCACAAAATACCCGTAATAAGAAGTGTTTATGACGGAGCCAAACAGGTTGTGGACAGAATGTTTGTCAACAAAAGCAGGAGCTTCAAGAAGGTCGTCCTGGTGGAGTTTCCACGCCCCGGTTCCTACACCATAGGCTTTGTTACCGGCCCTGCCCATGATCGGATCTGGCATCATGTCGGGCAGCCCTGCACCAACGTATTTGTTCCCACCACTCCCAACCCCACCTCGGGCTATCTGCTGGTGATTCCCGATCGGGATCTCATCGAGGTCAACATGACCGTAGAAGAGGCCCTAACCTATGTCATTTCCTGCGGGATTGTTCAGCCCCAAGTTCTCAAAATATAATACGATTTAAAAAGTTATTGAACTCATTCAATGGGTTGTGTTAATGGTCTGCAAGAAAATGTCATAAAAGGAGATGCGCCCATGTACATCACGTCGGAGAGCGTCAAGGTCGGACACCCGGATATGGTCTGTGATGCCATTGCAGCCAATATTATTGCCGACATTCTTTCTGAAGAAAAGAAGGTTGGCATGACTATCGATGATATGCCGCACTGCGGACTGGAGGTTTTTCTTGGCAAGGGCCTCTGTGTCATTGGCGGTGAGGTTGCCACGCGTACCTATGTGGACATTGAAAAGGTCATTCGGAAAACGGTCCTGTCCCTGGGTTACAGAGACTCCGCCGTCGGTCTCAATGGCAGTTCGATGGGGATTCTCAACGCCATGATTCCTCAGTCTCCGGACATCAATATGGGGACCAGGGCCGGACTGGGAAAATACCAGGAAATCGGCGCCGGGGATCAGGGTATTATTTACGGTTTTGCCTGTGATGAGACGCCGGAGTTGTTGCCCCTCCCATTTGTGCTTGGGAGCCGTCTGATGCGGGCTTTTGAATATTGCGGGAATCCCGTTTTTGCCCCCGATGGAAAAGGTCAGGTGACCGTGGAATATGACGAAAACATGGTTCCGGTCCGCGTGGCGACGATCCTCATGTCCAATGCCATTGATTATCGTCAGGTTCCGGATACCTTCCGGAATACCATCGAGCACGTTGCCAGGGATATTGCGATGGAAACCCTGCAAGATCATGTGGATGACAAAACGGTCTTTCTCTTCAACCCGACCGGTGAATGGCAGGCAATCAATTCCTGTAGCGCCGCCGATTCGGGAGTGACGGGAAGGAAGCTGGTGGTGCAGCTCTATGGAGGTTATCCCGGGGCCCAGATTGGCGGCGGGGCCGTTGTTAACAAAACACCTGAAAAAGTCGACTGTTCTGCGACTTTTGGGACTCGCTATGTAGCGAAAAACATCGTTGCGGCCGGGCTGGCAAAGAAGTGCTCCATTCAGGTTGCCTACGCTATCGGAATCGCCAAGCCGATTTCGATCTATGTCAATACTTTCGGATCAGGGCAGATCGGGGATGATAAATTAGGAAAAATGGTTGCCGAGATCTTCGATCTCACCCCCAGGGGGATGATCGAGAATTTCGATTTACTCAACAGTAGAACCTATAAAAAGATCTCCAGGACCCTCTTCATTGATGATTTTCCCTGGGAAAAAACGGATAAGGTCGAGGCCCTGAAGTCCGCAGCCGGCCTTGCATAACTGAAAATAATTGGAGGAACCATTCGTGGCTTATAAAAAGATTGATCTGTCAGTACCCTACAAAGTCGCCGATATCGACCTGGCCGATTGGGGACGCAGGGAAATGGAGTTAGCGGAAAATGAAATGCCGGGCCTCATGGCGGTCCGCAAAAAATACGGTCCCAGGAAACCCCTGCAAGGGAAAAAGATCATGGGCAGCCTCCACATGACCATTCAGACGGCCATGCTCATCGAAACCCTCAAGGAATTGGGAGCGGATCTCCGTTGGGCCACCTGCAATATCTTTTCGACCCAGGATCATGCCGCCGCGGCTATTGCCAAAGCGGGTACGGCGGCCGTATTCGCCTGGAAGGGTGAGACCCTGGAGGAATACTGGTGGTGTACGGAACAGGCGATCACCTGGCCGGACGGGACTGGTCCCGACCTGCTCGTCGATGACGGCGGTGACGCTACGCTCTTGATCCATCAGGGCGTCAAAGTAGAAAAGAATCCGGACCTCCTGAAGGACATCCCCGAGAACAAGGAATTTCGCATCATCATGGAGCGCCTCGCCCAGGGATACAAGAAGAGCAAGCAACGCTGGCAAAAGGTTGCAGAAAAAGTGATCGGTGTTTCCGAGGAAACGACGACTGGCGTCCACCGTTTATATCAGATGCAAAAAAATGGTGAACTCCTCTTTCCCGCCATCAATGTCAATGATTCGGTAACAAAATCCAAATTTGACAATCTCTACGGATGTCGTGAATCCCTCGTTGACGGTATCAAGAGGGCGACCGATGTCATGGTGGCCGGAAAGCTCGTCGTGATCTGCGGCTACGGCGATGTCGGCAAGGGTTCGGCCCAGTCGATGAGAGGATTCGGCGCCCGGGTAGTCATCACGGAAATCGATCCCATCTGCGCCCTTCAGGCGGCTATGGAGGGTTATGAAGTCGTGACCATGGAAGATGTCGTCTCCTTGGCGGACATCTTTGTGACGGCAACGGGCTGCTGCGAGGTCATTACGGGCGCCCACATGGAAAAGATGAAAGACGAAGCGATCATTTGCAATATTGGACATTTCGACAGCGAGATCGCCATGCATTACCTGGAGAACAGCAAAAAGTGCAAGAAAGAAACGATCAAGCCACAGGTGGATAAATGGACACTCGCTTCGGGACGGGCGATCATTGTTCTGGCGGAGGGGCGTCTCGTCAATCTCGGTTGCGCCACCGGCCATCCGAGTTTCGTTATGAGCAACAGCTTTACGAACCAATGTATGGCCCAGATAGAATTAGTAAAAAACAGGTATAAACCGGGAGTATACATTCTGCCCAAGATCCTGGATGAAGAGGTGGCGAGACTGCACCTGGGACGTCTTGGCGCCAAGTTGACCAAGCTTACGAAGGACCAGTCCGATTATCTCGGCATCTCCGTCAAAGGTCCCTTCAAGCCGGAACAGTATCGCTACTAGATATCACGCCCGCAGCGGGCTCAGCTCGGCATAAAAATCCCACCTTTCCCCTTTGTCAAAGGGGAAAGGTGGGATTTTTTTATATTGAATGGCAAAGATTTTTTCTGCGAAGTAAAAGAAGAAATGCCACAAACGATAAAACATTGTATATCATTGAGGAACTTCGTTTACAAATACCAGTCCTCACATAAATAAATATGGCCAGCCAATGAATCTTATTCGAAAGCACGCATACATCTGAAAAGCCAATTTCTTCCTTTTGGAGCAGATCCACTCCTTCCTGTGCTCTTCAGTTGATAAAATTTAAGAAACATGCAAGATTACGAATGTTAACAGTTGATATGCTGTCACCGAGAAACTAAATTGAATGAGGAGGAATCATGGACACAAAGCAGATTGTGACAAATTATCATAATGCTTGGACTGGCGGTGATGTGGAAGCAGCACGTCTTTGCCTGGCAGATGATTTAGATTTCCAAGGAAGCATTGATACTTTCCACAGAGCTGATGACTTTATCATTGCACTCATGATGTTCAAAAAGATGCTTCGGGGAATCAACTTGATTCAAAGCTTTTTTTCTGAAAGTGAAGCTGCTTTACTATATGATTGCGACACGATGAGCCCTACAGGTGTTATTAGAACAGCTGAGTTCTTTACGGTTAAAGATGGTAAGATTAAATCCATTAATCTGGTTTTTGATGCAACGGAACTTCGCAAACTTATGGCTGGGTAAGCTATTGAAAGAGTCTTGTGTCTTGACAGAAACTTATGCAAAATTACACATGATTATGGTTGCTTCCATGACAATTAATGATGGTTGATTTGCATTTTGATAAGTATTAGATGGAAAATAAATCCGGCTGGCCCCTTATTTTAATAACAGAATTACTGTCTTTGATCGGCGGTTTTTCTATGCCAGCTACTAACAAAATACCTGATGTTCACTTTCTCAACCCACGCTCCCCAAAACTGGGAGTAGAAATATTAACTCTTGAATCACTCTTCAAGCGTGGCTTGGATCGCTTGCTGGGAGCGCCTCAGCGTGTTCATTTCTATCACATCTTCCTGTTTACGCATGGCTCAGGCAATCATTCGGTTGACTTCTCCAATTGTGATTACGATGACAAGACGCTGCTGCTCGTTTCCAAAGGACAGGTTCAGCAGTTTCAGGTCAATAACATAAATAAGGGTTTCATAATCATATTTACTTCTGAGTTTTTGTACGAAAACGCAACCGAATTAAACATATTTCATAGCCTTAACGTTTTTGAACACGCACTATTTGCTCCCTCCATTCGTTTGTCTGCAGATCAACATCAGCTGTTGGGCAGGCTATTCCTGAGAATTAAACATGAATACCATAAACCCGTTGATGAATTTTCTAGCGAGATACTGCGTCACTTGTTGCGCATGATGTTATTGCATATTGAACGAACTCAACAGACAAGTTCATTAAGTCAAAAGGTTGCGCCGCATTATCTGAAATTCGTCGCATTTCGCAGATTGCTCGAGCGCGACTTGGGAAAATCCCGCAGTGTTCACTATTACGCAGATCAACTGGCGGTTTCGCAAAAAAAACTTAATGAATTGACTCGTCACGTGCTTAACAAAACCGCCAAAGAATTCATCGAAGAGCAGGTTATTCTTGAGGCCCAACGATTACTGGCGCAAGGAACAATGCCGATCAAAGAAATTGCTTACGAACTCGGCTTCAGTGAACCTACCAATATGGTAAAATTCTTCAAAAAACACTCCCATATCAGCCCGGCTGCTTTCCGCAACAAGTTTCACCCATCTTTTTAAATTCATACATAGAGCGGGTCTGGCAAAATTGGACAGGTGCATAAGTGGGAGGATTGCTCTATAATGAATTCCAGGAGGATCATAAAATGAGCAAAAGACCAAGACGGAATCATGCACCGGCGTTCAAGGCCAAGGTGGCGTTGGAGGCC
>CAISJV010000001.1 GCA_903885795.1 uncultured delta proteobacterium | reverse complement strand
GGCTTCCGGCCATTTCTTCTGCTTCATGGAAAACACCTCAATAATCGTTTTACTTTGCCAGTTTAACGTCGTTATAGGCCCTTTTAAGGGCATTCTTGTTTTTGTTCGCAATCTTCCCGAACCGCTCCTCAATGGGCTCGTCCAGAGATTCCAGTTTCAGGACCTTAGTCGCTTTCAATACCGCGCCCAACATCGTGGTATTGGCAATGGGAACGCCAAGCTCCTCCCGGGCAATGTGAGTGGCATCGATGGTCGCCAGTTTACCGTTGTATTTGAGCTGCTCCCGGAGATTCTCCGCCGGTTTCGAGGTATTAATAATGAGCAGGCCATTGGGTTTAAGACCATCCGTCACATTCACAAGGCCAACCAGTGACGGGTCAAGGACGACGACCACATCGGGTTGGTAGATGCCGGACCGGATCTTGATAGGTTTTTCCGACACCCGATTATATGCCATGACCGGCGCCCCCCGGCGCTCCGGACCAAACGCAGGAAAGCCCTGGGCGTACTTGCCTTCCTCAATCGCTGCCAGAGCCATCAGTTCTACGGACGTCACCGCTCCCTGACCTCCCCTTCCATGCCACCTGATTTCAATCATGTGATTCTTCTCCATGTCTTAATGAATTACTGCAATATACGTCTGGCGATTTATCAGAATTATACTGAATCATTCCACAGCACACCCCAATGTATCCGCCGCCAAAACGAACGATTTTGAGTTCCTTTCCACACTCAGGGCATATCACCTGTATTCAATTCCCCCATTGCCAATTGATCACGGTAGAAGTCCCGCTATTTGGTCCGCATGTCAAACCTGTCAAGTGGTCAGACCATAAAGCAGGTATGATCTTTTGTCAAGTCTTTTTTTAGTTGGCGCATTTATTTTTTATTTGAACTTGTCTTCCATCAGCTCCGCAGGATGCTTCGCTTTAATCTTCGATCCTGATTTATGGAGACCTCCTCCGAGCTGTATCAAACAACCGGGGCACTCCGCAGATACGTATTCCGCGCCCGTATCCTCAATGTTCTTCAGTTTGCGTTTGAGCATTTGCATCGAGATTTCAGGCTGCTTGACGGTGTAGGAGCCGCCCATGCCGCAGCACGTGTCGCACTCGAACATCTCCTTCAGCTCGTATCCAGCCGCGGCCAGTGCGGCGCGGGGCTCCTTATCTATCCCCACGTGTCTTTTGGCATGGCAGGAATCATGATAAGTAAGGGTCTGGAGCTTGAGACCGTCTTTTGGGGTCAGTTTTTTTTCTTCGATCAGTTTATTCACCAACTCCGAGAACATGACCGTTTTTGCCGCCACTTTTTTGGCACCAGGGACCAGACTGTCCATGTTCTGATCTTTCAGCAGATGCGGCCATTCCTTTTTCAGGGCCGTGGCGCAGGTTGCGCACCCCACAACCACATATTCCACGTCGTCCGCCAGGAGCGGTTTGATATTGTGCGCCGCGGCAGCGGCGGCCATGTCAAAAGAGCCGCTTCCCCAATGCGGTATTCCGCAGCAGGACTGGTTTTCGGGAAATACCACCTCAATGCCAGCCTTGTTCAGGACTTTTACGATCGCCGCTCCGATCCCGGGGTTTACGAATTCAATTGCGCAACCCGCGAAAAACGAGGCCTTTGTCTTGCTCTGCGGCTGCTTGATTTTTTTAAATACATCCCTGAACGGAACCGGTGCAATCGTCGGCAGGCTCCGGTACTCTGATAAATTGGACAGAAACATGGGCAAATGGCGGATGAACCCTTCTTTGACAAAAGGTTTCTGCGCGATGAAGGCGGCCCGCAACATGGCATGGAAGAGCTTGCGGTTGTTGATTACCGACAGGGCGGTCTTGTAGATAAAGGGCAGTCCTTCTTTTGATGCCACACGGCGGCGGAGTTCGAGAATGAGCGCCGGGATGTCGATCTTGCCGGGACATATCTCCTTGCACTTGCCGCACCCGATGCAGAGCCCCTGGATATCCCCCGTTGTCTCCATTTCATTAAACCACGCGGTAAGGATCGTGCCGATGCCGCCGGTGTAGATATGGCCGAATACGTGGCCGGTGACCAGGCGATAGACCGGACAAACGTTCAGACACGAGGCGCAGCGAATACACTGAAGCGCCTCTTTGAACTGAGGGTCCTTTGCCATGGCGGTCCGCTTGTTGTCCATAAGTACGATATGGAGCTCCTTCAGCGAGCCGTCGGTATTCGGCGAAGGTCCGGTGATAAAAGAAACATAGCTGGTTATGAGCTGGCTGGTTGCGCTCTTCGGCAATGCGGTAATGATCGGCTCTGCATCAGCGTAATTCGCCACAAGCTTCTCAAGTCCGACCAGAGCGACATGGATCTTCGGAAGCGTGGTGACGAGACGGGCGTTGCCTTCATTGGTGCAAATAACAAGCGTGCCGGTCTCGGCAATGGCGATGTTCGCGCCGGACATGCCCATATCAGCATCGAAATATTTTCCCCGCAGCTCCTTACGCGCAACCTTGACCAGCTGCTGGATGTCGGTGGACTGCTGCTGATGGGTCTCTTTGCTGAAAAGGTCCGCGACCTCTTCCTTGGTCAGGTGCAGGGCCGGCATGACCATGTGCGAAGGCGTCTGATGGGCAAGCTGGATGATCCATTCGCCGAGGTCCGTCTCGTCTGCCTGAATGCCGTGCTTGGCAAGATGCTTATTTAGATGGATCTCTTCGGAGGCCATGGACTTGGATTTGACAATCTTCTTGACGCCCTTTTCTTTGCAGAGATTCGTGATGTAGTCCTTGACTGCCTCGGGGCTGTTCGCCCGGAAGACCTTGGCGCCTCTGGCTTCGGCAGATTTCTTAAACTTTTCGGCAAGCTCCTCAAGATGCTCTGCCGCGCTGCCCTTGATCTCGGCAATCCGGTTTCTGATCGCCTCAAAATCGATGCCTTCGTACGCCTTGGCCCGGGTGGCCGGGTAATTCCAACGGTCGAGAATGCCGGCGAGGTTTTGCCTCTCAAGGGCTTCATGTATTGATTGCGCCAATTCTTTTTTCATTAGTTCATTCCTCCTGATTCATCAACGCACACGATAACAAGTTGCTCCGGACCATGGACGCCGATGGCGAGTACGCGTTCGATGTCGGCGGTTTTGCTCGGCCCGGTGATCAGGGCAATATAGTTGCTAGTGCCCGGATGCATTCTCGTCATGAGCGCAGGCAGGTCAGCCACAATCTTGTCCGTGGAAAGCAGGGCTACGTGAATCCACGAAAGGGCAGATGCAAGCCGCTGCTCAACCGCAGTAGAGTCCTGCGCCAGCGTCCCCATATTCGCCAATCCCCACTCCATCTGGGTAATGCCGATCTTTGCATTTTTTGCCAGCTCGCGGGTGACCTCAAACTTCAGGCCGGGGACCTTTGCTGCAAGTTCTTTTGTGTCGATTCCCTTGAGAAATGGACTGTCAGCCCACACTGCATAGAAGCCGGGAGTGTCCTTGATTTCTTCCTTCTTAAGTAACCCTTCGATAAAAATGAGCGCCTCTGCTTTGGCGCCGAAACGCTGCACCTCGGTGTTACCTGCCGCTTCAGCCGCTGCTTTAAACTTGTCGAACATGGTTGCCTCCCCTTTCATCTCAATGCCTGTGGAATTATTAATGATAAGCACTCGTTAGTCTCTCTGGATAAATCCGGAATTTGCGACTGCTCTTTTTTTTCGAGCAATATCATATTCGATGGGTAGCCCACTTTGTGTCGCTCGGCTTCAAAAATCTGTCGTTAGGAATTCTTTTTGGTCATCATACCAAACCAGTCACGTGGTCTGACCATATGGAAGGTATGATCTATTGTCAAGTCTTTTTTTTATGGAACGAGCTTTTATTTTTTAGGAGGGGCAGGGGCGGGAAATCTCATGTATTGTATGCCTATCCAAATCATCACGACGGCAAAGACAAGCCTCAGGATAGTTTCCGGCAAAAGGTTGGCAGCGATGCCTCCGAGTAAGGCCCCGATGAGTGTCCCGCCGATCAGCCCCGGCAAAAGGGGCTTGGCCACATTCCCGAGTTCCCAGTGGGTATAAGCGCCCACAGCTCCGGCCGGTATCATGCACAAAAGGGAACTCCCCTGCGCCATGTGCTGGCCCATGCCTACTACGAGGACCATGGCCGGCACCATAAAAGCCCCGCCCCCGATACCCAGGAGGCCCGAGAGGAATCCCGAAATAACGCCAATGATTAAAAGGGCGGCGACCCTGATCCAGCCTTCCAGCGGGTCAGGGGAAAAAGCCAGCAGGGGTTTCAGGATGAGCACGAGCGACACCAGGACAAGAAAACCGCCAAAGAACCTCTTGAGTTTCCATTCGGGCAAGGCGTGACAATAGCGGGCGCCTGCCCGAGCCGTGAAAATGGCGGCCCCGGCCAGAAGCCCGGCGGCGAGATAATCGACGGCGCCTTTCGAGGCGTAAGCGATTGCTGCGGTAATACCAGTGAAGACAACGGCGACGAGGCTGGTGCCATGAGCTTCTTTCTGAACCAGCTTGAATGCGAATACGGTCAGGGGAACCATGATGACGCCCCCCCCCAGACCGACAAGCCCGCCAAAAATCCCGACTATGACGCCGATCAGGAAGCTCATGAAAAGATTCTCTTAATAGAAAAGGTTTTTATAAATCTACATTTAGCACAGCCCGCTCACAAATATCCACCTCTATTAAAAGATCCCCGCAGTTTCAGCAAGGAATTTATTATTGACAAGCCTTGATGTTCAGTGGTAGGAACATTTGAAAAGATCAGTGGTCTTACCATTAACATTTAGGAGCTATCGAGATGGATTTTCGGCCGATACAAGCAAAAAAGATCTACGAGGAGGTTGTCGAACAGATCAGGCAACTCATGGAGAATGGGAGTTTGAAACCCGGCGACAAACTCCTTTCAGAGAGAGAACTAGCGGAAAAATTACAGGTCAGCAGGGCTTCCGTGAGAGAGGCACTGCGCGCCCTGGAAATGATGGGTTTCGTCGAGATCAAGGCAGGGGGGGGGACCTTTATCAAGGAAACAAGTGGAGATGATATCATCCAGCCATTGGCCATGTTTCTCTCCATCGAGAAAGGATCTTTCTTTGAAATTTACGAGATCCGGAAGATCTTCGAGATTGCGGCGGCCCATCTGGCCGCGCAGCGGGCCACGCCGGGGGATCTGGCCAGGATAGAAGAAAATCTTGAAAGGATGAAAGCCGCCATGACAGAGGATGACTCTGAAAAAGGGGAGGGCAGCGACGCGGCCTTTCATTTCTCCATTGCCGAAGCGACTCAGAATGGCTGGCTTCTTCGTCTTCTGAACACGATTGCGGACTCCTTCAACAAATCCATCTCTGTAGCACGGCGGCAATTATACTTAACGCCGGGGCATCCTCAATTACTGATTGAACAGCACACCAAGATCTATGAAGCAATCCGGGACAAAAACCCCATCCTGGCACAGAAAACCATGCTCGAGCATCTGAGCTTTGCAGAGGGCGCCATGGCAAAAACATTAAAAATTGAACCTGAATTTCAACTCTTAACCTAATATACGCCCCGATCTTCCATTCCTAATTCTCCACGCTTTTTCCGACCGCCTTGCAAAAAGTATAGAAACACCCTCCCCCCTCGCGGGGGAGGGTGAATAATGAAACTTTTTTAATGTAACAACTTAGATCTACACAATGTTAACCCTCTGACAAAATAAATCCACCGTCCACTAAAAAAAAACTTGACAAAATGATCCGACCGGTTATATGGTCTGACCACCTGACTGGAGCAATAGGCGAACCGGTTGAGGGTTTAAGAGAATAAAAAGAAGTCCCTTGGGCACATCTCGCTAAAAACCCTCGGACATCTCTTTCTTAATAACAATTGGGGTAATGGGATCGACGGCGATCACTTAATAATTTTTCCCAGCGAAAGGAGATAGACATCATGATTTGGGCAGTGAATGTTAGTCCATTGGGGGACATGGGGTTGACTGGGATCAAACGGTCACCAAAAAAAATCATCCAAAAAGGAGGTATGGCATCATGACTTGGGCAATGAATGTTGATCCATTGGGAAACCTGGCGTTGTCGGCACTGGTTGCGGCTGTTCCTATTTTATTTCTCTTTCTCGGTCTTACAGTTTTGAAAATGAAGGGCCATTGGGCAGCGATTATCGCCACCACACTGGCCGTAGTCGTCGCGTGTGTCGTATATGGCATGCCTGCACAGTATGCCGGCCTCTCGGTCGTGTACGGAGCTCTGTTCGGTCTTTTCCCCGTCTGCTGGATTGTTATTACCGCTCTTTTCATCTACAATATGTCCGTAAAGACGGGACAGTTTGAAGTGATCAAGAACTCTCTGGCAACGATTTCCGATGACCGCCGCATGCAGGCCTTGCTTATCGCCTTCTCCTTCGGCGCCTTCATCGAAGGCGCAGCCGGGTTCGGAACGCCCGTGGCGATCACCGCCGCCATGCTGGCAGGTCTCGGTTTCAATCCCCTCTACGCCGCCGGCATCTGTCTGCTGGCCAACACGGCCCCGGTTGCCTTCGGCGCCATCGGTATTCCCATCGTCGTCGGCGCCAGCGTCTCCGGCGTGGATTTAATGGCCTTCAGCCAGATGGTCGGCCGCACCCTGCCCTTCCTGAGCCTCTTTGTCCCGCTTTATCTGGTCGTCCTCATGGCTGGCTGGAAGAAAGGCTTCGAAGTCTGGCCCGCCTGTCTGGTCTGCGGCGGATCTTTCGCCATCGTGCAGTTCTTGTCTTCCAACTATATTGGCCCGCTACTTCCGGATATCCTCTCGTCCATAGCCTCGATCATCTGCACCGTTATCTTCCTGCGATTCTGGCATCCCAAGGAAAGCTGGCGGTTCCCCGAGGAGGAAAAGAGCGCAGGCAGGGCAACGCTCAACTTTAGCGGCGGCCAGGTATTTCGGGCATGGGCGCCCTTTATTCTCCTTTCCATTTTTGTTGCCGCCTGGGGCGTCAAACCCGTACAGACCGCCATGAACCAGATCTTCCTGTTCAAGCTGCCCATTGACGGCCTTAACAATATGGTGATCGACCACGTCGGCAAGGCAAAGACCGCCGTCTATATCTTTAACGGACTAAGCGCCGCCGGTACGGCCATTCTTCTGGCCTGGTTTTTCTCGATCCCGGTGATGGGCGCCTCTATCCGCACCGCGTTGGAGGTTGCCGGCAATACCCTGAAGCAGTTGAGATGGCCTATCGTCACGATCTCCATGATTCTGGGCTTCGCCTACATCATGAACTACTCCGGCATGGCCATCACCCTTGGTTATGCCTTCGCCTCCACAGGCTTTCTTTTCCCGTTCTTCGCCGCGTTTCTGGGTTGGCTGGGCGTTTTCATGACCGGTTCCGACACGTCCACGAACGCCCTGTTCGGAAAGTTGCAGGCTGTTACGGCAGATCAGCTCGGTATCAATCCCCTTGTTACCGTCAATGCGAATACCTGCGGCGGCGTCTGCGGCAAGATGATATCCCCGCAGTCGATCTCCGTCGCCACGGCGGCAACTAACATGGTCGGCAAAGAGTCAGAAATCTTCAGTTTCACCCTGAAGCATTCGCTGATCCTTACCACGGTGGTCGGCATCATCTGTATGCTCCAGGCCTATGTCTTCACCTGGATCATTCCGACTGTGGAGAAAGTGGCGCCTGCAGCCGCCAAGGCTGTTGCGGCGGCAGCGGCGAAGGGCATCGATTCGGACGGTCTTCTCTATCTCGGAATCACATTTGCCGCAGCAGCTCTCATCACTCTGTCGTCGCGCATTTTAGGTAAAGGCATGGTTACAAAAGAAGGCACGATTAAAACGGTTTTCCATTAAATAGCCTGCCAAACCGGCAGACAAAGAAAATTACGTTTCAGGCGCGTAATGCTGATGTTGCCATCGGGGGTCGGCTGCGCCAGCCGGCCCCCCCTCCTTTCTCCACGGGAGATTTCTTCGAGTTGGCCATTGCGCGATTTCTGTTCAGGCGGATCGGATTCAGGTTTGGAAATCCGGCATAAAAGAGGAATCCACTATGGACAAACGAACATTAAATCACGGACGAAATAAATCAGAAGTCGGAATCACATCTACTGCAACAAATTCGGTTCGAATGAACGTCAGTTAAAATGACAGGGGGAATTGAAATGTTAGATACAGCAATAATCAAGCAATTGGAAGATATCGTCGGTAGTGGCAATGTGCTGACCAAGAAGGCAGACCTCGTGACCTACAGCTACGATGCCACCGCCGATATGCCGAGTCAGCTTCCGGACGTCGTGGTTATGCCCGCGACAACGGCAGCGGTGCAAAAGATCGTCTTGCTGGCAAAAGAAAAGAGTTTGGCCATCTACCCACGCGGCGCCGGGACAAACTTGAGCGGTGGAACGATCCCCCTGAAAAAAGGGATTGTCCTATCCTTTCAGAAAATGGACAAAATCCTGGAAGTAGACCCGGAAAACCTGACCGCGACGGTTCAGGCTGGGGTCGTCATCCAGGCGCTGAGTGATGCCGTTGCCCCTTATGGCCTCATTTATCCTCCCGATCCGGGGACTGTGACGACGGCGACCATGGGAGGCTCCGTTGCGGAATGCGCCGGCGGCTTGCGCGGTTTGAAATACGGCGTGACCAAACACTACATTATGGGGATGGAAGTGGTCCTGGCGTCCGGGGAAATTTTCCGCTTTGGCGGGAAAACCGTGAAAAATGTCACCGCCTATGATTTCGCTTCCCTTTTTGTCGGCTCCGAGGGGACCTTGGGGATCATCACCGAGATCATCGCCAAGCTCATCCCCCCCCCCAAGTTCCGCAAGGCAATGCTGGCCAGCTTCAAGCGGCTCGAGGATGCCGGAAACACCGTGACAGGGATCATCAAGGCCTACGTCATCCCCGCCACGCTGGAGATCATGGACAAAATGACCATCCAGACCGTGGAAAATTACGCAAAGGTGGGCCTCCCCACGGACGCCGAAGCAGTGCTCCTCATCGAGGTCGACGGAGGCGCCCAGCAGCTTGTCGATTCGGAAGCGGAGGCGGTATTGAAGGTCATCAAGGAGAACAACGGTGAAGTGAAAATAGCCCAATCGGATGCCGAGAGGGATCAGCTCTGGGCCGCCAGAAGAGCGGCGCTGCCGGCCCTGGCCCAGCTCAGCCCCACTACCGTACTGGAAGATGCCACGGTGCCGAGGAACCGTATTACCGAGATGCTCGTAGCCGTTCAGAAAATCGCCGCGAAGTACCAGCTCAAGATCGGCACCTTCGGGCACGCCGGTGACGGGAATCTCCATCCGACCATCCTGGCCGATGCCAGAAACAAAGAGGAAATGGAACGCGTGCACCAGGCCGTGGATGAGATATTCGCCGCCGCCCTCAAACTGGGGGGAACCCTATCCGGTGAACACGGGATCGGCATGGCGAAGATGAAATACCTCAAAAGTGAGCTCGGCGAAAGCGGTCTTAATCTCATGAGAAGGGTCAAGGAAGCCCTCGATCCCGACTACATGTTGAATCCGGCCAAGATGGTCCCCGTGAAAGGCTAATGATATGAAAACGACACCCTACGACAAACTGGAAGAGGTGCAGGATGCCCTGGCGAAATGCATGAAATGTGGCAACTGCATGGCCGTATGCCCGGTCTATCTGACGGAAAAGGAAGAGGGGGCCTACGCGAGAGGAAAGCTTTCCATCGCCGAAGCAATTTTGAAAGGAGATCTCGATCTAAAAGACGAAGATGTGCAGGAAAAGCTGTTCAACTGCCTGGTCTGCACCTCCTGCATGCAGAACTGCCCCTGCGGGGTCGATGTGTGCAAGATCATGCTTTCACTGCGCGCCGCCCTGGCAAGGGAAACAGGACTTCATCCCATCAAGAAGGTGATTTTCGGAGCTTTGAAAAATCAGCCCTTCTTCGACAAGGCCATGAAAGCCGGGGCCGCCTTACAGTGGATGGGCCTGCGCAAGCTCCAGGGGAATGCCGGCTATGAACCCCGCTTCACCATGGGTCTTTCCATCAAGAGGATCTTCCCGGGACTGGCAGCGACCCCCTTCCGCGACCAGGCGCCGGAGCTCATCAAAGCGAAAAACAGAAAGACTAAGGTCTCCTTTTTCACCGGATGCGCCTTTAACTATATCTTTCCCGATGTGGCCCAGGACGTCGTCGAGGTACTGAGGGAAAACGACGTAGAGATCGCCATCCCCAAGGAACAGCAATGCTGCGGTATTGCCGTCTTCGCCCACGGGGACATCGAAAGTGCCAGGGTGCTGGCGCGCAAAAACATCGACGTCATGGAGAAGACGGGCGCCGATTACATCGTCACGGCCTGTGGGTCCTGCGGCGAATCCTGGCAGCACGGCTTCAAGGAACTCCTTTCGGAGGACCCCCTCTACGGCCCCAAGGCCGAGTACTGGAAGAGCCGGACCTATGACATCTCCACTTTCCTGACCAAGGTCATCGATTATAAGAAACCCACCGGGCGCGTGGAGGCAACCGTCACGTACCACGACCCTTGTCATTTAAAAAAAGTAATGAAGGTTTTCACGGAACCACGGAGCATCCTGAACGCCATTCCGGGCGTTACCCTGAAAGAGATGGCAAAGCCCGACGCCTGCTGTGGAAGCGGCGGCTCTTATACCATTACCCATCTCGAAACATCCATGGCAATCACCGGCCGCAAGATGGATGATATCCGGAAGACGGGGGCAGACGGGGTCATCACGGGCTGCCCGGGCTGCATGATGCAGTTGTCCGAAGGCCTCGCGAATTCAGGGCAGGATCATGTCGCAACTCATTACATATCACTTCTGGCCAGATCATACCGAGAAGCAAGAAAGAGCAAGACAGAAGAAATCAAACATGCTGCTTGATCAATTCAAAGCCAGGGCCGACTGTCTATTCCTACAGAGGATTCAGACAGATCAACTCGCCGGGAAAGTTCCGGCCTGAAATTCAACGTGACAAGGGAGGAACTCCGGAAGGCGTTGCTTAAATACACGCTACACACCGATCAGAATCTATTTGATCGGGCTTATGAATACCTCCGGCAGTATTATTAGAGTTGCGAGAACAACATCGGGGAAACAGATTTGAAATCTGTCCACATAAACCAGGAAGAAAATTTGGCTCCTCGCATTGAATTCAGGCAAATTCAACAATCAGGGGCGTCTCATACCTTGAGCAGTTCCGCCCAGGGCATCCCGGGAAAGGTCTCATGGAGGGAATGATCGTCTTCCACGAGGCAATAAGTCAAATCATTAAAGGTCCGCTCGGCAACCGGCCGGACCCCGCCGGGAGGGACCACATCATCCTGGCGGCCGTGATAGAGATGGACGGGCATGGTCAAGGCCTGCCCTGCGTATGATTCAAATTCATCAAGATTGATGGCCGGGGCCAGGAGGATGAGGCGGCGAACCTTTTCCGGATGCCGGCAGGCGTAGATAGCTGCCATCAGGCCGCCGTAACTGGAGCCGACGAGAATCAGGTCCTCTTTCCCCGCGAGGACGGCCTCCAGTTTTTCCATCCGCGCCTCTAAAGACCCGATATAATCCTCGATGATCATTTCGGGATAACGCTCCCGAAAATATATTCCTTTCATACCTTGGCTGGTACTTTCCAGCCCATGAATAAAAACCCTTGTCGCCGTCATAAGTGTCCTCCTCGTTCCTTCAATTCTGACAAAGGCATTGTATGACAGCTTTTAATTTCGTGTCCAGAGAAGATTTCCTTCCCGTTGATTTCAGGATGGGACTGTGATAGAAGGCCGCCATATCTCCTTTGAAAGGCTTTATTCATGGCACGCATCACCCCCTTCCGGGCCCTCCGGCCTCACCGGCAATACGCGCAGGCAGTCGCTGCGCCCCCATATGATGTTGTCAATGTCGAGGAGGCCAGGGCGCTGGTCAGCGATAATCCCTTGAGTTTTCTGCACGTGGAAAAATCGGAGATCGACCTGCCGGGGTATCCCCAGGTTGAGGAACAGGCCATTTTCCGGACCGCCAGTATGAACCTCCAGAAACAAAAGGGAGACAATATCCTGTTCCAGGACCCGAAGCCCTGTATTTACGTCTATTCCCAGCAGCTGGGAGGGCATCGCCAGTACGGTATCGTCACGGGGGCCAGCGTCCGGGAATATGAGACGGGACTTATCAAAAAGCACGAAAACACCCGGGCGGACAAGGAACTGGAGCGGATCAACCATGTGGATACCGTCAGCGCACAAACAGGGCCAGTTTTCATTACCTACAGAAAGAGTAAGATAATCGACAGCATCGTCGCCGGGATCGTTCAGACCCCGTCGGAATACGCCTTTGTCGCCGCCGACGGCGTCGCCCATGAGGCCTGGGTCGTGTCCGATGCGGATACCATTGCCCAATTGACCGCGGCCTTTGCCAAGGTTCAGACGATGTACATCGCCGACGGTCACCACCGGGCGGCAGCGGCGGCCTCCGTCGCCCGCATGCGACGGGAGAAAGACCCTGCCCCATCGGAAGCCAGGGATTATGAAACCTTTCTGGCCGTCCTTTTTCCCCACGATCAGATCCGGATCATGGATTACAACCGGGCGGTCAAAGACCTGAATGGTCTGCAACCTCAGGATTTTCTATCCCGGATTTCCAAGGATTTCGAGATTACCGACGGCTTCGCGGACCGATCGCCAAAGAAAATGCATGATTTCGGGATGTATCTCGACGGGAAGTGGCGGCGCCTCACCTTTAGAAAAGACAGGTTGGGGGCAGGCGATCCGGTGCGCTCCCTAGATGTCTCGATCCTCCAGGAAAACCTCCTGGGACCCGTGCTCGGCATTACCGATCCCCGCACGGACAAACGCATTGACTTCATCGGCGGTATCCGGGGGATGGAGGAACTGGAGCGTCTCGTGGATTCGGGCCGCTTTGCCGTCGCCTTTTCCCTCTGTCCCACGACGCTCCCTGAGCTTATGGACGTGGCAGACGCCGACCTGGTAATGCCCCCCAAGTCGACGTGGTTTGAACCAAAACTCCGGAGCGGCCTCTTCGTCCATCTTATTTAAGTCTCCAATAAATAAGGGTTTATCCATACTTACCGGAATCATTTATAAACATGGAACCTGCCTGCGGCGACAACAACCTGATCGGGGATGGGGAAACGGCGGATGACATCCTGGATGGGCGCTTCCGGGTAATCCAGAAAAAAACGGGGTATCGCTTTTCCCTGGACGCCTTGCTTTTGGCCCATTTTGTCCGCATGAAGAAAGGGGATGCCCTCCTGGACCTGGGAACGGGGAGCGCCGTGATTCCGCTGCTCCTGTACCATCGCTGGGGATGCTCCCGGGTTGCGGGAATCGAAATCCAGCCCGAGCTTGCCGACATGGCCAGACGGACATTGGCACTTAACGGACTGTCCGATCAGATCGAGATTATCGAAGGCGATATCCAGTCCATAGAACAACTCATCGCCCCTCGCTCCTTTGACACCGTGACCTTTAACCCCCCTTACCGCAAGTTGCAATCGGGCAAGATCAATCCCCTCCCCGAGAAGGCCCAGGCCAGGCACGAGATTCACGGTTCCGTCGGGGATTTCATCCAGGCCGCCGCCTGCGCCGTGCGAGCTTCGGGGCGTATTTTTCTGATCTATCCGGCCCGCCGCCTGGCGGAGCTGATTTTCCAGATGCGACGCTTCCAGGTAGAGCCAAAGCGCTTGCGGATGGTCCATTCCCGCGCGGAGATGGAGGGGGAATTTGTTTTGATGGAAGGCATCGTCGCAGGCGGAGAGGAATTGGCGGTCTTGCCACCCCTGTTCATCTATGGAGAGGACGGCGTCTATACCCCGGCGATGCAAGAGATTTTCAACGACCTTTGCGTCGCTGCAGAAACCGGCGCCGGCTGATTTCCCTGATCATTACCCGCTGCAGGATATCCTTCAGCTCCGGATCGTTGATGGCGGCGAGGCTTTCCGCCATGAGGCGTTCATCCCGGGCCTTGAGAAAAGACATCCATGTGGACAAAGGAACGACGGGATCGCTCCCGGGCTGGCTTGTCGGAACCTCGCCGATGGAAAAATGCAGAGACTGGACGGACCCTTCTCCGTAGAGGCTGTTGAACTTCTGGATGATGTCTTTTTTCAGGAACTGAAGCTGGTGCATCCAGACGGAAGAGGCAACCTTGACGGAAAGGACGCCTCTCCTGATTTGCTCCGGCAGGGTCTGGGCGGCAATCTGGGGTCCCACCGCTTCACTCCAGACCCGGCGTAGGGAGGTGTTTGCCCCGGCAACAGGAATCCCCTGTTTTTTCATGATCTTCTGAAGAACATCAGCGATTGGTAGTGGTTTGAATTGGGGGCGGCGGCGCGGGGGCATACCTTTTTACCTTATCTACAGTTCTCAGGATGGGGTTGCGTATTTTGTCCGTTCACGATAGCATAACCATCTAATTTTGAATGCCCACAATATCTCTTAAGGAGCCGACATGTCTTTAGCCGATTTAGTAGCACAAGTCAAACAACACCCCCGGTATCGCGAGGTGGGAATGATCCTCTGCCATAACGGCGTGGTCCGGGGGACTTCCCGGGATGGAAAGCCGGTTGTGGAGCTGACGGTAAAGGCCGACCGTACTCGCCTGGCCGAGATTCTTGTCGAGATGAAAAGTCGCCCCGGCATTATCGAAGTTCTCGCCGAACTCCGTGAGGGGAAGCTCCAGGTCGGGGACGATGTCATGTATGTCGCCGTCGCCGGGGACCTCCGGGAAAACGTCTTTCCCGTCCTCGAGGATACGGTCAATACCATCAAGCGGGACGTGACGAAAAAGACAGAACGCTGATCAGAGGATCTTTCTCAGTTCCTTCACAAAGACTTCATAGGTCTCGCGGCCAAAAAGGACGAAACGGACCAGTTCGATGTCTTCGTGCTCCCCCAGATAATCCACCGCCGTCTTCAGGGCGATATGGGCGGCCTCGGCCAAGGGGTAACTATAGACCCCCGCGCTGATGGCGGGAAAGGCGATGCTCTTCAGTTTTCTGGCGGAAGCGAGCTTCATGCTCTCCAGATAGGCGCTACGCAACAGGTTGGCCTCCCCTCTCCCGCCTCCCTGGTAGACCGGCCCGACGGTATGGATAACGTACTTCGCCTTCAGGGCCCCTCCGGAGGTGATTACCGCCTGACCGGTGGGACACCCGCCGATCTTCCGGCATTCATCCATAATGGACGGCCCCCCGGCCTCATGGATGGCCCCATCCACCCCCGCACCCCCGGCCAAGCGGGAATTGGCGGCATTGACAATGACATCCGTCTCCTCCCGGGTAATATCCCCCTGCACCAGCGACAACATCCCTTTGTTGACCTTCACGTCCATAATTTTCACCTCTTCATTCATAACCACATCAAAGGAAATGTGTAATAAACTGATTGTTCACGTAGAAAGACGGGATAGGATAAAGCGGTTCAGGGAAACTCCCTCCTCAGCGCAGCGGATAGCCAACTCCCGGTGTTTTTCAGGGGGGATTCTCAAAGTGAGAAGACCTTTGAATTTCTTGAGTCCTAACGGCTTCGGCACGGCTTCACCTTCTTCCTGCATCCACTTTACAGACTCCGCAACAACATATTCTATTTCCTTCAGCGCTTCCTCAATTGTATCCCCGTGGGCAGCCAGAGAAGGAAACTCTAAGCATCTGGCCACATGACAATGATCATTCTCCGACCACTCGATCCGGTATGTATATTTTTCAATGTTATTCTCCATTTTTCTTGGCCTCCATTTTCTCGATAGCTTTCTTCACGTCTTTTACTTGATAGAATTTTGCCATTTTATCTACTTTTTGCAGATTTATCCTGGGATCACCTTTCCATGGCGTTTTAAAGATGTGATGACTTCCACGTATTCTTGGTTTACCGAAGTATTTTTCACAAATCTTTAGCAGATCGGCAAATAAGACATTTTGTGGATTTTCAAGACGATCCTTGTCTTTCATATGCCACGTGATAGCATATACGCTATCGTTTGTCAATGTGATCTTTCTCGTTTGCCACACTTTCTTCTTGACTGTAAGAATAATCAGTGTATTATCTCAAATACTTAACAGTTTAGCTCCATGATGTATTATCCTTTTCGAGTAGCAGAAAGGAGTATCTTATGGCAACCACTGGCACCTACACCCCCAACCAACTCTATTCCGTCCCCCTGGCCGAACTCCAGTCGGACCCCAACCAACCCCGTAAATACCTTGATCCCCAGGCCCTGGAAGAACTTACCGCCTCCGTGGTCCAGCACGGCATTCTGGAGCCGATCCTCTTCCGCCAGGACCCCAACGTGCCGAAGAAAGTTCTCATCGGCCTGGCCAAGAACAAGCAGCAACGGAGCATGATCACCTAGTATCAGAAATACCGTAAAGCCCAGGCCAAGGCGGCCGCACCAAGCACTCGGACAACGGCGAAGACCAGCCCCGCGCAGACAATGGCGGACGCGCTGGAGACGGTAGGAACGAAGGTTTCGGCATTGGATTTTGGTACCTTTTCCGGGGAGGATGTGCAACTGATGTCCAATGCCATGACGGGACTTCAGACCACGCTGGAGGAAACAATCGCCCGGATACCGAAGAAGGATTGAACAAGGAAAATTTTCAGGCACACACTTGACACATGAATAATGTCTAATAGTTGAGATACTTCGCCGCGGCGAAGTCGCAAGACGCAGGCGGGACAAGGCATTCCGGATGTTAGACTCAAGACCAGCAAAGGACTGGCTGTCTAGAGGTGGTAAAATCGGAGCTTGAGTTTTTGGTCAGCGTAATGTTGGAGGATCTGGAGCGGAAGAGATTAGCGATTTCTTAAAGTGTTATCGGGGCTTGTCTGCCGGTATAAAAGACTTCCAAGCGTCAGGTTGGACTTACCGAGAGAATCACTGAATACAGGGCGAAAGGTTCAAATGCTCGACGGCTTATTATCGGTTCGTGTAGATTATGAACAACTTCCTCGATAGGCTAAGAATATTTCATGACATAGTAGATTTGGAACGCAAATGGTGATAGAAAAAGCCAATCGGTTCAAAACAGTCCCCAGCAGACCAGTCAAGGTGCTCAGCGCGTATAAACACCTTGCTCGACGCCGACCTTAATGGTGGTGGTTCGCAGGAAACCTTTTATTAAGTTCGCACACAAAAGTCGTTTACATATCTAAAGTCGAGGAAGGGCCTTTACCATGCTGCGTTCTCTTGCGGACCTCTATCTTGCTTATCGTCAAGCAAAGGGAGCCTTATATTTTGAGCACCGTGGCATCGGACTTTTGGATTTGGCGTATTATGAGTCCGATCTTGATAGCAACCTCCGCAAACTTCAGGCATGCCTGGCTGAGAATGGGGGGTGGTTCACCGGCCTCCCGCTTGGTGAGGTCTGGGTCGCTCCAAAGCGACTCCGCTGCGCACCCAGATCAAATAAAGAAATTGTTCGTATCGGTGGTAGAAGCGCCGCGAAGGGTTCCGTCACTCTCGACGTGCAACTCCGCCTCACCCCCACGATCGAGTTCGCTATCGTTGAGGTGCTGTATCTTTGGGAATTCGGACCAGCACTGGAAAGCGTCTTGTCAACAAGCGTTGTGGGATATCGCCTCGATTCTCGAAAAGGGGAACTGCTAAAGTCTCGTCGCTGGCTCTTCGAATACTGGCCAAAACGCTACCAAGAGTTTCGCACCACACCTATCGAGGCAGCGATCAGAGCCCTACGGCATCACAAAGAACCAGTCGAGATTCTCAGCGCAGACCTAGCGAGTTTCTACGACACGATTGACGCCGGCTTCCTCGTGGACGACGAATTCGTGTCTAATTGCCATGAAGCGAGCGGGGATCTGGATACTGACGCCTTTCTAACAGCAACCCAATCCCTTCTCGAATCTCATCACCAGTATCGAATCAATGCAGCACGTCGCACAGGCTTAGAATGGTCAATAGGGATCCCTATTGGTGCTTTGACAAGCCGAGTTGTTGCAAACTTGGCTCTTGCCAGCCTTGACCACTTCGTAGAAAATTTGAAATACACCATATGCTATCGACGTTATGTAGATGACATCGTTGTCGTATACTTTCCGGCAGTAGATGCTTCAGACGCGCTAACAGACTCAATTACTGCCGTGTTCCCTGTAGTTGACTCCACCAGTGAATCCATTGCCTTAGATGTATGTGCGTTGAAACGACCGAAGTGCCAGCTCAAGATCCAGAAAGAGAAAACACGGGCTCACCGTCTGAGTGGGGTGCAAGGTACAGGCTTTCTCCAATCGATTAGAGATGATTTTTGTCAGCTTGTGAGCGAGCGCAGGGCATTTCTCGATACATCTCTGTTTCTGGAGGACAAAGCCTTGAAATTGGTGAGCGCATGCAAGGTCGATAGCTCACCGCTAAGGGTTCTGCGGGACGCTGACCGGTTACATCTCAAACACTTTGCCCTGTCGACGACACTTGCATCACTCGAACGTGCTTCTAGTCTTCTCGATCCCAACGCCGCGATTGCAATTGCACAGCAAACACAGGATCATATTGGCCGCGTGCTTGATGGCGAGGAAGACTGGGTTGAAAATTTCGACCTCTCAATTCGGTTACTGCGCCTTTCACTCGCTACTCAGGACTGGAAGTCTTTCGACCAACTGAATACGCGAATGGATCAAACTTGGGGCTCTGTTGAGACCCTTCGAAAGACGGTGACCACTCTTAGCCACTCTGGCCGTTCAATCAATAGTGACAGTGCATGGATTTGGCTTCGAAACTATTTACACGAAAAGCGGGTTGAAGCAATCGCATCCTCACTGCCTCGTACCGCCCCAAAAAGAAGCGCACAGGGCCTCAATGCAGGCATTCTGGTCCGGACTAGCCGTCTCGGGACTTTAGCATTATTTCGGTGTGCTCTCCGTCTTGCCGCATCTGACCTCCGAGCTCGTGACAGGGAAGATGACAAGATCGGAGCAAATCCGTTTGATAGCGTAGATCACAACTGGCTAAAGTTGTCACTGGTCGACGACCCTGCTCTCTGCAGCCGATTGAATACAATCGAATCGTTCGTCACTGAGTGCTCACAGCTTGGCGATAAGCCCTGGGCAATCGCTCCCGCGCGCCTTTTCCTGTGCACCAGGCCACCATCCTACTTAGACATTGCTCGGCGTCTCCTGTACCATGTAGAAAAGAATGGCTTTCCCTCAGATGGCTTCGACAAACTCCTTCAAGTCGTCAACGCAGTGAGAGGCACCAAGTACCGGGACCCACTAGGCGAGGTTATTGACGATGCAACCGTGAGCTTTCCGTGTAATGAGAAGATTACTGGTCTGCCGTCTGATCCCCAGCTCATTATTGGCAATTTGTTTGTTCCTGAAAAACCATACTGGTACGGAGCTGCAACTAGAGTTGAGGGCTCAGAAACTGGACGGCCAGTATTGGACTGGCCGCGGTTGCGCGGTCTTGCAACGGTGGTCGCTAAAGCCACAAGCATTGCCAAAGCCCCGGGAAGGGGAAGAGCCAGACCATCCTTACTGGTTTTGCCCGAACTATCGGTACCTCGATCCTGGTTTCGGACCCTTGCGAACTATATCGTCCGGTTTGGTGGAATAGGACTTGTCGTTGGACTCGAGTACCGGCACCACGCCACCAGGCCTCTTGTTTACAATCAAGTCTTTGCCGTCATCCCCGGCCCCTTCTCCTCTGCAGCAACTTGGCCATGGACGAAGCGTCTTCCCGCCAGAGACGAAGCGGACGCGCTTCTCAAAAGGACACCCCCGCTACGATTTCCGACTCCACCGACTCTACCTCGTCCACGCGTAGTAGTGCATTCCACCTACGGCAAATTCTCAGTTCTTATCTGCAGCGAACTCATCGAAGCTAGGCGCGTGGCTGACCTACTGGGGCGGGTGGAGCTCGTACTCTCACCATCCTGGAATCAGGATACTTTTTCGTATGACCATCTCATCCAGTCCGTAGGTCTTCAACTACACTGCATTGTTGGCATTGCGAACAACGGAAAATATTCGGACTGCAGAGTCTGGGCACCAAAAGAAAAGCGCTACCTGCGCGACCTGTGCCGCCTCATTGAGCGCGGCACAGATGATGTTGTAAGCGTCATACTTCCCATCGCTGAGCTACGAAGGATTCATCTCGGAAGGCTACAGGATGGTGATAAAAAGTGGCGACCGCCTCCGCCTGACTGGCCCTCCTAAAGCCTGGCGCTGTCCAACCAGATGCAAAACTGATATCTGGGCGGCCACGCGTCACTTGATTTCAAATCATAATTCTCGGTAGTTCATTGAGTACCCTATCCTTGACTCGTAGATGACAGCCTCGTCCAGCCCACCTCGCTAGTTCATGATAAAGTCTCGTTGATTGCCACTCGAAACAGAGTATGCCTGACAAATCCCCGGATGCTTCTTTTCAATAAAATTACACCTATAATATCGGACTATTACAAGATGGTTGCCTCCTTGAGCTCCCGGGCATAGGCTGCGGCCTGCTGGAGAAAGTCCTGTTCCTGGCTTTGCTGTGAAATCCATTTGACAAAGGCGCTGCCGATGACGACCCTATCGGCAAGGGCGGCGAATTTCCCTACCTGGGCTGCCGTCGAGATGCCGAAACCGACGGCCACCGGGAGGTCCGTTGCCTTGCGGATGCGCCGGAGGTCGCGGGCCGCCGCTTCCGGGTCCGGTTCTTTTGTTCCCGTGACGCCCGTGACGGAGATATAGTAAATGAACCCCGAGGAAGTCTTGACGACTTTTTCGAGACGTCGATCATCCGTCGTCGGCGCGGTAAGGGTGATAAAATCAATCCCCTGCGGATCGGTAAAGGTTCTCAGCTCGTCCGCCTCTTCCGGCGGCAGGTCCACCACCAGGACGCCGTCCACGCCCGCCGTCACGTACAGGATCAACGCCTTTCCCCCTTTTGCCTTGATTGCTGGCTCACCGAGTAAGGAAAGGGTGGCGAACTTGAATAGCATCAGTACCAACCTCACGCTTGACATGCAGCATATATGCTGTATAATACCAACCAATGAACGGCAAACAATTAAAAAAATGTTTAGAAAAATACGGTTGGGTTCTGGACAGAATTTCCGGCAGCCACCACATCATGATCAAAAAAGATTGCCGTTCCATACCAATACCGGTGCATGGCACAACAGAGCTGCCGAAAGGACTGGTTCTGGCCATTCTGAAACAGGCCGGAATAAAGGAGAAATAATTATGCTGCAGTATCCCGCAAAAATCAAAAAGACGAAAGGAGTCTATCTGCTCAACTTTATTGATTTTGAAAACATCAACACCTGGGGTGAAACACTTGACCAGGCCCTGAAAAACGCGGAGGAAGCCCTCAATGGTTGTCTGGAATCCGATTTTGAACGAGGATTTCAGATTCCTGACCCATCTAACAAAAAGGGGCGGAACATTCATTACATACCGGTTAAACCACATATTGCCGTTTCTCTGATGCTGCGCAAATTGAGGGCTGGCCACACCCAGCAGGAAATTGCCCGCAAACTGAAAATATCTTTTCAAGTTTACCAGCGGCTAGAAAACCCGCGCAAGGCGAATCCCACTATTAAAACCCTGGAAAAAGTCGCTTCTGCTTATGGCAAACATATTACGCTGGGTTTTGTGTAAATCAACCGAATCAGCGAATCGCAAAATCAACTACGAAGCAGACATGTCAACATTGGTTCGTCTCATTGAAGAAGGGTAATCGGCAATATCACAGGGAAGTACTGGTCGGGCGTAATTACTTATCGGTCTGAAAAGATAAGAATCATTTCGGTGCGGGGATCCAGAAAAGAGGAGGTTGATATATATGAAGGTTCGTGAGTTTGATAAAAAATTTGATGAAGGCGGGAATATTTCCCAGTATCTTGATATGTCAAAGGCAAGGCGGCCGGAACAGGAAGAGAAAAGGGTAAATGTAGATTTTCCCGTATGGATGATTCAATTACTGGACAAAGAAGCAAGGCGTTTAGGTGTACCCAGACAATCTATTATCAAAGTTTGGGTAGCAGACGTCTTGAAAAGGTGTCTTGAATTGAAATGCGTAATCACCGGTTCTAATGATTGTTCCCAGCTGTTGACAAGATGACAGCCTCGTCCAGCCCCACATCGCTATTTCATGATAAAGTCTCGCTGATTGCGACTCGAAGCAGAGTTTGTCTGACAAAATCCCCTAATGCTTCGTTTCAGTAATAATAACACCTATCACATGCGCGATTATAAGATGGTTGCCTCCTTGAGTTCCCGGGCATAGGCCGCGGCCTGGGGGAGAAAATCCTTTTCCTGGCCGTGCTGTGCTATCCATTTGACGAAGGCGCTGCCGATAACGACCCCGTCGGCCAAGGCGGCGAATTTCCTTACCTGGGACGCCGTCGAGATGCCGAAGCCGACGGCCACTGGGAGGTCCGTTACCTTGCGGATGCGCCGCAGGTCCTGGGCCGCCGCCAACGCTTCGGGTTCTTTTGTTCCCGTGACGCCCGTGACAGAGATATAGTAAATGAACCCCGAGGAAGTCCTGACGACCTTGGCGAGCCGGCGATCATCCGTCGTCGGTGCCGTAAGGGTGATGAAATCAATCCCCTGGGGATCGGTAAAGGTTCTCAGCTCGTCCGCCTCTTCCGGCGGCAGATCCACCACCAGGACGCCGTCCACTCCCGCCGCTTTCGCCTGACCGGCAAAGCGTTCATTCCCGTAAGCGAAAATAGGATTATAGTAGGTGAACAGGACAATGGGAATCGACGTAACCTTGCGGACCCGGGCGATCATTTTCAGAATGGCGGCGAGGGTCGTTCCCCTCCGGAGGGAGCGCTGGGCCGCCTCCTGGATGACGGGGCCGTCCGCCGTCGGGTCGGAAAAGGGGACGCCGATTTCCAGGATATCCACCCCCGCCGTGTCCAGGGCCAGGATCAGCTTTTCCGTCGTTTCAAGATCCGGATCGCCTGCCGTCAGGTACAGGATCAACGCCTTTTCCCCTCTTGCCTTCAGTTCCCTGAATTTCTTTTCGATGCGGCTCATGGCAGTTTCACCTCCATTTTCTCGGCAACGATGCCCATGTCCTTGTCCCCCCGTCCCGACAGGCAGATCACGATGATCTTGTCCCGGCTCAGGGTGGGAGCGAGTTTCGCGGCATAGGCGATGGCGTGGGAGCTCTCCATGGCCGGCATGATCCCCTCGCAGGTGGTCAGGAGCATGAAGGCCGCCAGGGCCTCGTCGTCCGTTACGGACACATACTGCGCCCGCCCCTGGGCATGAAAGAAGCTGTGTTCCGGACCGACACCGGGGTAATCGAGACCGGCGGAGATGGAGTGGGCGTCCTTAACCTGTCCGTGTTTATCCTGGAGCAGATAGGTCTTATTGCCGTGGAGGACCCCGACCTGTCCCGCGGAAATACTGGCGGCGTGGAGGCCCGTCGCGATCCCTTTGCCTCCCGCTTCCACCCCGACCATCGCCACTTCCTGGTCGTTCCGGAAGGGATAAAAGAGGCCCATGGCGTTACTTCCCCCGCCGACACAGGCCACCAGGAAATCGGGAAGGCGGCCTTCCTTTTTCAGGAGCTGCCTGCGCGCCTCCCGGCCAATGACACTCTGGAAATCGCGGACCATCTGCGGATAGGGATGGGGACCGGCGGTAGTGCCGATGACGTAGAAGGTGTCCCGGACCCGGGAGACCCACTGGCGCATGGCCTCGTTCATGGCGTCTTTGAGGGTCGCCGTCCCCGAGGTCACAGGGGTGACATCCGCCCCCAGCATCTTCATGCGGAAGACGTTCGGTTCCTGCCGCCGGATGTCCTCGGCTCCCATGAAGACCTCGCATTCCATGCCGAAGAGGGCGGCGACGGTGGCGGTGGCCACGCCATGCTGGCCGGCCCCGGTCTCGGCGATGACCCGTTTCTTGCCCATCCGCCGGGCCAAAAGGGCCTGCCCGAGGGTGTTGTTGATCTTATGGGCCCCCGTGTGGTTGAGGTCCTCCCGTTTCAGGTAGATCCTGGCCCCGCCGAATTTCTCCGTGAGATTGGCGGCGAGGTACAGGGGCGTCTCCCGGCCCGCATAATCCTTTAGATAGGAGCGGAACTCCTTCTGAAACGAACGGTCCCGCGCCGCCCGGCGATAGGCTTCCTCAAGTTCAATCAGGGCGGGCATGAGGGTTTCGGCGACATAACGTCCCCCGAAAACCCCGAAATGACCTTTACTGTCCGGCATGTGCATTTTCATGATTTTCATCCTCTTTTATTTCATTCCGGGAGGGTTTTGCGGACGGCGCACTGTGAAGGTGGGATCATGGTCCTCCCCGCTTTCCTCTCCTCTGACAATCCCGATAATTTCTTTCACTTTTTCCGCGTTTTTTTTGCCCGGAGCTTCTTCCACACCGGAGTTGATGTCCACGGCCCGGGGCCGGACCGTTCGCATGGCCGCCGCGATATTTTCGCTGTTGAGGCCCCCCGCCAGGATGAGCGGTTTGTCTTTCGCCAGTCTTGCGGCCAGTTCCCAGGAAGCCTGTTTCCCTGTGCCCCCATAACGGCCTGCTGATCGGGCGTCCACGAGCAGCGCCCGCACTGGATAGAGGGAAGCCCTCTGGAGATCTTTCTCGGTTTCCAGGGGCAGGGCCTTGATCAGAACATCGGGGTGGAACCCCTCACAGTAGTCAACAGTTTCGTCACCGTGAAGCTGGATCAGATCGAGGCCGCAGGCGGCTGCCGTCTGCTTTACCGTTTCCGCCGCCTCATTGACAAAGACCCCTATCTTGCAGATTGCACCGGGGAGCCGGGCAATAATCCCTGCTGCCGTCGCCGGGTCGATGTAACGGGGGCTCTGCCTGTAGAAGATAAATCCCAGAGCGTTAGCCCCACAGGCCGCGGCATGGAGGGCGTCTTCGATCCCGGTTATCCCGCATATTTTTATTTCTATCACATCATCAACTATGTACGATATCGACTGGTTCCATGTCCATCCCTGAGAGTTCCCGCAATTTCCGGCCCATATCGGCGGCCCGCATCAGGGTCTCGCCGATCAGAAAGGCATGAATGCCCGCCCGTTGTAAGGTTTCCACATCCTGTCTGCCGGCGATGCCGCTTTCGCTGATTTTTACGATCCCTGCCGGAATCAGGGGGGCCAGCTTCAGGGAGGTCCCGAGGTCGGTCACGAAGGTATCCAGATTCCGGTTGTTGATCCCGATCACCTGCGCCCCCGCCGCCAGGCTTTTTTCTAGTTCTCCTTCGTTATGAACTTCCACAAGGGGCGTCATCCCGAGTTCAACCGTCAGGGCGATGTATTCCGCCAGTGCTTCCCGGCTCAGGAGGCGGGCAATGAGGAGGAGGGCGTCGCCGCCAAGGAGCCTTGTTTCGTAAATCTGGTAGGGATCGATGATGAAATCCTTCCGGAGGAGGGGAATACTCGCGATCTTGCTGATTTCCGAAAGATAACGGCTGTCACCCTTGAAAAAAACGTTTTCCGTGATGATGGAAATCGCCGCCGCGCCGTTGTCCTCATAGGTCGTGGCTATTTTCAGAGGATCGAAATCATCCCGGATGATCCCCCGGGAAGGAGACGCCTTCTTTATTTCGGCAATAATGGCACACTTCTTATCCGCCAGGGCTCCTTGAAAATCCCGGGGCGGAGCCAGCTCGCGAAGGCTGGCTTGCATCTCCCCTAACGACGCCAGCCTTTTCATCGTGGTAAGTTTCTCCCTTTTTGTCGCTACGATCTTCTCTAAAAAAGTATTTTTTTTCATTTCCTTCTTGATGAACCAGTTAAAAGTGGAAAAATTAGTAATAATCGACGGCTTCGTAAAAAGATCCGCAGGCAAGGCGCGCCAATCCTGAGGAATGAGGCGTACTTTTGTCGTACGCCGCAGTGACGAGGGATGAAGCGCAACGCCGCATCCGGACTTTTTACGAAGCCGTCCGTCCTGTTCAGCTATTAGAAAGACTAATTAGCCCCTGGAGCTTCTTCAAGGCCGCACCGCTGGCGATACACGCCTCCGCCACGGCGATTCCCTCCCGAACGTTATCCGCCTTCCCCCCCGCCACGATAGCCAAGGCCGCATTCAGCACCACGATCTTCCGGCGGGGACCTTCGTCTGCTCCCGTCAAGACCTCTTTGATAATCTGGGCATTGACGGCGGCGTCGCCGCCGATAAGGTCGGCGGCCGGATAGATTTCGCCGAAATAATCTACGGGATCGAGATTATAGGTGCGAATAGTGCCGTCTTTGAGCTCCGAGATCCGTGTCTCCCCCGTGACGGTAGCTTCGTCGAGACCGTCCGCCCCATGAACGATGAAGGCCCGCCTGGTCCCCAGGTTCTTCAGAACGGCAGCGAACATCTCCGTCAGCTTCGTATCATAAACACCGATAAGCTGGCAGGTGGCCCCGGCGGGATTGGTCAGCGGCCCCAGCATGTTGAAGATGGTGCGGATACCGATTTCCCGGCGCGGTCCGATTGCGTATTTCATGGCGCCGTGGAGTTTCGGGGCAAAAAGGAAACCGATCCCAAGCTGCTGAATGCACTCTTCGACAATTTCCGGCTTGGCGTCGATATTGACCCCGAGACCCTCCAGGACGTCGGCGCTGCCGCAGCCGCTGGAGACGGCCCGGTTCCCGTGCTTGGCCACCGTCAGATCTGCCGCCGCCACGACAAAGGCCGCCGTGGTGGAAATATTGAAGGTGTTACTTCCGTCACCGCCGGTGCCGCAGGTATCGACAATGGTCGACGACCGGGCGTCGATCCGGGTCGCCTTCAGCCTCATCACCCGGGCGGCGCCGGTGACCTCCTCGCTGGTTTCCCCCTTCAGGCGCAGGGCCGTCATGAAGGCCCCGATCTGGGCCGGGGTAGCCTGACCTTCCATGATCTCCGTCATTGCCGCTACCATCTCCCCTTCCCGCAGGTCGGCGCCGCCGACTATCTTCGCTATTGCTCCCTTGATCATATCATCCTCCTTATTATTTCAGGCGACTTGGGCATAACGCCTCTCGCTCTTGTCCACCATATTTAAAAAATTCCTGATAATCCGTTTGCCCTGGGGCGTCAGGATTGATTCGGGATGGAACTGTATACCCTCCACGGGATACTCCCGGTGGCGGAGGCCCATGATCTCCCCCTCCTCGGTCTCGGCAGTGACCTCCAGGCAGGCAGGCAGGGTGTCCCGCTTCACGATCAGGGAATGGTAGCGCCCAGCAGTAAAGGGATCGGGAAGCCCCTGAAAGATGGTCCGCCCATCGTTGCTAATAGGTGAGCTCTTGCCGTGCATAACCTTATCCGCCCGGACCACATCGCCTCCGAAGGCGTAGCCGATGGCCTGATGCCCCAGGCAGACCCCCATGATGGGAATCGTCTGGTGAAAATACCGGACGATCTCCACGGTGACGCCCGCTTCCCGGGGGGAACAGGGGCCGGGGGAGAGAAAAATGGCCTCCACCTCCATGTTTTCAATCTCCGCCACCGTGATCTCATCGTTGCGGTAAACGGCCACTTCCCGGCCCATCTGCTGGAGGTACTGGACGAGGTTGTAGGTAAAGGAATCGTAATTGTCGATCATCAGTATCATTGTGATTTCTCCTTATAAGTCCATAATTTCAAAGCCCGAGGCGGCCAGGCGAATGGCCTTGAGCATCCCGGCGGCCTTGCTTTTGGTTTCCTCATATTCCGCATCCGGATCTGAGTCGGCAACTATCCCCGCTCCGGCCTGGATAAAGATACGGTTGTCCTTGAGCAGCATGGTCCGGATCGTGATCCCGAAATCCATATTGCCGGTAAAACTAAAATAGCCGACGGCCCCGCCGTAGGGACCCCGCTGGTGGGGTTCCAATTCTTCAATGATCTCCATCGCCCGCACCTTGGGGGCCCCGGTGAGGGTCCCCGCGGGAAATGCCGCCCGGATGACGTCGAAGGCATCCTTGCCCGCCGCCAATTGGGCCTGGATGTGAGAGACGAGGTGCATGACGTGAGAATAGCGCTCCACCGCCATGAGCTGGTTTACCTGGACGCTCCCCGTCTGGGCGATCCGCCCCAGGTCGTTTCTGCCCAGATCCACCAGCATCACGTGTTCCGCCTTCTCCTTGGGGTCCTGGAGCAGCTCGTCGGCCATGATCCGGTCCTCCTGTTCCGTCCTGCCCCGCCGCCGCGTGCCGGCGATGGGCCGCAGCTCGGCAACACCCTCCTCCAGGCGGACGAGGACCTCCGGAGAAGAGCCGATGAGGGTCATATCCCCGGCCTTCAGGAAAAAGAGATAGGGCGAGGGATTCACGAAACGGAGGGCCCGGTAGAGATGGAGCGGGTCGATATTGCTGTCTATCTGAAAACGCTGGGAAAGGACCGCCTGAATGATATCCCCGTTAACGATATATTCCTTGGTCCTCCGCACCATATCCTTGAAATATTCCGCTGTCATGTTCGCCGTCACGCCGGTCCCGTCCTGGACGGACGTGGTCAGGGGGGGCAGGGGAGCGGTGTTTTGCAGCACCGCCATGAGGGCGTTAATCTTCCTGGTCGCTTCCCCGTAGATTTCCTCCGGCGAGGAGGCGCCGCCATCCTCATCGATAAAGGCGCAGGCCACGATCTTGATGGTATGGCGGATATTATCGAAGACCAGTATGGTATCGGTCAGGAGAAAGACGGCCTCGTCGGTCCCGAGATCGTCGGGGGCGCGAGTGGGCAGCTTCTCGAAATAGCGCACCATCCCATAGCCCAGGTAACCCACGGCGCCGCCGTAGAAGCGCGGCAGACCCGGCGACGGGACGGGACGGTATTTTTTCAGGAGCTCCTGCAAATGCCTGAGGGGGTCCCCGCCGTGGGGAAAACGTTGGACTTTGCCGTTGTTTCTGATCTCCACCTCTTCGCCGAGGACGCGGAAGACCACCCGGGGATCGGCGCCGAGGAATGAGTAGCGCCCCCATTTTTCTCCCCCTTCCACGCTCTCCAGGAGAAAGACATGGGATTGGGCGGCCAGCTTGCTCAAGGCCGTAACGGGCGTCTCCACGTCGGCCAGGATCTCCCGGTAAACGGGGATCAGGTTTCCCTCGCGGGACAATTTCTTGAATGTTTCCAAATCGGGGTAGTACATATTCCTCCTGCCAATAAAAAAGGCCGTGATTGCTCACGGCCCTTTTTCGGTATGGTTATATAGTAAATAAAAAGGCCGTGGAGTCCTGAGAAGGTCTCCACGGCCCAATTCGGTTTATGTCATGTCATTCAACCGGCAGCGCGCAGACCCCCCCTGTGCTTTGCCACCACCAGTTATTGTTCATAGAAAAGGTTGTCTGCTTCATATTTCCCTCAGTGTCGGTCTGGCTATCAACTTTTTTGTTTCTTGTCAATCACTTTATTTTAAAACTCTGCATCCGCGAGAAATACTCTCTAATTTCTTTTAATTCCAGGCAATTGAGGCAATCTTCCTTTTCCATCCATCCCTTCCGGGCGATGGTCACGCCCCCTTCCATATAGTCGAAGCCGGCCAGATTATGAAGGTCGGGATTGACGGCGATCTTTACACCCTTTTTCTTCGCGTAGATGCAGTGGCGCCAGTCCAGGTCGAGGCGCAGGGGATTGGCGTTGAGTTCGATGACCTTTCCGTGCGCGGCGGCGGCATCGATCACCCGGTGGATATCCAGGGCATAGGGTTCTCTGGCCAGCAGGAGCCGTCCGGTCGGGTGGGCGAGGATCGTGGTGAAGGGATTGGCCAAGGCCTTGATGATCCTCCCGGTCATCTCTTCCTCGGCCATCTGGAAATGGGAATGGACGGCGGCGATGACAAAATCGAACCGTTCCAGCGTTTCATCGTCGTAGTCGAGGCGGCCATCGGGGAGGATGTCGGCCTCGATGCCCTTGAAGATGTGAAAGACTTCTTCCCCGGCGTTGATGTCGTCTATGGCCTCATGCTGACGCCGGACGGCGTCCGGCGAGAGTCCTCCCGCGTAATAGGCGGACTGGCTGTGGTCGCTGACGCCGATGTAGGCGTATCCCCGCCGTTTGGCTTCCCGGACCAGCGCCTCCAGAGAGTCGGCGCCGTCACTGGCCTGGGTGTGGATATGGAGGACGCCGCGCATATCCCCTGTTTCCACCAGCCGGGGAAGCTGTCCCGCTGCGGCCGCCTCGATCTCCCCCATGTTTTCCCTAAGCTCCGGGGGGATATAGGTCAGGTCCAGGGCGGCGAAAATATCCTCCTCGCTGCGGCACAAGATGTTCTCTTCTTCCCGGAAGAGTCCGTATTCATTCATTTTCAAACCGTATTTCTTTGCCCGCCCCCGGAGGGCCGTATTGTGTTCCCGACTGCCGGTGAAGTGATGGAGGGCGTAGGGGTATTGGGAGGGGGATACGATGCGGAGATCGGCGTTGATCCCGGAATGGAGCGTCACGCTCACCTTGGTGTCACCCTTGGCAATGACGGATGCCATCTGAGGCAGGGAGGCAAAGGCGTCGGCAATGCGGAGATGATCCTCCGTGGCCGCCAGGAGGTCAATATCCTTGACGACCTCGTTGCCCCTGCGGAGCGATCCGGCAATGCCGGCGGCAACGACGCCCCGCTGATCGGCGAGGAACTTCCGGAGGTCCGTCGCCTCGGCAATTACTTCGGTGTAGAGGCGTCGCTCCCGGTAGTGCTTTAAGGCGTCAATGCCGGCAAGGATCTTCTGTTGGGTTTTACTGCCGAATCCCGCCAGGTCGAGAAGGCGGTTCTCCTGGCAGGCGTATTCCAGCTCCCCGATTGTTTCAATTCCCAGTTTTTCATAAAGGATATGGATTTTCTTGGGTCCCAGGCCCGGAATTTTCAGCATCTCGAAATGGCCGGCGGGAATGGTGGCCTTGAGATCGTGATAGTATCTGAGTTGTCCCGTCGCGGCCAGTTCTTCGATTTTCTTGCTGATGGCTTCGCCTACGCCTTTGATGGTGGCCAGCCTGCCTTCCCGGACAACCAGGTCCAAATCCTCATCCAGGGCTTCGAGACTGCGGGCGGCATTTGCATATGCTCTCGATTTGAATGGATTTTCACCCTTCATTTCCAAAAGGAGCGCCAGTTCATCCAGGATCTCGGTGATCTCCTGCTTGGTCCGTTCCATATCGGTAAGGATCAGGCGATGATGATATCTGCCAGGCTGCGCTTGGGGACGTGATGCCCCCCCTGTGGATCCCGCCAGTACCGTATCTCTTCTCCGGTCTTGACCTCTTCAATAAAGACTTTCTCTATGGGTTTCCCCAGGGCAATAACCATAACTATATCATACTGTTCGGCGATACCAAGGCTTTCCCTCAGACCCTCTTTTTTAATCGAGGCGATCATGCACCCCCCGAACCCTTTTTCCGTCGCCCCGAGGAGAATCGTCTGGCCGGCGATGCCCAGGTCATAGGCAGCGGCGGGGCTGATCTCCGTATCGACGAGCATGACGATATAGGCAGTGGGGCGCTCACCCGCGGCGGGACCGGGCCAGTCCTTCAGATAGCCAGCCCAGGCTAAATGGGGGAAAATGAGGCCGTTCTTTTGCGGTTCCCAGGACAGCAGGTACTTCAATGGCTGACGGTTGGCCGCCGATGCCGTAAGCCTTGCCAGGCCCACAAGTTCTTTCAGGGTCTCTTGGGGAATCGTCGCTGTCTCGTCAAAACGGCGGTAACTACGGTTTTGGAAAACCAGATCCTTTAACATGGTGCACCTCCAAATAATTATTCATCAAAAGCCGATCGTCCGGAAAAACAAATCCCGGCAGGTTTTTTCAATTTGCCGCAGGCGCTGTAATGCCTCGTTGAAGTCCTGCGCTCCGGCGGTGAAGACGCCATGACCGTAAACAATGGCGGCACCGTGGTCCCGGACGGCCGCAGGTACGGTATTGCAGAGGCCGAAGGGGCCTGCCCCGGCCTCACCGGAGACGACAGGGATGTCCTGTATCCATCTTTCCCGGGGGCAGAAACGATGGCATTCGCTTTTGTCCGGGCAATCTTCTTCTCCACACGCCATGGACATGATGACGGAGAATTTCGGGTGCCCGTGGAGGACGGCGCGGTAAGGCGCAGTCAGAGCGATGAGCCGGTGCGCCGGCAACTCCGTCGAGGCAATGGCGACCGCATCTGCCGGTCCCGCCAGGGGTATTCGGATGATCTTGTCTGTAAGGGCGTCCAGGGCGCTCCCTTTGCGGGTGATGAAAAGATCTTCCCCCCGGCGGTAGGAAATATTGCCGAAGTTGGCATCTACCAGGCGATCAGCGACGGTCCTCTTGCCTGCCGCCACCATGGCCGCCCGGATGTCTGCCTCGTCTTCCCTGGGGCCGGAACTCAGGGTCGGAACCGCCGTCACCGGGGGAATAGGGTCGAGACGACCAATAATCGCTTCCAGGACTGCCCTCCCTTTCCAGGACGGACCAGACAGTTGCCGCTGCCTGAGCGTGTCGGAAAAAAATTTGACAAAGACGGCGAAGCAGGCAGCGCTGTAGATGACAAAGGCCGTTTCCATATCCTTTTTTGCCGTGGCGATGACGCCTCCGCCGGGGATGACTACGCAGCGACGGTCTTTCAGGGCGGCAAGAAGCCCGGCCTCGGTAATATCCTTCAGAATGGGAAGGTCCTTGAGAAATATCCTGGTTTCAAAATCCTGGGGATGAATAACATCGCCACTGTCCGCGGTTTCTATCAAATGGAGAAGCATTGAATGATAAGGTTCCGCCGGTTGACAGTACAGGATGGCCCGGCGGTCAAGGCGTTCGTCCACCTTTGTTAGTAGCCCGGTCAGGGGGTCTTCCCGGTTCCAGGTGTACAAGCCCTTTTCGTCCCCTGGCATGACGACGGTTGAACTGTCGTCTTTATTCATGGAGTCTTGCCGGTTACGGGCGACCAGTTCCTCCCCAAACCCCAGGAGGGGCACCCCTACCCCGGCAAGGCCGGCGCGGACAAGTTTATTGGAGTAGTGGGAAAATGAATCATTCATTATCTGCCTAATCGGTCACCATCGCCTATCGCCTATTACCTACTCATTGCGGTCATGCATGACGAATTCGCAAAAATTCTAAAAGTTGGCCACAATCGACGGCTTCGTAAAAAGATCCGCAGGCAAGGCGCGCAAAGCATGAGTCATGAGGCGCACTTGCGTACGCCGCAGTGACGAAGGCTGCAACGCAACGCCGCATCCGGACTTTTTACGAAGCCGTCAGTCATGGGGGAGAAGGATCACCTTGGTTGCTTCCGTTCCCGCGGCGACAAGCTGGAAGCCCTTTTGGGCCTCCGCAAGGGGCAGGCGGTGGGAGATCATGTTTTCCACAGGCAGGCGTTGAAAGCGGATCAGATTGATCGCCGCCGTGGCATCGTGGGGGCTGTTGCCGTAGGAAGGCATGAGTTTGATCTCGTTGCGCCAGAAATCATTGAGCGGCACGGACAGGTTAACCCCCGGCTCCGTCGTGGCGAAACAGAGGATTGTTCCCCCCCGGTCCACCGATTGCAGCGCCTGATCGAAAGCGGCGGGGGCGCCGGTGCAGACAATGACGAGGTCGGCAGGGCGCTGATCGTTAACGCTCCGCACCCAGGCCGGAATATCCTCCCGGGCGTCGCTGACGGTGTCGGCGCCAAAAGTCAGGGCCTGGTCCCGGCGGTAGGCATTGATGTCCGTGGCCATGATCCTTCCCGCCCCGGAGGCCCGGGCCAGCATGATATGGAGGATGCCGGAGATACCGCTGCCCAGCACCAGCACCGCTTGTCCCGGTTGCAGGCGGGCCAGGCGCTGCCCCCGGATGACGCAGGCCAGAGGTTCGATCATGGCGCCGGCGTCGAAGGAAACTTCTTCAGGCAGGAGAAAAACCCCCCGGTCGACATTGAGCCGGGGGACCCGAAGATATTCGGCGAAGCCGCCGGGATCGTAATTGGTGCTGTGGAGGGTCTCGCAAGCGGTGTGGTATCCTTGCAGGCAGTAATGGCAGGTGTTGCAGGGGATATGGTGGGAGACAAAGACCCGGTCTCCGAGGCGACAGTTTGTTACCCCTTCTCCGACCTCGGCGACAACCCCGGCGATTTCATGCCCCAGGACCAGGGGTGCCTTCCTGATCCGGTACCATTCCATGATATCGCTGCCACAGATCCCGCTGGCCATGACCTTGACGAGGATCTCCCCAGGGCCGATCCGGGGTACGGACATCTCCTCGATCCTTACATCATTGTTTCGATAATACATGGCGACGTGCATAGACAAATTTCTCGCTAATTACTAGATTTTATCGACCTGGTGCTTATTATCTGTCGATCTGCTGCCCTCTTGCGAGCTCAGCCTTTTTTCCCTTTGTTGTTCTTTGCTTTCCTGTTCTTTTCCGCCTTGACATCGTTGAAAAGCTCCCAGGCTTCCCTGGCTGTGAGGTCTTCGTGGATAATGGCGTGCAGCGCCTTCATCATGGCCACGGGATTAGGGTTCTGCCAGACATTTCGGCCGAGATTGAGGCCGATGGCGCCGTTTTGCATCCCGTCGTAAACAAAATCCAGCACTTCTTTTTCTGTTTCACATTTTGGTCCTCCCGCCATGACGACGGGAACCGGGCAGCCAGCAACCACTTTGTCGAAATCCTTGCACCAGTAGGTTTTCACCACCCGCGCCCCCAGTTCGGCAGCAATGCGGGAACATAGGGCCAGATACCGGGCGTCCCGTTTTTCCAGTTCCTTGCCGACGGCGGTAACGGCCATGACGGGGATGCCGAAATCTTCGCACTGATTGACGATTTCGGAGAGGTTCATCAGTGATTCCCGTTCGTAGTCGCTCCCCACAAAGATCGATATCCCCACGGCCGCGGCGTTGAGACGCAGGATCTCTTCGATGGAAGTGGTGAGGGATTCATTGGCAAGGTCTTTGCCCAGGACGCTGGCCCCTCCCGATACCCGGAGAATAATGGGCTTGCTCCCGGCGGGATCGACGGCGGACCGCAGGACGCCCCTGGTTACAAAGAGGGCGTCACAGTATGGAAGTAACGGTTTGATGGTTTCTCCGGGTTTCTCCAGACACGACGTCGGTCCCTGGAAATATCCGTGATCGATAGGCAGAAAGAAGCAGTGACCATCCGCCTGAATTAGCTGTGACAGGCGATTTTCCATTCCCCAGTCCATAATTATCCTCCATTAGAATTTCTCTTTTGATTATAGGTTATCACATTCCCAGGCTTATGGGTAGGTTGATTTGTTGAGTTTCGGGCGGATAATTTAATCTGGCAGGAGGGTCGAATTTCGTATATAGGTGAGAGGCATTGCCGCTCTAAACCAAATATCATGTCAGGAGCACGCCCCTATGAACAAAGAAGCCTTCCGCAAGATCAGTTACGGCCTTTATCTTGTCAGTTCCGTCAAGGACGGCAAGTTCAATGGCCAGATAGCCAACAGCATGTTTCAGGTAACCTCGGAGCCATCCACGATCGCCGTCAGCATCAACAAGGAAAATCTGACCCATTCCTACATTCAAGCCAGTCGAATCTTTTCCGTCTCCATTCTCTCCGAGGAAGCACCGATGAGCTTCATCGGTCTTTTCGGCTTCAAATCGGGCCGGGATGTAGACAAATTCAAGAATGTCCAGTACCGAATCGGGAAGACCGGCGCGCCCATCGTCATGGATAATGCCGTGGCCTATCTGGAGGTCAAGCTGATCCAGGAGCTTGAAATCGGCTCCCACACCATTTTTGTCGGGGAGGTAGTCGATTACGACAATCTCGGTAATGAACCGCCCATGACCTACGACTACTATCATACCGTCAAGAAGGGAAAATCCCCCAAGACAGCACCGACCTATCAGCAGGAAGAACCAAAAGCCTCGGCGGCGACGGCAGCGAGCTACGTGTGTTCAATCTGTGGATACGTCTATGATCCCGCTTCCGGCGAACCGGAGCACGGCGCCTCGGCGGGAACACCCTTTGAGGATCTGCCAGACGACTGGACCTGCCCCGTATGTGGCGCCGACAAGTCCCATTTTGAACGGGAGGCATAATCCGCCGGAAGACAACTAAATGACTGGACGGTGATACTTAGCTCATGCTTCCCTTAATCGCGATCGCACTCATAATCTTCCTGTTCGTCGTATACTTCGTGAGCAAGGGGACGACCTTGACGGCGACAGAGTCGTTAGCCAATTACCTGCACGCCGTAATTGGTGGACGCACAGAAACGGCCTATAATTACCTTTCTTCGGCAAGCAAGGCAAAACAGGGCCTCCAGGATTATAAAACGGCCAATTCCCTGGGAAACGGCTTGATTGCCCAGGTGATCGGAGGCAATGTTTCTTTTATTGTTGAAAATATTGATGTCACGGGGGACAGGGCAACGGCAGTGGTGGCCATGACGTCTCCCGATTTCCCGCTGATGATCAATGACATTTTCCATAGTCTGGCCGCCGGGATTCCTGAGCAGACACTGGAGGGCCTAACCTTTGTTTGTCAAAACATCAGTCATTTTCTGGACAAATACCAGCGTGACAACCTTCCGATGCGGACCACGAAGGAAACATTTTCCCTCCTCCGGGAAGGCAATGGATGGAAAGTTGGTTCCCTCTGATCGAGCGATGATTGTCAAAACCCATCCCCGACCCGTCCCTTGAAGAGGAGGATACTTCTTAAGTATTCGCTACTTTGGACTTCCAGACCCGGCGTAACCGCAAAGAGTTGCTGACAACGGAGACGGAACTCAGGGCCATGGCCGCGGCGGCGAATTCCGGGCTCAGGAGGATGCCTCCGAAGGGATAAAGAACCCCGGCAGCGATGGGGATGCCGATAATGTTATAGATGAAGGCCCAGAAGAGATTCTGACGTATCACTTTCATGGTTTCATGAGACAGACGGATGGCTGCCGGGACGGTTCTGAGATCGTCGCTCATGAGAGTCATATCACTGGCCTCCATGGCTACATCCGTTCCGGCGCCGATGGCAATGCCAATATCGGCGGCCGCCAGGGCCGGGGCGTCGTTGATGCCGTCACCCACCATGGCCACAATCTCTCCCTGCTTCTGCAATCTCACGATTTCCTTAGCTTTATCTCCGGGAAGGACTTCAGCCAGCAAGGTTTCGATACCCAGCGCCTCGCCCACGGCACGAGCCGTCTGGACGTTGTCACCGGTGATCATGGCAACCTTGAGGCCTGCCCTTTTAAGGGTGGCAATAGCCTCCTTTGCCGAATCCCGGGGAACGTCGGACAGGCCGATCATTCCCAGGAGTTGCCCATCCCGGGCCACAAAGACGCCCGTTTTCCCTTCCCCGGTCAGGCGTTTAGCGGCGTCCTCCAAAGGAAGGAAAGAAATTCCGGCACCTTCCAGGTAGCGGCGGTTTCCCAGGAGGCAGAGACGTTCTGCCATCAAGGCGCTGGCCCCCAGACCGGCGCTGGCCGTGAAGGCTTCTATTGTTTCGGTGGCCGTGTTTCTGTTCCGGCCCTCTCGGACAATCGCCTCGCCAAGAGGGTGTTCGGAGACGGATTCGATGGAGACGGCAATCTTCAGGAGGTCGTTTTCAGCAATCCCAGGAGCGACGATGATGTCCGTAACCTGCGGCTCCCCCCGGGTCAGGGTCCCCGTTTTATCAAAGACGATCATCGTGAGCTTGTAGGCCTTCTCGAGACTTTCTCCCCCCTTGATCAGAATCCCCCGTTCGGCCCCGAGACCCGTACCCACCATAACGGCGGTGGGGGTGGCAAGACCGAGGGCGCAGGGACAGGCAATGACGAGGACGGAGACAAAATTGAGGAGTGCCCGGCTGAAGCTCCCGTCGGGGACAAAAAAATACCAGACGATAAAGGTTGTGATGGCGATCGCAAAGACCACGGGAACAAAAACTGACGCCACCTGATCGGCCAGCCGCTGAATGGGGGCCTTGGATCCCTGGGCCTGTTCTACGAGACGGATGATCTGGGCCAGCGCCGTTTCCGTCCCGACCTTTGTGGCGGTGAAGGTGAAAGATCCGGTTTTGTTGATCGTTGCGGCGTAAACGGGGGCGCCCTGCTCCTTGGAGACGGGCATGCTTTCCCCGGTGAGCATGGATTCATCGATGCTTGATGATCCGGTGACAATCACGCCGTCCGTAGGGATTCTCTCTCCGGGACGGACGAGCATAAGATCACCCTTGATAATCCCCTCAATGGGAATATCCTGCTCGGCGCCATTGCGGATGACCCGGGCGGTCTTGGGCCGGAGCCCCATGAGGCGCTGGATGGCCGCCGATGTCTTGCCCTTTGCCTTAGCTTCGAGGAGCCGGCCCAGGATAATCAGGGTAACGATCAGGGCGGCGCCGTCATAATAGACGTGGGGCGCAATGCCGGAACGGGTGAATATCTGGGGAACAAAAGTGGCCAATGTGGAGTAAGCATAGGCCGCGAAGGCCCCGACGGCAACCAGGGTATTCATGTCCGTGGTCCCCTGCCGGGCGGCCTTGATTGTCCCGATGAAAAAACGGCTGCCCACCCAGAAGACGACGGGAGTCGTAAGCAGGAACATGGCGATCAGCAGCGGTTGCCTGGGGATGGCCATAAGGAAGGGAAACCAGTGCTGCATAGAGCCGAAAAAGATCACCACGCTAAGGGCCATGCCGACGGCAAAGCGGACTTTCAGGTCCCCTATTTCCTTTTCCCGGGACGCGGCAATCGGATCTTCCCGGAATTCTTCGGGAATGCCAAGATAATCGTATCCCGTTTCCGCGATGAGAGCATCGACCCCTTCCAGGCCCACCCACTGGGGGCGATGCATGATTGTCGCCCGGGCCGTTGCCAGATTGACGGAGGCTTCCGCCACGCCGTCCAGAGATTGCAGCGCCCGCTCCACTCGCCGCACACAGGCGGCACAGGTCATGCCCCCGATGGAGACGGTGGTTTCCTGCAAGATTTCATCAGGCAACGTCAAACCCCGCTTTTTCGACGGCCTCCCGGATCAGGTTTGCTGCCACCGGTTTCTCTTCTTCAAAGGTTGCCTCCCCCTTCTCCAGGTTGACCTGCACATTTTTCAGTCCCTCCAGTTTCATCAATGCCTTCGTGACAGCCATCACGCAATGCCCGCAGGACATTCCCTTAATCTTGATCGTTTCCATGTCATCTCTCCTTTTGTGGTGAATCAGTTAAAATATCCTACATCCTTGAGACAACCTACCATTTTTGCCTAATATACACATGAATTACAGCTTGACAAGACCTGCTCAAGCCGATAATAAAAAACATCTTCTATGAAAAGGATCAGCCATGATCATCCGTTGCTGGGGCGCGAGGGGTTCTATACCCGTGTCAGGTTCGGAATACTGCAAGTACGGAGGCGACACAACGTGTCTCGAAATCCGGACCAAGGAAGATGATATTATCATTGTCGATGCCGGTTCAGGAATCAGGCGCCTGGGCAATGCCCTGTTGGCGGAAGGACGGCGCGATTACAACATGTTTTTTACTCATGCCCATTGGGATCACCTCCTGGGTTTCCCCTTTTTCAAACCCATTTATTTCAAAGATACCCGGATCAGCATGTTCGGATGCCCTTTCGCCCAGATATCCGTCAAGGATCTGATCGCCCAGGTCATGACGGCGCCGCATTTTCCTATTAATTATGATGACATCCGCTGTGATATATCTTACCATGAGACCTGCGGGACCCGCTTTACCATCAATACAATGACCGTGACCTCCTTCCCCTTGAGCCATCCTAATCAGGGGATGGGATACCGGTTTGAAGAAGACGGAAAATCATTCGTCTTTCTGACGGATAATGAATTGGGCCATGTCCATCCCGGTGGTCTGGGTTTCGAGGATTATGTTCAGTTTTCAGCGGACGCCGATCTCCTCATCCATGACGCCGAATTCAGGGAAGATGATTACAAGAAGACCTGGGGGCATTCCACCTATAACGATGCAGTCCGCCTGGCTATCGAGGCCCGCGTGAAGACCCTGGGCCTGTTTCATCATAACCAGGAACGGGACGATGCGGGAGTGGATGACATCGTGGAGCGCAGCCGCAATCTGATCCAGGATAAGCAGTCGCCGTTAAGGTGCTACGCCGTCCGGAGGGACATGGAATTCATCCTCTGAGGCCACCCCTAATTCACGACCCTGCCTGATCAGTAAGCATGCTTATAATCTTCCAAAGTCGTCCTCGATCCGCTCGATATCGTCCTCTCCGAAATAATCACCTGTCTGTACCTCGATAAAGGCGACTTCAGCATCACCCCTGTTGGCGATACGGTGGCTGGCCCCGGCGGGGATGTCCACAGCCTGGCCCGGTTTCATGATGATCTCTCGGCTGTCAATGGTCGCCAGGGCCTGTCCCTGAAAGACATACCAATGCTCAGAGCGGCAGCGGTGGCGCTGGAGGCTCAGACGCTTCCCGGGAAACACGACAATCCTTTTGACCTTGTGATCCGGGGCGTCGGCCAGAACCTCAAAGTAACCCCAGGGGCGATGATCAGTTTCCATAAGGATCCTTTCTACTTCGATAAAAATAGTATTGGCTTTTTTTAGCCTCTTACCATAAGAAAGGCTGCCGGCGCATCCTTAATCTTGAAGAAAAGGCTTAGAAAAAAGATACCATGGACCTGACTTACCAACTGGTACGCAGCAAAAAGAGGAAGAAAACCCTGTCCCTGACCGTGAAACCGGGAGGTATGGTTGTAATCCAGGCCCCCTATCCCGTCCCGCAGGCCGAGATCGACGGATTCTTTCAACGCAAGCTACCCTGGATCCGCCAAAAGCTGACGACACTGGCGCTGCATGTTCCTCGGGAGATCCCGAAGAGCGACACCCTTGCCTCCGGCGACAAGGCATTGTTTCTCGGCGTCGCCTATCCGGTGATTATCAATGTGATCAATGTGAATGGCGGCAATCTGACTTTCGATGGTAGCCGTTTTATCCTTTCCCCATGCATCGCCGCCTCGGGAAAGGACTCACTCCGGACCTGGTATCAGCAGGCGGCTTGGTCATTTCTGCCGGATCGGGTTAGGGCTTATGAAGGGATTATGGGCTGCAATTCCCGCTCGGTTCGCATCAGCAGGGCCAGATCGCGCTGGGGTTCATGTTCCGCTGATAACCGTCTTGCCTTTTCCTGGCGGCTCATGATGGCGCCACCGTCGGTCATCGATTATGTCGTGGTTCATGAACTGGCCCATATTCGGGAAAAGAATCATTCCCCCCGTTTCTGGTCCCTGGTCGAGAAATCATGTCCCGACTATCGAAACCAGCGGCGCTGGTTGAAAATCGCGGGGGTTGGCCTGTTTTTTTGACAATCGCCTTTTCATGCCAGTCAAGATTTCAAAACCATTGACATTTCCCATTACCATTATTATAAAAAGACCCGCGCGATCTGATAACAGTTAAGGATAATATAATGAACAATGACAACGCCCTCCCCCTGACCGCCCTGGCGGATGGAGAGGAAGGCATCATCCTCTCCCTTGCCGGGGGCCGCGATTTGGCAGGACGCCTGGCCGGCATGGGCATTTCTTTGAATGCCAAGATCAGGATGATCCGTAACAGCAGCGGTTTGGTAATGATCCAGGTCGGGGAAACAAGAATTGCCCTGGGGCATGGGGAAGGGGAAAAGATCATTGTTTATCGTACAATTTCCCCAACGGAAGCGGAAATAATCCCGGAACCGAAGAAAAAAATCCTTGTGGCCCTCGCAGGTCAGCCCAATGTGGGCAAATCGACGGTCTTCAATATCCTGACAGGACTCTCCCAGCATGTCGGCAACTGGCCGGGCAAGACCGTGGAAAAAAAGGAAGGGGCTCATGTCTGCCAGGAAGGAGACCTTTGCATCGTCGATCTTCCCGGGACTTACAGCCTTACTGCCTTCTCGGAGGAGGAGCGGGTCGCCCGCGACTTCATTCTGAACGAGAGTCCCGACGTGATTGTCCTCCTTGCCAACGCCGCTGCCCTCGATCGGAGCCTCTACCTGCTTACTGAACTCCTCCTCCTCGGACCGCCGGTAATCGTGGCCGTCAACATGATCGACGTGGCGGAGGCCCAAGGCGTTCGCATTGACATCCATGCCCTCGAACGATCCCTCGGCGTCCCGGTCATCGGGATGGTCGCTTCCAAGAATCAGGGTCTCCGGGAGCTGATCAACCGCATTATCTCCCTGGCCCGGGGTGAGCTATCCTATCAACCCCGGCTGCCCGATATTGCCGCCGATCATCAGGAAGTCTTCCTGGAGATTAAAGACCTTCTCCGCAAAAATCTTACCATACAAACGCGGCATACCTGGCTGGCGACGAAGTTCATGGAGGGAGACAAGGAAATATCTAAAAAGATAGAGGAATCTGTTCCGCCGGAGATATGGAACCAACTCAAGGCAATCCTGCTCAAGCACGAAGATTCTCTCCATGCCGTGGTCGGGGGACGTTATGACTGGATCGAAGAGGCGACCCGTTCCGCCGTCTCCCGGTTCAGGATGGGACAGGTAATCATGACGGATCGCCTCGACCATGTTCTGACCCGTCCCCTCTTCGGGATTCCGATCCTCCTGGCAATATTTGCCGCCGTCTTTTTTGTGACCTACAAGGTCGGCTATCCTCTGCAAAAGGGTCTGGAATGGCTGGTGAGCTACTTTGCCCGCCAGATACAGCCGGCGTTGCTGTCTTTCCCTCCCTGGATCAAGGGACTGGTGGTAGATGGGATCATCGGCGGCGCCGGTTCCGTATTGACCTTTCTGCCCATCCTCGTCATCTTCTTCGCCGTCCTGGCCATCCTTGAAGATGTGGGCTACATGGCCCGGGCAGCCTTTGTCATGGACCGTTTCATGCACCTGATCGGACTACATGGCAAGAGCGTCATCCCCATGTGCCTGGGTTTTGGGTGCAATGTGCCGGCGATCCTCGGGGCCCGCATCGTGGAATCGAAAAAAGAAAGGCTCCTGACCATATTTCTTTCCCCCTTCATTCCATGTACCGCCCGGCTGGCCGTCCTGACCTTCGTTACGGCAGCCGTCTTTGCCAGACACGCCACAGTTGTCTCCTGGTCCCTCATGGCGGCGAATATCCTGCTCTTGGGTATGACGGGCATGATCATCAATCGTTTCGTTCTCAAGGACGAGCCCATACCCTTCATCATGGAGTTGCCCCTGTATCACAAACCGGACATACGGACCATCGGCATGGTAATCTGGAATCGGACCATCGCCTTTGTCAGACGGGCGGGAACGGTTATTCTTGCTGTGTCGGTAATCGTATGGGTGCTGTCCTATTTTCCCCACGGACGGGTCGAAGACAGTCTCCTGGCAGGGATTGGACAGTTTATCGAACCGGTGGGAAGGCCCTTGGGGCTGGACTGGAAGATGATGACGGCCCTGCTGACTAGTATCGTGGCCAAGGAAAATGCCATTGCCACCCTCGGCGTCCTCTATGGGGTAGGCGATGCGGGACTGGTGCGGGTTCTGCCTGCGGTTATGACCCCGGCGTCAGCCCTGGCCTTTCTCGTGGTTCTCATGCTTTTTATTCCTTGCGCCGCAACGGTGGCGGTCATGAAGCGGGAGATGGGAAGCTGGAGATGGTTCGGGGCCTCTTTCGCCCTGATGCTTGGCCTGTCCTTTTTCCTCGGCCTGATCGCCTACCGGCTGGCCATCTGGATCGGCCTTTAAATACCCTTTATTTTTCATATAGATCTTACATTATTGTAATGATGAATCTTCCGTAGTTATTCGCGGAATTCACACTATGGACAGGATTATACATGCGGAAAGTATGACGAGCATTTTTTACTATTACGGTCAGGCAAGGTGCCAGCCACGGAAGAGGAAATATCAGATCACCGTTTGAGAAATGTCAAATTGCAACTGCGGGTCTGTATCCGTTTGCCAGTGCCTCGGGAATCTGCAAAACTTGCATCTATGTGATATGAATATGGCTTGTTCCTATTCATGTTATTAATACTATATTTGGGGTTACCCGTGAGTCCGTTTGCCCTGATGACTGCACTGCCGTCGGGGTTAATTTTCCCGTTGAGGGTAAGGCAGGGCGCTATACCATCCGTTCCATGCTGGCCGTGAAAAACGCCATCCTTCACGGAGGAGGTAAATTCATACGTGTAGCCGAGGGCTCCTTCATGTGGAGAGCACGCAATAATAACATCCCAGGTTCCATCGAAGCGTCTTACATCAGATCTGTCTGCCGCACCGGGATTCTTTCCCAATAGTATTTCAACTTCTTTATTCATCGGAACTTTGACGGAAGCGACAGCGAACACTGAACCAGTTTCCACAGCGATCAAGCGGGCATTAATTTTAACACTGGTATTCAGATCAGCTATCGTGCCGGTCGTAAGTGCGTCAACTCCTAATATCTGACCGAACTTTGAAGCGGTCTTTGCATCGATCAATCCCGTTGCACTGAGCTTCTGCTCTTCCATCATTTTTTTCATCAGTTGTCGCTCAATAATCAGAAATCTGCCAGTTCGAAACAAGCGGGTAGTTAATTCTTCCGCCAAATACTTCCCTAATCCCGATACGTTTCCCTCAAGACTGGTGAACTCGATTACCGCAATTTTACGGGTTTTCTGAGCATCCAAGCTGCTAATTATCTGTTTGGCAAGAATGTCTATTTGCTTGTCTAGCTCGCTTGATGAGGTGCGTTGCTCCTGCAAAGTATTTTGATTCTGTTGATCACCCGCTGCGCAGACTCCAACAAGACACAATGCTCCCAAAAGTAACCCGCAAAAGTATTTCACTTTCCCTCCTTCACTATTACTACTCCGACCTTTGCATATCCAACCCCATAGGCATTCAAAAATATCGTGAATATGTTGGCTGAAGTTTGTATTCTCAGTTTACAGCCTGGTTATCCAGACGGTGCCGCATTATTGCAACTATCTATCCGCTGGTCACAGGCCCTCACATAACTGGGTATTTATATCATATATTCTGAAAAGGAAATCAATGATTACTGATTGAGCTAAAAACGATTTTTCCGCCCACAATGGTCATTAGGACCGGAATATCGATGATTTTGTGAGGATCGATGGCCAGAATATCCTCGCCAAGCACCACTAAGTCGGCCAGTTTGCCGGGTTCGATGGAGCCTTTAATATCCTCCTGATGATCCTGATAGGCGCCGTTGATGGTGTACTGCCGGATGGCCTCTTTGATTGGAATCCTGTGATGCGGGCCAAATACTTTGCCTGACGCCATGGACTCTCTCAGCAGACAGTTTTTTATCCCCTGTTGCCAGTTCGGGACAACCACTGGTGTATCTGAACTCTGGGTCACCCGGATGCCGGCTTTATTAAAATAACCCAGCGGCCACTGATTGGCTGATTTTTCAGTTCCCACAATGTTGCCCATGAATTCAATAATTGCCGACATAATCTGGGTGGGGTATTTTTAGTTACCTTTGCCAGTTCCAGTGCCTTGCTGTTGCACCAGGTGTTATGACCGGAGAAATCTACCAGACAGACCGGGTTGTTGGGAGTTTGTTGGTCAATATCCCAACGGGTGGGATGTCTGGCGCCGGGATTTTCCAGACACTCTTTCAGATATCCTTCATCCCAGCCGGAACCGCTAATCCACTCTCCTGGTTTTACCTCTTTGGCGCGTTTCCCCACCATCACAGCAATAATGGATGGCGCCATATGGATTTGCGATAACCTATTTTGCCGCAGATTCTCCGACGGGAAGCCATTTTTTGGAAATCTTGTCAAAACTGCCATCCTTCTTCATCTCATCGAAGCTCCGGCGCCATTTATTCACGATCTCATCGGGCGTTTCTTTGGAAAAGGCGATATAAAACTCATAGTTCTTGATGACGTAAGCCGGGACAATATCATCCATACTGTAACCAGCATCCTTTAGGATATCGGGAGCTGTCATGTCTGTGAAGGCACAGAGGTCCAATTTCCCTTCCACGAGGCCCTTCGCGTTATCTTTCGGCAGCTTTGAACTTTTCAGGTTCTTAAAGCCGAGGCCGGTCAGGAACTCTTTTGAAAACCAGCCATCCACGACGCCTATTTTCCCAACCTTCTTGGCATCTTCCAGGCTGTTGAGAATTATACCGGAGCCTTTTTTAGTGTAAAGAACATCACGGTAACTTCCAATGGGTCCTACCCATTTAAAGAGCATCTCCCGCTTGTCGGTACGGGTGGTGCTGAAGAGAACAACGTTCTTTTCTGTCAGGGCCAAATTGTAGGCGTCATCCCAGGCCATCATCCTGATGTTATCGGGATGATTCTGGCGCTTGAGGATTTCCTGAACTACTTCCGTGGCAAAACCGGTCACCTGCCCATCTTTCATAAACGTGATGGGGGGGTAATTTTCCGTCACGAGTTGCAGTGTCTGCATTTTCTTTCCTCCCCCACATCCCGACATTAAGAGGATGATTCCAAAGAAGGATATAATCAAAAACCATTTTTTCGCCATTTTCGTCACCTTTCTTCTTCCGTTCATTGAGTCGAAGCTGGGATAGAAATACTGCTCTCACCCAACCGTCAACATATATGTCCTGCGTATCATAATGATTGATGAAAAGAACATCATTTATTACAACTTGCTTGCGAGCATTGCCGTAAGTTACTTAAGTTTTTCCGGATAGGCGACGAGACGGTACTTGCCTTTCAGGCGATCAATTTCCTTCTTCAATAGTTCCTGTTGCCGCGTATTTTCCAGGAACGTCCGGATGCGGGGGGAAGCCTCCACAAGGGTCAACTGTTTGGCATCAGTTTTTTCGTTTACCTTGATGATATGGTATCCTAATGTGGTCTTCACCGGTTGGCTGATTTCACCTACCTTCATGTTAAAGGCCTGCTGAGAGATTTCGGGGATGACGCGGTCCCGGGTAAAGAAGCCGATGTTGCCGCCGTTCACTTTGTTTGCCTCGTCCTCTGAATATTTCTCTGCCAGTTTACCGAAGTCCGCCCCTTTGACCGCCTCGTCGCGGATACCGTTTGTCTTGTTATAGGCGGCTTTGACCTCATCCTCCTTCGCCTTGCTGTCCACCCTGATGAGGATATGTTGCGCCCGGACCATGGGCGGGGTTACCAGTTCGGCTTTGTGGTCGCTATAGTATTTCTCTATGTCACGGTCTGTAATCTTGGGGAGTTTTGCCAATTGCCGCTGCATATATTCCTGGGCGAGGAGATTGGTCTTCAAATCGTCCATGCGTAAGGCAATAGCCGTTTCCTTGTCTATCCTTAGGGATTGCGCCTCCAGGGCCAGAAGCTCGGATTGAACCAGCAAATCCAGATATGCTTTTTTTTGCTGTTCCGTCTTGAGACGCTTCTGTGATTCCGCAGGCAGCCCGGCAATCCGTGCGTCAAATTCCCTCTTGGTGATCACCTTGTCGCCTATCTTGACAAGCAGATCGGGCGGATCTTGCTTCACATCTTTCCGCTTCGGAGCGCCAGAGACATCCGTGACAAATAAAAGTGATAAACAAACAAATAAAATACCCGCTAATTTAAATATTTTCATTCTAACCTCCTTTAATTTAACCCCTCAGGGTTATGTTCCCCGAAGTTTGTTTAGCATCTTAATACCATCTTTCACCCAGAATTAGCCAATACATATTGATAACCAAAATGGCAACAATAATTTGCACTACCGGCTTATACCATGCTCTAATTATTCTATCAAAAAAGATCCGCCAGAGGCGTCCGGAAAAAGGCATCAAGGGGGAGGCCAGCGAGTCCGATTATATGCCGCCGCTGCACCGGGTAGAGGCGGCAAAACAGCTCCAGGCCCGACGCCGTCTGCTTTCTCCGATCTGTTACCACTTCCAGGGCCGCCAATTCCTTTCCCCTGGCCAGGACAAAATCAACTTCCCGGTTCTGCCCCGCCCAATAATAGACGGAGATATCGGTCCCCGCCGCGGCGTGGATGCAATGAGCCCCCACCGCCGTTTCCATGACCCGCCCCCAGAGGTCCGGGTCGGTCCGGGCCAGATCGAAATCCTGATCCGCCCGGGCCGTGATGAGGGCCGTATTCAGGGCGAGGAGTTTGGGGCTGGAACCCCGCTGACGGTAGTTCCCCTCATCGGCGGCGGTCTCTTCTCCCGGACCGGCGTATTTCGGCAACCCCGCCGCGAGCCCTGCCCCCTGGAGCAACCGCAGATAGTGGGCCAGGGTCGTCGTATTGCCGGCCGCGGGGAGGCGGGCGAGGAGGTTGCGATAGGAGAGAATCTGACAGGAATTGTCGCAGGCGATGGCAAGAAGATCATGGAGAAGGGACGGCTTGTCCACCCGCGTCGTCTGCAGGATATCCCGGGAAATGGACGTTTCCACGAGCAAATCGTTGATATAGCGGATCCACCGCTTGGGGGACTTCATGAGATCCGCCCCCTCTGGATAGCCGCCGTAATAGAGGTATTGATTCAGGGTCATCCCGAAGGTCGCCGCCATTTCCGGGAAAAGCCCCGGCGTGATCGGGATCAGCTCAAAGCGCCCCGCCAGATTTTCCGTGAGCCCCTGTTCCATCGACAGGGATGAGGAGCCTACTACCAGGACATGGAGGTTCATGCCGGCGGCGGTGTCTTCATCCCACAGGCGTTGCACCGTCTCCGCCCAGCCGGGAATCCGCTCGATTTCTTCAATTACCAAAAGGCCTCTGTTGCGGATCCGGTTAATTTCCACTTTGGCCCGCCCGTTGCGCCACTGCATCTCCAGCCAAGGCAGATCCCTCCCTGCCCGCCCTTCTGCCGTGACGTACCACTTAAGAAGCGCTATTTCATCGAGAAGCTTGCGGACGAGGGTGGTCTTCCCCGTTTCCCGGGGACCGCTCAACACCTGGATAAAGCGCCGCTCCCCCCGAAACCGCTCCAGCAACAATTTATATGCTTGATCTTTATACATTTTGTGCCTCTACGCAATTATGTCCAAAATTATGATCACTAATGCTCATTTGCCTGAGCAAAGTCAAGAATTGATATGCCGACCGGCGTCACCAGGGCGGCGTAATGGGGGACTTGACAACATGACTCCCAATAAGATTTACTGAAAAACTACGCTGTAGCTGAAAAGGAAGGGGGGATGAATCTGGCGGCTCATCGCTTATAACCTGCTTCAGGTTGTCCTACGAAACCTTACAGCCTCACCCTTTTCTGCCCCAAGCATCCGACGATGCAGGAGGAACAGCAGGACTCTCCTTGATTATTAACTAATATATACAAGGATTTAAACAACAGCCAGTGACTTTGTCGCAGCTCATTTCTTGCTATTTTTGTCCCGTTGCCGGCCCTGATATCCTGTCGCAACCGCCCGGCTGGGGACCGTAATCCGAAGATTTTTTGAAGGAAAACTTAAAAGCAGTCGTAAATTGCTCTATCATATCAACTAATTATCCTATGTCGGAGCTCCGACATCAATTTCGGGAACCACAGCTCTGCTGGCAACAAGCAATTCAGGGATTGGGTTGCCAGTTGAACGCCACATAGAGGCAGATAATTTCACTAATTACGACTGGAAAAGCTTGCTGTGGTTCATAATGGTTTTGCTTGTCTCACCTGGGTTCCGAACAGAGTCTCACCGCTCACTCCAACCCCCGCTACAACAATCGGCATCTGAAACATAAATCCAAGATACGGCAATTCCCGCACTGCCTTCTCATAACTCATCATCCCCGAATAAACTGGTGCGCGCTCACGTACTACGTTTTCACGTGCACGTTGCCGCCCCAACTCGCATAGCAGGGATGCAAACGCGGTAGTTGGGCAAAGGAGCAGGCCAAGTCTTGCATCACGGTATTTCTTTGCCAGCATGAACTTAACGTAATCCTGATAATAGGAACGGGCATTGCCGAATTCGATTTCAACCCATACACCGTTTTTCTCAAAATCGCACCTTAATCCCAATTCGTCAATGACTCTTTGTTCGCAGTTCCATCCTTGCTTCACCAACCCTTCGCTGATCCTTCCGTTATAGTCCGATTGGTTTAATCCTGCGCCATATTTTACTAAAGCAATCGATTCCTTGATCATCTCGATTTCCGCATAATCCTTCACCGTCTGAGGCTCAAGTCTGTGTAGTAACATGTCGTTGATATAAAGGCAGGGCGACGAGTCATTCAGTATCGGTTTGAACAGAAAAGTAAATGGTGAGACTTCCACCACTTCAAGCAAACTGCCATCTGTTCGACTGCCAAATGTTCCCAGAAGAAATTGCCGTAAACGTTCCTGCCCCTTGTTCTCATACCTGAACTGAAGATGACCATGATTGTTATTCAACCTCCGTATTTCAGCAATAACTGACTCTTCAGCGCCAAACAGAATGGTGACAGGCGTCTTGCTCCCTTTTTCAATGGTGCACATCCGCTCCGTCTGCGCCTCAACAGGAATGGTTACTCCGTACTTGAAAGTAGAGACACCGACCGGATGAAGAAATGTCATATTATCAAACAATTGCATATCCATAACCTTCAAAATAAATAGACGGCGTTAATTTCACTTACCTGAATGGAGTTCCCTTGCATTTATTTGTCTGAATTAAACATCGGTTCAACGCTGATAGTTGTCAACGGGTTTTTTGAAACTGGGTGCTGTTTGCTTTTGATTTAAACGAATCATTCAATAAATGACTCATTTCCGTAATAATATCGAATGTCCGTTCGAGATTAAAGCTTTCAAAATCCACGGGACGTAGCACCGGTTTCAGTTCCGTGTTGATCTGGGTCTTGAGTTTCTCTTTGCGTGCCGGAGACAGATCGATAGGGTGATTTCCCGGTACTTTCAGTTTTTCAGCGAGAAGTTGGAAAAGATGCCGATCATTGCGATCCATCTTATTCCGGGAGGCCAGATAATCGATATCGAAGAAGTCCCGAATGGCCGGCTCCAATCGTGTCAATGCCGCCCGCAGCTTTTCGGCGATGGCCTCCTTCATGGACAAGGTGGTCAAGTCGATGTCGGGAACCAGTGATTTTCGCGTAAAAGGGTTGATCAAGAGCGTTTTGGCCTTCATTTGCACGGGCAGCATCAAGGGCATTTCGCGTAAACCCACTTCAATCTTGATACGGGCCGCTTCTTCTGTGAGAAAAACGGATGGGTAGGTCACATAAGTGACGTACTGCCGAGAGCCGTTATGACCGGTGAAGTCCTCGGGGAGGGTCAGGATGTTCATCGCCTCTGAAATTTTCTTTACCCATTCCCTGACCGGCGCCATCCGTTCCCGTCGCACGGAAATGCTCGCTTCCGGTGGAGTCGAAATCATGAAATCGAGGTCTTCGCTGAGCCGGTAAAAATCGGCATAGACCTTGCCGATGCAGGTGCCTCCCCGAAAAATCAGGGGGCTGTCCGGCTGGTCATAAAGATACTGCAGAAGGACGGTGCAGAAATAATCCTTTTCGATGAGGGTGGCGTTCAACCCTGTTTGGCCGGCGGTGAAAAGAACCGCCTCACGGAAGAAGGCCTGGTCTTCGTGGACCGAGATCCTATGATCGCGGGATGGATCCATTGACAATCAACCCCCACTCTTTATTGACGCTGCCTTTTGCCGCCTGGCCGGGTATCCAAGGGATCAGCGACTTGGCAGGACCGAGTTTTCGTTTCATTTCCAGGAGACGATCATCGGTGATGCCGAGCTGAGCAAGCAGATATCCCATGCGCTTTATTGTCCCTTTGTTGCTGTATTTGAGTGTATCGTCAATCAAATTTTCGGTGATGTCCGGATCTGTTTTCAGCGTTTCCGCGATCCATCCGTAGGCCCGCGGAAGGGTGTTGTACCGGGACCAGTCATAGACGGCATCGACCAGCGCCCTCGTTTTGGTAACCATGACGGCGTCGATGCCATCGGGCGTCTTTAAGCTTTTTATCGAACCCAACCGCTTGACGTCCGTCTTGATAAAGACGAAATCAGTTCCGCCGATCTCCTTTTCTCCGTAAATCCGGTCATTATAAACGTAAATCCGGTTCGGGACCTGGTCGTCGAAGCCATGGAAGTTAAAGGCGCTGGGGCCGCTGATCTGGTATTGGCCTTTAATGACCTCCATGAGTTTGGAGAGGATGTAGTAACCGCTGACGGTCCACCGTCCGCCGGGAGGCATGCGGGAAGGGACCAGATAGGCGCCCCTTTTCAAACGGATAATCAGACCGGAGGTCGTCATCCGATTGAGAAGTTTCCACTCCTGTTCGGCACTAATAGCCAAGGCGGAGGCAATTTCGCCCGAGGAGATGAATTCTTTTTCCCTGAACTGGGCATAGGCGAGAAGCTGCATTTCAAATTTGCCCAGCTTGGTTTTTTCCTGTTTCACTATATTGCTCGTTCCTTCCTTGTCAGAGGAGTTACATGTAAAATAGTAAAACATGGAACTTTTGTCAAATGTTTTTTAGAATTCTTATTAGCGAAAATAATCGCCATTCTCGCCACCATCGTTTCCTTCTTTTATTACCTGCGGGTCGTGATGGTCATGTTTTATTCCTTGAAGCAGTTATGCTCAGTACCATGAGCAAATAATGCATCGTTTTGAGAAGAGTCAAGAATCGCTTTGTCCCCTTTTCTGCCCAAGCATCCGCCGATGCAGGAGGAACAGCAGGACTTTCCTTAATTATTAATTAATATATACAAGTACTTAAACAACAGCCAGCGACTTTGCCGCAGCTCATTTCTTGCTTTTTTTGTCCCGTTGCCGGCCCTGATATCCTGTCATACCCGCCCGGCTGGGGACCGTAATCCGAAGATTTTTTGAAGGAAAACTTAAAATACGTCGTAAATTTCTCTATTATATCAACTAATTATCCTATGACGGGATCCGTCATCCATTTGGAGGCCGGATTTGGGGAAATCTAGTTATAACCTTACTCAGATCACTTTGTTTCTGTGGTTTTCTGCATCACCGGGTAGAATCCGGAGATGTATTTGAGTTGCGCCTCCAATGCAACGGCTTTCCGGGGATCCGTCTTTTGATAAATCTGGATCAGCTTGGAGAGCGTACGCCTTTGGCCTGAATTGATCGCAAGCGAATGTTCATAGGCCTGGATGGCCTCCCCGGTCTTCTGCTGCCGGATCAGAATATCCCCTTTGATATCGTATTTTGGGGCGGCGGCAAAGGAGCTTTCCGGAATAAGGTCGAGATAGCCGTTCGCCTCCCGGATGAGACCCCGTTGGAAGTATTTTTGGGCGAGGGAGAGGTTGGCGAAGGCAGAGAAGGGCCGATTCATCTCCGAGGATTGCCGCCAGTAGCTGAGGGCCTCATTCTCGTAACCGCGTGAATTGAGGATGATGGCATGGGTGTTGAAGTAGGCCGTCCGGTCGTCCGTCGCCTGAATGGGAAGGAACTCGACGACGGTGAAGGCGAGAATGACGGCAGCAAAGAGGCCCGCCCGGCGAAAGTGACACCGCCGGAGCATTTCCACCAGCTCGACGCCTCCCAGAGCGGTGTAGGGGATCAGGATAGCGAGCATCGGCACCCGGTAACGGGCGCTGGTGAAGAAGATGACGAGGGTTGCCGCGTATGCCGCAAGGATCAGCGCGAGGGCACGCGCCTTCCGGTCGTGGAAGAGACGAAACATTATGGTCGCCATCCCCAGGGGGAAGACGAACCAGAAACTGAAAAGGGGAAGTTTGAAAAAACGTGCGAAATCGCTGATAAAACCGATGTCGTAGTGGTCGCAGGCTTCGAATTGGTTCACGAGGACGAAGGTCTTTTGGACAACCTTCCAGGCGAAGGCCTGGGGGGCTGCGCGGGCCTGGCGGAATGTTTCTTGCGTCCAATAGTCCGACGCTTCCGTCGCAATCATGGTTTTTCCCGTCCTTCGGCTCGCCTCGATGGTGAAATGGATTCCCTGTTCGACGGGGGACGGCAAAGCGAAGGGGACGGGACGGTAGTAGGGGTCTGGATTTGCCAGGTTGTTTCCGAGATAGAGGTTGTAGCCGGACTGCGAGGTGGTGACGGCAAATTTTCCGGCGACCACGTAGTTCCGGATCAGGAAAGGGCTGACGGCGATGAACAGACCCAGGAGGTAGAGCCCGAAATGCGCCGTGATCGTTCGGGGGACGTCGCCGTTTTTATAGCGGTTCCAGACGATGAGCAGCATCAAGACGGGAATGAGGATCACCGCATTGGGTCTGACGTTGAGGAGCAGCCCCATCGCCAGTCCCAGCAGGCCGGAGGGGGTCAGCACTTTTTTTTCGATTGCCAGCAGAAGCATGAATGCGGTCAGGGCGAACAGGAGGGTGGCAGGAGCCTCTTTCAGGGGTACGATGCTGTAAAGGATGAAGGGTTTGTAGAGGGCGGCCAGCAGACAGGCGAGGAGGCCGATTTTTCTACCCCCGAGGCGGGCGCCGATCCCATAGATAACCCAGCAGGTGAGAACCCCGAAGAGGATATTCAGGAGGCGTATATAGAAGATATCCGGTGAGAAAAGACGGTAGATGCCCGCCATAAGATATGCGAACAGCGGGGCAAATTCATAAACCCCGCGGCCGGAGTAGGTCCCGTTAGCGATCCGGACGGCGAGTTCATGATAAACCCTCTCGTCCCAGAGCATGAAGTCGCCATAGATGGTCTGATTCAGGTCCATGAGGGCCGCGACACGCAGGCCCAAAGCCAACAGCAGAATCAGGCCGAGGAGCGGTTGGGCGTAGCGTTCTACAAAGGGTTCCCGTTTCACCGCCGATGCGCGCACAGCCGCTTTCGGCTTTTCGGGCTTCGCCTTTCTGGACATTCAATCCCTCCCGATCCTTCGCCAACAGCGTTCCAGATATTGCCCTGCCGAGCCACCGATGTCCAGCGAATATTGCATGAGCGACCCTCTGAGCGCCTCTTCACTTTCGAAAAAGAGACATATCTGGGATCTATAGTCCAGGATTGCTGCCACTTTTTTTTCGAAAAAAGGTGCAGCATCGAACAGCTCCGGCTGCAACCACGCCCCCCGCTGATAACGGGTCAGTCTCCCGACGGCCTCCATGCAGACGATTCCCGCCGACAGCGCAATCAGGAGTAACCCTTTCCGGAAGAACCGGATCCTGGTCAGGCTGGGGAGATGGCGGACAGCGCGATGAATTGCCATGATCTTCTCCCGGATGGATGTCCGCTCGCAGGAGTTCGGGAATGGGGCAAGGCCGATTGCCCGGAGACGGTAGTCCAGCGCATGGGGGATGAGCGCATAGGGTATATCTTCGTAGAAGGAGACCTCAAAGGGGTTTCCCGGATTCCTTCCCGGGTGGCGGCCGATCAGGAAGACAAGATGGTGATCGATGTGTTGGCCGATGCCGAGGGGGAGGTAAAGGTTGCGGCAGGCGGCGGCGGTGCAGATTCTTGCGATGTCCGTCCGGATTTTCCCGAATATGCGGGCAAATCGCTCCTCCGCGCGGAAGTGAAGGCCGTAGCGCAGCAGGGGGAAACGTTCCCGGAAGGCGCCATCGCGGTAGTCCAGCCGGAGATAATCGACCCCCAGGCGTCCCAGGGCGATTTCATCCTCGGCCTGCATTTCCCGGAGGCCGCCCGGCGGGATGCCCGGCATCGCGGAAGCAGCCCTCGCCTCGTCGATTTCGGAGAAGGCGGTGACCACCAGAACCCCTTCGCCCCGTGAGACCTGCATGGCGATCCTGCCACCGCAGGAAAGGACGGCGTCGTCCATATGCGGCGATATATAGACGTGAGGGTAAGACCGGCGGATCGAATCAACGGATGCCAGCTTCATCATCCTCCTCCCCGGCAAGCGGTTTCACGTCGCATACCAGCAGCCGCGCATACCATTTGCAGCCGGTTGACTTTTCCCATAAAGTGTTCCGCCGGACGGCGATGATCCGATAGCCCCTTTCCCGGCAGAGGAAGGCAGAGAGGGCATCTTCTCCTTCCGGTTCACGGATGATCGTGTGGAGTCCCTGAACCCCCCTCAACAGAATGTATCGACGGAATGCCCTGCTGAGTCTCCGTTCCAGATGCCGGCCGCGATAACCTTCTTCGACATTGGAGTGGACGTGGGCGAGGTAGCAGTCCGCAGGCCTCGGCAGGGCTTCCCGCCAGGAACGGATCGCGATCCACCAGAAGGTCCGGAAGGTTTCTTTTTTCCGGTACTGCAGGGTCAGAAGCTTTCCAAGGATGCGGCGGGCGACACGCGGATAGATACTGGTCCGCATGATCCACCGCCTGCGGCGGGCGTCCAGGCAGCCGATCAGATAGCCCACGACCCGGCCACCGACCGTGGCGACGAAGCAGGCAGCGGGTTCATGGTCGAGATAGTAGTCGACGTAAAGAAGGGGGATGATCTCCTCGTCCTCGAAAAAAAGACGGGTTGGGTTTCCCTTGAGGCCGGTTTCCCGAGCGATTCGGCGGATAGACTCGCGGTCCCCTTCCTCGAAGGGACGCACGATGACCTTGTCCATATCAATCTGATTTTTAGCCGTTCCTACCTATCCTCTCAACGGACGATGCATCCGTCTTGCAGCTTTCCCCCATCCGACTGGATACTCTCCGGCAATGTAAAGCTCAGACCCGGATTAGACGGAAGAATGACGGGTAAAGTTTGTCCATCCTGGACATAGGCAAATTGACCGGCATTGACGCTCTGGGTCCCGGCGCTGTTGGTTACCGTGATGCTTCCCTCCAGAACAAACACATAAAGCCCGTTGTTAATGCCTGGACAGTTTCCTTCACAAATCCTGATTTCAAAGATGGTTCCCCGGACTCCGGCGATGGCCATCGGTGTGGTCATCCGGTAATTATCGCTTTGGAAACGCTTGCCGATCTGACCCGTCACGGCGCGCACACCACCTTTTACAAGGCTTAAAACGGCTTTATCTTCTTTGGGCTTGGCCTGATCGAAGAAAAATTGATCAATTTTAAATTGAGACTGCGGCCGCAAAGTGATCTCGCTATTGTCGGTAAATTTGACCCGTGCGTAAGTCTTCTTCTCAGTAATCAGGGTATCCCCGAGCTCCACGACGGAATTTGGCCCCAGCGTCTTGACGGTTCCATCCGCTTTTTTGGCAAAGAGAGGACCGCTCAGATGGGTTACGGAGCCTACCCTGTCGGCGGCCATGACCGTCGCAAGACCGCAGAGAAACCACAGGACTGCTACCCAGCTAATTACAGTAAGGTAATTTGGCCTTCGATGTTTCTTCAGATTGAGAGGTTGAGCCTTTTTTGTCACTATCCTTATCCTCATCTTCCTTCTTCTCCGGAGGAGGCGCCGTCCGGGCATTGTCCTCCTCCACCGTAACGATGTAAGTATTAGTCAGGGCAGTGGTATTTGTATTCTCCGATTGCACCAATGCCTGCAGGAGCTCGGTAGCCAAGACCTGGGAAGAAACCCCGGAACTGTCTATCACCAGCGCACCATGGACAGTGCGGGTGACGGTTCCATGTGGCGCTTCCACGGTCGCATTTAGCACGATCGCGCTTCCCGCTGTTAGGTTGACATTTCCGTTATTGGACCTGACGGGTCCGTTGATCGTCAGGGTATCGTTACCGCCGCTGTTCGCCGCTTCCAGGATCACATCGCCGTCCGCCGTCACACCACCGCTGCCGACGGTCAACGGACTGTGGGCCGTCACCGTCACGGCGCCGCCTTGCGAGGCTTGAATCTTCTGCGAACCCGTATCGATGGCGCCGGTATTATCGAGGACAATATTGCCCGACCCACTATTCAGAATGCCCCCGGAAACATTGAGAGCACCGATGTTGGTAATGTTAATATTGTTGCTGCCACCGGTGTTTTCCGCCGTGAGGTCGGCAACCTGCGTCTGCAAGGCTGCCTGATGGCCGATTCCGTTTCCCGCTGTGGCATCCAAACCGTTGGCGATGACGTTTTTATCCGAAGATGTCACACCATTCACCAGGGCGCCCGCTGCATTCAGGGTCACATTTCCCGTCCCGGCATTCACAGTATTGGCGATGGTTATATCACCCATCGTTTCCGTCAGGGAGATGTTCCCGCCGTTGCTGGAAAGCCCCGACAGACCGTCCACAGCACCCACCGTCAGGCCGGTGGACTGCGTATTACTGATCGTTATTCCGCCGGAGGTGTTCTGGGCGGCCACCGTTCCCGCTGCCGTTGTCACATCCACCACCCCGGCGCCGCCGGAGAGGGCCAGATTCGAGACGGTAATCGTATTGCCTGACCCGGAGATCCCGGCGCCGGAGATCAATTTTAATTTCGGAGCGGAAGTCAAAGTGGCTCCACCCGTCACCGTCATTATCCCGGATGTGCTCTTGCCGACCCTTAATGTGTCCGCTGTCACTGTCTGCAGTTCCAGATCCGTCAGGCCAAGCTGTCCAGGACCGTCCAATGCCCCGTAGCCTACTTGAACCGTTGTGTTGGCGTTAGGCTGAAGAGTTACCACCTTGCCGCTCCCGGCACCTGCATTGATGACGCCGCTCAGGTACATATTGTCCGCTGTCAGGGTCACGTTCCCGCCGGAGCCCGTATCGATATTTCCCGTTATCATCAAAACACCGTCCACCCTTGTGGCCTTCAACGATACATCGCCGCTCTGAGTGGTTATATTCCCTAGCCCATCCCCGCCATTGACGTTCAGGTTGCCCGTTGCTTCCGTCGCGGTGAATATCCCTCCCGGTGTGGCGTTCGATCCGTCGATGGTCAAGGTGTTTTGAATGCCCACCGCACTGTTGTAATTGACATTGCCCGACGTGTTGTTTGCCAGATGAACGGATCCAACATTGTTATTACCGCTCAGGTTGATCCCCCCGGTACTCGTCAGGTTTAAGGTGCCTGCGGTGATAGCGCCGCTCCCGCTCTGGGTGACAGCGCCGGTGTTGGTCAGAGTGAATGTATTCGCTGTAAGGAGGCCTGTCTGATCCAGCGCCCTAGTATTGTTCAGGGAGAAATCCTGACCGGTTGCATTGATATTGCCGAGGCTGGAAATGACATTGTTTTGGGAACTCAGGTCGGTTGCGGCGGTGTTGGTCAGATTCAGAGTGCCCGCCCTAAGGATACCCGTCTGATTCAGCGCCACCGTATTGTTCAGGGAGAAGACCTGGCCGGTGGCATCGATGGTTCCGAGGTAAGAAATGACATTACCTGCCGCACTAAGATCGGTTGCAGCGGCAGTATTGGTCACATTCAGCGTGTTGGCCGTTATGGCGGCCTGTTGAGTTATGGGACCGCTGCTGGTCAGCGAAAGGATGCTGTTAGTGCTCAGGGCGCCATTGATCTCTATGCCGCTGCTTCCTCCGTAAACAGTCAAGGCGTTATTTCCAGCAGTGACAATATTGTTAAAAGCGATGCCGCCTGTGCTGCCGCTCGTCAGGGTCGCGTTTGCGGAAAGGATCAGCGGACGGTTGTAGGTCTGGTATCCCCCCGACGTGATGTTGCCGTTGAGGTTATAATTGTAACCAATGCCGCTCGCTGTTTCGAAGGCATAACCTGTATTCACCGTCAGATCATTACCGGAAACACTATAAGGGATGTCGGCGGAGGAAAGGCTCCCTTTAGCTGTATTCATTGTTGCGTTAGAGATATCGCCGCCGCTGCTATTCACTTTCACCATATGGTCAATAATGGATTGACCGGCTATATGTTGCCCATTGGAGAGATACACCAGGGCGCCTTTAATATCATTATCGCCGCTTACATAAGTTAGAAGGGCGCCGTTATCCGGGACCGAGTTGCCCGACAGGGCCAAATAGTAAAAGCCATTGGCCCCGGTAGTGGTCTTGGCCAGGAGCGACCCGTCGACTGCCGTCTGGATGACCCTGCCGCTACCCGCAATATTGACTCCGTTGTCATCTTGCAGGTTGCCGGAGATGATCTGGGGGGAGGCACCGCCGAATTGCCATTTCAGGTAAGGGTAGGAAGACGTATCGACAATCCGCCATGGGCCCGCCGCGGTGAAATCCCAGCTCTGCGGGTATGTGCCCTGTGCCATCATTTCGGCGGTTGTCTTGCCCGTGCCGCCGGCGCTGGTTGTCTGTCCGGATGTGTCCATATCCCAGTAACTGTTGGTGATTGTGCCTCCATTACTAAAGCCCACCAGCCCGCCGACAGATGAGTTTCCACTTGCCGTACCCGTGCTGTAGGAATTACTGATTGCGCCTTCATTCATTCCCACCAGACCGCCGATGGCACCGCCTGTTCCGGTCACCGCTCCCGTGCTATAGGAATTGGCGATACTGCCGGTAGGGCTATTCTGCCCTACCAGACCACCGACAGTATCTTGGCCGCTTATATCACCAGTGCTATAAGAATTGCTGATGGTGCCTTCATTCAGCCCTACCAGTCCGCCGGGAGCGCCGTTGCCATTTACAACGTTGACACTGCCGGTGCTATATGCATTGCTGACATTGCCTAGACTCATCCCTATCAAACCGCCGGAAGGACCGTAGTCGCCGCCGGTTATGGTTCCGGTGCTGTAGGAATTGTCAACAGTACCGTCGGCATCCATATACCCCACCAGGCCGCCGACAGAGCCGTCACCACTTACATTACTGGAACTGGAGGAATTGCTGATGGCGCCGGAGTTATAGCCAACCAGTCCGCCGATGCCAAAGGAGTCAGTCCCAGTGCCGGTAATCGTTCCCGTGGCGTTGGAATTAGTGATGCTGCTCATATTATACCCCACCAGTCCACCAACATGAGTATTGCCGCTGACTGCGCCCGTGCTGTATGAATCGCTGATGGTGCCGAAATTATAACCAGCTAAACCGCCGACATAAGAATTGCCGCTTACCGCGCCCGTGCTGTGGGCATTGGTGATACTACCATCAGTATGCCCCACGAGACCGCCGACTTCTGAGTTGCCGGTAACCGTCCCCGTGCTGTAGGAATTGCTGATGCCGGCCATATCATTGTACCCCACCAGGCCACCGACATAATCATTGCCGCTCACCGCGCCCGTGCTGTGGGAATCGCTGATGCTGATCGTACCACCATAATTTCGCCCCACCAGGCCGCCGACAAAATTACCGCTGCCAGTCACATCTCCCGTACTGTGAGAACTGGTGATGGTGCTTGTGACTGCGGTTGACTCATTATTCCCCACCAGGCCGCCGATATACCAGCCACCGGTGCTACTGACTGTCCCCGTACTGTAAGAATCGCTGATGCTGCCGCCATAGTTCCACCCCACCAGGCCGCCGACGCTGTTGGCACCGCTCACCATCCCCGTGCTGAAGGAATTACTGATGGCACCAGCATTATTATCCCCCACCAGGCCGCCGACAGAGTCACCGCTGCCGCTTACATCTCCCGTGCTGTTCGAATAGGTGATGGTGCCGGCATTTCCCCCCACCAGGCCGCCGACAGAATCACCGCTGCCGCCCACCGTCCCCGTGCTGTAGGAATTGTCGATGGTGCCGGAATTCCCTCCCACCAGGCCGCCAACGCTGTTGGCGCCGCTCACCATCCCCGTGCTGTTCGAATAGGTAATGGTGCCGGCATTCCCCCCCACCAGGCCGCCGACAGAATGCCCGCTGCCGCTTACCGTTCCTGTGTTGTAGGAATTAGTGATGTCACCGCCACTTTCCGCAACTTTTGTATTATATCCCACGAGCCCGCCAACATAATCGGTTCCGCTGACCGTTCCCGCGTTGTAAGAATTGTTGTTGACGCTGCCGCCGCTGTTATACCCCACCAGCCCGCCGACCCAGTTGGTTCCGGTTACCTCAGCTGTATTGTAAGAGTTAGTAATCGTCGGAGTGCTGCCGTTAGCACCCTGAAATCCGACAAGGCCGCCGGTACTGCCACTGGCGAGGTTTTTCACAAGGCCACCGCTGTGATATGAATTCGTAATGGTCGAGGTGCCTCCCCAAGCTTCCTGAAATCCGGCAAGCCCGCCGATGCCGGCATCATAGTTGTCCCAGTTACCCGTAACGGCGCCGGTACTGTGTGAATTCTCTATGGTGTTGATGCTGCCGTCATCGCTGGAAAACTGGACTCCGACAAGTCCGCCGATCCTGTTAAGTCCGCTAACGGTAGCGCTGGTAGATGAATTCGTAATAGTTGCGGTTCCGCCTCCTGTAGCTTCAAACCGCCCGACAAGTCCACCGACCTCGCTTTGCCCGATTATGTCTCCATTGACGAGCCCTACATTTCTAATGGTAGCGGAATTGGCGTACCCGAAAAGGCCGACATAATTCGTCCCGGGCCGGTTGATATAGAGGTCGGTGATGTTACGGCCAAGGCCGTCGAAGGTGCCCGTAAAGGCGGTCGCGAGGGTACCCACCGGCACGAAGCCTTCGGCTCCCCACATACCAGTATATTTACCGCCTACAGTGGCAAATTCCGGACTAAGGTCAATGTTGTTGGCCAGGGTATAGTTTGCACCGAGGTTCATGCTCATCAATTGCAACTGGTGCGCATTGTTGATGTCGGTCGAGTATTCAGAGGCCAGCATGGGGCGCGTCGCGCCAAGCACAGCGCCAGCATTGTTCAATGTTCCATCCGCATCAACCATGATCCAGTTGTTGCCCGCTGCGCCGGGGGTGGTGGTGAAGTTGAATCCGTCGAAATTGGCTGCGGTTTGCATCTGGATGGTGGTCAGGCCGGTAGCGTTGAAAGTGCCGCCGAAGTTCATGCCCAAGCCCTGAATCTTGCCCGATGTATCCGTATCCCAGTAGCTGGCGTTGACTACACCGCCGGAGCCTTGCATTTGCCCCACCAGCCCACCGACACCGGAACCTGTTCCGGTCACAAGACCGGTTGAATAGCTGGTGCTTACGATGCCGCTTCCATTGTAATAAATATTCCCTATCAGCCCGCCGACCAGATCAGTTCCCGACACATTGCCAGTCGCATAACTGTTGCTGATTGGGCTGACGCCGTAGACCTCTCCCACCAGCCCGCCAACATAGTTCACACCCGACACGTCGCCGGTGGCATAGCTGTTGCTGATTGCTCCTGTACCTTCGTAGTATTGCCACCCCACCAGCCCACCTACTCGAATAAGGGCTGACGAGCTTACGTTGCCGGTCGCATAGCTGTTGCTGACTATGCCTGTATAGTCGGTTCCCACCAATCCGCCGACGCCGCCATCGCCGCCCGAGCTGCCCGTACTCGACACGTTGCCGGTGGCATGGCTGTCGGTGACGGTGCCAGTGTTATACCCCACCAGTCCACCAACATTACTTTGTCCAGTTGCATTCACACTGCCGGTATTGTAACTGTTACTGATTGTGCCTGAATTAATTCCAGCCAGTCCGCCTACAGATGCCCCTCCCGTAACGCTGCCGCCGAGAAGACCTATGTTTTTCACCAAGCCACTGGTGGCGCTAAACATGCCAATGTTGTTTTCAGCCGGACGATTAATGGTGAGGTTGCTAATGGTGCGGCCAAGACCGTCGAAGGTGCCGGTAAAAGTGCCTACCGGCAAGAAGCCCGTTGAGGTATTCCACAATCCGGACGTCTTCGTAAGTTCTGACATGTCGATGTTGTTGGCCAGGCTATAGCTTGCCGCCAGGGTGGTCGCGTTCATGCCCATCAACTGCAACTGGTGTGCATTGATTATATTGGTGCTGTACTCCGAGCGCAGGAAGGGGCGGGTATTTCCTTCGGACATCCACCAGGTGTTGGCAAAGTCCCAACCAACGAACGTGGCCTGTGTCATCATTTCAGAGGTTGTCTTGCCCGTGCCGCCGGCGCTGGTCGACCGGCCGGACGTCACGGTGTCCCAATAGCTGCTGGTGGTAGTGCCACTATAATTCAACCCCACCAGGCCGCCGATATTGTTACCGGTGACGGGTACCGCTCCGGTGCTGTAAGAATTGCTGATGGCGCCACTGTAATGATACCCCACCAGACCGCCGACGGTAGAGGTGCCGCTCACTGCCCCCGTGCTGTAGGAATTGCTGATCGTTCCACCGCTATTGTATCCCACCAGTCCGCCGACGGTAGAGGTGCCGCTCACTGCCCCCGTGCTGTAGGAATTGCTGATGGAACTACCCCCGCCATTATACCCCACCAGCCCGCCTAAGTTGCTGATTCCGCTGCCGGATACTTCATTCGTGCTGTAGGAGTTGCTGATCGCGCCGTAATTATACCCTACCAGGCCGCCGATGCCGTTGCCGGTACCGCTCACCGCCCCCGTGCTGTAGGAGTTGGCGATGGTGCCGTAGTTCATGCCCACCATTCCACCGACAGCAATATTACCGGTAATATTCCCGTTTGTCAGCCCGACATTCTTAATGGCGGCAGTGGCGCCGGTATAACCGAAGAGGCCTACATAGTAGGACGCCGGACGGTCGATAAACAAGCCGCTGATGGTATGATTGTCCCCGTACAATTTTCCTGTAAAGGAGGTGGAGGCATTCCCGATAGGGGCAAATCCGTAAAATCCACCCGACCCGTCAGAGTTCCATGAAGATGTCGCGCTGGCGTCAATATCCTTCCCCAGGGCATAGGCGCCGGCGAGGTTTGTATTTAAGGCCTGGAGATTATCCACACTATTGACCAGCATGAATGCGGTCGGCGTGACGCCGCCAGTAAAATACCCGGAGTAAACTGTAGGTGAGGCATAGGATGAAGGATTGTAGAAGATATTGGCCACAGCCGTACCGGGACTTCCGGGGAAAGTAACAGATCCCGTCGGGAATGTTACGGTTCCGACTCCATCTGCATCCGAATCCGCCCTTAAAACAAGCGTGCGATCCGCTCCCATGCTAATGTTATTGTTGACTATGATGCCATTTGTCGAAATTAAAGAGACGTCACCGCTTGTCGTCAGTCCGGCGGTGCTATTGACGGTTCCGACCGTAAGATCCCCGTTGTTCTTGAAATTTATGGATCCCGTATTACCAGCCAGCATTGGAACCGCATTGCCCGCATTTGTCAGAGTGTAGTTCGCACCAGCGCCTAACAACGCCAAACCGGCTTCACTATTGTTGATGACGATCGGCGCCGTCTGAGTTACGCTGCCTGCAGCATTCAGGGTAATATTCCCTGTCGTCGTCAGTCCCGCGGTGCTGTTGACTGTCCCGACTTTGAGATCACCGCTGTTCGTGAAATTTATGGATCCCGTATTACCAGCCAGCGTTGGAACCGTATTGCCCGCATTTGTCAGGGTGTAGTTCGCACCAGCGCCTAACAACTCCAGACCGGCGGCGCTGATCGGCGCCGTTTCTGTCTGGGTTACACTGCCCGCAGTATTCAGGGTAATATTATATCCTGTCGCCGTCAGACCGGAAGTCTCATTGACTGTCCCGATCGTCAGTGGGCCGGCATTGTTGAAGTCTATATTCCCCGCGGTAGAATTCGCTGCCAGGGTGGTGACACTGTTGGGAGCGGTTAAATTGATGCCCCCAACGGCTCTCAGGGCCAGATTATCAACGGTAATGGTATTTTCCGATGACCCGGAGATGTACCCCCCGGTCTGAAGCGATAAGGTCCCTCCCGATGACATGGATCCGATGGGGGCCGTGATGGTGATGTCGCCCGCACTACTGTCCCCGACTTTCAGAATGCCCGCCGTTATGGTATGGAGGGCATCGCTGTTAAGGCTCAAGTTGCTTGTATCCGTACCCAGGTCGATGGGGATTCCCGACGAATAGGATTTGATTACCAGGGTGCCGTCTGTCTTAATACGCCATAGATGGAGATCCGGGGGCATGGCCGGGATTGGATTCCAGACCGTAAGCTTGTCCGTCGTCAGGGTAATGTCTCCCGATGCGGTATCCGAGCCAATATATCCTTTATTGTTGGCATAGGATGAGTCTCCCAGGATGATTCCATTCGGTCCGGTAGCGGTCAGATTTACCTGCCCGCTGCCTGTGGATTGCACCCTCCCATTCGAGAGAAAGTCCATCTCACCAGCCGTTAAGTTGATGTTGCCAGCTCCGGATGTTATGTCCCCCCCATCCACTGTCAGGAAGTTGAAGCCGCTGCCGGTGACGGTTCCACTTCCCGTTGCGGAAATGGTTGAAGCGCCGTAGCTAGCGAACAACCGAAGATCACTGCCGTGCCCGGTCAGGGTAATGTTGCCGCCCGTGGAAACAAGACTGCTTTCCACAGAGATATCGTAAAACCCCTCGGCCCCGGTCGTGCCTTCCAGGGTAATGTTGCCGCCCGTAGAGCTCACTTCCGAACCGTAGCCAATAACCACCCCGTCACCACCGGTTCCGGAAGTAATGCCATCGCCACCAGTACCGGTTATGGACATAGCGCCGCCGGATGCCACCGTATTACCTATATAAACACCATCACCGCCAGAACCGCCATACAGCCCGCCGTTGCCACCAATGCCGGTGATGGTAGTACCGCCGGTGCCGGATGTCACCGTACCACCGATTTCAACACCGCCTCCGCCATACCCGCCATAGCCATAATCGCTGGCACCGCCAGCGCCGCCAACGCCATTGATGGAAATAGCGCCGGCGCTGGATGTCGTCACCAAACCCGTATTATCGATATAAACACCGTAGCCGCCGTCGCCGCCATAACCAGAAGCGCCACCATTATCGTCAAGGCCTCCGGTGCCGCTACCGCCGGCGCCGCCGTTACCAACTATATTGGTAGCTCCATTCCCGGCAGGTGTGTCGATCTGACCATAAACTTCGACACCGGTCCCGCCGTAGCCGCCATAACCAGAACCGCCATACCCACCATCAACAGCGCCTTTTCCGCCGGTTGCCGCGCCGCCGTCGCCGCCGGTGCCGTTCAACATGATGGTGCTGGTAGCTCCATCAGTCGCAATATAAGCAGCGGATTCTATATATATTCCCGTACCGCCAGGGCCACCGTAGGCATTGCCGCCGTCAGACGAAGAACTGTCGTAACCGACTGCATCTCCCCCCTTGCCGCCAACACCGGTCAGGGTAATGTCACCGACACTGCTTGCCGTTACGGAACCCGTAACAGTGTTCGCGGTGATTTCGTCAATCAGTTCGATACCATAGCCGCCATAGCCGCCATTAGCGGTGATGCTCGGAAAGGTGCTATTGCCGCCATCGCCGCCATAGCCGCTGATGGTGATAGTGCCAACCGTACTGTTGGTTACAGCACCGGTAGTTGTTGCCGTGGTTATGGAATGCGCAACCGCCCCTCCGCCGCCACCTATATTTTCTATATAGACGCCATAACCGCCATCGCCGCCATATGAGTCGCCCGAATAAGAACCGTCCGTGCTGCTATTGCCGCCCTGGCCGCCTGTGCCGGTGATGTTGATGGTGCCGACCTTGCTGCTCGAGGCTACACTGCCGGTGCCAGTATTTGTGGTTACATCACTACTGAAAATTCTGACACCACCGCCGCCCAAACCACCATCACCATTGACACTATTGCCGCCCTGGCCGCCTGTGCCTTCGATGTTGATGGTGCCGACCTTGCTACTCGAGGCCACATTGCCGGTAACCGTGATTGCCGTGGATATGGTAGCGGAATCCAGGAAGACACCCTGACCGCCATCGCCGCCGTGGGCGGAGTCGCCGTAGCTAGTATCATAAAGATATTGTGTGAATGAGCCGCCATACCCACCAGTCCCCGTTATGGAGATGGTACCTTTGTTGCCGGCAGTTACATCCCCTATATAGCTGCCGCTTGTTGATATCGTGCCGTCGCCGTAAAAGCCGTCCACATAAACGCCATCTCCGCCGTATCCTATAGTGCAACCATCGCCGCAATCACCGCTCCCGTTGCCGCCTGTGCCGGTGATGGAAATATTGCCGCCACCAGTGGATTCCACCAAACCACCGACATAAACACCGTCGCCGCCGTTCCCTCCATTTATTCCTTTGCTGCCCGTGCCGGCGATGATAATATCGCCGGTACCAGTGGATTTCACCAAACCACCGACATAAACACCGTAAGCGCTGTCGCCGCCAGCGCTGACATACCCGCCGGCGCCGGCGTAGCCGGCGATGGAAATATTGCCGGTGCCGGATGTCGTTACCGCACCCTCACTGCCTATATCAACACCGTTTCCGCCATAGCCACCACCCGTGTCGCTGCCACCGTAGCCGTTGATGGTAATATGTCCTTTGCCAGTGTCAGTGCCGGATGCCGTCACCGTATTATCTATATAAACACCGTAACCAGCATACCCGCCTGAGCTGTTCCCGCCATAGCCGGTGAGAGTGATATTGCCGCCGGTGCTTTTGAGCGGGCTGTAGACGTCGATACCGTCTTGTTCGCTCAAGCCTTTTGCGGTGAGCGTGATGTCCCCGGTCGCCGTGAGGCCACTGGTATTGAGTGTCCCGATGGTGAGGGTCCGATTGTTGACAAGTTCGACGGAAGCCACGTTACCAGCCAGAGTGCCGATTTGGTTATGCGTGTTTTTGAGAGTATAATCACCGAGGCCGAGAAGTTCGAGGCCGGAAGCCCGGATCGGCGCTGTTTGGGTAACCGCGCCAGACAGAGTAGTATTGAGGGTGATATTGTCATTGTCTTGCGCCGTCAATCCGCCCACTATGAAAGCGCCGTGATTGGTGAAACTCACACTTTTGGTGACGCCGGCGAGTGTGCCAACGCTGTTATCCGCGTTCTCAAGCACGTAGTCAACTTCATGGCCGAGCAGCAGCAGGCTGCTGGCGGCGATAATGGGAGCATCCTGTGTCAGAGCCGCATTAGTGACTACGGAACCTACGGTTGTGGGACTACTAATATTAATCGTTGGTGCAGCGGTGGCGGTGATGATACGGACAGCAGCTGTGTTGCCTGGCACTGAACCGTAAAACCAATTGCCCGCCGTATTCCAGTCGCCGCTGCCTCCAAGTTCATCAGGGCCAATCCAGCAGCTCACGCCAGCGCACTTTGTAACTTCACCGTTGATGCTAATCATCTTGGTGGCGCTGATCGCTGGATTCTGCGTCAGACCACTAGAACTGATGGCGACGAAATCGGTGGTATTCAGGCCTACCGTAGTATTCAATGTGTTGATGTTAAGGTTGTTGTTACCATTGTTGAATGCCACGCCGCCAGTGTTACCCGCCAGTGTACTGACATTGTTTAAGGATGAAGTTAACAAGAAATAGCCGCCCGTGCCCAGCAGTTCCAGGCCGCCGGCGATGATACCCGCAGTTGCAACATAACCTTGTGTAGTGACTGCTGTTGGATTCGCGCTGCCTCCGGAAAAAGAGACACTGATATCCCCCACGTTTGCATTAGCTGATGTACTGGTGAAAACGCTTGTATTTCCTACGCCGGGTGCAACCGTCCAACCCCCAACCGGTGTTGTAATCAAAAGACCATTAATTGGAGCACCACCATTGGCAACTTGAGCCACATCAGCAGCGGTAAATCCTCCATAACCACTAGTCGCTGTTATTTCCATGCCGCCGACCGTCTGCGTACCACCAGCATCGTCAAATGGCTGCCAAGTGACAATTGCGGACTCTGTTCTGCCCGAAGCCTGCGTCACCACGCCGGTGGTGTTGAGGGTGAGGCTTGATTCAACAAGCGTTAGCGTCCCGCCGAGATGCATGCCCTCACTGTTCGAACCGGGGTTTCGCAGCGTCAGGTTGGCGGAGCCGGGGACTTCCCAGCCGATCGCGCCCACGTCAATGAAACCAGTGCCGGACGGATGACCGATGACGATATCGGAAAATCCCGTAATGGCTCCCAGCGCCAAGCTGTCCAGATTGAACTCGCCCAGGCCACCGGCAAGACCGATGGTAGAGGCGGGATTGAACGGTTGCATGGTCAGCGTGCCGTAGCCCTGGATTATCGGGAAATATACCCCACCGTCGTTATTCACAATCGCAATGCTGCTGGGGCCGCTGCTGTCGGCGATTAAAGTAATGTCGCCGTACTGGGGCGTTGAAACTACAGGTCCCCCCTCCCCCGGCACCCAATGCCCACCGATGAGAGTGCCACTGTCGAAATAAAGTCCCTCGGCTCCACCGCCGCCCGTGCCGAAAAGCGTCATCGCCCCCGCACCGCTGTCGAGGCTGGCACCGTAAGTGTAGATGCCGTAGCCACCCGTGTCACCGCCACCGCCCGTGCCGGTAATGTTAAGCGCCCCACCGCCAGTCGCGATGGTCGCGGATTCTAAATAGACGCCATACCCCCCGGCTATGCCGTTGCCGCCAGTGCCGGTGATGTTAATATCGCCGCCTGCGGATGTCACCGTACCACCGATATAAACACCGTCTCCGCCGTAAAAAGCGCCGTTGCCGCCGAAGCCGAGGATGGAAATATTGCCGCCTGCAGATGTTACGTCACCATCAACAACTACGCCGTAACCCGCATCCTGCCCATTTATGCCGTTGCCGCCATGACCTTCGATGGTTATAGCTCCGCCTGTGGATGTCACCGTACCAGAGGAATCGACAACAACACCGTCACCTGAATAAGTCCCAGCCGTGCCGTCGCCGCCATAGCCGATGATGTCAATAGTGCCGGCAGCGGATGCCACCGTACCACCTATATAAACACCACCATTTCCCCAGCAACCTTCGGAACAATCACTGTAACCACTGCCGCCAGTGCCGTTAATGGTAAGATTGCCGGTACCAGTAGATGTCACCGAACCATCGATATAAACACCGTAACCTCCCCACCCGCCGGTTGTGCTGCTGCCACCCGTGCCGGTGATGGAAATAGCGCCGTCTACGGATGACACCGTACCACCTATATAAACACCGTAACCGCCTTCCCCTCCATAGCCCAAACCTGCAGTGCTGCCGGTGCCGCCAATGCCGTTACCGCCTGCGCCGCCGCGGCCAATGATAGTGATAGCCCCAGACCCGGCAGAGGTGTCGATGAGACCATAAAATTCGACACCGCGCCCTCCGTTGCCGCCATAGCCAGAACCACCCGAATAACCAGTATCGCCATTTCCACCGGTTGCCGTGCCGCCGGCGCCGCCGGTACCGTCGAGTGTGATGGTGCTGGACGCGCCAGTGGCCGCAATAATAGCGGCGGGATCTACATATATTCCCGTGTCGCCGTTGCCACCGTAGGCATCGCCACCGGCAACTCCAATACCATCTGCACCAACTGCATCTACCCCACTGCCGCCGGTGCCGGTGATAGAAATATTGCCGCCGGATGTCACAGAACCACCGACATGAACGCCGTAACTGTAGCCCTCGCTAATCTTACCGTCGCCGCCAGTGCCGGTAATGGTAATATCACCGCCTGTGGATGTCACCGCACCCCCAGCATAAACACCAGCCCCGTACGTGCCGTTGCCGCCATAGCCGGTAATGGTAATAGGACCGGTATCGGATGTCACCGTACCCGAACCATCGAAATAAACACCGTAACTTTTGCTCCCACCTGTACTGCTCCCGCCATAGTTCCCGCCATAGCCGGTCAGGGTGATATTGCCGGAACCGGTCGTTATCAGCGAAGAAGAGTTTAGCAGCGAAATTCCATAGCCACCCGAACCCGATTCTGAGGTGTTATAGCCTTTCCCTCTGATCACGATGTCGCCGGTACCAGTAGAAATGCTCGCACCGTCGAGTGTGACACCATGCGGATTACTTACCGTGCCGATGGCATAGCCGTTACCGCTATAGCCGCCGGCCAGTGTGACGTTACCGCCGTTGGTTGTGATGGAAGCACCGGTCAGCAGTATGGAACCGCCAGTGTCATTCGCATTCGCGTAAAGATTTACGCCACCGGAGCCGCCATTGGTTATTGATTGATTGACATTGATATCGCGGATTGCGCTCAGCGTAAGGCTGTTGGGGCTGTCCCAGGAGACTGCGTCGTTGACGAAGATGTCGCCATTGCCACCACCACCTGGAAGAGTCTGAATTAAGATGGAATTATCTGCTAAATTTGTCGATAGTGTGGTGTTGGACATGTAGCTGCTGCCATCTAGGGGGTCATCCGCAGCGATAGTGTAATCCGTCGGATCAATCAGCCAATTGCCGCCCTTGGTCTTGACACGAATTCCGTTCAGGTCAACCTTTGCCGCTGATGTTTCGATAAAGCCGCCGCTATCCTTGCTGCCGTCACCCTGGGCGGAGAGCAGCCCTCTGCCGATGAGCGTGCCGCTGATTTGGCCGTTCTCTTCGGTCTTGACAATGATCTGACCACCCTTGGTGCCATCGGCGCTGATGACGCTGGTATCCGCAAGTTCAATCGCCTTTGTGGCTTTCAGGAAGATCTTCCCGCCTTCCGACACGGCGCTGTCGGCCTTTACCAAGCCCTTCTGGCTGATCAGGCCGCCGTAGATTCCTATCCGGCCGCTGTCGGCGATGATCTGGCCCAGGTTTACCACAGAGTTCTCCGGGGCGCTGACGGTTACGGCAATAAACGGATTTGCGGAATCCACGAGTTGCACGCTGTGGCCGGCGGCAAGGATCACGTCTCCCTTGGGGGAATTGATGATGCCGCTATTCTTGATGTCCGGGGCGATGAGATAGACCTGCCCGCCCATGGGGGTCGTGATGGTTCCCTGATTCTCAATGCTTCCCGCCCTTATGCCCGCCGTGAAGTTGTAACGGCCGGCCAGAAAATCCTGGTTGCTCAGGTTCAGGGTCGAGGCGATCAGGCCGTTGACATCGATGCGCGCCCCCTGACCGAATAGGATGCCGTTGGGATTGATGAGGAAGACCCGTCCGTTGGACTGCAAGGCCCCGAGGATGGCGGAGGGGTCCTGGCCGATGACACGGTTCAATATGGCGCTGTTTCCGCTTTGCTGGATGAAGCGGGTCAGTTCGTTAACGCCGATGGAAAATCCCTGCCAATTGATGATGCTGTTGGGGCTGTTGGTGATGGTCAGGTTATTGCCCTGGGTCTTGAAGCTGACGTTGCCGTTGATCACCTGCGGGCCGTAAGGGTTGGCGAAGGCAATGTTGCTGCTGAAGAAGAAAAGCGCGATCAGGCACAGGATCTTGCGGCGGAAGGGAGTGATCCCTCTCCTATGGTAGTTCTGGCGCAATTTATTCGTTTTCATTGGTAAATCCTCGCTGATTGTCAATTAAGATCATCATTCCGGTGACATGAAACGTATTTGTTTCGCAAACTCTTATCTTGTCTCCGATATTTTATTATATTGATTCGTCCCTAAAAGGTCAAGACCCCCCGGACATGAAAGCGGCTGTTTCCCCGGTCTCCGGTTAATCCTGGATTCAGCACATAGCCGTAATCCAGGGCCATTGTAAAGATTTTCATGATATCCATGCGAACGCCAAGCCCTGTGCTGGCCAGCGTCATCCGGCCCTGATCCCCCGGCTGAACGTCGACGCCGGAAATCTGCCCGATGTCATAAAAAGCCAGGAACCGGAACATGCTCTTTTGCAAGGGAATCCATTTGGTTAGAGTGGGGGTATAGAGCTCGGCGCTTCCGAAAATACCCCGGTCGTTGGCAACCTCCCGTTCCTGAAAGCCACGGACGGAAGTAGCACCCCCCAGACCGAATTGCTCGCCCGGGATGAGTGCTGAATCGGTGTACTGGCCGTTGAAGACCATTCGTAGCTGCCAGTCCTCGGGCAGGACGTAGCCAAGGTTGCCGCCATAGCGGAAGATCGTATAACCGGCCGGGGCGTCGGTGCGGACCTGACTGAAGTCGGCAGCCTTTCCCCCGTTTAAGACGGGGACATTCTGGTAGAGGGCCAGATTGAAACCTGTATCTACGCCTTTAAGAGGCAAGGAACCGGTATATGCCAGGCTAAGGGGGCTGACCTTGACACTGGAGCCCAAAGGAATGCCGGCTAAATCCACGTTGTTTTGATAATCCCGGTAATCCACGCCATAGATAAACCGGTGTTCGTATTGGCCGATCCGCGTCAGGGTCTGGTTGTAGCGCCCTCCCAGGACAGTACCCTTGCCGCTGAGATTCAAATTGGACGTTCCCATGGGCAGGCTTCCGGAGTCCACATCCGAATAACCGCCAAAAAAATCGACGGAATCGGAAAAAGCGTACAGAGGGATATGGTAGCTGGCGCCGTAGATGCTGACCTGCTTTATATTTTCCGGATTGGTGGTGTACATGGCAGTAAATACATGGTCAAGATTGGCGACGTTGGCATGCTGGAGAAGCACGCCCGTCCGGGCATAACCGGTCTGCTTGGTCCCCGTGTTGTCTGCCATCAAAGCAACCTTCCATGGCTTCTCATCGGTCACTTTCAGGAGGGCATTGATCTCACGATCCTTCTCGCCGCCCTGGAGTTGCAGGTTGACTTTCTTGGCGGGATTGTCGTTTGCGGCGCGGAGGTTCGTCGAAACCTTGTCGACATTGGGTGGCAGCCCCTCCTTCAGGGCAGGGAGACTCTTCCTGATGTTCTTCTCACTGAAGTAGCGGTTCCCTTCCACTTTTACGGCTCCGACGCGGGTTTCCACGACGCGGAACAGGACGGTTCCCTTTTCCAGCGCCTGTTCCGGCAGAATCACCTGGACCGATGTATAGCCCCGGCGGTGGTATTCTTTTTCAAGTGCCTCCAGTGCCTCCTGGACCGTGCCGAAGTCCCGGTCCTTGCCGGTAAAGGGGGCAAGGAGTTTATCGATCTTGCCGGCAGTAAGGATCGTGTTTCCTTCCACATGGTAACGCTGAATCTCAAACCTCGGAGTGGCTTCCGGGGCGACATCGGCGGCAAGAGCAGCCGAAGGCGAGAGGATGAAAAACCATGATAGCAGGATAATAAACAGTCTATTTATTAGTAATGATATAATATTATTATGAGTCCCTTCTCGTAAAATTTGTACTATTTTTTCATTACTGAGCACAACATCGATAGGCTTGTGAAAGCCGTTAGGCAGGTAAGGAAAAATCGCCACTGGTAAGAAGTGGACACTCCCTGCCGGTGTCTAAAAAAGCGTCCGTATTAAGAAGCATTAACTAAAAAAAGTCAAGAAATAATTTCTGGGGAAAAATCTATAAGTATTTGCCAGGACAGACATTTATGTCTTATCATGTTACCATAATCGATAATATTGTCTGGTCAGTTTCTTGCGGAGTTTGTTCATGGCATTTCAAGGGGGAGATCAGGTGGGATATGGATAATCTGGAGGGCAGGCATTTCGTGATGAAATGCCTGCCCTCTCCGGTTAGCTTATCAAATCAGCTCTTCCAGGAATTGAAGGCCGCGATGATGGCCTTTACGGCGCTGTCGATGGAAAACCCGCGCATGTTGAGGACGAGATCGTAGTAGGCGGGGTCCGTAACATCGGCGTTGAAGTATTTCCTGACGAAGGCCTCCCGGCTTGAATCAGTGTTGGCGAGGTAGCGCTGCGCCTCTTCCCGGGTTGTCTTGAGGGCATTTTCGGTTCTCTTCTCCCAGGGGGCAATGATCCGCACACTGAAGGTCTCTTCATGGGGAAGGATGAAGGTGGCTCCCCGGCCGAGGATAACGGCGTTGCCATGACGGCCGATAGTGCTGATGACCTTGGTTAGATGCTGCAGATACTGATCGGGCCAGAGGTTGCGCCGATCGAAGAGGGCGGACAGCCATTCGTCGCGCTTGGTTATTTCTTTCTCATCCAGGGACTGGACGACCTTTTCGCTCATCTCGGTGCTTTCCGCCACCATCTGGATGATCTTGCTTCCCATTAGGTCCATCTTCAAGGCGTCGGCAAGCTTCTGGGCGATTTGTGTGGCACCGCAGCCCGTTTCGCGGGAGATGGTGATAACGGATTTCGCTTTCGCCGCTCCTGCTTCTTTCACCGGTGCGGGTTCGGGAACACGCCATTTGGCAAGTTGATCTTCCACCATAACATCTTCGGAGCGAAGGGCTTTATTTCTCATAGCATACCTCCTTTTTCGTAATCATAGCGACTCTCATCTTTAAAAGCTATACAATTTGTCCCCCGAGAGCACGGAAAAGGAGTTTTTCCGTAGGACCTCGATGGCGGCGGCGGAATCGTCAAACCTGAAGATGATCACGGCGTTTTCCCCACTTTTCTCCACGTAGGCGTAAAGGTATTCGACGGCGATGTTGTCCCGGGCGAGGACTTCGAGAATGCTGTGCAAGCCCCCCGGTTTGTCGGGGACCTCAACGGCGACGACGGTAGTCCGGCTGACCCGGAAGCCCTTGTCGCGGAGGGCCCTGCTGGTGGCATCCACGTCGTTGACAATCAGGCGGAGGATGCCGAAATCGGTCGTGTCCGCCAAGGACAGGGTGCGGATATTGACATTGGCCTCTTTCAGGATTCTGGTTACTTCTTCCAGCGAGCCCTGCTTGTTTTCCAGAAATACAGATACCTGTTCAACTTTCATGGGTTTTTCCCTCCCCGTCAGATCTGTCGTTTATCGATAACCCGGCTGGCCTTGCCTTCGAAACGCTGGAGCGATTTGGGCTCCACCAGCTTGATCTTGGCCGTGATGCCGAGAAAATCCTTCAAATCCTTGTTGATGCGCCTTTCAATCTTCTGCAGTACCCGTACTTCGTCGGCGTTGGAGAAAAGGGCGTCGCTCACCTCGACCTGCACCTCCAGGGTATCGAGGGTGCCTACCCGGTCCACGATGAGCTGGTAATGGGGTTCGAGGCCCTGAATCCCGACGAGGACCGCCTCAATCTGGGATGGGAAGACGTTGACGCCCCGGATGATGAGCATGTCGTCGCTTCTCCCGGTGACGCGGTCCATGCGGTGATGGGTCCGGCCGCAGCGGCAGGGGGCGGTGATTATGTGGGAAATGTCCCGGGTCCGGTAACGGATCAGTGGGAAGGCCTCCTTGGTCAGGGTGGTGAAGACCAGCTCGCCCTTTTCTCCCGGGGGGAGGACTTCGCCGGTGTCGGGGTTGATCGTTTCGACGAGGAAATGATCTTCAAAGACGTGCATCCCCTCACGGCCCTCCGTGCATTCCATCGATACCCCCGGCCCCATGATTTCGGAGAGGCCGTAAATATTCAAGGCCATGATATCCATGGTGTTTTCGATTTCATCGCGCATCTTGTCGCTCCAGGGTTCGGCGCCGAAGATGCCGACCCGGAGCTTCAGCGACCGCATGTCCACTCCCATGGCTTGCCCCTGTTCGGCAAGGTTCAGGGCGTAGGAAGGGGTGCAACAGATGGCGGTGGGTCCGAAATCCTGGAGGATCATGATCTGTCGCTTCGTATTGCCCCCCGACATGGGAATGACGCTGGCCCCCAGTTTTTCCGCGCCGTAGTGGGCGCCGAGGCCGCCCGTGAAAAGACCATACCCGTAAGCGTTATGAATGATGTCGTTTTTTGTCAGGCCCGCGGCGACGAAACAACGGGCCATGAGTTCCGACCAGGTTTCAATGTCCCGATGGGTATAACCCACCACGGTGGACCGCCCCGTGGTCCCCGAAGAGGCGTGGAGCCTCACCACGTTGCTCATGGGGACGGCAAAGAGGCCAAAAGGATAGCCGTCCCGGAGATCCTGTTTGGTGGTAAAGGGGAGGCGCTTCAAGTCTCCCAGGGTTTTGAGGTCATCCGGTTTTACTCCCGCCTCATCAAAGCTTTTTCGGTAGAAACCCACGGTGTGATATACCCGCTGCGCCACCTGCTGGAGCCGCTTCAACTGCAAGGCCTCGAGGGCCTCCCTGGGCAGGGTTTCAAATTCTTCATTGTAGATCATGCACCCAACCTCCCCTTTTTCATTGTTTAGTTACATATAGCAAAAGAAGTTTTTCCGGGCAAGGGGCAATAAGGAAAATGTTAAGCCCATCCCCACCCCGGTCCTCCCCTTGAAGGGGAGGGGGAAATCACTTCTTGCGAAACCGCTATTTCTATCATCACGCTGTTGATTCAGGCTTAACGGCGGAAACGATACCAGAGTCGGATGAGATGGACCGTGATCACCGCGACGACGATACGGGGAATGTAGAGCCAGAAGGCGTTCAATCCTACGGAAATGAACAGGGGGGGGTCTTCGACCATGGAATGGTTGATGCCGATGGAAAAATGGAGCATTTCGAGATCCTCTTTGGAGAGGTGCTCCGCCTTGGCCTCCTCGACGATTAACGCCCCGCCGTAAGCGAGGCCGAAAATGATTGCCGTCATCCAGAGGAGCCCGACTTTGGCGTCCAGTCCCATTAGTTTGAGAAGGGGAGAAAAAAAACGGACGATATAGTTGATCCAGTCCAGGAACTTCATGGTCTCCAGGAGGGTCATGATGAACATAATGATCAAAAAGATCTTGAAGCACAGGATGGCGGTCGTCCGGAACCACTGCCATATCATGTCTGCGAAGGGCAGGTGGATCGGCGGCAGAACGCCTGCCGCGGTTGTCGCAGCGGGGCCGGAAACCAGCCACGGACCGACGATCATCACGGTAACGGACGCGGTTATTATCCGGAACAGCGTTGCCTTTACAGGGTTAATCCCCGATTTTCCCTGGATTATCCCCTCCTGAATGAGGTTGTGGGCCATGAGCAGGAAGATGCCGATCAGGGTCATCTGTCCCTCGTTTAAGGGCAGAACGACCATGGCGGCAATCGCTCCGTAAATATTGGCCAGCATGCCGATCAGCAGGGGGAGGGCGGCGGCCGGTGGCAGATGGAGGATTCCCATGACCGGCGTCAGGAGGAAATCAAGACGACCTATCCAGCCGCTCCAGTCCAGAAGGGTGGTCAACAGGGAAATGGGAAGGACGATTTTCATCATCCAGACAAATCCATCCCAACCCTTGCGGACACCCATTTTCAGCCCTGTCCTGACCAGGGCGCCATATTGAATTTCCGGATTTTCCATACTCTGCCTACCTATCAGATTTTTTCTGATCTTGCATCATTGCTGATGAATTATTATCGCTATTTTCTCATGACAAATGATTTTTGGTCTTTACGCCACAAGAAAAAATATGATACGAAAACGATATGATACTGAATATCCGCAGCAAGCTGATCCTGAGTTATCTGGCCATGGCCGTTCTGACCGTCCTGGCCAGCGCCTTTGCCGTGGGGCATCTGCGAGATCTCAATAAGCTTGCCTTTACGGTTATCCATCAGGATTTTCGGCTCCTGGAGACTGAAAAACAGATGATGGAAACGCTTATGACATGGGAAGGGGCGGAGAAGAAATATCTGATTTTAAAAGACCCCTCCATGGCAGACATCTTCTGGGCCCGAAGTCAGGATTTTCAATCCCAATTGGCAATTATGAAAAAGGATAGCCCCCCGGGACGGGACAATACAGTGGATCAATTATCCCTGTTGTTCAGTCAATATAATGCAAATTTCCTCAAAGAAACATCCCTCGTAGGAGAAAAACGCATCGAAGAGGCAGTGGTCCTGTCGTCTCAAGAGGGGCGCAGAATTGTAGAAAAGATGGCTTTTTCTGTGCGTTCGCTCCAGATGCAGTCGGAAAAGGATATCGATACCAGGATGAACGCCATTAATATCAAGGGGCAGGAAGCGTCACGGATGACGATTCTCCTGACAGGGGCCAGTCTTCTTGTCGGATTGTTCCTGGCGGCGGCCATTACCTTCAATATTTCCCGTCCCCTGAGAAAGCTTGAAAAAGCAACCGGTTTCATCGCGGAGGGGCACTTTGACAGGCAAATCAACATTCAACGTCGGGATGAAATTGGCAGTCTGGCCAAGGCATTCAATGTCATGATCAAGCGCCTGAAGATCCTGGAAACCCTGCACCTTGATGCCAGCCCCTTGACGGGATTGCCGGGGAATCTGGCTATCGAGCAGGAAATTGAACGACGCCTCCGGGAGCAGGAACTCTTTTCCCTTTGTCATTTGGATCTCGATAACTTCAAGCCCTTTGCCGACCATTACGGCTATGCCTGGGGAAGCGAGGTCATCAAGGAAGTGGCCGTTATCCTGGTGGACTGCAAGCAGAAATGGGGACAAATGGTGGATTTTATCGGCCATATCGGGGGAGACGACTTCATTATGATCGCGGAGCCGTTGCGGGCCGAGGCGATGTGTCGGTGCATAGTCGAAGAATTTGATCAGCGGATCCGGAAGTTTTATAGCGAAGAGGATCAGCAGCGGGGTTTTATCCTTGCCAAGGACCGTCAGGGCCAGTTGCGGGACTTTCCCCTCGTTACGGTGACCCTTTCCATTGTCACCGGCAATGGTTCCCTCTACCGGAGCCCGCTGGAGATGGCAAAGATGGCTGCAGAGGTAAAAAATTATGGCAAAACCCTCTCGGGGAACAAATACGTGAAGAAAGAGGATATGGATGCCCGGACATCCGGGTGAATATTTTTGCGTGACTCCACAAAATTTGAACTTGTCAAATGATAGGGGAACGGACTTTGCGTAGGCAGACTTCCTTGATAGAGATAGGCATAAGGATAAGCATTTTGATCATCTTCATGGTCTCCTTGGGGGCTTGCGCTGCGAAGAATGCTCCCACAGAGCCTCCCGGCAGTCTTGCGGTGCGTTTTCAGTCCGATACGGCCCTTTTCCAGGAAGGTTATGCACAGCTCAGCGGCGATGAACGCCCTGTTGATTACAGCAGGGCCCGAGAAGCCTTTGGACTGCTGATAAATAAATATCCAAAGAGCAAGTGGCGAGGTTACGCCAAGAGCTTCCTGACCCTCATGGATGATACACAGACAGCCCGTGAGCAGGCGGAAAAGGAAAAGCAGGCCTGCATCAAGATTAAGGCGCTGTGGGAGCTTACACAAAAGGAGTGCCGCACCGACCAGTTGAAGGCGCAAAGTGAACTGTCTCGGTTAAACAAGGAAAACGAGCAGTTAAGACAAGAAAGTGTGCAGTTGCGGCACGAAAACGAGCAGCTGAAAAAGAACATCGAACAACTCAAGCGGTTGGAAATAGAACTGCAACGGCGGGACAAGATCTTCCGGTGACCTTTATCATTTGTGATGGCAAGCCGTCATGAGATTTTCATGACCAATTCTCAGGCGTTCCATGGCCAGGGTAATCCCCAGGGCCGTTTTGGCGTCCCGAATCTCTCCCCCCAGGAGTTTGTCTTTGGCCTCTCCCGGTGACATCCTGACTATTTCGATGTCCTCGTCGTCATCAGGAGGCAGGGGCGCCGCATAGAGTTCCTGGGCAAGATAGAAATACATGTATTCATTTCCATATCCGGGAACCAGATACCCTTCAAAAAGGCTGGTTATCCGGCGGGCCTGAAACCCGGTCTCTTCTCCCAGTTCCCTCTGGACACAGAGATCCGGAGACTCCCCTTCATCGATATTGCCCGCGGGGATTTCCAGCAGATACCCGCCGGTGGCATGACGGTACTGCCGGATAAGCAGGAAATTACCTTCATCATCCACGGGAACCACGGCGATGCAGGGTTTATGGTCGATCCAGCTCAAACTGGACCGGTGGCCGTTGGGCAGTTGGACATCTTCTTCCAAAACCTTGAAGACGCGACAGTTATAAACGACGGCCATAGCTAGTTCCATCCTTTGCTGGTTAATTGGTTTTCATAACGGCCAGGAGATGCCGTTCAATCTCTTCCCTGGGCAAGGCGCCCGTAACCCGATTGATCAGTTTTCCTTCCCGGAAAAACAACAACGTGGGGATATTGCGGATATCGTACTGAGCCGCGATAACGGGATTTTCATCAACATTGAGCTTGGCGATCTTGATTCCCCCGGCGTATTTCGCGGCCAGCTCATCGAGAACAGGGGCCACCTGGCGGCAGGGGGCGCACCAAGGGGCCCAGCAATCGACAATAACGGCGCCCGTTACGGTCAGGACTTCCCGGGAAAAGGTCGCATCAGTGGTATCGAAGGGTTTCCCCGTATCGCTGCTGACCACCAGAGGGGCGCTGCAGCGACCGCACAGGGGGCGATCGTTGAGACGCGTCTCCGGCATCTTGTTTTTTGTGCCGCAACTGAGGCAGCGGATAATCATGTCATCCAGAGGGGCCCGACACTTTCCACAGGTTGGTCGATCCTGCATATGCTCTCTGGGGATGCGGTTTTTCGTGCCACACGTGAGACAGCGGATAATGAGTTGATCCTTTTCTGTAGTCATGGCCTCTTACCTTTCAATTGCCACATTCACCGGTTTCGGACGCAGTATCCTTACCCGCTCCGCCGGGGTCATTTCGGCGAGAATCCCCCGATGGCCTGCACTGCGGAAACCCTCGTTCCCCCCCGCTCTATATACCTGTAAGAGCGGAGTATAAACTCGGCGTCATGGATTTTCAGCGCCCGTATGGCCGGCGTCACAGGAAATTTCTCTTTGGACATTAGGACCTCAAACTTAAGGACAACGTAATCATTGTGGACAAAGGAGTCAACGTTCCCCTATCGACTTTATAAGAACCCTTACCATGGAAAGCATGATAAAAAACATATCCGAAATTTTCCGCCAAGTAAAGTTCATGACTTGGCGCTCTCGCCAATTGTCTTAATTATTTTTCATTTTTGTTGTATAGTTATCCCTGTTGACAGGATCGATTGCAGGATCAGACCATATTCTTTAATGACAGGAGGTTTTGCCGCTATGCATAAAAAAATAAGAGAATTGATCGAGGACAATGACGTTTGCGTTCTGGCGACAGTGGCCGGTGCAGCGCCGCACTGTTCCCTGATGTCCTATGCCGCTGCGGAGGACGGTAGGGAAATCTACATGGTTACCCATAAAAACACTAAAAAATTTAAAAATTTGGAAGGAAACCCAGGGGTCAGCCTCCTCATCGATTCTCGGGAAACGGACCGGGGGGAAAGAAGGTATAAGGCCAAGGCCCTTACGATTACCGGACTATATGAAGGTGTAAAGGACGAGGCTAAGACCGGAGAGATCCGTCGGCGCCTTCTGGACAGGCATCCTCATCTCAAGGATTTCATCGAGGATCGTCAGGCGCAGTTCATACTCGTTCGTGTAAAGGCCTTTCAGCTCCTGGAGGGTGTTGCCGACGCCTATTTCGAGGAAGTAAATTAAGCAGTTTCCCAATGAAATTATGGAGCGTTCCCATGACCAGTATTTTAATCGTCTACCACACCCAGACGGGCAACACGGAAAAAATGGCCCGGGAGGTGGCCGCGGGAGCCCGCGACATTGGGGATGTCGATGTCGTCTGCAAGAAGGCGGGAGAGGCTACCCTGGGAGATCTGCTCAAGGCTGACGGCCTGGCCGTCGGCACCCCGGAGAACTTCGGCTATATGTCCGGGATGGTAAAGGATTTCTTTGACCGGACCTATTATCCCGCCCAGGACAAGGTCTTCCGGAAACCCTATGTTGTTTTCATCAGCGCCGGCAACGATGGTACGGGGGCCCTCAAGGCCATCGAACGGATTGCCCTTGGATACAAATTCAAACCTGTTTATAACCCTGTTATCTCCCGGGGGCTCATTACCCGGGAGATCCTGGCCCAGTGCCGCGAACTTGGCGGTGTTCTCGCCGGGGGCTGCCAGGCCGGCATTTATTGATGTAAAATTCATCTTGTCAAAATAGTCATTCATTGGTAACGGTGGGCAAAATTGCGAGGTTGATAAGCCATGGGAGAAGGTATTTCTGATTACACAAAATTCTGCGTGGATCTTAGAAGGCACATGTGGATGGCAGGGGTGGAAACGGAGCTGCGGCGCCTGATCTGGCAGATTGCCGTCACGGGGAAGTATATTTCTGCCAAAATTCATGAATCTAACCGGAAATTGGCAGGTTTTAAAAACATCTTCGGCGAGGAACAATTGGCTCTGGATAAGAGTTCCGATGCGATCCTGAAAAACCAGCTCCAGTTTTCCGGTTTCGTCAGGGAATACGCATCGGAGGAGCAGGATCAGATCGTCCATATCGGCAAAGGGGCGGAAAAGTATTTTGTGACCGCCGATCCTTTAGACGGATCTTCCCTTGTGGATTCCAATCTGGCCATTGGTACGATCATCGGCATTCATAACGGCGCCATGTACGGCAAAGGGCGGGATACCATGGTGGCGGCCCTTTATATCACTTACGGTCCCCTGATCACGATGGTCTATTCCGCCGGCAAGGGGACCCATGAATTCGTCCTCAACCGGGAAGGGGAATATGTTCTCTCCCAGGAGAACATCCGCCTCAAGGAAAAAGGAGATATCTACGGCTTGGGCGGCCTCCGCAAGGACTGGACCCCGGAGCATCTGCGTTTTGTGGAATATCTGGAGGCCGAGGGCTACAAGTTGCGTTACAGTGGTGGCTTTGTCCCGGACATCAATCAGGTCATCATCAAGAATGGCGGCATTTTCACCTATCCCGCCCTCAAGAAAAGCCCCCAGGGAAAACTAAGACTGCTGTTCGAACTTTTGCCCATGGCTTTTCTCATCGAGCAGGCCGGGGGTGAGGCGACCGACGGCAATCAGCTTATTCTTGATATTCCTGTGGAAGACATCGGACAACGAAGCCCCATCTATATCGGCAGCCGCTTTGAAGTGAAAAAGGCCAGGGAGTTTTTAGAGGAGGTTCTGCCTTGATTTATAATGAACGGGAGGACTTGAAAAAGGGGATGGAAAGGATTCTCCGGATCGTGGGGGATGATGTGGAGATCCTCGATGCAGTTGGCCTGCAAAAAACATTTGTCGACGATTTGATTTACACCGCTGTTTTCAGTGACCACGAGAATGTCCGCAAGGCGGCAAGGTGGATCATCCGCCGGGCGGGGGCGGCAGCGGGCATTCATTCGGCCTCGATCCAGCCCCTTTACGAGGCCATGGGGCGCAAGGAGGCGGCGGGATTTACCGTTCCGGCCATCAATATTCGCGCCCTCACCTATCACAGCGCCCAGGCAGTGCTCCGGGCAGCGATGAAATTAAATGTTGGCCCCGTTATTTTCGAAATTGCCCGTTCCGAGGTCGAATACACCCGGCAACGTCCCGAGGAATACACCTGCGCCGTGACGGCGGCGGCGATCAAGGTCGGGTATCGGGGGCCGCTTTTCCTGCAGGGAGACCACTTTCAGATTAACGCCGGCAAATTCGCCAAAGATCCGGACCAAGAGGTCCAGGCTGTCAAGGATCTGATCTGGGAAGCAATTGAAGCGGGGTTTTACAATATCGATGTGGATACCTCAACCCTCGTGGATTTAACGAAAAAGACGGTTAAGGAACAGCAGGAACTCAACTATACTCTGGCGGCGGAATTGACCACCATGATCCGGGATCTGGAGCCGGCAGGGATTACCATCTCGGTGGGCGGTGAGATTGGCGAGGTGGGAGGCAAGAACAGCACCGTGGAAGAACTGGCTGCCTTTATGGAGGGCTATCGGGAGGAATTGCAGCAGATCGACGAGACCATGAAGGGGATCAGTAAAATCAGTGTGCAGACGGGCACCAGCCATGGCGGCGTGCCCATGCCGGATGGGTCTGTTGCGGAGGTCAAACTGGATTTCGACACCCTGGCGAAACTATCCGAGGCGGCCCGGGAGACTTACGGTCTCTCCGGAGCGGTCCAGCATGGGGCATCCACCTTGCCGGAAGAGGCCTTTGATCGCTTTCCCGCCGTCGGAACTGCGGAGGTTCATCTGGCCACGGGATTTCAGAACATCATTTATGAAAGCCAACATCTTCCCGCCGACATAAAAAACCGCATTTACTATTATCTGAACAAGGAGTGCCGCGGGGAAAAAAAGGAGAGCGATACGGAAGAGCAGTTCCTTTACAAGATCCGGAAAAAGGGCTTTGGACCATTCAAGCGGGACCTATGGGAACTTCCAACCGACCATCTGAGCGCCCTGGGGGCGGAACTGGAAAAACAGTTTTCCTTTCTCTTTAAAAAACTGTATGTAGGGGACACGAGGAAGGTCATGGAAACATTCATCAAACTGGAGGAAGTCCCCCTTAAGGCCCCGACAGGGCTGAAAGAATGAGCAAAGAATAAGCTATGGAAGACACGGCAGCTTGTATCGATCCGAATCTGTTGAAGAGAATTAGTCTTTTTCGATCCATAAATCTTGAATCTATTCAGGGAATCTTTGATTTATGCAAGGTCCACACTGTGAAGGCGGGGGAGATTATCTTCCGGCCCGGGCAATCCAACTGGACAGTCTATTTTATTATGCAGGGAAGGCTTCGTATTCATCTCAACACCTTGGATAGTGATCCCGTGACGGTTCTTGGTACCGGCGAGAGTGTCGGCGAGATGTCTGTTATCGATCAGCAACCGACGACGGCTTTTGTCGTGGCTGATGAAGATTGTCAACTGGTGGCGATGGATGAGGATATTCTGTGGTCCCTTGTCCATTCCTCCCATGCCATCGCCTGTAATCTCCTTTACACCCTGACTAAACGTCTCCGCCACGCCGATTCGGTGGTGTCCGGGGGGGTAGATCTGGATCAGGAGGAACGTCAATACGGGAATGTCGATGCCCTGACGGGGTTTCCGAACCGGAAATGGTTTGATCAATTGCTGGGACGTCAGTGCCAGCGCTTTTCACATTCCGGCAAGCCCCTGAGCCTTGTGCTCATCGATATCGATGGTTTCAAGGCTTTCAACCACAAGTACGGCCGCCGATGCGGAGACCGGGTTCTATATTCTATGGCCTGCGGTCTGAACCAAAATCTCCGGTCCACGGAGATAATTGCCAGGTATGATTCGGACCTGTTTTCCATTCTTCTGCCCGATGCGGACATGGAAACGGCCAGAGGAATTGCCGTGCGCCTTTTCAAGAGCATTGACCAGGCGACACCCATTATGGCGGAGGAAAAGATTGTGGACCACCCTACTGTTTCAGTAGGGGTAGCCCAGATGAAACCGGAGCAGGATGCGGATGGCCTCTTCAGCGAAGCCGGGGCGGCCCTTCGTCGAGCCAAGCAGATGGGGGGAAACGCCATCTCCGAGTGAAACTTGGCATACTTGTTCCGATTCTAAATCAAAGATGAAATCGAGGTGGCAAGGAAGAGGCGACGCAGGCGTATATGGAAACACGCCGAGGAGCCGCTGACGAAGCCAACGGAGATAGCGCTTTGATTTGGAATCGGAATCAGCGGACTTTCGCGCCCGCCTCCGGCACCCGGTCAAAGGATAACAGGGTCAGACCATCAGCCGTATCCGTGGCCAGCAGCATCCCTCGGGACTCGACGCCCATGAGTTTCGTCGGTTTGAGATTGGCGACCACAACGATCATCTTGCCCACGATCTCTTCCGGTTTATAATCCTTTCCCATCCCGGCCACGATCACCCGCTCCTCGCCGATGTCGATCTTCATTTTCAGAAGCTTGCTGGATTTTGGCACCAGCTCTGCCTCCAGGACCCTGGCCACCCTTAGGTCGATTTTTTCAAAGTCTTCATAAGCGATCTCGGGTTTGAAGGACGGGGCTGCCTTTTCTTGTGTTTCCATTTTTTCTTCCTTTTTGACCTCAATCCTTGGGAATAGGGCCTCAATTTTCTTCAAAGGATTCCCCGGAGGCAACCTGCCCCAATCTTGCAGGGTTGAGAAATCCTGGGTTTCCGGGTCGTCGATGCCAAGATGGGCCAGCAGTTTTTTTGCCGTATCCGGTATGAAGGGGGCAATGAAAACAGCTATGCACCTCAGGGCTTCGAGAAGGTTGTAGATAACAGTTGCCAGACGGTCCTTCTGCTCGTGATCCTTGGCCAATGTCCAGGGTTCGCTCTCGACGATAAACTTGTTGGCCGTACTGATAAATCCCCAGATGGCCATCAGGGCCTTATGGAGGGCCAATTCCTGAAAACAGACCTCAACCTCCGCCAGCGTCCTCCGGGCGGTAGCGGCGAAGACCTGATCCGCGTCAGACGTCGCACCCGGTTGGGGAACGGCGCCGTCAAAATATTTCAGCGCCATGGCCATTACCCGGCTGATCAAGTTGCCAAGATCGTTGGCCAGATCCGCATTGACCCGCTGTACGAAACTCTCCTCGCTGAAACTGGAGTCGAGGCCGAAAACCATGTCCCTCAAGAGGAAATAGCGAAAGGCGTCCAGGCCGTACTTATCTTTCAGGTCCAGGGGCTTGACCACGTTTCCCAGGCTCTTGGACATCTTGCTCTGGTCCACATTCCAGTACCCATGAACATTGAGATGCCGGTAGGGCTCGATCCCGGCCGCCTTGAGCATGGTGGGCCAGTAGATGCCGTGGGGCTTGAGAATATCTTTGGCGATCAGGTGCTCCGCTACGGGCCAGAAGGTCCGGAAGTTCTCCCCATCGGGATAGCCCACACCGGTAATATAGTTGATCAACGCGTCAAACCAGACATAGGTCACATAATTATCGTCGAAGGGCAGGGTAATGCCCCAGGTAAGGCGGGTCTTCGGACGGGAGATGCAGAGATCTTCCAGGGGTTCTCTAAGAAACGCCAAGGCCTCGTTGCGGTAGCGTTCGGGGCGAATGAAATCGGGATGTTCTTGAATGTACTGGATAAGCCAGTCCTGGTATCTGCTCATTCGGAAGAAATAATTGCTTTCCTTTCGAAATTCAGGTTCGCACTGATGATCGGGACATAACCCGTCCACAAGTTCCTTCTCCATGTAAAAACGCTCACAGCCTACGCAGTAATGTCCCTCATAATGGCCGAAATAGATGTCCCCCGTATCGTAAACCTTCTGAAGAATCGTGCGGACTACCTGTACATGGTTTTCATCGGTGGTGCGGATGAAGTAATCGTTCTTAATGCTCAGTTCCGGCCAGAGGGTCCGGAATTGGGCGCTGATTCCGTCGGCGTAAGTCTTGGGATCGACCCCAGCCTGCTGGGCCGCTTCGGCAATTTTGTCGCCGTGCTCATCGGTGCCGGTCAGAAAAAAGGTGCGAAAACCGGAGAGATGATAGTAGCGCGCCAGCACGTCGGCGACAATGGTCGTATAGGCGTGGCCGATATGGGGTGAGGCGTTGACATAATAGATGGGTGTCGTAACGTAATAGTTTTTTTTCATAAAAACCGTCCCTCCCTTACAGGTCCTCCATCTTGATGATCCGCTCATCCCCGTTTTCCATTTCTACGGTGATCTCTCCCTTAAGGACGCTCTGGCGAATGACCTTGGCCCGGGCATCGTCGATTTGAATCAACTTTCCGCATTTGGGCATGTCTTTTTTCATTGCCAGATAAGAGTCATATTCGAAGGCGAGGCAGCACATGAGCCGGCCGCACAGCCCCGATATTTTTTCCGGATTGAGGGACATGCTCTGTTCCTTGGCCATTTTTACGGACACCCGATCCAGATTGTGAAGGAGGGTCGTACAGCATACCTCACGTCCACAGATCCCCATTCCCCTGATCATGCGCGCCTCTTGTCGGGCGCCGATCTGTCTCAGTTCAATTCTTGCTTTGAATCTCTGTACCAGATCCTTGATCAATTCCCGGAAATCAACCCGGTTCTCCGCCGTAAAATAAAAAACGACCTTACTGCGATCGAAAAGATATTCGACATCCACGATCTTCATGGGGAGCTCGCGCTGTTTGACCTTATCGATGCAATATCGTCTGGCTTCCCTTTCCAGGAGTTGATTTTCCGCCTGTATCTGCACATCTTCATCGGTTGCCTGCCGAAGGATGGGTTTGTGAGTATCAGCGGACAGCTCGCCTTCAGGAGCAGCAATTTCCGCAACAACTACACCAAAGGCCATGCCATGATCTGTTTCAACAATGACGGGATCGCCTTTTTGCAGGGAAACGCCGGCAGCGGAAAAATTGTAAATTTTCCCTTCCCGCTTAAACTTGATTCCAACAATATTCGGGTCAGCCATGATTATCCATAAAGACGTTCATTGAATTAAAGGCGGAGTGTAAACGTCATGGCCTCTAAAGTCAACAGCTTATTGGCATTGTACTCAAGGGCGCGGATAGACGCGGAGATGGTTTGCAGGTTGTAAAGAATATCCTCGGTGGTTAAGCGGGTTATGGCCTGGATGGCGTCCTTCTCGTTGCCATTTGCCAGCGTCTGGTCTCCCGGAAGTTCCTTCCATACCAGGGCGTCGCGGAAACAGGACAGGAGGATGGAGAGCTTTTCAGAGACGTCTTTTTTATCTTTTCCCAGATGCCGCATCAGGGAAAGTCTTTGCAGGGGATCTCCGGAGTGGTCAGCGGCGATATGCCCTATGACGGCTTTTCTGTCGGCAAGGTAATCGTCTCGCTTGAGTTGCAGCGCCCGCTGGATACTTCCCTCGGCCGCGGCGGCAATCATCACGGCCGTCTCACCGGCAAGGGACTCCTTTTTATCAAGGTATGCGGCCACGGTTTCCTGTCGCAAGGGGCTGAACCGGAGCTGCTGGCACCGGGAAAGAATCGTTCTGGGCAGGGTGTATGGTTTTGAGGTAATCAGGACGAGAATATTTGCCGGTGACGGTTCTTCAAGGGTCTTTAAAAGGGCATTGGCGGCAGTCTGATTCATCCGGTCTGCCTCATCAATGATAAAAAGTCTACGTCCCCCCTCCAAAGGACGAAAGGCTATCGTATGGAGGAGATCCTTGACGGCTTGTACCTTGATAAAGGCCCCTTCTGCGGTGATGGTAATCAGGTCGGGATGATTGCCGTGGCTGGTTTTTTTACAGGACAGACAGGTATGGCAGGCTTCCGCCTCTTTTCTGTCGCAGAGAATGGCCGCCGCAAAGGCCATCGCCGTGGCTTTCTTTCCGATTCCCTCCCGGCCGTGAAAAAGGTAGGCGTGGGCAAGGCGTCCGCCGGTGATGGAGGACTTCAACAAGGCGATCTGTTTTTCATGGCCGTAGATATCTTGAAAGGACATAACCACAATCCTATGGGGTCAGCCCTGCTTATTGACATTTACGTTAAATCTCAACGAGTAAGTCTGACCCTGTTATTCCCTGTTTACTAACTTATCAATGTGGAAACGGACCGTATTCTGAAGATCGTTTATGGAACCCGCAGCATCAATGACCCGGAAACGGTCTTTTTCCTGATGGGCAAGCAATAGATACCCTTCGCGGATCTTTTTATGAAACGCCAGGTCTTCTTCTTCAAACCGGTCTTCCCGTGATGCCAGGTTGAGGCGGGCGATTCTCTCCCGTGCCCGGTTCAACCCCACCTCCACCGGCAGATCGAAAAGCAGGGTCATATTAGGTTTCAGGGAGTTCGTAACAAAGGAATCAAGAAAACTGATTACCTCGATATCCAGTCCCCGGGCATAACCCTGGTAGACTAGCGTAGCATCGGCAAAGCGGTCGCAGAGGACCACCTTCCCCTCCTCAAGGGCGGGAAGAATTACTTCCCGCACGTGCTGCGCCCGGGCGGCAGTGAATAAAAGCAGTTCCGTCTCCGGGTAGAGAATGAACGGGCCGCGATTGAGGAGCGTCTCCCGAAGTTTTCTTCCCAGGGTGGTGCCCCCCGGTTCCTCCGTCCGGAGACAGGGTATTCCCCGCTTGACGAGGGAATCTGCTGCCAGATGGATCTGGGTGGTCTTCCCACAACCTTCTATGCCTTCGAAGGAAACGAATAATCCCATAATAATATATAATTCTGGGTGATAAAATGAAGAGATACGTTTTGCAGTCTTATTTATCGTCCCCGGGAATGATGGCCTCAACGGGACATTGATCCGCACACGCCCCACAGTCGTTACAGACCTTGGGGTCAATTACGTATTTGTCCTCGCCCTCGCTTATGGCCTCTACCGGGCATTCGTCTTCGCAGGAACCACAAGCTATGCACTCGTCCGTAATGATGTAAGCCATTTTTACTATCTCCTTTTTTCGTAAAAATTTATGCAGATATGACTTCCCGGACTTCCGGGATTTCTTTCTTCAAGAAGCGTTCAATGCCATTTTTCAGCGTCATCTGGGCCATGGGGCAGCCGTGACAAGCCCCGAGGAGCTTTACCTTCACTATTCCGTCTTCCGTGACATCGATGAGTTGTACATCCCCGCCATCAGCCTGAAGATTCGGTCGAATTTTGTCGATTGCTATTTGTACTTTTTCTTTCATCATATGCTCCCTGATTATCTTTAGTTAATGGGGCATGGCGCCGATCATCGCATTGACTACACTCTTTCCCACATCTTTTAGATCCGGCTTCAGGAACGTATATTCCTTCTCTATGTTGTGTCCCGCCTTCCAGGCGATTCTCCCCGTCCCTGTTTCGATGAGTTTCATGCTCAGACCGGCTCTGGCCACATTGTTTTGTTTTTCGATTGCATAGTTCCAGGAATCAACCGTGACGATGAGAAAGGCCTCGATCTTCAAGGAATCTCCAATCTGTCTGCTCAGAGCGGGGTCAGAGTAATTCACGGTATTCAGCTTCAGAAGATAGTCGGTCACCGTTTTTTGGAGATCCTGATCGTTCTTGAGCTGATTCTTCAGGGTATCTGATGGCAAGACCGTGGCAAACCAATGCCTGCCGATCAGGTCCGCAATGATTATTTCATCGATAACGCCCCGGGCCTCCGGATAGGCTGCCACGTCAGCGTACAGGAGACCGATGGTCCGGGGATGAAAATCCTTCATGTCCGGATCTCTCTCCGCATAGCGGATAGACCCGCCACAGGCTATGATGCTCAGGATCATAGCTGTCAGGAGCCCTGTACAAAACCAAGTTTTTTTCTTCATGCCCATGTCCCTCTGCTGATCAAAAGCCATATACCTGTACTTAACCCCGCAATGATATAAGCCGTTTCCAGGATACCTTCCATGACTACCCCGATAAGACCCGGTTTTCTATCATAAACCTGGAAGCAAATCCATATATAAATAACGGAGGGGGCTAGGAAAAAACTTGCCGGCGTTGTCCATCCCAGCGGGAAAGAGGCGAGAAGCAACAGCAGGAGCAGCATGGATACCAGATGGAGCAGGTTCTGGGTATGGGTCTTGCCGATAAGGACGGGAATCGTCTCCCGGCCGATGAGCTTGTCGCTTTGTATATCCAGTACGTCGGAAAGGGCTGAACGGATGAACACGATCCCGAAGATAAAGGCAAAGGAGACACCTGTGGCCGCCGTCATGTTCAGCTCCTCGGCCAGGGGGGGAAGAACGGCGGCGATGGCAGCCCAGGCAAAGGCCATGGATACATTCTTTGATCCCGGCATATCCTTAACGCTCCGGAATCGCCAACCCACCGGTAACAGGTTGGTATTATAGAGGATGCCGAGGGTGGACATGATCAAAAGAAAGAGGAAAGGGACCGGGCCCGAAAGAAAGCCGGCCCCCAGGGCAACAATCAGTGATAGAATGGCGGTTCTGATGTATGTTTTTTCATGCCTGCGGTAGGAGTCTTCCCGGAAAGAGCCGATGATGCTGCCCGTCTGTCGATTGATGAAACGGTTCAGGGTATGCATGGCATAGACGTATAAAGCAGTAATCAAAACATACAGGAGGTGAATTTCAAGTCTCTGGAGGAACATGCTGGCGACGGCAAGGCAGCCCGCCCCAACGGCGGAATAAAGGTCCGTCCTGACCATCCAGATCCATAATTTCAAAAGGTATTTTACCTTTGGGGCCTGCTCGGTCTGTTGGGTGGTGACGTTGTCGACGACCCGATCGATGATCCAGTTGGGGGTGGAAGCGCCAGCGGAAACGCCAATCTTTTTGAAGGTTTTTAACTTTTCTGCAACCAGATCATTGGCTGTTTCCACATAAAAGGTCGGAGCCCCCTGCAGTTCGGATAATGCGGCCAGGCGTTGGGTATTGGCGCTGTTTTTACCTCCCACGATAATCATGGCGTCCATTTCTTCCGCCAGGGATTTGACCTCCATTTGTCTTTTTTCCGTTGAATCGCAGATAGTATCGAAAATGACGGCGTCGGGGAAGCGTTTGCGGATCTCCTCGACAATATTACGATATTCATCGACGCTCTGGGTCGTTTGAGCGACGACACATACCTTGTCCAGAGCGGGGAGCTGCCGGACATCTGCGGAGTGGTTGATCACCAGACCTTTCCCGTAGGCATATCCCAAAAGCCCGTTGACCTCAGGGTGCTGGGCGTCGCCGATGATGAGGATCGTGAAATCCTGGGCCGCATGTTTCTTGATGATGGCCTGGACGCGGCCAACCTTGGGACAGGTGGCGTCAATGATTTTCAGCCCCTTTTCCTTGAGGTTTTTTCTTTCCTGAGGGGATATGCCGTGGGCGCGGATAATAATGGCGACCCCTGCTTCTCCCGGGGGAATTTCCTCCAGGTGTGCGACGGGAATAATCCCCCTGCTCTTGAGCAACTCCACGGTCTGTGGGTTATGAATCAGGGGTCCGTATGTGTAGATTGTTTTCCGGCCTTTGTGCTGGGCCAGATCGAGGACCATGTCCACGGCCCGCCTTACTCCCATACAGAATCCCGCTGTTTCCGCAAGCTTGATACTCATTTCAGGTTTTTCGCATAGATAAAAAATTCGTGGTTCCCCGCTGGCCCGACGAGGGAGGACTCACAGGTTCCCAGCACCTCCAGCCCCATTTCCTGAAAAAAGGTTTTCATCTCCTCAATGACCTGTTGATGCAAGGCAGGCTCCCGGACAACGCCACGTTTGCCAACCTGTTTTCTCCCTACTTCGAATTGCGGTTTGATCAGGGCCAGGATAAGCCCGTTCTGCCTAACCAGGCGACAGATGGACGGAATGATCAGCTTCAGTGAGATGAAAGACGCATCCACCGTGGCCATGTCCAGGTCTTCCTCGATGCCCCGGCCGTCAAAGTAACGGATATTGGTGCGCTCAATGGCGACCACCCGTTGATCCTGGCGAAGCCGCCAGGCCAATTGGCCGTACCCCACATCCAGGGCATAGACTTTTTGGGCTCCCTCCTGGAGTAGGCAGTCGGTAAATCCTCCGGTGGACGCCCCCACATCCAGGACAACCAAGTCCCTGGCGCTGACTGCAAATGTTTCCAGGGCCCCTTTCAGCTTCAGGCCCCCACGGCTGACATAGGGAGATAATTCTCCCTTAATGCGCAGGGATATGTGGGGAGCTACCAGGGTTCCAGCTTTATCCACGCACTGTTCGTCAACGAGGACCGCCCCGGCGAGAATCAGAGCCCTTGCCTTTTCCCTGGTCGGCGCAAGCTGGCGATCAACTAGGAGAATGTCCAGGCGGACCTTCGTCATATCGTGGTCATTTTTTTACCAGCTCCCGGGACGCGGCAAGAATTGCATCTTTATCAATGCCGGCTGTATGCCTGAGCTCCTGCTGGGTGGCGTGTTCCACAAAGGCATCGGGTATGGCCAAGAGCCGGATTTGCAAATCATTGATCCCTTTCCCGACCAGGGTTTCCAGCACCGCGCTCCCAAAACCTCCCATGAGGACGTTTTCCTCCACGATAACGATCCTTTTCAGTTTCTTTGCCGTCTTGCAGATGAGTTCTTCGTCCAGGGGTTTGACGAAGCGGGCATTGACGACCCGGGCGGAGATGCCTTCTTCCCTGAGTTCTTCCGCCGCACCGAGGGCTGCGTCGACGGTGGCGCCGATGGCGATGATAGCCAGGTCCGAACCCTCGCAGAGGATTTCCCCCCTGCCAATCTCCAGGGGAACCAGCGTTTCGTCGATGGGAACGCCCCTGCCACTGCCCCGGGGGTAACGTACGGCCACAGGACCTTTGCACTCCACCGCCGTCTTCAGCATGTGCTGTAGTTCGTTTTCGTCTTTCGGGGCCATGACGATCATATTCGGGATGGCCCGCAAATAGGACAGGTCAAAGACGCCGTGGTGAGTAGCTCCGTCATCGCCTACAAAACCACCCCGGTCGAGACAAAAAACGACATGGAGGTTCTGGAGGCAGACATCATGGATAATCTGGTCATAGGCCCGCTGCATGAAGGTGGAATAAATAGCCACGACGGGGATCATTCCCTCTGCGGCCAGGCCGGCGGCGAAGGTGACGCCGTGCTGTTCGGCAATGCCGACATCGAAGAAGCGCTCCGGAAAGATCCGGGCGAACTGGTCCAGACCGGTGCCGTCGCACATTGCGGCGGTGATCGCCACAATTCTCCCTTCTTGCCGGGCGAGACGGACGAGGGTCTCGCCGAACATCTTGGTATAGGTAATGGGGGCAGGGCAAGTATCGCCGCCGTCAGGCTGCCCCGTTTCGATGCAGAAAGAAGAGATCCCATGAAAACGGAGTGGTTCCTCCTCGGCGTGAAGGTATCCCTTCCCTTTTTTCGTCAGGATGTGAACAAGAACTGGCCCTTCCATCTTCTTGATATTCTGAAGATTTTTGATCAGGCGGTCCAGACGGTGCCCCTGCAAGGGGCCAACATAGGTGAATCCGAGGTCTTCAAAAAGGGCGCCGGGCAGGAAAAAGGCCTTGAGCGATTCCTCGACCTGCCGGGAAAAATTCAGCATATGGCCGCCGATGGAGGGGATACTCTTCAGAAAAGTCTTAATATCCGTTCGCATCCGGGTAACGGCCTCTCCCGTCATGATCCGGTTCAGGTAGGAAGACAAGGCCCCCACGTTGGGAGAGATGGACATCTCATTGTCATTGAGAATGATGATCAGATCCTCTTTGCGGTCTCCCGCCCAGTTCAGCCCCTCGAAGGCCATGCCGGCCGACATGGAACCGTCGCCAATGACCACCACGACCTTGTTGTTATCTCCCTTGAGGCGCCGGGCCTCGGCCATCCCCGTAGCGGCGGAAATGGAGGTGCTGCTGTGACCGACATTGAAAACATCATAAACGCTCTCTTCCCTTTTCGGGAAACCGCTGATGCCCCCCTTCCGGCGCAGGGTGTGGAAAACATCCCGCCGTCCGGTGATGATCTTATGGGCGTAGGCCTGATGTCCCACATCCCAGATGAGCTTGTCTTTGGGGGTATTAAAGACGTAGTGAATCGCCAGGGTCAGTTCCACGGCGCCGAGAGAGGAGGCAAGATGGCCGCCGGACCTGGAAACCGTCTCCACGATAAGTTCCCGTATTTCCTGGGCAAGGATGTTAAGGGACGGAAGATCGAGGCGCCGGATGTCCTCAGGGTCATTGATGCTGTCAAGAATTCTTTTCATCTGTTTCTTTCCATTATATATCCGGCAATCTGTCTTAGGGGCTCGGCCCGGTGATCGAAACCGGCAAGGTGAGAAGCCGCCCCCCCGACCAGTTCCGTCAGTCGTCTCCGAGAGGCTTCCATTCCCAGCATGGCGGGAAAGGTCGTTTTTCCTTTGGATATGTCGCTGCCCGTACCTTTGCCCATGAGGGCGCTGTCGCCGGTAACATTCAAGATGTCATCGGCGATCTGAAAGGCAAGGCCGATATCTTGACCGTAACTCGAAAGGGCCGCTATCTGTGCCGCTGTCGCTCCGGCAAGGATAGCCCCGGAGACGACGGAAACGGTGAGCATGGCCCCGGTCTTGCGCCGGTGCGTGTCCTCGATGGTCTCCAGGGCTGCGGTTTTCCCTTCCCCCTGCAGATCCATGACCTGCCCCCCGACCATGCCCGCCGCGCCTGCCGCCCGGGCAATCAGATTGATCACCCGGAAGCGTTTCTCCGTGTTGTCGTCCCTTGTTGATTCCGCCCGGGAGAGGAGATGAAAGGCCTCGGTCAGCAGGGCGTCCCCGGCAAGGATGGCAATCCCCTCGCCAAAGACCCGGTGACTCGTCGCCATTCCCCGTCGATAGTCGTCATTGTCCATGGACGGCAGGTCGTCATGGATCAGTGAGTAGGTGTGGATCATCTCCAGGGCGCAGGCGCAGGAAAGGAAATCTTCCCCGCGACCGCCGGTGGCCTCGGCGGCGGCCATGCAGAGAATGGGACGAAGCCGCTTGCCACCGGCAAAAAGGCTGTAACGGAGCGCCTGATGGATGATTTCAGGACCGTCCCCCGCCCCGGGGAGGAACTCCTCCAAGGCTCCGTCAATAAGGGCTTTACGTTCCGCGAGATAGGTTTCCAGAGTAGTCACGTTCTCAGATTGCATCGCCTTCATCCCGCGGGAAGGGCGCCGGCGTGATGCCGCCCTGATCGTCTTTGACAAGGATTTCTACTCTTCTTTCCGCCTCGTCGAGTTTCCCGGTGCAGAAACGAATCAAACGGATCCCTTCCTCGAAGGCTTTCAGGGAGTCATCGAGGGCCAGATCACCGGATTCCATCTTTTTAACCAATTCTTCAAGTTTCTTCAGGGCTTCTTCAAATTTGTCCTTCGCCATGCCTGCTTCCTTCCCATATCTACTTATTCCTTCGATGAGACCTTTGAAAAATGGCTGCGCCGCAGCTCAAAAATCTTTTTCGCTTCTGATCTGTTTTCGCATAATTCTTATTTATTACCAAGTGTTAAGCTCAATCATGGAACGGCGAAAAACATTTGATTCGCTGCTTACGAACCATTTTTCTTCGGTTATGCAATAAGCTCTCTATAGCACATCTTCTACCCGGGCGCGGATATTTCCCGAGGCCACCTGAACATCGATATGATTCCCAACCGCAAGTATAGCGGCATTTCTCACGATGGTTCCCTCCGGGAGCCGGCGGGTGATACTGTAACCCCTTTGCAAAACCCCCAGGGGGCTGAGGTTCTGAAGGGCTATCCATTGCCGCTCCATGGCATGCCTGTTTTCTTTGAGGCAGTTCCGCATCCCGCCAACAAGCTGCTGCTCCCGGTGGATGACGTTCATCCGGAACTTATCGATGCTGTCACCGGGACCGGCCTGGGTGAGGCGGGTCTTCAGATAACGCAGCTCCTGGCCGCCACCGGCAAAGGTCCGGTTCATGGACAAGGTCAACTTATCCAGTTGATCATCGAGGATCATGCGGAAATCGCTGAGGATTCTATCCGGTGATTTGAGGCGCCGGATTGCCTCCGCGACCCTTTCCCGGCGTCGTGCCGCCAACCGCCGCTGGACTTGCAGGAGGCGCCAGTAGGAGCCGTCTATTTGCCGGCACAGTTGCTCCCGGAACGGGACAACCATTTCCGCCGCTGCGGAAGGGGTCGGCGCCCGCAGGTCGGCAACGAAATCGGTGATGGTATAATCCGTCTCATGACCGACGGCGGAGACGATGGGAATGGGGGAACGGAAAACCGCCCGGGCCACCTCTTCCGTGTTGAAGGGGTGCAGATCCTCCAGGGAACCTCCTCCCCGGGCCAGGATGATGACGTCGACGTCATGCTGTTTTTGCAGAGTATCGATCGCCTTGATAATCTCCGGGGGCGCTTCGGGTCCCTGGACCCGCACGGGGGCAATAAGGATGGAAATCCCGGGGAAACGCCGGCCCGTTACCTGGATGATATCCCTGATCACGGCGCCGGTGGGAGAGGTGATCACACCGATGCGCTTTGGCAGAAACGGCAGAGGTTTTTTATGCCCCTCATCGAACAATCCCTCCGCCTGAAGTTTGGCTTTGAGCTGTTCGAAGGCTTTCTGGAGCGCCCCCAGCCCTCTTGGTTCCACCCGGTCAATAATAAGTTGATAGTCTCCCCGCGGGGCATAGACGGTAAGCCGGGCCCGGCAGGCGATGTGCAGACCGTCTTCGAGATCAAAGGGCAGTTTTTGCGCCGACCGGAAGATCACGGACCGGACCTGGCTCCGGTCGTCTTTCAGGGTGAAATAGCTGTGACCCGACGACGGCCGACGCAGGTTGGATACCTCCCCCTCCACCCAGAGGGTTTCGAACCGGGCTTCCAAAAGGTTTTTAATATGTTCACTGAGCTGGCTGACTGTCCAGACGTCTTGCATGACCTGCCTTCTTTCTGGAGCGAGGCCTATCAGAAATCAGAAGGGATGACAAGGTAGTTTTTCTTAAGTCATTGACATTTATCCGTCTATGATTTAAAGGAAAATATCTTTTTAGGATTGGGGAGGATATGAAGAAAAAAGATTTTTTGAAAAAGCCGGTCCGGCATATCGACATCAAGTCTTTTGACGCCGTAGGCATTGTTGATGCCATGAAAGGAATGTCTTTTACTGCCAGGGACTTAGGCGATGCCGCCGACATCTACGACCGGATGCTGAAAGACAGAAAATGCGCCGTGATTCTGACTATTGCCGGCAGCACTTCTGCCGCCGGGTGTATGCAGATCTATGTCGATCTTGTGAAAAACAACATGGTGGACGCCATCGTCGCCACGGGCGCGGCGATTGTGGATATGGACTTCTTCGAGGCCCTCGGCTTCCTTCACTATCAGGGTTCGCCCCATGCTGATGACCAGACGCTCCGCTCCTTATACATCGACCGGATCTACGACACCTATATCGACGAGGCGCAGTTGCAGAGCTGTGACCGCACCGTCAAGGAAATATCCGACGCCCTGGTCCCCAGACCTTACTCCTCCCGTGAGTTCATCCGGGAGATGGGGAAATATCTGACCACCCGCGCCAAGAAGAAAGATTCCCTTGTGCAGGCGGCCTATGAAAATGACGTCCCCATTTTCTGCCCCGCCTTTTCCGACAGCAGCGCTGGATTCGGCCTCGTTCTGCATCAGCATGAACGGCCCGATAACTGCTTATCAATCGATTCGGTGAAAGATTTCCGTGAGTTGACAATGATCAAGATCAAGGCGGGGACCACGGGATTGCTCATGATCGGCGGTGGCGTTCCCAAGAATTTTGTGCAGGATACGGTCATCTGCGCCGAGATCCTCGGCAAGGAAGTCCCCATGCATAAATACGCCATCCAGATTACCGTGGCGGACGCCCGGGACGGCGCCTGCTCCAGCTCCACCCTGAGGGAGGCCCAATCCTGGGGAAAGGTAGATGTGGCCTATGAAAAAATGGTCTACGCGGAGGCGACTTCGGTTCTGCCGCTACTGGCTAATTATGCATATCTCAAGGGGAATTGGAAAAAGCGGAAAAAATGGCGCTTTGCCGGGCTGTTTAAATAAGGAATGCTCTGTTATAATAAGCTTTTTATGAGGGCTTCCATGTTAGGAGGGACCCGATTAATCGGGAGGTCGACCTTGAAATACGAACCTAAGCCTATTGACACTTCAAAAGTAAAACTTGCTCCATACCTGGAAGAAATCATCGAGAAACTTTCCGTCAGCATTCATGATAACTGGGCTCGGAAGAGAATATCCGAAGGCTGGAGATATGGGCCGAAGAGAGATGATGTCTTAAGAGAGCATCCCTGCCTTGTTCCATACGCCGAGTTGCCTGAGGAAGAGAAAGACTATGATCGTAAGACCCTGGCCGAATCAATAAAAATGCTGGTTGCTTCCGGATGCAGTATAATCCCGCCGGCGTCCGGGGATACTACTTATGCCGAATTATTGACTGTTGATTCTTTCAGGCAGCTCGGAAGCAACTTACGGAGAAAGGGCGACTCCTTACAGGCATACGATGCAATAGAAACGGGGCTGTCTTCCTGGCCGCAAGACACGCGGCTTCTCCAGCTAAAAGCTCTGGTTCTTGCCGACTTGGGAGTGCTTGAATCTGCCAGGGATATCTTGATTCAATTGGTGGAAGCAGGACATGATGACGAGGAAACTCTCGGGATCCTTGCCAGAACGTATAAGGAAGAATGGTTGCAATCCCGGGACCCTGAAACCATAAAAAAATATCTTTCTCTGGCTTTTGAAACTTATCAGAAATGCTTCGCAAGTACGGGTGGTTATTATCCGGGGATCAATACCGCCACACTGGCGACACTTCTCGGCAAGTCCAAAACAGCGAATAAAATAGCGTCCATGGTGCGCAAGGACTGTTTAGAGAAACTGGCCGATCCCGAAGAATTGAGTAATGCCGAATACTATCTCACCGCCACACTGGCAGAGGCGTATCTCATCCTGAAAGATTACGGGAAAGCACGGGAGTACTACGAACGCACCGGCAAACTGGGAAAGGGCATGCCCCAGGATTTGCAGGCAACAAGAAAAAATGCCCGCTTTTTGATCGAGTATCTTGGCATCGACGGCAGTAGCATTGAAAAGGCCCTTCAGCTTCCAGGCGTAGCAGTTTTTGTAAGCGATATAATCATCGAAGATATCGAATACATAGATAACCGGATTTCCGACATAATAGATAAAAATGGCATAGGCATCGGTTATTCTTCCGCAAAGGCGGGCCATGACTTGTGCTTTCTGAATACACTCATGGAAAAAGGATGTGAAGCCTATGTTGCCCTACCTTTTAACAAGGATAGATTCATACTGGAATGCACCGTCGCCACTGGCGGCATGGACTGGAAAAGACTTTTTGAAGACACATTCAATACCTTGAATGAAGAGGAAAGGGTTTCCTTTGCCTCCGAATGGCCGATAGGGAAAATGAAGGACACCTTCTTTTATACCAATCAATTCCTCTTTGGACTGGCTTTACTCAAAGCCAGACAGTTGGATACCAGACTCTATCTTATTTCAGCGATGAGCAGAGATGGGAAAAGGGAACAAAGCCCGACTTGCGAAACGGTAAGGTGGTGGAAGTCTATCGGTTATGAAGGCGAAATAATCAGTATCCCTATAAGCATTGCAAAAAAAACGAAAAGGGCGGCGAAAAAAAGTTCCCCCCATACGGGCGAAGAAACTGAACAGGCTTTCAAGACGCAAATCATGGCGATCTTTTTCGGGGATGTCGTAGGTTACAGCAAGATGCACGAAGGGTATATCCCCGGTTTTATAAAAGAATTCATGGGGTCTATCGCCGATTTTATTGCCCGTAGCAATTATAAACCTGAAACAAGAAATACCTGGGGAGACGGATTATATTTCGTCTTCAAGAGTGTACGCGATGCAGGTGTGTTCGCCCTTGATGTTGCCGATATCGTTGCCCGGACCCCCTGGGAAACAAAAGGGCTGCCCAAGGGGTTGAATCTCCGCATTTCCCTGCATGCAGGGCCTGTGTACCACTGCAGCGATCCCGTTACGGGGCAGGAAATGTACACCGGCAGTCATGTCAGCCGGGCGGCAAGGATAGAACCGATTACTCCGCCGGGGCAGATATATTGCAGCCAGGCATTTGCCGCCTTGGCCGCTGCTTATCAGGTTGAGGAGTTTTATTCTGACTATGTGGGAAAAGTTAATTATGCAAAGGGTTTTGGAAAGTTTAGCACTTACCGGGTCAGAAGAAATTATGATTTCCCCGGCAAGTAATAGGACGTATGACAACTTAAGGAGGGACGTTTAGGGGACGCTTGTGGAACGGTCAAAGATGCTGCTGGTACATCATTTTTCATTATCTCACATTACTGGCGTAACAGTCATGATTGCCGAGATTCTGCGCTTATTCCCGGCGACGGGAGAAGGTAGGGCCGACTATCTCAGCTTTTCCGGTACGCCCACCGATTTTACCAGGGAACTTGACAAAAAACACTCCGATGCCACCTCTATCATCGGGATAAACCTGCATATAGAAGTACAGTGGGAGTTCAGTCTTGCTTTGCTGGAATGGTGCCAGGCACGTTGCATTCCAGTCTGGGTTTACATCCATGACTACTGGCCCCACCATTTTGACAATGTCGCCGCCGTTGTTGAAATGGGGGCAAAGTTGCTGGCCTCGACAGAGTTCCTCAAGGACTCTCTTGCCGCGGACGGCTATTCTGCCGAGGTGGTCACAGTTGGTGTGCCTATACCGGAAGCATTGCCTCCCGTCCACCCGTCACCCCGGCGAACCATTCCCATGATCTTTGCTTCTTCCGGACGATTGACGCCAAGAAAGAGGTTTTACGATATTGCAAGCGCCTTTCGGGAGGCCGCTCTGGAGAATGGAGCCATGCTGTATCTCAGGCTGTTACCCAGCCACGTCTTTGACAACAGGGAAGACGCCGAACAAATGCGGCTTATTGAAAAAGAGATCCCCGAAGACAGCAAGGAGACGGGGAGAGTCCGCCTAGACCGCGTTCCGTCGGCAGGCGCCTTTGATTATACCCCGTATTTTGCGTATGTGTGCTCATCAGCCTATGAGGGATTCAGCATGAGTCCAATCGAATCGGCGTATTCCGGTTGTCCACCGCTAATGTCAGACATTCCCGCCCACAAGGTTATTGCCCAAACCCTGTTCGGAGATCGGGCAGACGATTTTCTTTATCCTCTCGGAGATACTAACGCCCTGGCAAGGATGATGCGTGACGAGGCGGCGACGGAGCGGCGACGGCAATTTATCGCCGCTCACAGCACGGAAATCCGCGCCACCATCAAAAAGCGGTGGTCGCTGGCAACGACGGCAAAGCTTTTAGCCGAAACAGGAAGGATGAAGCCGATCGCAGGAAATGGACTTTTTGCGGAACCGTCAGATATTTTGAGTCACAACTGCAGAGCATAGGAAGTGGAACTGTGATGAAAAGGTTGACCTTGGCACTGACGGTATTGTGTTTATCAGCGGTCCTGACCTTGTCCTGGGCACAGGACAAGCGCAACTTCGACGCTAGCACCGGACGCAGTATCGACGTTCTTGCATATTGCCGGAAGGCCTACGGCGATTCTGCCGGCATATCCCATACCCGCAGCACGGGGAACTCCTGGCGCTGCACCCTCGGCAAGCGGGAGTACCCCGTGGACATGAACGCTGTCTGCAAGTTGCAGTATGATGCTACCTATTCTGCCAGACTGGCAAATCCTGCCGATTCGTATACCTGGAGTTGCAACAGCAAGGAGGCAGGTTCCAGGTAGGTTTATTCCACTTCTAAATCAAGGCGCTATCTTCGTTGGCATCGGCAATCAAGGGCGCCATGTTTTTGCCTCCCGCCAGATCTTTACCGCCGCGGAGAAAGGCAGGTTGCGGGCAATAGTGCCGCGGCGGGCAGTTTCGTAAGCGGTGTTTTCCGCATCACCGGCTATTTCATAAAGTCGCGCTGCCAATGCATGCTGGTACAAAGCCTTTTCCAAATCCACAGGAACTCCGTCACCACGTTCGTAGCGTTCAGCCAGTTGCCGATGGATAGACGGGTCTTTAGAGCCTCCCTTGCTGAATGGTCGCGCCGCCACTGCCTTTGATTCGGACAGAAAAAATCTCCGTCTTTCTTCATCGGTCAAAAACCGCAGTTTGGCAATCTGCAGATAGTCGAGAAGGTCGCGATCAGTGGCAGTCAGTAGTCGTACATCCCACAGCCGCGCTGTTTTATCTTCCGAAGCCGTTACTACACGATCGCCCGCAGAACTGAATACGGCGGAATGAACCGCCGCCCCATGGCCGGGGAAGACGGCAAGCTGGGCGCCGGTAAGGGAGTCCCACAGCCGCACTGTTTTGTCCCGGGAAGCTGTAATTATACGATCACCGGAGGGGCTAAACAGGGCTGACAAAACCGTGCGTTCATGGCCGGCAAGCACTGCCAGCTGGGCGCCGGTGCGGACGTCCCACAGCCGCGCCGTCTTGTCTCGGGAAGCCGTAACCACCCGGTCTCCCGCAGGGTTAAAGGCGGCGGAATATACCGGTCCCTCATGGCCGGTAAGCACTGCCAGGAGGGTGCTTTTTTTGGCATCCCACAGCCGTGCCGTGTTGTCACCCGAGGCAGTAACCACAAGATTGCCGGAGGGGCTGAACGCTGCTGTTTCAACCGTTCCCTTGTGCCCGGCAAATACTGCCAGCTGGGCGCCGGTGCGGGCATTCCACACGCGGGCCGTGCTGTCGGAAGAAGCCGTGAGAACGAGATCCCCCGGCAAATTGAAAACAGCGGAAAGAACCGAACCGTTATGACCGGTAAACACTGCGAGCTGGACGCCGGTGCGGGTGTCCCACAGCCGCGCCGTATTGTCACCGGAAGCAGTGACCACACGATCGCCGGACGGACTAAACACGGCGGAACGGACCCAATCCTTGTGTTTGGCCAGCAGCGCGAGGTGTGCGCCGGTGCGGGAGTCCCAAAGCCGTGCAGTCCCGTCGGCAGAGGCGGTGACCACCTGGTCGCCCGCAGGGCTAAATGCGGCGGACCGGACCATATCCCCATGCCCGGTGAGCACTGCGAGCTGCGGGTTCTTGAGTGTATTCCAAAGCCGCGCCGTATTGTCCGAAGAAACCGTAATGACACGATCACCGGGCGGGCTGAAATCAGCAAAGAGCACTCTGTCCTCATGTCCGGCAAATACTGCCAGCTGGGCGCCGCTTTTTACATCCCAGAGCCGCGCTGTCCTGTCATAAGAAGCGGTGATTACCCGGTTGCCGGATGGGTCGAACCTGGCTGTTCTGACCCAGTCCTCATGTCCGGCGAGCACGGCAAGCGGGGCGCCGCTTTTGGCATCCCACAGGCGAGCCGTCTTGTCATAAGAAGCGGAAACCAGGCGATCGCCGGAAGGACTGAAAGCGACAAAATTGACGGCATCGGCATGTCCGGCAAGCACTTTAAGCTGGGCGCCGCTTTTGGCGTCCCACAGGCGGAGAGTCTTGTCATAAGAAGCTGTAGCCACGCGATCGCCGGAAGGACTGAACACGGCGGATTTAACCCAGTGGGCATGTCCGGTGAGCACTTTGATCAGGGCGCCGCTTTTGGCATCCCACAGGCGCGCCGTATTATCGAAAGAAGCAGTGACTACACGATCACCCGATGGGTTGAAGGCGACGGATAAGACCGGGCCTCCGTGTCCGGTGAGCACGGCAAGCGGGGCGCCGCTTTTGGCATCCCACAGGCGAGCCGTATTGTCGAAAGAAGCAGTGACTACACGATCACCCGACGGGCTAAAGGCGGCGAACAGAACCCTGTCTGCATGTCCGGTAAGCACCTTGAGCAGGGCGCCGCTTTTGGCATCCCACAGGCGTGCCGTATTATCGAAAGAAGCAGTGACTACACGATCACCCGACGGGTTAAATGTCGCGGAAACGACCCAGTCGCCATGTCCCGCGAGTACAGCCAGCTGAGCGCCGCTGCGGACATCCCACAATCGTGCGGTGTTATCTTCGGAGGCCGTCAACACACGATTGCCGGACTGGCTGAAGGACGCGAAATCAACAGGACCTTTATGTCCATTCAATATACCGGATAATCTGTCCTCCTCCGAAATCCGTGCGAGCGCAGCCAGTGCATCCCGTGACTCCGGCCGGTCCGGCCGGTCAATATCCTTCGGCAGGGCTGCCTCAATGACCAGACTGGTTCGTTCATGGATTCCTGTCTGGGCGATGTCCAGAGCAGTCTTGGTCAGAAAGCGGGACTCGTTTAACAGCGCCTGACGTTCCCGTTTAATTGCCGCAGCCTGCCCGGTAAACCCGAACCAGGAGCCTACACAGGCAATAACGGCGAGGAGGGCGAAGGCAACGACTGCGATCTTGAGGCGACGGATCTTGCGCTGATTATAGGCGGTTGAAGCCTCAATGTAGCCTATTAACTCGGCCTTGAGTTCACCGCGCCGTCGTATCAGCAGATCCTCGGCCTGTGACAATGGCAGACCGCCCTGCAACAGCAGACTATCCCGCTTGCGTCCGGACTCTTTGCTCCATTCCGCAAATGCTCCCAGCAGCTTTTCGCGAACTTGCAGGTCGGCACGGTCAGATTCGACCAATTCATGGGCGCGCGCCCAGTGGGACAGCAGCGCCTCGTGGGCAACTCGCAGGTCGCCTTTATCGTTCGTCACAAGCAGTCGGGCAGCAGGCGCCAGCAGGGCATCCACCAAACAGCGTTCAGGACTGCCGGCGGCAAAACCTGCCATGGGAGCGGAGTTCGCCATGATACGACCCTTTTCGCCCTGTTCAGCCCGGGCCAGGGCGAACAGAACAGCGGGCAGGGCTGACCGCACTTCTGCCGGCTGGGCAAGGAAGATATCTTCTGCCCGCCGGCCGATTGCCCCTTTCAGGCCGCCGAGATCATCATAAGCGGCGATGGTAAGCTGCCCCTCGTCGGTCCTCTTGTGCCATAATTGATCGAGGGTGAATTCCAGCAAAGGAAGCACTCCCGGCTCGGCAGCAGCGGCCATGCGCAGGGTTTCGTCGAGGGGGATGCCATCACGCACCTCGAATGTCAATCCCGCCTCCTGAGCCGGCTGACGGATGATCTGACCAATTTCGGCGTCGTCGGGGGACAACAGCAGGGTGCGACCGATCCCCTCGCTTAATGCGACAAGCTGCGGCAGGGTTTCCAACCGGTCGAAAAAGTCGCTCCGCATTGTTGCCATTACCACCACACCGCTCCGGGCGAGGGTTTCCATTTTGGCAACAAATGCGGTTCGTTGAGTCGAGGTCACCGTCTCTGCAAAAATTTCCTCCAGTTGATCGACGACCAGCACCAGGCGCGCTTCCCAGGGCGGCGCCAGTTGCGCTGCCTGGGACAATGCCTGCAACTCCAGTACGACCTGCCGTGCCAGCTCGTCGGGAGGGGCCGCGGCAAGTTTTTCCAACCCCGGCGGCAACCCTGGCAGCGCCTTGGCCGACAATAGCGCGGCAGCCAGCGCCATATCAGGATCACCACCATGGTCGGAAGGCCGCATTACGGCAAAATGAACCTTCCCGAAGTTCGGAAGCATGCCCGGCAATTGCAGATCAGGCAGCATGGCGGCTTTGACGAGAGACGACTTACCGCTGCCGGAGGCCCCCATAACCAGAAGGAAGGGACAGCCGGCCTCAAGTCTTGCCGTCAGGTTCTGGCGCAGTTCGTGGCGGGCACGGGTGCGGCCGAAAAAAACCTGGGCATGCTCGATCTCAAATGATTCCAGACCGCGGAACGGCGATCCCTTGTGCCAGCGAATACCGTGCATCTCTGGTACATCGCCAAGACGTTCAATAATTTTGGCTCGGAGGTGACTTTCAAGTAACTCCTCCAATTCAGCCGGATGTTCAAAGGTGTGCGATGCTGCCTTGAAGGTGCCGTCCCGGGAATCTATGAACCACTGGTGGATAAAATCGTCAACCATGCCCGCTTGAAGCCGCCGTCCTTCCGCCTCGTCACCGCGAAGGCTGACCAAACTGGGGGCTGTCTTGCGGTACACGAGCAGGTCCGGAGTACCGTGCTCGGCATTGGCTTTGTATGCCTCCTCAAATTCCCATTCAGTGCCTGTAACCCTGGCGCCGGTCATGGCGCCAAAAAATCTGGGGCTGGGAAGCGGCGTGCCGAGCCTTGTCCAAACTATGACCAAAACAATGTCGGAAGAGGAAGGCAGGGGGATATCATCCTGGAAGTGCTTGGTCGCAACCAGGGGCTTACGCTCCCACAGCACTGGCTCGATTCGGCAGTGATAGGTGAATTCGCGGTCCAGCCGCTGCACCACCCGTTCCGCGATGAGACGCTCGGGACGCACATCGCCGGGTGATGAAATGAATATCTTCAGGATTTTCTTATTTTCCACCATGTTGGCATCCCCATTTGATGACGCGGTTCACGGTATCACAAAGGAAGCAATATTTTAATTTTTATCGTCATCCTATTGCCTTGCGGGCAAGGCCATCGTATGATGGAATAACAGTTCGACCAACGCCATCGAGAAGCCGCCCGTAGAGTAAAGGATCGCCGGCAGCACTGTCGATTGCTGCGGCAAGAGCCAAAGAATCTCCCGGAGGTACCAATAAACCGTTCACCCCGTCGGAGATCATTTCCGGAATTCCGCCCACTGAACTGGCCACGACGGGCAGGCCGCAAGCCATGGCTTCAAGTACGACGAGGCCGAGCGGTTCCTGCCATGTGGAGGGGACTACGGCCAATCCCGAACAGACCAGGATATCGCGAAGACGCTCCGGAGCTACATAGTCCGTCAACTTCACGCGACCACGGAGCGGCGAGGTGGACAGGAAAGTCTCGATCTCACCACGTAGGGGACCCTCCCCCACCAATTCCAGCTCGGCGGCGCTTTTTTGCAGAGAAAAGGCATCGAGGAGCGTCCATAAACCTTTTTCGGTCACAAAACGACCGAAGAAAACCAAGCGGTTTTTGACCTTCGGGATTGATGGTAACGGGTAAAACAGGTCGAGGTCGACTCCACCACCAAGAACTTCAACCCTGCCTCCAACTGTTGACTCGATCTCTTTGGCAACAAATCCGCTTATGGACAGTATCTTTTCTGCGCCCCGGGCAGCAGTTCCAAAGATATGGCAGTAACGCCGGTCTTTCAGAAGTAGCTGGGTATCAGTACCATAGCTTATGATGCGGTAGGGAACGTCAAATCTATTTGAAAGCCGCCAGGCAACCAAGGCCATCAGGTTAATGTGGTTGGCGATAATGAGGTCCGGTTTTGTATCAAGGAATTCCCTGGCAGCGATGATCTCGGCGGCCTGTTCCGCCATACTTTCAAGCTGTTCCGTTGTCAACTCATCCAGGGTTGTCTCCCCCGGACGCTTCTCCGGTCCAAAGGTCAACGTCATCTCAAAGGGAAGCCGGCAGGTCGTAAATCCGTATTTGTCCGGGTAGTTTGGTGAGACCACATTTACATTATGCCCCATCTTGGTCAAGGCAAGGTAAAGCGCCCGCAGATAAGAAGCGGAGCCTCCCCAGGAATTGTTGAAATTGAACTTGTGCAGAAACAGTATTCGCAAATTTACACCCTCCTGGACGCTACCTAGATGAACAAATTACAACATATTTGATCATGTGTTCAAAAATTATATCTCTTATAGAGCTGTTTGATGTCATATATAGACGGCCGGTTCAACCTTTATCATTGACTGACGTTTGTCAATGGCAAGCAGGTTGCAGGCGCTGCTATTGCTTGGATGGCATCGGACGGCAGCAAACGAGAATAAAGAGCAGCGCCCCAAATATGCAAACACCTGCACCTAATGCAATTGTCGCTTGTGAGCCTATAAGCTTGGCCAGGATCCCGGCACAAAGACTTCCGAATGGTACTGTTCCCATGAAGGACAGAGTGAAAAGGCTCATCACACGTCCCCTTTTGTCTGCCTCGACCTCCGAGAGCAGAATGGTGTTGCCGGAAGCCATCATAATCATGATTCCGAACCCTGCCACTGAAAGCAAAGCTGCCGATAACACCAGCCAGGTCGACTGGGAGAAAGCTGCCGTTCCAAAGCCATAGAGGCACGCACCGACGCCCATCTGGTGCTTTAGTCCGTCCGCGTCGCCTTTCATGCCAAGAAAGAAGGCGCCCGCAAGGGCGCCGAGGCTGGTTGAGGCCAATAAAATGCCCAGTGTTTGGGGTCCACCCTTCAGTACACCGACAGCCATAAACGGCATCAGTACGGCAACCGAGCTTCCACCAAAACTCACGCAGACAACAAGCAAGATTACAGCGCGAATAGACCGGTGCCCGTAGACGTAACGAATGCCCGCTGAAAGGGATCGGACCATATTGTCATGGACCGAAATACGTTGCAGTGGTTTGAGCCTCAAGGAGAGCAGTGAGATGATCACCACCATGTAACTCACACCATTGGCCAGGAAGCACATTCCTTCGCCCCAGGAAGCGATTAGCATGCCTGCCAGAGCAGGTCCTACCAGTCTGGCAGCGTCAAGTGCCAGTGAATAAAGGGCGATTGCGTTGCGAAAGTCACTCTGGTCTTCTACCATACTGGGCAATAAAGCATGTCGGGCCGGGGCGTCAAAACCATTGACTAAGCCAAGGAAACAGCCAAACGCAAAGACGCTGACAATGTCGATACGACCGGTAAAGACCAGTACCGACAAGGCGAAAGCCTGCAACATGGCCAGAATTTGCGTAGAGAGCAAAATGTTTTGAGGATTGGTTCTGTCGGCCAGGACCCCGGCAAATAAAACCACGGCGACGCTGGATAATTCGGTGAGAAAACTATAGAACCCTAATGCTATCTCGGATTGGGTAAGACGATAAACGAGCCAGCTGATCCCTACCATCTGCATGAAACTACCGACAAGGGAAACCGTCTGTCCGGCAATATAGATCCGATAATTGCGCCAACGCATGGCTGTCCACATAAAACCGGCTGTCATCCCTTTTGGGTTCTGTTATTGCTGCATGGTATTTTTTGCAATAAAAAACCCGCTATTTCTAACGAGTTTTTTACCTCTTTTGGACTTCCTGGGACTATGTCTTGGTGGAGATGAGGGGGATCGAACCCCTGGCCTCGGCATTGCGAACGCCGCGCTCTCCCAGCTGAGCTACATCCCCTTTTATGCCGCTTCATTACGGCGTATTCTTGTCGTCACATCATAAATCTGAGGCCCTCCATATATGATTTCCATCTCCTCTGTCAAGTAATTGCTGCTGGAGATTTTTTCCCTTTATGTCCTTTTCCTTCTTGACAAGGTTCTATCCTTTTCCTATAATCCCGCAAAATAAAAGGGGAGGAGTGCTATGGCAAAAATCGACGCCTTTTTCCAGTTGATGAACGAACAGGGGGCTTCCGATCTCCATCTCGTGACGGGACAGCAGCCGGCGATCCGCGTCCGGGGCGAAATCGAGCGGATCAAATTTGACCTCCTGGAGAACGACAGTCTCAAAGCTATGCTCTACGAGATTGCGCCGGATTACAAGATCAAGCAGTTCGAAGAAACAGGGGATGTTGACTTTGCCTATGAAATTCCTGGACTTGCCCGTTACCGGGCCAATTTCTTCGAGCAGAAATGGGGTTGCGCCGCCGTCTTCAGAGAAATTCCCAGTACGATTCTCACGGCCGAACAGCTTGGCCTCCCGGCCGTTGTTTCGAAGCTGGCCTCCTTGCCCCGCGGTCTGGTCCTGGTAACCGGTCCGACAGGAAGCGGTAAGTCGACGACCCTGGCGGCCATCATCGATGAGGCCAACCGGACCCGGAAGGATCATATCATCACCGTTGAGGATCCAATCGAGTTTGTCCATCATAGCCAGCAGTGTATCGTGAATCACCGGGAAGTAGGCGTCCACACCAAGACCTTTTCTTCGGCCCTGCGCGGCGCTCTCCGTGAGGACCCGGATATAATCCTCGTAGGGGAAATGCGGGATCTCGAGACTATTCGCCTGGCTGTGGAGGCTGCCTCTACGGGCCATCTTGTTTTTGGCACTCTCCATACGACCTCGGCAGCGAAGACCGTGGACCGCGTAATCGAGGTTTTCCCCGCCAGCGAGCAGGCGCAGATCCGCTCCACCTTGGCTGACGGCCTCCGTGCTGTTGTAGCGCAGGTTCTCTTCAAACGGATTGACAAGAAGGGCCGCTGTGCCGCATTGGAAATCCTGATCGCCACTTCCGCCGTCCGGAACCTCATCCGGGAAGCCAAAACCTTCCAGATTCCCTCCATGATCCAGACAGGGAAGAAGTACGGAATGCAACTCCTCGACGACGCTATTTTCGAGTTGGTGAACAAGGGCTGGATCGATCCCGACGAGGCCTATGCCAAGGCCAATGACAAAACCCGTTTCCGTCCGATGCTGAAGAATCCGCCCTCGGACTTTACCGATGCATAAGCAGACGTCATGAAGGGATAATAAGATCATCACCCAAACACGAGATGCGGGGGTAAAAGGCTGCTATGAGAAAACAGGAAACAGACTTTATTTTAGGAAAAATGCTGGATTCCCACGGGAATGTTTCGGATCTAAACATCACGGTGGGCAAACCCTTTCAGGTCGAGGCCTCGGGTCAGTTGACACCGGTGGAGCTTGATCCGCCCGTCCGGAAGCTAACCCCTTTCCAGACGGAAACTTTTGCCATGAACCTGATCAATCAGGATCGGAGGCTGACGGAGACGCTCATTGCCGAGGGTTCCTGCGACTCCTCTTACGAGCTCCCCGGAAAGGCCCGTTTCCGGGTGAATATCTTTGCCCAGCGGGGTAATTATTCCATCGTGCTGAGAAAGCTGGAGACCCGCATTCCCACTTGCGAAGATCTAGGTCTTCCCGAAGCCTTTTACAAGATGGCCGAGGAAAAAAACGGCATCATCCTGGTGACCGGTGCGACCGGCAGCGGTAAATCCACATCTCTCGCTGCCGTCCTCGACCGGATCAACGAGGCGAAATCCGTTCATATCGTAACGCTCGAAGATCCTGTCGAGTATTCCCATCCCCAAAAAAAAGCCACTTTTAACCAACGGGAAATGGGAAATGATTTCGATACCTTTGCCAACGGCCTCCGAGCCGCCTTGCGCCAGGCCCCCAAGGTTATCCTCGTCGGAGAAATGCGGGACCGGGAAACCGTGGAAATAGGCCTTTCCGCTGCCGAAACGGGGCATCTTGTCGTCAGCACCCTCCATACCGTGGATGCGGGTCAGACCATCAACCGTATCCTTGGCATGTTCTCGTCAGAGGAGGAAACCCAGATCCGCATTCGCTTGGCTGACACGATCCGCTGGGTCGTCTGCCAGCGCCTCCTTCCCAAGGTCGGTGGGGGCCGGGTGGCGGCCTTCGAGATTATGGGCTCCAACATGCGCATCAAGGACACGATCCTCCACGGGGAATCGGACGGGAAGACTTACTCAGAAATCATCACCGCCAGCAAGGCCTTCGGGATGATTACCTTCGACGACTATATCGTGGAGCTTTATCAGAAGGACTTGATCACCGAGGAAACAGCCCGGGCCTACGCTTCGAACAAGGGCGTCGTCGGCCGCGGCATCGATACCGTGAAAAGCTCCAAGGGCGAAAAGACCACAGAACTGGGCAAGCTGTCCATCGATCAGGAATATGGAAAGCCAAAATCGAAATGGTAGTGATGACAAGGAGGACGATATAGCGCCATGGAAGAACAAAAAACTTTGGTTAACGATGTAGCGACCGGGGACTATAACGCCTCGGATATGCCTTTTGATTTTGTTGAAGAAGGGATGCAGACGGCCCTGATCTGCGAACCCGATGCAGGGGTCCGTGAAAAGATCGTTGCCGCCATGAAATCATCCGGTTATCGAATCACGGAGGCGGCAAATGCCCGTGATGCCCTGAAGAAGAATCGTTTTCATGTTTATGACGTGGTCGTTCTCAATGAACGCTTCGATACGGACGACCCTGACGCCAATGATCTGATGGTCTACTTCGAGGCGCTGCCCATGGCCACGCGACGCCATACTTTCGTCATTCTCCTCACGGGAAGATTTCGCAGCTCAGACAATATGGCGGCCTTCAACAAGAGCGTCAATCTGGTCATCAACCTGACGAACGTGGATGATTTCGCCGCTATCTTCAAGCGCGGTCTGGCTGAACATACGGCCTTCTATCATATCTTCAAGGAGTCCCTGAAAAAGATGGGGAAGATCTGACGGAATTGCTTTTATTTTCTTAAGGCTTCCGCGTTTTCCATGGCCTGGCGGGCCAGATCTTCCTGGCCCAGAGCGGTATAGGCGCCGGCAAGATAGAGGATGTAAAAGGGATTGTCAGGTTCTGCCGTGATGGCCTTCTGGAAGGCGGTCACGGCTTTTTCATGTTGGAAGAACCGGACCAGGGTATTGCCGAGACGGTTGTAATAGGCGCCTTTGAAGTCCGGCCTCATCTTGACGGCCCTTTCGTAGGCGGTGAGGCCGGCGGCGATGTCGCCCTTTTCGATCATGATATCCCCGAAGAGGAGATGGTAGGCCGGTTCGGCGGCGTTTTCCCGGATACATCGGTCCAAGGCATGGATGGCCCGGTCATAATGGCCTGCCTGACGGTAGACCTCGGATAAGCGGCTATAATATGCACCGGCCGCCGTCGGCTCGATTGCCGCAGCCCGCTCGTAGGCAGCTTCGGCTCCTTCAAATGATTCCAAGGCCACCAGGGCATTCCCCAGACGACAATGGGCCATCCCGTCTTCCGGTTCCATGTTGGTCATCTTTCTGAAGACAGCGACGGCTTTTTCGATTCCGCCGGTCTTCAGATAAGCCTCCCCCAGGTCGCCCATGAGGGCATGGTCATCAGGCTGGGCTGCTATAGCCCGCTCACAGATCATGACCAGGCGGTCGTAGTGGCCGTCGCGCTTGAATATCCGCACGAGTTCATCGAAAGCGAACCCGGTGAAGATTTTTCTCTGGAGTTCTTTTTCAAGAAGTTTTTCGAAGCAACCGACGGCCTCGTCCATGAAGCCACCGTCATGATAGGACCAAGCCAGGGCCAGGACAAAGGAATCATCCCCGGGATGACGTTCGATAAGTTTCCTGTAGAGATCGATTGCCGCCAGGTATTCCCCTCTCCGGAGATGCCCTTCGGCGGCTTTACCCATCCGCTCGGAAACAGACTTGTCGTCCACGTTATGATCCCTTTGTCCCATCGATAGTCCCTGTTTTCAGCAACTGCTGCAGGAACCGCCGCATCCGCCGCCGGCTGAAGCCAGGCTGGAGGACAGCTTGAAACCCGACCCCATGGCGCTGTCCATGAAATCCACCGTAATGGGCTGGGCCTCCTCATAGAGAGTTTTGTCGATCAGGAAGGTAAGGCCACTGTCCTTGATCACTTCATCAGTTTCTTTTGGCTCATCCAGAGCCATTCCCAAGCTGGGTCCCCCTCAACCAGCGGTCATTATGATCCGGATGGACTGAATGTCTTTGCCTTGGAGGAATTCCTTGATCACCTCGTTCGCTTTTTGCGTAACTTCCAGCATATTTATCTCCTTTTAAGGGTTAATATCTGTCGTGGTTGCCTGCCATCGACAAGGGCGGCTAAAATAATCATGTCGGCAGGGTTTGTCAATCTATTCTATTCCTCCCGGGCGATTCCTCCCGGGCAAAACTTTTCCGGGCTCATAATTATTTTCCTGTGGACGGCGGGTCGGATTTTTTTACTCTCTGATAGCTGCCGATGATTCTGGCCAGGAAGATGGCAATGTAGAGCTGCCCCAGGATGGCTTCCACAATGACGAGCAGTTTTGCCCCTTTACTTACCGGGGTAATGTCGCCAAAGCCGACGGTCGTGAGGGTGACGAAGCTGAAATAGGAAAAAGATGAAGTATTCGTCAAGCTGATCACTTTTTTCGGCATGGAGGAGTGGAAAGATCCGGGATAGATATGTTCCAGAAGGGCATAAGCCAGGCTCCAGATAACCCCGATGAGGAGATACACACAGGCAGCCCCGCTGATGGTGTCCGCAGTGACCTCCTGGGTGTGCAAAAAATCGGCGATGATCGCCATAACGAGGAAGATAAAGAAACTTAAAGTCGACACCGCAAATATGAGCTCCAGGACCTGGGGGATCAAGGGCATGAAGCTGGAGAGTACACCGAAGAGAAGCATCATGCCGCCGTTGACATAGGCGAACAGGCGCAGGCGGGGGCTGTGGTCGAGCATATAGAGACTGGAGAAAAAGATGGCCAGATTAATGAACAAAAACAGGTGTGCCGCGAGTCCTCTTCCCTCGATGAAGGGATACGAAACAATCATCAACGCAAGGGATGCGAGGAGGTAGTGAAACTTGCTGCTTTCCATAATCCGGATCAGGGGATTCATGAGCGCACCATATCAGAAAGACCATTCCGAGAAAACGACAATTTTCATGCCCCCAAAGGAAAGCATTTTGACATCACCTTTGCCCCCGTGGTAAATGTAGAAGTAATATGATTCAGGAGAACAAGCCATGGCGAAACTGACCCTGAGGGAATTGCTCGCAAGACTGGAGAATGATAAGCGCTTTCTGGCAAATGTCCGAGCCCTGAAAAAGATCCCCCCCCGGGAAGGCCGCTTCACCCCCTTTCCCGCTTGGCTCCATCCTCGCCTGGGGGCTGTTCTGGCGGGGCAGGGGATTGGGCAGCTTTACAGCCACCAGGGGCAGGCTGTCGAGCTGGTCCGGGCGGGCCGGGATGTAGTGTTAATGACCCCCACGGCGAGCGGCAAGACCCTCTGCTATAACCTTCCCGTATTGCAACGGATTCTTGAAGAGCCGGAGACCCGCGCCCTCTATCTCTTTCCCACCAAGGCCCTCGCCCAGGATCAGATGCACGAGGTCCATGGGCTCATCGGGGAGTTGAAGGCGGACATCAAGACCTATACCTACGACGGCGACACCCCCGACGACGCCCGGCAGGCCATCCGCCGGCAGGGCCATGTGGTCGTCACCAATCCCGACATGCTCCACGCCGGCATCCTGCCGCACCATACTAAGTGGCAGAAATTATTTGCTAATTTAAAGTTTGTCGTCATCGATGAACTCCATGTCTACCGGGGCGTCTTCGGGTCCCATCTGACCAATGTTCTACGCCGTCTCATCCGGATCTGCCGCTTCTATGGCCAGGACCCGGTCTTCATTTGCTGTTCCGCTACGGTGGCCAATCCCCGGGAACATGCCGAGGCGCTTCTGGAGCGGCCCATGACCCTCATCGACGAGAGCGGCGCCCCCACGGCGGCGAAGACCTTCATTCTGTATAATCCGCCGATTGTCAACCGTGAGCTGGGCATCCGCCAGTCCGCCCTGACCCCGGCCCGCCGGATCGCGGCGGAACTTATCGAAAACGACATCCAGACCATCGTTTTTGCCACGAGCCGTCTGAATGTCGAGGTCCTCACGAAATATCTCAAGGATCAATTTACCCGGGGCAAGCCCATAGATCCCCGGTCGGTGACGAGTTACCGGGGCGGCTATCTGCCCATGCTCCGCCGGGAGATTGAAGAGGGACTAAGGAAACGGGATGTCATGGGCGTCGTGACTACCAACGCCCTCGAACTGGGCATCGATATCGGCGATCTGGAGGCCTGCATCCTGTGCGGTTATCCCGGTTCCATCGCCAGCACCTGGCAGCAGGCCGGACGGGCCGGACGCCGGATGGGTCACAGCCTGGCCCTCCTTATTGCCCGCAGCAGCCCCATGGACCAGTTCATCGTCGAGCATCCCGACTATTTCTTTTCCCGTTCGCCGGAGCACTGCCGGATCAACCCGGACAACCTCCTTATCCTGCTGCATCATCTCAAGAGCGCCGCCTTTGAGCTACCCTTTGAGAAAGGGGAACGTTTCGGCAAGGAAAACCTGGAAGAACTCCTCGGCTATCTTGAGGAAAAAGGAGTCCTCCACCAGGTCGAGGGGCGCTGGCACTGGATGGCGGAAAGCTATCCTGCCGACGAGGTCAGCCTGCGCAGCATCAACCCGGAAAATGTCGTTATCGTCGATACCTCGGATGCCGGCCGGCACCGGGTCATCGCCGAAGTGGACTGGGACAGCGCCTTTACCACCGTCCACGACGACGCCATCTACATGGTCGAATCCCAGCAGTATCATGTGGATAAACTCGATCTGGAAAGAAAGACGGCCTACGTGCATCGCGTCGAGGTCGGCTATTATACCGATGCCATGACCTATACGAATGTCCGGGTGATCGACTCCTTCGATAGTAAGCGGTTTCGCCAGGTCATAGTTGAGCACGGGGAGGTGCAGGTCGTCCGCAAGGTGGTGGGATTCAAGAAGATTAGGTTTTATACGGCGGAAAATCTCGGCTACGGCGATGTCTCCCTTCCCGAGAAGGATATGCACACCACCAGTTACTGGTTGACCATACCAAAAGACCTGCTTGCGGCTCTTCCCTACAACCAGGCAGAAATCATCGACGGCCTCACGGGCCTCGCCTACAGCCTCCACCATCTGGCCGCCATGCGTCTTATGGCCGATCTTCATGACCTCGATCGGGCCATCGGCGACAAGAGCGGGGAGTGGTTTGTGAAAAAAGGCAAGGAGTTACGAGCCATCACTAATTATGCCGCCGCTGGAGAGACTTCACGGATCGACGCTTTTGACCCGACTATTTTTCTCTTTGACGCTTACCCGGGAGGAATCGGTTTTTCCGCCCTCCTCTATGAACAACACCTGGATCTCCTCCATGGTGTCGGGCAGTTGCTGCGTAGTTGCCCCTGTTCCTATGGGTGTCCCTCCTGCGTCGGTCCTACTCTGGATGTGGGCCCGACGGCCAAGGAAGTAGCCCTGTCCATCCTTGATCAAATGGGAAATAGTTGAAGATTTTCAAGGGAGAGCGTTGTTTCAGTCCAACAGCTCCCTGAGCTTCCGGGAGAGATTTTTCAGATTAAACGGCTTCTGGAGAAATCCGTTGCAGCCACGGTCCAGAATCTCCTGCGCCTGGCCGGTGATGCTGTACCCGCTGGAAAGAAGAACCTTGAGTTCGGAATTGATTTTCCTGAGGCGATCGAAAGTCTCTCCTCCCGATATCCCCGGCATGATCATGTCCAAAATAACCAGGGCGATCTTGTCTCTTTTTTCCATGTACACGGCGATTGCTTCCTGACCGCTCCCGGCCGCATAGACCCGGTACCCCATGGACTCCAGCAGTTTCTTTGTCACTTCCAGTACGGACTTTTCATCATCCACCAGTATGATCGTCTCCGTGCCCCTGGCGATTGTCCCGGCTACCGTCTTCCCCTTCACAACTTCCTTCTCCGAAACGGGCAAATGGATGGCGAACGTCGTTCCCTGACCGGGCTCGCTGCATACATCGATTATGCCCTGGTGACCCTTGATAATCCCATAGACCGTTGCCAAACCCAATCCGGTCCCTCTACCCATTTCCTTCGTCGTGAAAAAAGGATCAAAGATCCGTTCCCTGGTCTTCTCGTCCATCCCGGTGCCCGTATCGGCAACAGTTATTTTCACATATTTCCCCGGCTTGATACCATAATGAAAGGCTTGCGCCTCATCCATATGAACATCTCCCGTCTCCAGATAGATATCCCCGCCTCCGGGCATAGCCTGCCAGGCGTTCACATAAAGATTCATGAACACCTGTTCCATCTGCCCCTGGTCAACATCAACGGTAAAGAGATCTCTCCCGTATTTCCTATGGATAGATATTTCCTTTTTGGTTCTCCCGAACATGGAGGAGGTCTTTTCGATGATGAAATTCATATCTGTGGGTTTGATCTCATACCGTCCCCCGCGGGCAAAACCCAACAGTTGCTTCGTCAGATCGGCCCCGCTGGCAACCATCTGCTCCATTAGCTTCAGACGTTCATAATGGGGATGGGATGGATCAAGATCCAGCAGCATCAGCGAGGCATACCCTTGGATTCCCATGAGCAGATTGTTGAAATCATGGGCGATGCCGCCGGCTAAAGTACCGATGGATTCCATTTTATCTGCATGTTGCAGACGATCTTCCAGCCTTCCCTTTTCCTCCTCAATTCTGCGGCGCTCCGTGATGTCGCGGGAAACACCGCAGATGCCCGTAATATTTCCTTGTCCGTCCCGAATCGGCGTCTTCAAAATATCGAAGCTGATGAGTGTCCCGCAAACACGGTGTGTCAGTTCATAATGCGCGGTTTCTCCCTGCAGAACCAGAGCATCCATATCCTTGATGATTGCGCCGGTCATTTCCTTGTTTTCGAAAATGGGGACGTCCTCATCCGTATGTCCAATAAAGACAGATGGATCGACATCAAACCTCCTCTTGAAAAAGTTGTTGATCATAAAATAACGTCGGCTCGCATCCTTGATAAAAATGAAGTCCTGGACAGAATCGAAAACTGTCCTCAGCCGTGTTTCGTTCGTTTGAAGGGCCTGTTCCACCTGCTTTCGCTCCGTGATGTCGCGTGAAACCCCGTGGAATCCGACCAGAACTTCCTGGTCATCGCGAATTCCGCTCATTACATTTTCCATCCAGACCGTAGAACCGTCTTTATGATAGTATTCCACTTCAAACTTGACTGATCGGTCTGGATCACGGGGACCTTTTTGTTCACGCTCAAGCTCCTGGCACAGGATTTCCCCTATTTGGGCCATCGAAGCAGGAGTCACTTGTTCAGTAGGATCCTGTTTCAGGCGCTCTTCCGGAGTAAATCCGAGGATTTTTTTTATGGACTGGCTGACATAGGTGGTTCGCAAGTTCAAATCCATGGTAAAGATGTTATCGTTCATATTTTCGGTCAGGAATCGGAACTTTTTTTCGCTTCTCTTCAGCATGTCTTCTGCTCGCTTCCGCTCAGCAATATCATTCACCATCTGTTCGGCTTCTTCTTTGCCGACCAGGTTCGTGTATCCAAGTTGAGAAACGACGAGAGCTATCTCCCCCAAAAGAGATGTCATAATCTTGAGCTTTTCTTCAGTAACCACGGGAATCTCTTCAATCGCCTTCAAATACGCATGCTCGTTGAATCCGAAAAGTCTGGCCTGCCGTTTGAATCGTTCGAAATCAGGTTCTTCCAGGAATAGTTGACCCGTGGCCAGACTGGCGATGTGTTTTCCCTTGATTATGATCGGGGTCGCGCAGTCTACGAGCCCATGGTCACATAGTTCAATAACCACCTTGCCAGGTTCGTCGAGTTGAACCAAGAGATGCCGGTTACTCTTCAAGCAGATGGCTTCCGACTCGGGGCATCCCCGGTGGAACTTGGCGCAGATATCCCGCCACCCGGTGGAAATCAGGATATTCAAGCCGGGGTGATCCAAAAAGCCAATGGTAAACCCGGTGGCTTCGGTGAACCGCTCAAATATCCTGCGCAGTTGGCCAAGATCAACAAGGTCGCCAATGCCATATTTGCCATCGACCAAGTGGATCTTATTCATATTACCCTTTTTCATAGCCACCCCCAAAGCGGTTAATAAGTCGATTTCTTTTCACGCCCTTGCTGTGCTGCGGACACATTTCATTTAACCTTTTCAAAGGCTTCCCTGATGGTTTCGACGCGCTTGCGGTTGACGCCGAAATCGGAGTAGCCCAGACGGGAGGCGGAACGGATCTGGATATTTTTGTCCGCGTCTTCGAAAACAAATTCCACGTCATCCACAAAGCGGAAAATCAGGGATGAGAACTCGGCATGTATGTAGTCCGGCGTGGCGGTTACCACCTGCACTCTGGGCATGGATCCAAGCAGCTTCAACAGACGCTGGGAGGCGTCGGTCCGGGTTCCCTGATAGGACAGGGGGCAGATAGCGTGTTTTGGCTCCTCACTTTGGGACGAGACGCAGTTGGGGCGGTCGGGGCAGGGACGGAGACGTCCGTTTTGAGCGCCCAGATCGGCCGGCCGGGAACCGGTGCAGGCGCAAAGAAAAAAAAGACCAAAAGAGACAAGACCGATAGTTCCTTTCATTGACCATCCTCCCATGATTTCATATGTCAGAATCGAATAAAGACATCCGCAAAGTCAACAAATATTTCCCGGGATGCCAGCCGCCTCGGTAATTTCTAATAACCTGTCCAGGCACCGGTCGGGGCGGCGGTTCTGGAGAGCCACCCAGGCGGCAAGTTTTTGCAGGGGTCGGGCCGTGGCGATTTCCTCCCGGGCCATCTGCACGCCCCGACCTAGGGAATCGGCCAGGACCAGTTCGCCGTAGTGGAGACGGTTCATGGCGACCGCTCTCTCCCGTCCCTTCTAGACCTGAAAAGACGGACACGCACCCTCCCGGAGCCATCGCTTCCCAGAAGGGCCAGTCGAGACCGCCGGGACAGGCCGGGATGAGCAACCGGAGGGAAGCGGCAAGTCCCATTCCCGAAAGTATCCTGGGAAGTTCCCCTGTTGTCGCCGGCAGTATCTCCACTCCTGGCGGAATTTCGCTGTCTAGCCTGGCCGGATCACTGTCGGTAATAAGGACTCGCTGCCAGCCGGAGGAGACGAGGAGGACCGCAAAGAGGCAACCCACGGCCCCGGCCCCGACGACCAGGGCATTATCCCGCTTTCTGCCGGGAAATTTCCGGAGCGCCGACAGGCAACAGGCCAGAGGCTCTGCCAGGACGGCGACCAAAGGATCCAGGTCAGGCGGACAGGGAACAAGAGAGGCAAGCTCCTCCGAGTCAAAGGGGACGATGGTTCGAAAGAGGCCGTCCCGGTTGAACCCGAGGATGCTCAGTGACGGGCAGCGCGCCGTTTGCCCCTGTCGGCAGGCCGGACAGGTTCCGCAGTAACAACCGGGATAGACGGCGACCATCGTTCCCGGGGGCAGGGCAGGATAGTCGCTGGCGATAATCTGCCCGACCCCTTCGTGGCCGGGAATGCGTGGCAGGACGAGATCCCGGTGACCTTGGCGGATCATCTTGACATCGGTGCGGCAGAGAGCCGCCGCCCGCATCGCGACCAGGACACCGCCGGGCGGCAGTTCCGGCGGCCCCGTTCCGACGATGTCCAAAATATTGATATCTCTTAGTAAAGCCTGCTTCATCCTTTCCACCTCCGTAAATAAAAAAAGCCGCCGGGAACATGAATTTTCTCATGTTCCCGGCGGCTCTGGGCGTTGCCGCTTTTGCATCGATCAGGCAGGTCTTCTGGCTTACCCCTTTCCCGCTCGCCTTCCCAACCCTTTAGGTCAGTGACTTTTCACCCGCAGACCTTGTTTGTCTCCGGGACATTGCGGAAAAACATCAACAACCGGTTTCCTTAAACCGGCGTTGGGGGGCTTACAGCATCGGCCTCCATGCGGCGGATTCGCACCGCCTTCCCTTTTCACCCCTACTACGCGGGGCGCCTGAACGCTATGTGTTGTCCCCTGACCATAAAACAGGCTTCGAGTCAAGAAGGTTTCCCCTGCTGCTATCTGTCTCCTGACCATGTTTGGTTCCTGACAAGCAATGCATCATGGCCAGTCGACTTGCAGGAAAACTAAATAGGACTGAATGGTGGTATCTCCCAGGACCGCTGCCTTTTTCCAATCCGCGATGGCCTGGTCACGTTTCCCGAGATTATCGTAGGCGTTACCCCGGAGCCGATAGTTGATGCTCTCTTCGGGATATTTTGCAATGGCCGCGGACAGGGTATTTATTGCCCCTTGATAATCACCGGCTGTTATCTTGGCCCGGCCGATGTCGGTCGGCATTTTCTTCTTTGCCATGGCCTTGTCGTAAGGAGATTGCCGTTTAGGCGCTGGCTTTTTTGCATATTTCTTCTTGGATTTGCTTGCGGTCTGCTGTTTTTTCGTGGTCGGACCGCTCTCGGTAACAGCTTGTTTCTTTTCGGTTATCGCTGCCCTTCCCGGTTGTGGTACCACAGTGGCAATTACCGGGGCGGCCCCAGGAGCGACCTTCTTTTCCGTAACCGTATCTTTTGCCGCCTTCACTGCGGCAGCGCCCGTTATGGTGGTGTTCTTTCCGCTCTGCATGGCCTCCTTATCCGGGGGTGGCGTATCCATGTGCGGCGCTTCCGCGGGAGGTTGCTTGGCCTGCCCGGGGGATGGTTGGGTCGGCTGCGGGACCTTTAACAGATTGATCGCGGCGCCGCCATTCTCCGGGAGGAAGAATAGTTGCTCGATCTTCCATTTGTTAAGCTCTTTGGTTGCTTTGATAGAAATAGTGCCTTTCTTCTTTGATCCCTCCACGGGGATGGAAAAGTCGGCTTTCCCGCCCGTTCCTTCGGTGGAGACATTTCCCACCATCCACCAGCCGGGCTTTATGGGGGCGCCGATGATGTTCTGCACTTCCCTGTTAACCTGGACCTTATCGATAGCCATGACGTACGGTTCCGAACTCTTCAGTGCTTCGAAGACGAAGAAGACAGCGCCTACAACAGCCACCAGCGAGAAGATGAGCATGATGACGCCCCACATGGTCCATTTCCTCTGCACCCTCCGGAAATGTTCGATGCTGTCCCACTTCTTGTTTCTCCACGCCCAGGCGTTTCCCTTGAACCCCAGAACAAAGGGCATGAAGATGCCGACAAAGGGAACGAAAACCAGCAGGGAGATATATGTCTTGTTGAAAACCCCCCAGATCCAACTCATCAGAAAGGCCCCCCAGTTCCAGCCCTTCAATTCAACCGGGATTACGGCCTGCTTACCCTGACCGGATGTGTTTTCCATCGCAATTCCTCCTTTTACCTTATGCCTGCTTCGCCTTCTTCAATTTCCCGGCAATCAAAGCATTAAGCTTTTGCTTGTCGTTCACCTAACGATTAAACTCTGCTTTTAACTTGCTAAGCCTTTTTTTCTCGATCAGGTAACCAGACACATATTTATGAAAGGATATCCTTTCCCTCTTCGTCCAAAATAACTTTCCCCATATTTGTTATTCGGAAAAGCGCCACAAATTGCTAACTTGCTTGTGTGATGGCGAACTATAAGCACAATAAAATCGTATGTCAACGAGATATTTACCCTAAAAATGGTGGGGGCAGGGCTAAATTTTCGAGGAAAAGTCAATAGGCAGGACAAGGGCTTGTAATTTCTTCTTCGATCAGGTATCTCATATGTAAAGTGCTGCTGGAAGGATTTTTCCTTATGGATAACCTGAGACGCATGTTTGATCCTGGGACGATTGCCCTGATCGGCGCCAGTGATAAGGAGGGATCACCGGGAAACGCGATCCTGAATAATCTGCTGGCCTGCCGGGAAAGAAAGATCTTCCTCGTCAATCCTGGACGCTCAGCTATCGGCGACCGGCCCTGTTATCAAAGCGTCGCGGAGATCCCCGAACATATCGATCTGGCCGTGGTAGCGACGCCCGCCCCGACGGTTCCCGGCGTTGTCGAAGCCTGCGGCCGGGCCGGGGTGGACGGCATGATCATCATCTCCGCCGGTTTCCGGGAGGTGGGGGAGGAAGGACGGAACCTTGAAGAGGATATTCTTCGTATCAAGAAGCAGTATCCCCTGCGAATCCTTGGACCTAACTGTCTCGGCATCATCCGCCCCCATGCCGGTCTTTGCGCCGCCCGTCTAAGCGGCGCCCCCGAACCGGGGAAAATCGCCTTTCTCACCCAGAGCAACGCCTTCGGCAAGATTCTCTTCGACTGGGGAGTCAGCGCCCATATCAGTTTCAGCATGCTGGCCTCTCTGGGTTCGGCCATCGACATCGATTTCGGGGATTTGATCGACTTTCTGGGGACCGATCCCCACACCCGGAGCATTATGATCTACATGGAGGATGACATCGGCCACCTCCGGAAGTTCATCGGCGCTGCCCGGGGGTTTGCCCGGAATAAGCCCATTGTTCTCCTCAAGCCGGCCCGGCTTGGCGACGACGCTCCGGGGAGAGAGAGAATCTCCCATACGGACATCCTGGTCGGTTCCGAAGACATCTTCGACGCCGTCCTCCGCCGGGTCGGCGTGGTCCGGGTCAAGGAGACCCAGGATATCTTCAACACCGCTAATGTCCTCTTTTCTCGGAATCTGCCCCGGGGACCCCGGCTGGCTATTGTCAGCAACGCCGCCGGGGCCGGTCTGCTGGCTGCCAGTCGTCTTGCCAAATCCGGCGGCATCCTCGCCGATCTCTCCCCGGAAACTCTGGAGGGAATGGCGGCCATCCTGCCATCCTACGGGAAGCGGGGCAACCCCATTGATCTCCTGAGGACGGCCGACGTCGATCGCTACGAAAAAGCCGTCCGGTTGTGCCTCGCTGATGGGAATGTTGACGGCGTCCTTGTGGTCTTCGGCCTTCAAAACGCTGTCGGCGATGAAGAGTTGGCCGCTACTATCGTGGACCTGACCCGAAATGCCGCCAAGCCCGTCCTTGCCGCCTGGATGGGGCGGGAAGAAGTGATCCGGGGTCGGGAACTGCTTCTCCGGAGCGGCGTCCCCACCTACGAAACACCGGAAGAAGCGGCCCGGACCTACGTCTACATGTACAACTACGAGCGGAACCTGCAGCTCCTCCACGAAACCCCCGCCGAGCTCCCCGTCAACGAGGCGCCGCCGAAAAACCACCTCAAATCCATTATACGCCGGGTCCTCCGGGAGGGAAATCATGTCCTGACGGAGGAGGACGCCAAGAAATTTTTGACCAATTACGGTATTCCCTTTGTGCCGACCCATATCGCCGCCTCTCCTGATGAGGCGGTAGCTTATGCCCGGGGTATCGGTTATCCCGTGGTCCTGAAGATCGTTTCTCCCGATATTATTTTCCGCCAGGACGTCGGCGGGGTGGCGACGGGAATCAACTCCGACGAGGCCCTGCGGAGCGCCTATGCACGGCTTCGGGAGCGGGTGGCCAAGTTTCAGCCCCAGGCGGCTATCCGGGGCGTTGTCGTCCAGAAGATGATCGAGGTCATCGATTATGAGCTGATCCTCGGGGCGAAAAAGGACAAGCGCTATGGCGCTGTGATGCTCTTTGGCATGGGGGGTATCGGCGTCGAGATCTTCCGGGATTTCTCCATTGCCCTGCCGCCCCTCAATCAGACCCTGGCCCGGCGGCTTATGGAAGAAACGAAGGTTTACACCATGCTCCAGGGCTATCGGGGCAAGGCGCCGGCGGATCTGAACCAGCTTGAAAGCATCATCGTCAGTTTTTCAAATCTTATCGTGGACTTTCCCGAGATTCTCTCCATGGACATGAACCCCGTCGCGGTGAGCAACGGCCAGGCACAGGCCCTGGATGTCAGGATCATCCTGGACCGGGAAAAGATAGATAATACAACTCTCTATCCCCACCTCCTCGTCACTCCCTATCCTACCCGCTATGTTGTCCGCTGGCAGCTTGCGGACGGCCGGGAATCTGTTTTGCGGCCTATCCGGCCTGAAGACGAACCCCTGGAGCATGAGATGTTTACCTCGCTTTCGGAAGAAACCCTGCGGGAGCGATTCTACCAGACCATCAAAACGATCACCCACGAAATGCACGTCCGTTTCTGCAATATCGATTACGACCGGGAAATGGTGATGGTCGCCGAGATCAGGGGAAATGGCGGGAGAAAGCTCATCGGCATGGGGGGCTTCAATATCGAAGCGGACTTCAAAAAGTGTGAATTTTCCGTTCTTGTGCACGACGATTTTCAGGGCCAGGGGCTGGCCTACAAACTGCTCGATATTCTCATCGGCATCGCCGACGAGAAAGGCCTGGAGGAGTTTTACGGCTACATCCAGCCGTCGAACCGGAAGATGGTCAAACTCTGCGAGAAGCTCGGCATGATTCCCGAAAAGACGCCCGATGATCTGACCCGGGTAAGTCTGCGGTTGCGCTGAGAGGTACCCTTTCAAATGAAAAAAAAGACGCCCTGCCAGGATATGACACCGGGTCCGCTGTCCCACAATCCCTTTGAGGGGATCAAGGGGCTGCTCAAGGATAGGCCGGGAGCGACTCCCCCTCAGCAGCAGCTTCAGTCCCTCCGGAAGACAGTGTTGCGAAAAGGAGGCGCCGCTGCGACCGTGACGAAACCGGAAGAGGAAAGGGTGATTTTTATCGAGGCCATGCAGGACGTGGCCCCCCTGACAAAAGGAAGGGAACGGGAAGTCCTGCGGAATAACCCCCGCGGGCCCTTTCCGGGGACGCCAATCGTGGACGAAAATCGGGAAGCCTTAGAGCAACTGACGAAGCTTGTGACCACGGGAGAAGGTTTCATCCTTTCCCTGACCCCGGAATACATCGAAGGAACGGGCTACAACATCCACTCCGAGTATGCCCGGCGTCTCCATGCCGGGGATTTTTCCATCCAGTCCCATATCGATCTCCACGGGTTGACCGTTGTCGAGGCCAAAGAGATCTTCGACGGGTTTATGAAAGAGGCCGTCATGACGGGAAAAACGGGGGTGCTGATTATTCATGGCCGGGGGCTGTCTTCTCCCGCTGAGCCGGTCCTGAAAAAGAAGGTTGTCGAATGGCTGACCGGCGGCGTCTGGCGCAAACGGGTTTTTGCCTATGCCAGCGCCCGCTCCTGCGACGGCGGAACGGGGGCCACCTACGTGCTGTTCAGGCCCTACACCCGGGGGAAACGTGAATAGGCAATGGGCAATAGATCAGGCCATGCGCTATGAGGTGAGGTTTGTACATGTCATTGTCTTTTTGTTATGAGCGTAATTAAACGGCTCCATCGTCTGACGGGAGAAGCGGCGGTTCCTCCCGGAGAAGTTCCTGTTCCCGGCGGGGGCAGGACGCGGGGAGGAGAATCGCCGCGGGCCGCAGAACTCGGTGATTTGCGGAAGCGGATCGATGCCGTTCTTGCCCGTCGCCCCGAAAGCCTAAGGGAGTCCTCGCCTTCTTCATTCCATGGTCCGTCTCGTCCCCTGGAGGAATGCGTTTCCGGAGGGGAGATTACGACGGCGGGCGGCCGTTTTTTCTGCGTCGAGACCATGTGGGGCATCTCCCACCATCACGGTTGCCGCTGTATCGGTGATCTCTCTCCTCTGGACATGACCTGTGTCTCCACGCTGGCCAATGACGGCGTCCTGGCCGGTCTCGACTATACCCGGGGCGTCTTTCTCGATACGGAGACGACGGGCCTGTCCGGCGGTACGGGGACGGTGGCCTTTCTCATCGGTGTGGGCTGGTTCGAAGGGTCACGTTTTGTCATGAAACAGCTCTTTATGAGAGATTATTCCGAGGAGCGGGCGGCCCTGGTGTTCCTCCGGGAGCTGGTTCAAGACCGGCAGTTCCTCGTTACCTTCAATGGCAAGGCCTTCGATGTCAACCTCCTGACAGCACGCTTCATCCTGAACCGCCTCGCCGACCCCCTTGGGGGTCTGCCCCATCTTGATCTTCTCCACCCTTCCCGCCGACTCCTCCGGCATCGTCTCGAAAATGTCCGCCTCGGTACTATCGAAGGGGCCATATTATCCTTGGAGCGGGAGGGCGACGTACCGGGATACGAGATCCCCCAGCGCTATTTCGACTGGCTGAAACGCCGGGATGGTCGGCTGATGGCGGACGTATTCCTCCATAATCGCCTTGATGTTCTTTCCATGGCGGCACTGACTGCCCATCTCACGGAAATGATTGCAGTGGAAGGAACGGGTCCCTCCCTGCGACATCCCCCGGATCTTTTGGCGGCGGCCCGGTTGCTTATGCACCGGAGAGACATGGTCGGGGCGCGCCGGATACTGAGCAATCTGGTGAGCGCCTCCTGCCCGGTAACGGTGCGGCAGGCCTGCCGTCTGCTGTCTTTAATCCATAAACGGGCGGGTGAATGGCCCCAGGCTGCGGAAATATGGGGAGAGATGATCGCCCGGGACCCTGACGATGCTTTTGCCCTCGTCGAGCTGGCCAAGTGGTACGAACACCGGACTCACAACTATACACAGGCCCTGAATCTTGCTTGCCAGGCCCTGCAAATTCTGCCGCTGTCGGCCCTCGAAACGGAAAGAGAGGTTCTCCGGCGCCGCATTGCCCGTCTGGAGCGACGTCTGGCCAGAAGCGGCTGATTCGCAAGATAAATTGCCGTTCTTCCTCATTCCGGCGCATCACTCCGGTGAAAACCGGGGTGGCATCCGGTTCATTGTTCGTGGTTCCCCGCTGGATGTTTACCCCGTAAAGCGGTACGGAGCCGGCGATAATGTCCGGACTCTGACCAGGTTTTCCGATGGCCGGGAAAGGGCGCGCCTTTCGTGTTGACAGGAATTCACAATTCGGTATACTCCCGCCGTCAAGGCAAGTTTTACTGTAGCGACCAGACGGTCGAAGGCCGCTATCTTTTGGCGTCTGATCTCTCCCGCATCCAAAAGGATGCATAAGCAGGACTAACCCCATGCAGGGCCGTAAAATGACAGAACAGGGACTCTTTCAGGAGCTGGAGCAACTCCGGCAGCGGTGCGCTGAATGGGAACGTCGGGCCGGGGAACTGGAGGAGTACTACCAAGCCCTGCGTAAAAAAGAGGAAAGATACCGAAGCTTTTATGAAAATGCCGTGGAGGGCTTTTTCCAGAGCACCCCGGACGGAAGATTTCTCAACGTTAATCCCGCCTTTGCCCGCATGATGGGCTATGACTCTCCCGAAGAACTGATTTCCGCTATTTCCGACATCGAACGCCAATATTATGTAAATCCTGCCGACCGGGCCCGGTACGTTGACCTCCTCAGGGAGTCGGGGGCCATTGAGAATTTTGAATTCAAGGCCCGTCGCCGGGACGACTCGGAAATCTGGGTCTCCAACAGCACTCATTCCGTATACGATCCTGATGGCAGCATCATCTATTACGAAGGGGTTGTCGAGAATATTACGAAAAACAAGGAGGCGGAGGCGGCACTCAGGGAATCGGAACGACGCCTTGCCGATATAATTGAATTTTTACCCGACGCTATCCTGGCTATTGACCGGGAGGGACAGATCATCGCCTGGAACAAGGCGATTGAAGAGATGACGGGTTTCAAGGCCGACGATATGCTAGGCAAGGGGAATTATGAATACGCCCTGCCCTTTTATGGCAAACGACGGCCGATTCTCATCGACTTTGTTTCTGACTGGGATGAGGAAATGGAGAAGCAGTATAGCTTTATCCACAAATTGGGCGATGTCCTCGTAACGGAGACGGACGTGCCCTTTGTCCGGGGGCAGAACCGCACCCTCTGGGGGAAGGCTAGCCCCCTGTATGATGCCGCTGGTCAGGTGATCGGCGCCATTGAGTCCATTCGGGATATGACGGAACGAAAAGCAATGGACGAGAAGTTGCGGAAAAGCGAGGAGAAATACCGGAATATTCTGGAGAATATGGAAGAGGCATATTTTGAAGTCGATCTCAAGGGGAGATTGACGTTTTTCAATGATGCGGCCTGCAACGTGATGGGATATTCCCGGGACGAGCTTATGGGCAAGCATTACAAGGAATACACTTCCCCGGAAACAACCAGACACCTGCTTGAAGCCTTTAATGAGGAATATCTTACGGGAGAGCGAAAAGATATCCTCGATTATGAGGTTATCTGCAAAAACGGTAGTATCCGCATGATGCAGGTAGCCACTAACCTAATCCGGAACCAATATGGCGCCCCCATAGGTTTTCGCGGGCTTGCCCGGGATGTTACCAACCGCAGGCGCCTCGAGTCCCAGCTAATCCAGGCCCAGAAAATGGAGGCCGTCGGCACCTTGGCAGGGGGAATAGCCCATGACTTCAACAATCTTCTCATGGGAATCCAGGGGTACGCCTCCCTGATGCTGCTGGATCTGGCTACCTCACATCCCTATTATGAGAAACTGAGGAGTATCGAGGATCAGGTTCAAAGCGGCGCCGATCTGACCCGACAACTGCTGGGCTTTGCCCAGGGGGGCCGGTACGAAGTGAAGCCCACCAACCTCAATGATATCATCAAAAAGACCTCCTCCATGTTCGGCAGGACAAAGAAGGAAATCGCTATCCACAGGAAATTAAGTAAGGATCTCTGGGCCGTGGAGGTGGATCAGGGGCAGATGGAACAGGTCTTACTGAATCTTTATGTGAATGCCTGGCAGGCCATGCCGGGAGGTGGGGATATCTATCTGGAGACCCGGAATGTCTTCTTGTCGGATGATGGAATAAACAGTTACGGGATTCCGCCGGGGCTCTATGCGCAGGTTTCCGTTGTCGATACGGGCATGGGCATGAACGAGAAGACCAGGGAGCGGATCTTCGATCCCTTCTTTACTACGAAGGAAATGGGGAGGGGCACCGGGCTGGGGCTTGCTATGGTTTACGGGATCATCAGGGGGCACGGGGGCGCCATTCATGTGACCAGTGAACCTGGCCACGGGACGACCTTTATCATTTATCTCCCGGCCTCGGAAAAGAATGTCGTCGTGGAAAAGACCGTGGTCGCCGAGACGGTAAAGGGAATGGAAACGATTCTCCTGATCGATGATGAACCGGTGAATCTTGAAGTTAGCGGAGAACTTCTGGAGTCTCTTGGCTACCGGGTCCATATGGCCAGGGGCGGCCAGGAAGGACTGGCGATCTTTGAAGAAAAGATAGACGAAATTGACCTGGTGATTCTGGACATGGTCATGCCGGGAATCTCGGGGGGGGAGACCTTCGACCGTCTCCGGGAAACAAGACCCGACGTCAGGGTCCTCCTATGCAGCGGCTACAGTATCGACGGCCAGGCGCAAAACATCATAGATCGTGGTTGTAACGGTTTCATACAAAAGCCTTACAAAATAAGCCACCTTTCCCAGAAGATCCGGGAGCTGCTGGACGTCTGATTCTGGTTTTAAATCAAAGCTCTATCTTTGACGGCTTCGTAAAAAGTCCGGATGCTGTGTTGCGCTGCATCCTTCGTCACTACGGCGTACGACAAGTACGCCTCATTACTCATGATTTGCGCGCCTTGCCTGCGGTTCTTTTTACGAAGCCGTCGATTGTGGCCAAATTTTCGACTAGTCTATTAGTTTGCCAGATAAATTGCCTCGGCGATCCTCGCCAGGTCTGCTCCTGTATCCGCCGTTAATTTACGGGTCTCCGTTTTTCCCCGCACATCGGTAGTGTGGATGTCATTCACGAAGAAAGCAAAGGCAACCTGCCGTCCTTTGGCTGTTGTCATGTATCCGGCCAAGGCTTTGCTGCTGATGATGGCGCTATCGTGGAGGAGATCAACAAGGGCCAGTGTGCCGGTTTTCCCAAGGATTTTTCCCTGGGACGGGCCTTCTTTTCCCGTCCAGGTGAGGGTCCCGTCGATGCCGAGCAATGGGAGGGCATTCCGAAAAACATGGTAATTACGGTGGGTAGTCATGTGGCTCAGCAGTTGCACGACGGACCCGGGTGTGACCAGATTGGCATGGGACAGGCCGGAGCCGTCTGCGAGGGAAACGCTGCCGGGATCGGTTATGACCTGGGCTAGAAACCTGTTCTGCAGGAGCATAGCGTCTTCGAAGGAGGTCTTTCCTTCGGGAAGGGCAATAAGGTGGGGAAGAATTTCGGAGCCGGGGTTGTGGCTGACCTTGAGAATCATCCGGATATATTCGGAAAGGGGCGGCGACACAAGTTCGCCGACCTTGACCAGGCGCCCGTAATCTCCCGGTGGGGGAAGAAGTCGGGAGAAGTTTTTGGCAACCGGCGACGCCTTGACCTTGACGCCCTGTTTCCGAAGTGCCTCGATCAGGAGGGCCCGGGCATAGGAGGCCGCGTCGGTGATCGCGACCGTCCGCACGATGGCGGCGCTGCCTTCCGGAATCTGGCCAATCGCCACGTATTTGCCTAAATCAGCCGGTTGTATGTCTATTTGCGATGGCTGGTCCTTCGCCACGGTCCGGATAGAGGAGACGACCTGGAGCGCCGACGACTTGGGACGCAATTCCACGGCGGCCATGGCTCCTTCACGTGTGGGCTTGACGACAACGTCGATGAGGTTATCGTTGATCATCATCGGAGACCGGATAAAGAGGGTTGTTTCGGGATGGATTATACTTTGAACGCGACTCGTCTTGAAAAGACGGTCGTCGATCACGATCTCCCCCTGAATGACGCTGACGCCGGAGCGTAGCGCCTGCACGGCGAGCTGGTTAAACCCTGCCCGGTGGTCCGGTATCTTTAGGCTACCCTGGGTTCCCGACATGCCGTTGGTTTGGGTGTAATCGATGCCGGTATAGGCGATCCGCCCATCTGGCAGGGTCCGGCCCCCCATGGTGATATCGCCGCTGGCGACGAGGATCAGATCTCCCTTGAGAGTTCCTTTGCCGTCGATCTCCCCTCTCCTGTAAAGAGGCGTGCGGAAACGATAATCGGGGCCAAGTCGATCCAGGGCGACGGCGGCCGTAAAAAGCTTGGTAACCGAAGCAGGGCTGAAGAGCTGGTCGGCATTGTATGCATACAGGGTCTGTCCCGTCTGGAGATCTTGCGCCAAAATTCCCCACCGGGCATAGCGGTAACGGGGGCCTCCGATGATTGCCCGGATCTCGGGGGGCAGGTCCTCTGCGGCCGCCGCAAGGAGCGGGGCGGCAAAGACCAGAACGACGATCAGGATGACGCCCAGGGCGGTCCGGAGGCTATGATTGTTTCGGGATAATCTTGTCTTCATGGTTTTCCGCGACCAGATCTTTCAGAAGCTTTTTCAGGATAGTTGCCGTTTCGCCGTTATCGGTGACGACGCCGGACTGAAAATAGCGGATGATCCCCCGCTTGTCGATAATCAGCAGATTGGTATCGTCGCTTTTCATTCCGTAAGAAGCCGCCATCTTGCCATTCCAGTCGCCGTAAACGGTCATGCCGACCCGCTTTGAATTTTCGATCAACCCGTTCTTCCAGATACCCTTGAATGGCCAGGAGACGCCGGTGCAGTCGAAGATGGGAACGCGCAGGATCATCTGCTGGTCTTCCTTTTTTTGTTCCTTGTAAAAAGCGTTCAGAATAATTTTCAAGGGCCTGCTTTTAGCGATGATATCCTTGGATTCGTAGAAGAGGACAACCACCTTGCCCCGCAGCATTTTTGCCTCCAGTACCTTGCCGTCGCCGGATTCGACCTGAAAGGGCGGCGCTTCCCTGCCGATCAGGAGGGGCGACGCCGCAGCCTGTAATGCTGAAAATATTACCAAGGAGAGAACAATGGTTAACATGCCCGCGTATATTCTCGTCTTCATTGCGCTATATTCTTCGTCCCCTTCAAGGGGAGGGTTAGCGAAAAGATGGAAATTATCTATGAATTTTGCCAGGGTGTCCATATTCCGTTTGGTTACGTTTCTCATGCCCTCTTTGCGTAAATTCCTTCTGATGTCAATGGCAATTACGCCCGGAGTGGAAAAGGGGATGAAAAAATCCTTGAAGGCAGAGCATTTTATTGACATACTGAAAACATGATCAATCATGAAATTGTCTTCAACGGTCTGTTCCTTGCTTTTCTGAGTGTCTTTGTCTTTGGCGCCCTGGTCCGCTGGTGTCTGGGTGAGATCAATATCCGCCATGTACAGCGCCACGGTCACACTGTCCCCGATGTCTTCCGGGGAGAAATCGATGGGGAGATCCTGGCCCGGATGAGCGATTATACCGTTGAATCGGCACGATTCGGTCGCTGGGAGTCTCTCTTTGAAGACGCCCTGACCCTGGCGATCATCATGACGGGCCTGCTTCCCTGTCTGGCCATAGTTATCGGGTTTTTCGGTCTGTCCTTCATAGCATCCGGCCTCCTCTTTCTGGGCAGCCTCGTCCTGCTCAGCTCCGTCGCAGAGTTGCCTCTCAGTTACTATCAAACCTTTGTCATCGAAAAGAAATATGGTTTCAGCACCATCTCTCTGGGACTATGGATCACGGATCTCTTCAAAAGCCTCGTTATTTCTCTCATTCTGTTGGGATTGCTGCTGACGGCGCTCCTGGCCTTGATGGAATACAGCCCCCGGCGTTGGTGGTTTTTAGTATGGCTGGTTTTTGCTTTTTTTCAACTCCTGATGCTCTATCTGTATCCCATCCTTATCGCCCCGCTCTTCAACAAGTACGAAAAGATCAAAGATGAAGAACTCCGGGAGGCGATCGTGAGCCTTATGGCCCGGGTGGGTCTCAAAACGGAGGGAGTCTATCAGATGGACGCCGGCAAGAGGAGCCGCCATACCAACGCCTATTTTACAGGCCTGGGCAAAACCAAGCGCATTGTCCTTTACGACACCCTCCTGTCTTCTCACACTCACGAGGAAATCCTCTCCGTCCTTGCCCATGAGATCGGGCACTGGCGGAAGCGGCACATCCTCAAGCAGTTGCTATTCATGGAGGCGGCGTCTTTGGTTATTTTCTATCTCATTTTTCGTTTTGTGGACTGGCCGTACCTCTATCAGACCTTCGGCTTTTCGCAAAACCTGCCGTATGCCGGCCTGTTTCTCGCCTCTGCCCTCCTGGGGCCCCTGGGGTTTTTCCTTACCCCTTTCGGGACGATAATCATGAGACGTTTTGAGCGGGAAGCCGACGAATTTGCCTATGCCCTGACGGGGACCGTGGCGCCTCTGTGTAACGCCTTGAAACGGCTTGCAAAAGATAATCTGAGCAATCTCCACCCCCATCCCTTTTACGCCTGGTTTTACTACTCCCATCCTCCCTTGACGGAGCGAATTGCCTATCTTCAGGGTATGGGAAGGGAAAATTCTCCTTGATTTTCATAACAAGATGATTATATTGGAAAAAAATATTGTAAGGAGTTTTGCGGATGCCGATTTATGAGTTTTATTGCCATAAATGCAACACTGTCTATAGTTTCTTCTCAAAAACTGTGAATACGGAAAAGGTTCCCAACTGTCCCAAGTGTAAAAGAATCAAGCTGAAACGACAGATGTCCATCTTTGCCAAGATCAAGCATGGCGGGGACGAGGGCGCCGATGAAGCCGGGATGCCACCCATCGATGAGGCAGCCATGGAGAAGGCCATGTCCATGCTGGCCAGTGAGGCGGATCACATCAACGAGGACGATCCCAGGCAGGCGGCAAATCTCATGCGGAAACTCACGGAAGCCACGGGAATGAACCTCGGTCCGGCTATGGAAGAGGCGCTCAGGCGCATGGAAAGGGGGGAGGACCCCGAACAGATCGAGGCGGAAATGGGGGATCTCCTGGAAGGGGAAGAACCTTTCCTGTTCGATGGCTCCAAAGGGAAAAAAGGTGCAGGTAAGGCAAGGCCCAGGGTAGATGATACCCTGTACGAACTGTAATTAATCCAGCGTCGCATGACATCCTGACATCGCTCCGATCAATGGGTCCTGGGCGCAATCCAGCATTATGTTCATGGACCCCGCCTTTCGCCGGGGTGACGATAGTGACGACTTTTCGCGAACGCATCGATGATAAGGAGGTAGGTTTTTAATGCTCGTCCATTTCTGGGGAACCCGGGGGTCTCTGCCGTCATCCCTAAATGCGGAAAAGGTTCGACAAAAGATCATCAAGGCCCTCAATGCTGCCCAGGGGAAAACCTTCGCTGACGACCAGGCCTTGGACGATTTTGTGGACCGGAAGCTTCCCTTCGCCGTCCGCGGCACATATGGAGGTAACACTTCCTGTGTCGAGATCCGCGGTGGGGATGAATATGTCCTTTGCGACGCCGGGACGGGTCTTCGGGATTTCGGGCAATCGGCAGTGGATACACGGGGCCTCTATAATATCTTTCTTTCTCATTTACACTGGGATCACCTCCAAGGATTTCCTTTTTTTACGCCCGCTTACAGTCCCGGCAACCGGATCAAGATCTACGGCTGTAATCCCGGCATGGAAAAGGCTCTTGTCGTCCAGCAGAGTTCGCCTTTTTTCCCGGTGCCCTTTCAGGCCATGAAGGCGGAGATTAGTTTTCATCCCCTGCATCACGATGTAGTCTATGAAATCGCCGGCTTCAAGGTGCGGGGAACGATACAGAATCATCCCGGCGACTCGTATGGCTACCGTTTTGAGAAGGACGGGAAGAGCGTCGTTTATTCGACTGATTCAGAGCACAAAAAGGATGCGGAAAACCCCGTTTATGCTTATCTGGATTTTATCAGAGAAACGGACCTGCTCATATTCGATGCCCAGTATACCCTCCTTGACGCCATTGGGGATAAGGAAAACTGGGGGCATTCAAACAACATCCTCGCCGTGGAGCTGGCCGTCGAGGGCATGGCCAAACGCCTTTGCCTTTTCCACCACGAGCATACCTATGACGACGACGTTTTTGATGAACTCCTTGAAGATACGCGCACCTATCTGGGGATTCTTTCTGAAACGAGTACGCTTGAGATTACAATGGCTTATGACGGTCTGGAGATTAAAGTCTGAAACCCGGCCTCCGCTGGAATGACAAATTAGATCATTTGCGGCAAAATTTAAAGACATCGTTTTGACGGCTTGTGGTCGACGCCGTTTTGATGTAAGGACTTCCTGAAGAAGATAAATATAAAATTACAGGGGGATGTAAATGGCACAACACAAAAAGCACGAACGGAAAAGAGAAATTGATCGCCGCAGAAAACGTCTGAAAGAGCGTAATAGGGCGAGGGCGAAAGAAGCGCGCGCCGGCGGCGGTGAAATTAAAAAAGCAAAATAGGCACTTGCGATTCTCAATCAAAGCGCTATCTTCGTTGGCATCGGCTCCTCAACAAATGTCAGATTAGTCCTGTTTAGCCGCAGTACCGGGGGATTGCAGCGGAACTTCAAGCAGCAATTTCCATTGTTCACGCCATCCTTTGCTATGAGAGGCGCCCTTTACTGTAGTGATCTCGTGGCCGTCCGGACTGCCCGCGCGTTTGACAAACGACGAAGCGATAAAAGAAGGGATCACGGCGTCTTTTGACCCGACAAAATGCCGCTGGGGTAAACTTCCAAGCTTGTCAGCCACATCCATGGGATTGAGAGATCCTGTCAGGGGGCTCACTTGATGATAGCGGTTGACTGCCTCGGGATCAAGATTTCCCGCCACAGTACGCAGGCTGATTATGTCGGTTCTCCGGGAGGTGATGAGGACAGCTATGGCAGCCCCTCCCGAATATCCGATCAGATTGATTTTACCGGCCCCGGTAATTGCTTTCAGTGAGTCGATGGCTTCATTCATCGCCGTAATAACCTCCGGTGCGAAACGTTTATCCGACCAATAGGCAGGATCGACGCGGGAAGAGTCAGGGCGTAGATATTGTCCCGGCCTCGCCAGGTAGGCCACATTCGCTGCCGGGTCCAGGGCGGCCATCTCCAGGCCGAGGGGGTTGCGGGGAGAAGGGTCCGAAGATCGCCATGTCGGACTAATCCACGCCAATCCGTCTCCTTCGATATAGAGATTCAGATTACCGCCCGGACGGGAGGCGCGGCTGTACGACGTAAGGGTGAATGACGACGTTTTGAGGTATGATTTCTCTAATCCGCCCTCAAGGCTGACACGGTCCGCCAGGGACGTTCTGTCCGGAACCGCCCCGACGGCGCATCCGTATAGAAAAAAAACAGCGACAAAGAGAATTCTGGCTAACCCGTTCAATATTCTTCTTGGCATCATGCGGTCCTAAAAGACATAGCGGAGATTAAAATAGCCGTTATGGCTGTAAAAATCCGTTTTCATGTCAAAGTCGTAATTCATGGTCAGTGTCACATTATGCGCCATCATGATGGTTAGAGTCGCTCCCAGGTTATAGCTCGACTTGGGCGGGTCAAAACCCTGCGTGGCGAAGGACGCGCCGCCCCCGGTGAAGGTTGAAGTCGCCTGCTGCGAATCGCCGACGAAATCGTAGAACCACTTGGCGTGCACTTCGGGGATGAACCGCAGGTCTTTCCCTGTGATCGGGTAGGCCAGCTTCGCCCCCAGGCCGCTCTGCAACATGTTGTACCGTTGGGCGTCCACGTTGAGGTTAAGGGAATCGGCCCCCGCTTCGGCATAGTCGTTGATATGGAGGCGCATATACTGGAGGGAAAGGAGCGGCGTTACGTCAAAACCGCTGTTCTTAAAGCTATATCCGCTTTCCACATAGGCGGAATACTGTTGCCCGTCGTAATTGCTGGTCGCGATGCGATTCGTGGTCCCGAATACGATATGACGCGAAGCGTCATACCGGTTATAGGCATAGGAAAGAATGCCGTTCACATAGTAGGCGTCCCGGGCCAGACTCCCATAGAGATTGCCCTGGTAGCTGTCCGCGTTGGTCCTCGTATTTACGTCTGCCGTCCCGATATTGTCGCGGGCATAGCTGCCGCTCAGCCCGACCAGGACATTGTTATAAACGAGCCGGTCAAAACCCAGCGAGCCGCCCCAGATGTTCGCCGTATAGCCGTTGCTGGAACCGGCCGCCGCCTGTTTCATATAAGCTCCGAAACCCTGGGTCCAGACTCCCCAGTTAGCCGGCTCATCACCAGTGGAAATTCCCGATTCCCCCGGCCCCAATCCCGCCGTCCGGAACTCAACCATCCGGTTGATAATCGTACGCGTAATCTGGGCGTTCGTTGCGAAGCCCGCCTGCACCGTTCCCCGGTCCACCGTCGGCTCCATCTTTCTGGCGTTTTCGGCAGCGCCCGACGCGTCGAGATCACTCAATACACTGGCAAAATCACCGGTTGTCGTATTGGCGAGGTTATCAAGCAAGGCGCCCAGCGACGCATTACCGCTATTGCTTTTGTAGTAGCTGTTATTCCGCGAAGCCACGATATAGAGATTGTTGCCCTCCTGCCCGGCGGCAAGCGTGACCATCGGCAGGGGGTTGTCATTCTGAATCGTGAGTTTCGCCGGGTTCACGGTCAGGGCGGCGGCGCTTACGATCTGGTATTTGTCGTTGTCGCGGATATTCCTGTTTCCCGTCATCGTCACGGCCAGCTTGGTGTTATCGGCAATATTGACCGTCTGCGCCTTGATCGTCTGGGCGGAAGTCGTGGAATCCTTATTCAGGGTAAAGTTGAACTTGGCGTTGCTCCCGGCAGTCACATCGACCTTATCCGTTCCCGTCCCCAGATCGACAGTACCATTGATCTCTCCACCCTTCACCGTAACCGTGTCATTCCCTGCTCCGGTCAGAATCGCGTAATTTCCACCTTCGATGAGGCCGCCGGCGTTGTTGGTGATATTTGTGTCCCCCGCTTCCGCTTTGATAGCCGTGCCGGGACTGGAGATGGTACCGGAATTCGTGAGGGTATTTGAACCAGTGGGGGCAGCGACGCTGCCATACTTTGTGGTATCACCCTTGAAGAGGACGGCAATATTCGCTGTATCCGAAGTGGCAAACTTATTGGCGGTGGCGCCGCTGATCGTTCCTTGGTTGTCCACGGCATAGTTCAATGACCAGATCAACAGCCCCTGCCCACCGGAAATTGATCCGCCGCTGCCTATGATGATCTGGTTTGGCGAGGCAGCCGTGGTGCTAATGTTCCTTTGGAAGCGATGCCCCGCCCAGATGGTGTCGCAAGTTCCGGTGACCTTGAATCCGGCAAAACCGTTTCCATATTGTGCATCTGCATCCGTACTGAAGGCCCCACCCTTATTAAGCGTATAGATGTAGGATTGGGGAGAATAAATCCCGTAAATCTGCACGGCTGTTTCGCCGGGGAGGATGAATTCACTCATCCCCTGGATATTTGATAGTGTTTCTCCGTTTCCCCAGAAAAAAGTATAACCGATTTGCGACCAGGGAAAGGCATTACTACTTGTAACGGCACTGTCGTAAGTCTTTTCCTTCCAGTACTGGTAATACCCTTTCGGCACATCAGACGTGCCGCCTACAAATTTATCATAAGTGGCTGGCGTCATGCCGTTGACTGGTAAGGTCTTAAAAGCCGCGCTGGTTCCATAATTGGCAGAGACGGTTGAATATGTACTGATATCGGGGTTTTTAGTGGGGCGCAGGATGTGATTGTTGTCGGCAATAACGGCATATTCTACAATTGCCGTATGGGAGCCGTCATTATTCATGCCTAGGCCACGCTCCAGGAGCTTCACGATATTGGCGCTGGTTCCGCCGTTATTTTGGAGAAATTTTGTTGCGTCATTACCCGTCGTCACCCAGGCGGCATTTGTCGTCGCCGGCCCACCTTTAATGTAATACCCTGTTTCGTTTACATAATTACTTGTGTAATAATTTGACTTAGATAGGGTACGAACAATCAGATAGTTCTTACCATCGCCATAGCCAACACTGTCATATTTAAGGCCGAAGGTTGCATTTTCAGTAGCTGGATTTCCGGTGATGGTGAAAATCTGCCTGTTTCCGGAGGTAGGGTAGTCGGGAACCCATCCTGGGTAGCTGCCGGGGCTGTCGGCATGCTGCCGCGAGAGAGTTATGGATCGCTGATAGTCCGGGCTCAGGTCCTGGGAAAATCCTATCCAAGGGAAAATAATTAATGAATACAAAGATAAAACAATGAGAAGGGCCTTTTTCATGGAAACATTCCCTCTCCTGGGGCGAATATCAAGAACACATTGGAAACCAGCAGCGCCATGAGCGGAGGAACACTCGATTTCGTGCAAAAGGGATTTTGTGTGAAGAAGTATAAAGAAAGTTGGTCCAAGGGTCAATGAAAAGTTGATATTGCGGGTTCATGCAGACCCGGGCAAAATATGGACGTAACCCTATTAGCAAGGAATCCGCACGGACGATCGAGAAGTTTAACCATTCAAGATAACAAAAAAGCAACTTCAGCAGCATTCACTTTGAGACAAATCGATTCTGTAATTATTCTGTCATTATTCCATTGACATACAATGCCCTTCTCCTTATACTGCCGAAGTCGAAAATGCCTCCCCACACCAATCAGTAAGGAGAAAGGAGTACTATGAAGACAGCAATCTTGACGGCCGCAGATGTCCTTGCCAAGTACCGCAACGGCGAAAAATTGACCGATCTGGACCTGACCGGTCTCGATTTTGCCGGCGCCGATTTTGCCGGCGCCGATTTTACCGGGTCAACCCTTGCCCGGGCCGCCTTCCGGAAGGCCAACCTAGTCAAGGCATCCCTGCAAAATGCCGTCCTGACGGAAACAGATTTTACCGGGGCCGACCTGACTGAGGCACTGCTCGGCGGCGCCCAGGCCATCTCCGCCCGGTTTATCCGCACCAACCTCACCCAAGCCGATATGGCACAGGGAAACTTTACGGAGGCCGACTTTACGGAAGCCAATCTGACCGGGGCGGCCCTGGCCGGCGCCGTTTTTGCCAAGGCCCGTTTCGTCGATGCCAAGGCCGTAAAGGTGGGCGCCCCGCAGACCGTCTTTACCGGGGCCGACCTCACGGACGCGGACTTCACCGAGGCCGATCTGACGGATGCGAACCTGAGCGCCACGGCCCTTTCCTATACGACCTTTTTGAAGGCGAAGGGGGACGGGGCCAGTTTTTGCGGAGCCCGGGGCGAAAAGACCACTTTCGGCCAGACCTCCCTGAAGGGATCACGGGCGGATGGGGAAACAATGATCATCGACGGGAGATTCAACATGGTGGACCTTACAGGCGCCAACTGGAAAGGGGCAAAGCTCCTCCGGGCGCAGATGGTGGCGGCCGTCCTGGACGGCGCGGATTTCAGCGGCGCCGACCTGACGGGAAGCATCATGCTCACCACCAGCGCCAAGGAGACCAGCTTCCAGGATGCCAACCTCAGCGAGGCCAACTTCTCGCAGATCGAACTCGCCGGGGGATCGCTGCGCAGGGCCGACCTCACGCGCACGGATCTGAAAATGTCCAACCTGGCAGGGGTTGATTTTTTTGAGTCCAAACAGGTAAAGACGAACCTCGCCGGGGCGAACCTTGCGGGTACGATCCTGGCGCCTCAGTCGGAAGGTTAAAGACGGCAGGGGCGCAGCGCCTTCCCCGTTAAGATCCACCACCCGGCACGATGCGCCGAACGCGGAGCCATCAAGAAAGGAGATCGGATTCATGGCGACGGAGTCAAACTCATACGGATTCACTGTCCCCGATCTGGATCAGGGCAAAACAGAGCCGACCTTCCAGGTGGAAAGTTTCAAGGGCGCGGAGGCCCTTTCGAACCCCTACCTCTTCACCGTGAGCCTGGTGTCTGCCACGGAAAACATCAGCGACGTCCTCTATAAACGGGCGACTTTGACGATCAGGCTGGGAGGCCAGTCGTCCCAGTATCACGGCGTCATCACCCGCTTTGAACAAAAACGCAAAGAGGGCGAGTTCGTCTATTACGAGGCCGCCCTGAAGCCGCTGTTCGACATCCTCTCCCTCACCCGGCAATCGGACGTCTTCCTCAACCTGCCCCTATCGGACAGCATTTATGCAGACCCTACGGACACCGTCCATCAAGCCCATCCAGGCAGCACTACCCCCCCGACGGATATCATCACGCCGGTCTTCAAGACCGCCGGCTTCGACGGCCCCTACACCCTGAACCTGCGGGGCCCCAATCTGAATGACGCCAACACCTTCTACGCCCCCCTCCAGAACGCCGACGACGGCAACTACAACCGCTGGTCCTACTGCTGCCAATACGAGGAAACCTGTCTGGATTTCCTCTCCCGGATCTTTGAACGGGAGGGGGTTTACTACTACTTCACCCAGGGCGCCGATCAGGAAGTCCTCTGCATTACCGACAATTGCCTATCCCCCCAGCAGCCGGAGGGAGCGATTCTATACAAACCGTCAGCGGAACTCGCCACGGAACCGGAGGCCAACGTCATCCAGGCCCTCGTCTGCAAAGAGGAAATGCTGCCGAAGCGGGTGACCCTGCTTAATTGCGACTACGAGCAGGCGGGGAAGTCGGTGCTGTCGGCGACGGCCTTTGTCTCCAACGACGGTCTCACGGAAAACGGGACCTACCGGGGCGAGGTACGGATTTACGGAGATAATTTTATCCCCGCCAATGATGAAGGTAAAAAGCTGGCGAAGATACGGGCACAGGAGATCTTCTGCCAGGGCAGGACCTACAGCGGGTTCGGCACCGCCGTTCCCCTCATGCCCGGAATACTCATAAAGCTCGTGCACCCCAACCCCGCTTTCTCCGGCACCTATCTTGTCCGCGACGTCCATCACCAGGGGGCGCAGAAACTGGCCCTTGTCGGCGCCCGGGGCACGGAGGGCGAAGACTTCTTTTACGCCAACACCTTTACACTCATCCCTAACGATAATACGAACGCTGCCCTAGGCGTCGTCCAGTTCCGCCCGGAGCGGAAAACTGCAAAACCCCGGATCATGGGGACGATGAACGCCTTCATCCACGGCGACATATCGGATCAATACGCCGAACTGGACCAGTTCGGCCGGTATCTGGTGGATCTGCCGTTTACGGCGAGCAGCGATGGTACCGGCCAGGCGGTTATGAAGATATCCGCCTGGCTGCGCATGGCTACCCCCTATGGCGGGTCGGGAGCCACCTATGGCATGCACTTCCCCCTCCATGTCGGAGCGGAGGTGATCCTCAGTTTCCGTGACGGCGACCCTGATTTGCCCATCATTGCCGGGGCGGCCTTCAACTCCCAGAGTACCAATCCCGTAAATTCAGATCCAAAGACAGATAACGCGTATTCTCCGAAAAACCTTGTCATCGAGTCCGCCGGGGGCAACAAGATCGTCATGAACGACACCGAGGGAGAGGAATCCATCCTGATCCACAGCCCCTATCCGGACGACAAGGGGAGTAGCCTTACTATCGGCAGCGGGGGGGAGAGCGTCTTTACCCTCAAGGCATCGGGAGACAAACACGAGGTCACCCTCGGCCAGGAGGACGACTTTGTCCTTGGTTCCTTGAACATCGGTGTTCTCGGTTCCCTTTTCGAAGCGGTCCTTGGCACGGCCAACGAACTGCATATCGGAACATCGGTTGAGATGCAGGCCGGGGCCTCCATGGAAATGACCCTGGGAGAGAAATTTGAATACAAAAAGGCCCTTGAAAAGCTCTGTGAAGAATCAGATCTTACGGGCACCGAGTCCGTCACCATCAGTGCCGGTTCTGATGGATTAGAAAAGAAAGGGATAGCATATTTGATAAATGTATTGACCGGCATCTTTGCGGGGATAGGTACCATTATGGCCGCCGGGGCGGGTGATATCGCCGGCGCCACGGATCCGGAAGGAGAATACCCGAAGAGAGAAGGAGGCGTCGCGGCCGGGATACTCGCCGACGGGTTAATTTTACAGGCCATTGCCTTCGGGTTAATGTCAGGTCTGTGGAAATATCAAAAGAAGCACTTCCAAAAGGCCTCCAATCTAAAGATGAATGCTCAGGGAATCACCATGACCACCCTGCCGACAGCCACCAAAGGTATCATTATCGGTACAAATCCGGATCCTCTTGATGTTGTTGATCATACACCCATCTCAGGAGTAAAAATGACACCCGACGGCATGGTTACCGTTTATAACAATACTTTAGGTTCGGTAATGATTGAGTTAAATCAAAATGGCATATCCATTGACAAAAGCGGCGGTGCTTCCATTTTGGTCACTGATAACGGCGTAACCGTGTCATCGGCTACCGGTAATAAGGTCGAGATCACGAATGATCAGGTGATCATCGAGAAGACAGGCGGGGGTACGCTGACCCTGGATGCCGGGGCCAAACTGGCGCAGGGCACCGCTTCCGTGGAACTGACGGGAAATCAAATAAAACTCGTCGGCCAGGGCATCAACGCCGCGAATGGCGCCCTGACCATCGACGCCGCCGGCATGGTAAAAATGGGCGGCTAACCGGCCCAAAGGAAATCAGACGTGAAAATTATCAAACCTGACAATCTGGCGCTCCTCTTCAAGTCCTTCGTCTGGGGGGGAAAGTCTTTCCTGTCCCTCGGGGCCTGCGCCTTTTTTCACCTGGATGCAAGGCTTCCCCAGCGACTGATGCTTGATCAGGATATGTGGCCCGTCATCCAGGACGCCTTGGGCAAGGGGGAGGTCTTCGACCTTGCCCATCCCAAGGACCGGGGGGAATTTCTCGTCTACGGGTCCTGCTTCGCCGCCCGGCCCGTGTCGGCCCTGGAGGTGGCCGTCAGGATCGGGAACCTGAGCAAAAAACTGGCCGTCTTCGGGAACCGCTGGTGGCAGGCAGGAGGGATCCCCGGAACGCCGGAGTCTTTCCAACGTATACCCATCACCTACAATTACGCCTACGGCGGCCCCGCCTATCCCCCGAACCCCCTGGGAAAAGGTCACGAGGCGGACGCCACGGGACGGCAGCCCCTGCCCAATATCCAGGACCCCGCCCGGCTCATGGGCAGCCCCAAAGAAACACCGCCGGTGGCGGGTCTCGCGGCCTATCCCCTGACCTGGCCGCAGCGGACGAAGCATCTCGGGAAATTCGACGGCAACTGGCTCGTGGAGAGTTGGCCCCATTTCCCGGCGGACACCAACCTGGAATTCTTCAACACCGCCCCGGAAGACCAGCGCCTGGACGGCTTCTTCAAGGGTGATGAAGCCATCGAGATCATCCACATGCACCCCCGGCAGGAAGGGATCGTCTCCGCCCTCCCCGCCCTCCGGGCCCGTCTTTTCGTCCAGCAGTCAGAAGCCGGAAAAGAGATTTTCAAGGAGATCCCGGCCCGGGCGGAAACGGTGTGGCTCTTCCCCGACCGTGAATGCGGCATCGTCCTCTACCGTGGGGCAACAGCGGTGGCGGACGAGGAATACGAGGACGTCCTCCATGTTCTCGCCGCCTGGGAGGCCCTCGTGGAAACGCCCCGTTCCGTGGCGGAGTATCAGGCGGCCCTTGAGAAACGGCTCGCCCCGCCGCCACCGGAAGAGCCGGCCCCTCTGCCGCCACCGGAAGAACCCGCCGTCCCGGTCACGCCGCCCGCCGCCGAAACCGGCGCGATCAACCCGGCCCTCGCCGTAATGGTGGCCGAGGCCGAGGCTCTCATGGCCACTGCCGCCGCGGAGATGAAGAAGTTCGGCATCGACCCGGAGGCGGCGATAAAGAAATTTATGCCCCTGCAGATGGAGAGCGAACCCGCCTCCCTTGACGATCTCATGGCGATGGCAACCCGGCTCCAGGAGGAGACAAAAGCGACCCTGGCCAGGTTCGGCCTGGACGAGACGGCAGCCCAAAAACTCCTGGCGCCGAAACCGTCGGCCCCGCCGCCTTCTCCGGAAGAGATCATCAGCAACCTGCGAAAGGCCGGGATCGCCAACCCGGAGATCGAGGCACAGATCAACACGGCCCATAAAATGGGTCAGGAGGCAATGGCGGCCCTCAAAGAACTGGAGCAGGGGAAAGAACAGGCCGCCGCGGGCTTTGAACAAGCAGCGGCGGCGGCGGCGCCGGCACCTCCCCCCCGGGCAACCGCCCTGACCGTGGAAGAGGTCCTGTCCCGTCGGCAGCGCGGGGAGAGCCTGCGGGGCCTCGACCTGACGGGACTGGATTTCACCGACTGTGACCTCTCCGGCGCTGATTTTACCGGAGGGGCCATGGCGAAGGCTATCTTCAGGAAGGCCAACCTCAAGGGGGCCGTCTTCCGGGATGCCGTACTGATGGAAGCCGATTTCACCGAGGCCGTTCTGGAGGGGGCCGTCCTAGCCGGTGCCAACGCCGCCCAGGGAAACTTCACCCAGGCGATACTTTCCGGCGCCGACCTTTCCGGGGGAGATTTTACCGGTGCAAACTTTCGGGAAGGGAACGTCAAGGGGGCCGTCCTTTCCAGAGCGGTATTTGAAAATTCGGTCATGACGGGGCTACAGGGAGAAAAAATCACGGCAACAAGAGCTTTATTCACCGGCGCCGACATGGCGGAAGCGGATTTCAACCAAGCGAATCTGACCGGTGCGGATTTCTCAAATACAAATCTGTCGTCGGCTGTCTTCAACAACGCCAGGGCGGACGGCCTGAGCTTGTATGGGGCCAAGGGGGACGCTACTGTCTTCGGTGGCAGCTCCCTGGCGGGGTCCCGGGCTGATAAGGACACGGCCTTTGAAAATATCCGGCTCAACCATGCGAACCTCAGCGGCGCCAACTGGGAGGGGGCGAGGCTAATCCGGGCGCAACTGGTGGAAACGATCCTCGACGGCGCCGACTTCAGCCGCTGCGATCTCTCCGGCGCCGCCACCTTCCGGGTGAGCGCCAGGGGGACGAACTTCATGAAGGCAAACTTCCATGAGGCAAACCTCACAGGGATCAATCTCTTCAAGGGGTCGTTGCGCAAGGCCCGACTGACCCGCACGGACCTCCAGTTCTCTAATCTTTACGGTGTGGATCTCTACAAGGCCAAGCTGGGCAAGACCAACCTAACGGATACGAATATCAATAACACCCTCCTGACCCTCAAGGTGGACATATGAACGCTGACGAGGCATTGAACCGCATCAGAAACGAGGGGCGGCTGACCGGGGCCGATCTGGCGGGCCTGGATCTGACCGGCGCGGACCTCGCCGGGACGGCCTTTGAGCATGTCTCCTTCCGGGGCTGCATCATGGCCGGGGCCAATCTGGCGGGGGCCACCTTCCTGGCAGCGGATCTCTCCGGCGTGAACCTTGCCGGGGCCCACCTTACCCACGCCAGGTTCCTCAAGTCCAACCTTGCCGGGGCGATTCTGACCAGGGCCTCCCTGGCCGCGTGCGACTTCCAGGAGGTCAACCTCTCCGGGGCAGACCTGACCGGCGCCAATCTTACTCGAGGCCATTTTGCCGAAACGGACATCCATGATGTCAAGTTTATCGCCTCCGTCCTCGTCATGGCCACCTTCTATAAGTGCCCTCTGTCAAGGGTAGATTTCACCGGCGCCGATCTCACCGGCATCGATCTTTCCAGTGCCGACCTGACGAGGGCCGTCTTCTCCAAAACGAACCTGACCAAGGCCTATCTTCCCGGCGCGAAGCTGGCAAAGCAGCGCTTCCCCGGCTGCACGTTGCTTATGGCCATGATGGACGGGGCCGATCTCCAGGGGGCCGACCTGGCCGGGGCGGACATCAGCCAGATGAGCTTTGCCGGGGCGGATTTTTCTGGAACGATCTTCGCGGGAACCAAGGGGGAATACACCAACTTCGCCACCGCACGGGGAAAAGGCGCCGATTTTACCGGGGCAAGGCTCATTATGTCCACGTTCCGGGAAGCGATGCTAACGGGGGCAGATTTTTCCCGGGCCACCATCGAGCAATCACTTTTTATCAAGGCCAACTGTGACAAGACAAGTTTTGCCGGGGCCCATCTGCCCTATGGCGATTTTAGCCATGCGAACGTCAAGGGGGCTGATTTCACCGACGCCGCGCTGCCTTACGCTAATATGCACGGCGTCCAAATGCAGGAAGCCCGCTGGGATGGCGCCGATATAGCGACTATCTATAAAACGGACCGCGACCTCTGGGAGGCGGAACACTGGCAACCGCCGGCAACGGCGCGCTGAAGACAAGAAATGAGGCAAGGAAATGAAAAATGTATTGCTTTTGAAGAAGAAGACGGCGCCCCGGCCCGTGGCCCTTTCCTACGGGCAGATAACGTGCCGGACGAAGGACCGCTGGTTCGTCCTTGCGGACGACGGCCGGGTGATCGGGGTGCAAAAGGCCGACGGCTGCCTCCTCACGCCGGAGATCCACGACCGGGTACTCCTGGCCGAAGGTGACGGCGATGATGGCTTCATCCTCAACGTCCTGGTCAAAAACGGCAGCCGTTCCGCTGTCGTCATTCCCGGTGCGGGAGTCATCACCACGGTTACCGGCGACTTGTCCCTCCAGGCGGATACCATTGCCGTAAGCGCGAAGGAAAGGGCCTCTTTTGCCGCTCCGGAGGTCTCTTTTGCAGGTGTCACGGCCAGGGTCAGCTTTTTGGCTTTTTCCTTTCTCTCAGATACCCTGGAGGTCCAGATCCGGAAGGCAGCAACCGTGATCGACTCCCTCGATACGGTCTGCGGCCGCCTGACGGAGCGGCTCAAAACCAGCTTCCGCTGGATCGAAAATTTCGAACAGACCAGGGCGGGACGCATCAGTACAATCGTGAAAGAGCGATTTGCCGTCCGGGCGAGACATACCTCCCTCCTGGCTGAGGAAGAGGTTAAGATCGACGGCAAGAAAATCCACCTGGGCTGAAAGGAGGACAAACAATGTACGCTACCACCAAGGAAAAGGGACAGTTGCTGGTCATGCCGGCCCTCACCAAGGCATCGAAGTGTTAAGTGTTAACCGACCAGCGGCGATGAGGGTGGGGTGAACAATAGGGCCGTTTCCGGATTAATAGATTAAATCAGGTATGGTTTTAAGTTCTTCCGGGTCGTCGATGATAAAGTCCGGCTTTGCTGCCGCCAGGGCCTCACGGGAATGCCACCCCCAGGTAACGGCAATGGTCTTGACTCCCGCCGCTTTTCCCTCCTTGATGTCACCGGAGGTGTCCCCCACGTAATAGGCATTATCCCTGCTGATCCGGCATGTTGCGACGGCGTGGTCAATCTTGATCTTCTTGCTCAGATGGAATTCCGAACCCAGGATGTCATGGAAGCAGCCGTTATATTGGAAACGGGCCAAGATCTTTCGGATGGCTTGGGATGAATTCGAAGAGATGATAGCTAGGATGTTATTGCCGCAAAGCTCTGTCAGGACCGGCAATACGGCTGGAAAGGGCTTCACATCCTGGTAATAATCAACATTACTTGCATATTCTATCAGGGCTCTGGAAAAAGCATTCAGATCGACCCCCCTTTTTGCCATGGCCTCATAAAAGTTGTCTTCAAAAAGGGCGACGTATTCTTCCTGAGTTTTGATGATGGGGGTGCCGATCTTTTCAAGACACCATCTCACCGCATGGTGGTAGACATCCAGGGAGTCGACCAGCACTCCATCGAAATCAAAGAGGAAAAGCTTCTTTGTCATACCTGCCTTTCTTAATCAGTTCTCTTTCATGAGTGCAGGAGCAGGGGAACGGTCTTCCGGAAGGGCGGATAGATCAGACCCTTTTCGGTTACGAAGGCCGTAATATAGCTTTGGGGGGTTACGTCAAAGGCGGGATTATAGACCCTTATTCCCCGGGGGGCCAGGATGGCGCCCTGGCAGCAGGTCACTTCTTCAGGGTCCCGCTCTTCGATGGGAATATCCCTGCCCGTCTTGATGGCGCCATCAAAAGTGGAAAGGGGCGCCGCTACATAGAAGGGTATTTTATGAGCCTTGGCGAGGACGGCAACGCTATAGGTGCCAATCTTGTTGGCCGCATCTCCGTTGGCGGCGATCCGGTCGGCCCCGACGATAATCTTCTGAATCCTTCCCTGCTTCATCAGGAATCCTGCCATGTTGTCGGTGATCAGGGTGGCGGGGATTCCTTCCCGTACCAGTTCCCATGCGGTCAACCGCGCCCCCTGAAGAACGGGTCGTGTCTCGTCTACATAAACATGAATGCGTTTTCCTGCCTCCCAGGCCGCCCGGATGACGCCGAGGGCCGTCCCGTAACCGGCGGTCGCCAAGGCGCCGGCGTTGCAATGGGTGAGGATGTTATCTCCGGCGGTAATCAATGACGATCCATAGGCGCCGATTTGTCTATTGATGGCAATGTCTTCCGCGCATATCCGGCAGGCCTCGGTAATGAGAGACTGTTTCAGGTAATTAAGAGCCTGTTTCCAATCCCTATCGGTCTGTGATTGCGACGCGGCATATGCCTCACAAAAGCATTTCTTCATCCCTTCGATGGCCCAGAAAAGGTTCCGGGCGGTGGGACGGGTTTGGGAAAAGGTTGTGCAGATGATCTCGAAGTCGGTCTTCAACGCGGTCACGGAGGCAGCCTGACTCTGATGGGCTCCCAAGGCGATCCCAAGGGCGGCGGCGACGCCGATGGCCGGGGCGCCTCGAATCGAAAGATCCTTGATGGCCGCCGCGACCTGCCGGTAGTCGCGGCTGATGACATATGTTTCTACACCCGGCAAAAGACGCTGGTCGATGAAGACGACGGTGTCATTTTCCCAGTAAACGGTGCGGATGGGAGACGTCATGCCAGCATCTTTTTTAGAAGGTCATTGATCAACTGGGGATTGGCCTTTCCCTGGGTGGCCTTCATTACCTGTCCGACGAAGAAACCGAAGAGTTTGTCTTTCCCTCCCCGGTATTGGGCAAGCTGGGTGGGATTCGCCGCCATGATCTGTTCGATTACCGCTGCCAGGGCGCCCTCATCGGTGATCTGGACCAGGCCCTTTTCCGCGATGACGGTTTGGGGGGGCTTGCCCGTCCGGTACATCTCCTCGCTTACTTCCTTGGCCATCTTGCCGCTGATGGCGCCGTCCTCAATCAGGCGGATCATTTCGGCCAACGCCGCCGCGCTGATGGGGCAATCCCTGATATCCCGTTTGTCCTCTTTCAGGAAACGCAGGATGTCTCCCATGACCCAGTTGCTCGCTACCTTGGGTTGGCCGCAAAGACGGACGACCTCTTCGTAGTAGTCCGCCAGGGCCCGGCTTGTCGTCAGGACGCCGGCGTCATAGGGGGGGATCTGGTAGTCCCGGAGGAAGCGTTCCCGCTTTTCCAGGGGCAGTTCGGGCATCGTCCCGCGGATCTCTTCGATCCAGGCGTCGCTGACGGCAATGGTTACCAGATCCGGGTCGGGGAAATACCGGTAATCATGGGCCTCTTCTTTGCTCCGCATGGGAATGGTGACGCCCTGGGCGTCGTCCCAGAGACGGGTCTCCTGGACTACCTCGCCGCCCGCCTCAAGGACATACTGTTGTCTTTTTATCTCGTATTCCAGGGCCCGCTGGACATTCCGGAAGGAATTCATGTTTTTGAGTTCCGCCCTCGTACCGAATTCCTCCTGTCCCCGGGGGCGCAGCGAGACGTTGGCATCGCACCGGAAACTACCCTCCTCCATGTTGCCGTCACAGATTTCCAGATAGACAAGGATTTCGTGGATCCGGCGCAGGTAGTCGGCGGCCTCTTCGGCAGAACGGATGTCCGGTTCGCTGACGATCTCAATCAGGGGCACCCCGGTACGGTTCAGGTCCACATAGCTCGACGGAAAGTGTTCGTCATGAATCAGCTTGCCGGCATCTTCCTCCATGTGAATACGAGTGATGCCGATGCGTCTCTTGCCTCCCTCCACTTCGACCTCGATACCTCCCTCCTCGGCAAGGGGATAGGCGTACTGAGAAATCTGGTAGCCCTTGGGAAGGTCTGGATAGAAGTAGTTTTTCCGGGCAAAGCTGTTTTCCCGGTTGATCCGGCAGTGAGTTGCCAGGGCCATTTTAATCGTATATTCAACGACTTTCCGGTTGAGAACGGGGAGAACCCCGGGCATGCCGAGGCAGACCGGGCAAGTGTGGGTGTTGGGCCCCGCCCCGAACTGGGTTGAGCAACTGCAGAATATTTTTGAATCGGTACGCAATTGTGCATGGACTTCAAGTCCGATGACTGGTTCAAATTCCATTAAGTATCACAACTCCTTATGCAAAATTCATCTTTGCCTGTTTTTGTCGGGCAATGAGGGCGCTCATGCCGGCTGTCTTTTCATAAGCTGCCGCCGCCTGGATCAGCGTTCCTTCCTGAAAGTGTCCCCCCAGGAATTGCAGGCCGATGGGCAGTCCGTCCCCGGTAAACCCGCATGGGATGGAAATCCCCGGAATGCCGGCCATGTTTGCTGATATGGTAAATATGTCGGATAGATACATCTGCATGGGATCATCCGTCTTCTCGCCGATACGGAAGGCCGCCGTGGGAGAGGTCGGAGTGGCGATGATGTCACATTTCTTAAAGGCCTCGTCAAAATCCCGACGAATGAGGGCGCGGACCTGGGAGGCTTTTTTGTAATAGGCGTCATAGTATCCCGACGACAGAACGTATGTGCCTATAATAATCCTTCTTTTCACCTCATCGCCGAATCCGGCGGAGCGGGACTGTTTGTACATGTCGAGGAGATCCCGTCCTTCCTGGGATCGGAATCCGTATTTGACGCCGTCGTAACGGGCGAGGTTGGAGCTGGCTTCCGCAGGGGCCACGATATAGTAGACGGCCAGGCAGTATTCCGTATGGGGCAGAGAAATATCGACGCATTTTGCCCCGGCTTTCTCGAGGACGGCGATAGCCTGGCGAACCGAGGCAAGGATTTCCGGATCGATCCCTTCGATAAAGTATTCCCTGGGGATGCCTATTCTTAGGCCTTCGATGCCCCGGGAAAGAAAAGATCGGTAGTCGGGAACCTCTATGTTAACGGAAGTCGATTCCCGGGGGTCGTAACCGGCAATGACGTTCATGAGAATGGCGCAGTCCTCGACATCCTTGGTAAAGGGGCCGATCTGGTCCAGGGACGAGGCAAATGCTACCAGTCCGAAACGAGAGACGCGACCGTAAGTAGGCTTCATACCCACAATACCACAGAGGGCCGCCGGCTGGCGGATGGAACCACCCGTGTCTGAACCGAGGGCTGCGATGCACTCGTCAGCGGCAACGGCGGCGGCGGAGCCGCCACTGGAACCACCGGGGATCCGGGTTAGATCCCAGGGGTTGCGGGTAACACCGAAAGAGGACGTTTCCGTAGAGGAGCCCATGGCGAATTCATCCATGTTTGCCTTGCCCGTAAAGACGGCTCCGGAGGCCCGGAGTTTTTCCACTACCGTGGCGTCATAAGGAGGGACGAAATTGTGGAGGATTCGGGAGCCGCAGGTGGTGGTGAATCCCTGGGTGCAACAGATGTCTTTCAGGGCGATGGGAATACCTGTCAGGGCCTTGATATCGCCGTTGCGAATAGCCGTATCGGCGGCGGCGGCCTGGGCCTGGGCCGCTTCTTTCATCAGGGTGATGTAGGCGTGGACTTTGTCTTCCACCTGATCGATTCTTTGATAGACGGAGTCGAGAATGTCCGCAGCCGTGACTTCCCCCGCCCGCAGCTTTTCTTGCAATTCATGAATGGTTAACGAATAGAGCTCCATAATACCTCTTTATTATTCGATCACTTTGGGGACCCGGAAGAATTCTCCCCGGGGGTCCGGGGCATTGGCCAGGGATTGCTCATTGGCCAGAGACGGTTTGACTACGTCCTCCCGGAAGGCGTTATACAGAACCGTCGCATGGGTCATGGGTTCGACCCCCGTTGTATCTACGGAATTCAGTTTGTCCATATAGAGGAGGATGTCGTTCAACTGGGAGGTAAATTTCTCCATTTCTTCCTCCCGGAAAGTCAAGCGCGCCAGATGGGCGACGTGGGCTACCTCCGTTCTTGTTATCTTCAAAGCGGCATTCTCCTTTTTCCTAAATCATAAAATTGATGAACTCGCAAAAAGTCAATAAAAAGCCATTATCGACGGCTTCGTAAAAAGATCCGCAGGCAAGGCGCGCAAGACCTGAGTAATGAGGCGTACTTGTCGTACGCCGCAGTGACGAAGGATGCAGCGCAACGCCGCATCCGGATCTTTTTACGAAGCCGTCTAAAATATCTGCCAGAAGGGGTTTATCTGATCCATCACCCGTCTGATGATAACATCCTTTCCCTGATCAGCCTCGTACTCCATTCGGTCCAAGTCGAATTCCGAGGCATGGGTGTCTCCCCGCATTTCCCCGAGCATCGCCTTGATCGATTCCGTCAGGCCTTCAACATGATAGCCTCCCTCAAGGACGGCAACCAGGCGCCCCTGACAGCAGGCGGCGGCGATATCCATGAGGATTCTGGTCATGTAGACATAACCTTTGGCGGTTACCCGCATTTCTCCCAGAGGGTCCTGAAAATACGAGTCAAAACCTGCGGAAAGAAGAATCAGTTCCGGTTTGAACTTCAGGGCCACCGGCTGCAGGATACTGCGGAAGGCCTTGACGTGAAGGGAGTCATCAGAGCGGGCCTTCAGCGGGACATTGATTGTGTAGCCCAGTCCCTCGCCCTGACCGGTTTCGGACAGGACCCCGGAACCGGGATAGGCGGGATATTGGTGGGTGGAAAAATAAAGGACTTTTTTGTCTCCATAAAAAATACCCTGAGTGCCGTCGCCGTGATGGAGATCCCAGTCGACGATCAGAATGCGCTCGAGGTCATATTTCGACAGGGCGTAACGGGCGCCGATGGCCACATTGTTGAACAGACAGAAGCCCGCCGCCTGATCCTTGCCGGCGTGGTGTCCCGGAGGCCGGACCAGGGCAAAGGCGTTATCCACCTCGCCAGTCATAACGCCGTCAATGGCATTTAGTGCACCGCCCACAGCGAGTTTCGCCGTATCGTAAGACTCAGGCGTCGTCTGGGTGTCGGGGTCAAGAGAGAAGTTGCCCTTGCCTGCCGTGCTGGCGATGAGGCCGATATATGATTGGCTGTGGACGAGACCGATTTCCTCGGGGGTGGCATAGCGGGGGGAAATGGAAACAAATTTTCCACCCATGTCCGGCTGCTCCAGCATGGCATAAACCGCTTCCAGGCGCCGGGGGGACTCGGGATGATAAAACCCTTCGCCATGTCTTAAATATCTATCATCACAGACAATTCCTGTTCTAAGAGACATATGGTGAGTCCTGGTTCGTATTGTAAGTATCCTCTCCTTGCAGACATAATCACTGCGCCTGTGGAAAGCGTCCCGCTTCTATCATAAAACCCCCGGAAGTGCAAAAATATTTACCATTGACAAGGACTTCACAAGCGCTATATATACCGCCACTATGTTTGGTATCGGTCTGCCTGAACTTCTTGTGATTGCCGTCGTGGCCCTGCTGGTTGTCGGCCCGGATAAACTTCCCGGTTTAGCCAAATCCCTTGGTAAGGGATTTCAGGAATTCCGCCGGGCAACGGAAGACGTCACGGAATCTATCAAGGACACCCTGAAGCCAGACGACATCAAGAAAGACGTCAATGATTTTAAGGACTCCCTCCTTTACGGCAAGGAAGACGAGAAAGACAAAGATAAAGATAAAGAAACAACCCCCAAAACCCAAGCCTGAAGATCCATCATTAATATACTTATTCCATGGACCGAACAGAAGACGATAAACTACCTTTAACTACCCATCTCAAAGAATTGCGGACCCGCCTTGTCCATATCATTACCGGCGTTGGCGTCGGGTTTTTCGCCTGCTATTATTTCAAGGAATTGCTATTTAAGATCATTGCGAGACCCCTGGTGGCCGTCCTTCCGAAGGGCAGCCACATGATCTTTACCGGTCTGCCTGAGGCGTTCTTTATTTACATGAAGATCGCTTTTTTTGCCTCCCTGCTGATTACGAGCCCCTACACCCTTTACCAGATCTGGAAGTTCGTTTCCCCGGGGCTCTATAAATCTGAAAAGAAATATGTCGTTCCCTTCGTTCTGACCTCCAGCAGCCTGTTCATCGGCGGCGTCCTCTTCGGATATTTCTTCGTTCTCCCGACGGCCTTTGAATTTTTTATCTCCTTTTCATCGGAATTTTTGAAGCCCATGGTCTCCTTCCGGGAATATCTTTCCTTTACCATGAAGTTTCTCCTCGCCTTCGGCATCTCCTTTGAACTACCCGTGTTTATTTTCTTTTTGACAAAAGCAGGGATACTTAACGTCCGTATCCTCACCAGCTACCGACGCTATGCCATTCTGATTATATTCATTGTTGCCGCCGTGCTTACCCCTTCCCCCGATGCCTTCAGCCAGATTCTCATGGCTATTCCTCTCATGATTCTCTACGAGATCAGCATTGTCATGGCCAGGCGCGTAGAGAAAACAGCCAGGAAAGATAAGGAAGCCGCTGCTGAAAGGGAGGGATCATAGCTTTATGAGCCGCGGGAGTTGCCTCTTGGGCAAAAAGGGATTTGCCAGCATCCTTGCCGTCCTGATCGGTCTGGTTGTTTTGTTGGTCCTCGTAGTAGTGGGGTATCTCTTCTATTTCTTTTTAGGAGAGTTGCCCAGCGTCGACACCCTCAAGGACTACCGGCCGAGCATTGCTACCCGCGTTTATGCAGATAACAATGAACTGATCGATGAATTTTTTCTGGAAGACCGGAAGATCATCAAGATCAGCGATCTTCCCAAATATGTTATCCAGGCCTTTGTCGCTGCGGAAGACTCCCGTTTTTTTGAACATAAAGGACTCGATTTCCAGGGCATATCCAGGGCCTTCTTTAAGAATATCCAGGCAGGACGAATTGTCCAGGGGGGCAGCACCATCACCCAGCAGGTGGCGAAAGCCCTCTATCTGTCCCCTGAAAAGAGATATGTCCGGAAAATAAAAGAGGCTTTCCTAGCCTATAAGATAGATCATTATCTGACCAAAGAGGAAATTCTCAATCTCTATCTGAATCATATCTATCTCGGGCACGGCACCTATGGCGTCGAGGCGGCCGCCCAGGGATATTTCGGGAAAAGCGCCCGGCACCTGACCCTGCCGGAGGCGGCCATCCTGGCGGGACTTCCCAAGGCGCCCAGCGCTTACTCCCCCTTCACCCATTTCGACAAGGCCCGTCAGCGGCAAGCCTACGTTCTCGAGCGTATGGAGGAAGATGGTTATATCACCAGGCAGGACCGGGAAAGGGCACTGAGTGCATCGCTGCCCCTGCGTTCCGTCAAACCCAGGGAAAAGCTTGCCCCCTACTTTATTGAACACATCCGTCGCTATATCGTCGAGAAATATGGCAGCGATGTCCTGTACAAGGAGGGATTGGAGGTCTACACGACCCTGAATATCGAGGCGCAGAAGGCGGCCCGTGACGCCGTAGAGCGGGGATTGAGCGAGTTGGAAGAACGGCAGGGATACGGACGGGGCCTCGTCCAGGGCGCTCTGATTGCCATGGATGTTAAAACCGGTGCGGTCAAGTCCCTGGTTGGGGGCCGGGAGTTTTCCAAAAGTGAGTTCAACCGGGCGACTCAGTCCCGCCGCCAGCCGGGATCAGCTTTCAAACCATTCATATATACAGCGGCTTTCGACAAGGGCCTGACTCCTTCGACACGATTTGTTGACGATCCGATTCAATTTCCCGATCCTTCCAAACCCGGCGGCTTCTGGCAACCGAAGAACTTCGACGGGAAATTCAACGGTCCCACGACCCTGAGAACCGCCATCGTTCAATCCCGGAACATAATAACCATAAAGGTTCTCCAGGATATCGGCGTCGATTACGCCGCCTCCTATGCCAACGTGATGGGGATCACCTCCCCCCTGAGCCGGAACCTGTCCCTGGCCCTGGGCAGTTCCGGTGTGACCCTGCTGGAGATGGTACGGGGCTTCGGCGTCCTGGCCAATCAGGGTAAGCGGGTAACGCCATACTTTATCACAAAGATTGTTGATCGGACCGGCCATATATTCGAAGAGAATCAACCCAAAGTGGAACAGGTCATCGATTCCCGGATTGCCTTTATCACCTCCTATATCATGCAGGACGTTGTAGAAAGCGGGACGGGAAGGCGGGTCAAAAGCATTGGCCGTCCAGTGGCGGGAAAAACGGGAACGACCAACGATGTCCGGGACGCCTGGTTCCTCGGGTTTACACCGTCTCTAATCACAGGTGTCTGGGTAGGCTTCGACCAGGAAAAAACTCTCGGTCATCAGGAAGTCGGGGGTCGGGCCGCAGCTCCGATCTGGTTGTATTTCATGTCCCAGGCCCTATCCGGGACACCGATCGAGACCTTCCCCGTGCCGGACGGCATTGTCTTTGTAAAGGTGGATCCGAAAACGGGCGCTCCCTCTTCCGGCCGCGGAGCCATCTATGAGGGCTTTTTGGAGGGAACCACACCTCCCGGGGCCGTCGCCGTTGACGCCGAGCAGGTAAAACCGGAAGAAATGGTGCCGAGAGAAGAGGGAGAATAAAAAACTGCTTGACAAGGGTCAATTATTTTCGTAATGTGCGCCCACTTTTCAACTTGAAGGATATGGAAGACAGCCAAATGAAAAACAAGGTCATTGTACTGGGCAGCGTCGTTGTAGTCATCGTACCGAGGGGGACTGCTGCTCGGTGTTTTTAAGCAACCTTTAAAAACAAGAGCCGCGGGCCCCAAAACCCGCGGCTTTTTTGATTCCAAAAAGCCGCATCTCCAAAGATAGCGGCTTTTTTATTGTTCAAAATTAAAAATATTCATAACGGAGGTGCTTACGATGCAACTAAGAGGAGCTGAAATTCTGATCAAGGTGTTGAAGCAGGAGGGGATCCACACGATCTTCGGCTATCCGGGAGGTGTTCTTCTGGATATTTATGATGAACTGTTCAAGGGCGAGATTCGCCATATCCTGGTCCGTCATGAACAGGGAGCCGTCCATGCGGCGGACGGATATGCCCGTGCCTCCGGCAAGGTTGGAGTGGCCCTGGTCACTTCCGGACCCGGGGCGTCCAACACGGTTACGGGAATCGCCAATGCCTATCTGGATTCCATCCCCATCGTCGTCTTGACCGGTCAGGTTCCTACCCATCTGATCGGGACCGACGCCTTCCAGGAGGTTGATATCATCGGCATCACCCGCCCCTGTACAAAGCACAATTTTCTGATCAAGCGGGTGGAGGAGGTAGCCAAGACGATCCACGAGGCCTTCCACATTGCCCGGTCGGGACGACCCGGACCGGTGCTGATTGATCTTCCGAAGGACGTCATGGCCGCCATGACCGAATATGACCCGCAGCCGCCTAAAAAGATCGAGGAGGAAAGTCCCCGCCCCGCCTCGAAAAAGGCATTCTATGTGATGGATCTTATTGCTGAATCTAAAAAGCCGCTGCTCCTTTCCGGCGGCGGCGTCATCCTCGGCGGCGCATCGGAGGAACTCCGGCAGTTGGCCCGACGGACCAAGATGCCCGTCACCTCCACCCTTATGGGCCTCGGGGCGTTTCCCGCCTCGGATCCCCTCTGGCTGGGCATGCCGGGAATGCACGGTACTTACTATGCCAACATGGCCATCAGCACCTGTGATCTCCTGATCGCCATCGGGATGCGTTTCGACGACCGGGTTACCGGCAAGATCGATCATTTCGCTCCCAATGCCAAGATCGTCCATGTGGACATCGATGCCTCTTCCATCAACAAGAACGTCATGGTGGACGTGCCTATCGTTAGCGACTGCAAGAGCGCCCTTCAGAGCTTCAACGCCCTTCTGGAGCAAAAGAACTTCAACGTCACGGAGGACCAGCGAAAGGAGTGGTTTGACCAGATAGACGCCTGGAAAAAAGAGAATCCCTTGAGCTACTGCCAAAGTGACACGGAAATCAAACCCCAGTTCGTCATCGAGACCCTCTACAAATTGACGCAGGGCAAGGCCATCATCGCCACTGAAGTTGGCCAGAACCAGATGTGGGCGGCCCAGTTCTACGGATACGACGAGCCCAACACATTTTTGTCTTCCGGTGGCCTGGGGACAATGGGATACGGATTGCCCGCAGCCCTCGGGGCGAAGATTGCCTTTCCGGACAAACTGGTGATAGATATTGCCGGCGACGGGAGCATCCAGATGAACATCCAGGAGATGGCCACGGCCATCCAGGACAATATCCCCGTAAAGATCGTCCTTCTCAACAACGGCTACCTGGGCATGGTCCGCCAGTGGCAGCAGCTTTTCTATGACAAACGTTATTCCAGTACGGACATGACTTACCAGCCTGACTTTCTTAAGCTGGCGGAAGCATACGGATGGATGGGTCTGCGGGCGACGAAGCCCGGTGAGGTGGAGGCGGTGCTCCAAAAAGGACTTGCCGCGCCCGGACCGGTCCTCATGGACTTCCGCGTATCCCGTGAGGAGTGCGTCTATCCCATGGTACGACCCGGCGGCCCCATCCATGAAATGGCCCTGGGCAGGGAGATGGCAAACTAACGAGTTCACTATATTTCCCTCCCCTTCGAGGGGAGGGTTAGGGTGGGGATGGGGCAATCCTGAAAATAATCAGGGCTCTGTCCCCAATTAAATCTATTTAGGAGGTAACAATAAGAATTATGGAAAAGAAAGAATATACCCTGGCGCTGCTCGTCAGCAACAAACCCGATGTTCTGGCAAGGGTCTCCGGCGTTCTCGGCGGTCGGGGCTACAATATTGAAACCCTTTGTGTGGACGCGACCTTAGACCCGGCCTATTCCAAGATCATCCTGACGACGATCCAGGATAAGGCGACGATAGGGAAAATTGAAAAACAACTGATCAGACTTATTGACGTCCACAAGGTAACGGATCTGACCCAGGCGGAATCCGTATCCCGGGAGATGATGCTGGTCCGCATGAAGCTTTCGGATACTAACAAGGGACACCTGGCCTTGATCATCGATACCTTCAACGGGCGGGTAATTACGATGAACGGCGACCACTGCGTCATGGAGATTACCGGCGACCGGGCGATTATCGAGAAGGCCGTGGCGAGCTTGAAACCTTTAGGTATTGATGATATGGCCAGAACCGGGATCGTATCTCTGGAAAGACAAATAGACTAAACAAATAAACTAGGCAAAAAAGAAGGGGGAATTATGTCGCAACTCAATATCGGTGGCGTCGTCGAAGACGTCATCACCTCGGAAGAATTTACTCTGGACAAGGCCCGGGCGGTCCTCAAGGATGAGATCGTGGCCGTAATCGGCTACGGCGTTCAGGGACGGGGACAGGCCCTGAACATGAAAGACAACGGAATCCACGTCATCGTCGGCGAAGGGGACTACAACTGGAACAAGGCCATCGAAGAGGGATTTGTCCCCGGAAAGACCCTGTTTTCGCCCATGGAGGCGGCCAAGCGGGGCACCATCATCCAGTATCTCCAGTCCGATGCGGGCCAGAAGGCCATGTGGGAGGAACTGAAACCGAACCTGACGGCAGGAAAGGCACTGTATTTTTCTCACGGGTTTTCCATCGTCTATAAAGAGCAGACCGGGGTCATTCCCCCCAAGGATATCGACGTGATCCTCGTGGCCCCCAAGGGCGCGGGACGGACTGTCCGGGACAACTTCCTGGCCGGCAGCGGCATCAATTCCAGTTACGCCGTTTTCCAGGACGCCACGGGGAGGGCGATGGAACGGGCTCTGGCGACGGGTGTGGCCATCGGTTCGGGCTATCTCTTCCCTACGACCTTTGAAAAGGAAGTTTTCAGCGATCTGACCGGGGAACGGGGCGTCCTCATGGGCTGCCTGGCCGGGGTTCTCGAGGCCCAGTACAACGAGCTCCGCAAGCGGGGACACAGCCCCAGCGAGGCCTTCAACGAAACCGTCGAGGAGCTTACCCAGAGCCTCATGCCCCTGGTGGCCCAGAACGGCATGGACTGGATGTACGCCAATTGCAGCACCACGGCCCAGCGGGGCGCCCTGGACTGGAAAAACCGTTTCCGTGACGCCGTAGTCCCTGTCTTTACGGAACTCTATGACCGCGTCGCCGCCGGGAAGGAGACGGAGATCGTCCTCCGGGTCAACAGCGCCCCCGATTACCGGGAAAAATTGCAGGCCGAGCTGGATGTCATCAAGAACAGCGAGATGTGGCAGGCCGGCGCCACCCTACGGGCCCTTCGTCCGGAGCGCCGAAAAAAGTAAAATGATAAGGAGGGACACATGCGCAGCGACTTGATGAAAAAAGGCCTGGAGAGGGCGCCTCATCGCTCCCTGTTCAAGGCCATGGGTTATACGGACGAAGAAATCGGACGGCCGCTCATCGGCGTCGTCAACTCGGCCAACGAAATTGTTCCCGGACATATCCATCTGGGAATCATTACCGATGACGTCAAGGCCGGCATTCGCATCGCCGGCGGGACGCCCGTGGAATTTCCCGTCATCGGCATCTGTGACGGCATTGCCATGGGTCACACAGGGATGAAATACTCCTTGGCCAGCAGGGAACTTATCGCCGATTCCATCGAATCGATGGCGATGGCCCATCCCTTCGACGCCCTCGTTATGGTTACCAACTGTGACAAGATCATTCCGGGAATGCTCATGGCGGCCCTGCGGCTCAACATCCCCACCATCGTTATCAGCGGCGGTCCCATGCTGGCAGGGAAGCTCAAGGGAAAGACCATCGACCTCATCAGCGTCTTCGAGGGAGTGGGGAAGGTAAAGGCCGGCAGTATGTCCCAGGGAGAGCTTGACGCCGTCGAGAATTGCGCCTGCCCCGGTTGCGGTTCCTGTTCCGGCATGTACACGGCCAATTCCATGAACTGCGTCACCGAGGCCCTCGGTCTCGGCCTGCCGGGAAACGGGACGGTTCTCGCCGTCAACGCCGCCCGCAGACGTATGGCCAAAGAGGCTGGGATGAAGATCATGGATCTCCTCAAAAAGGGAACAAAACCAAGGGATATCGCCACCCTTGCGGCCTTTAAAAACGCCATCGCCGTGGATATGGCCCTGGGTTGCTCGACCAATACGGTCCTTCATATCCCGGCCATTGCCCATGAGGCGGGCATCAAACTGGATTTGGATATCTTCAACGAAATCAGCAAAAAAATCCCGAACCTCTGCAAACTCAGCCCGGCAGGACCCCATCACCTCGAAGACCTGGATGCGGCGGGAGGGGTCCAGGCGGTTATGAAGCGCATCAGCTCCCTGGGCGTCATTGATGAAAAGGCCATAACGGTTACGGGAAAGACTGTGGGGGCAAATATCAAGTCCGCCGTAGTTCTCGACGACGACGTTATCCGGACCCTCAAGAATCCATACACCAAAGAAGGGGGCATCGCCATCCTCAAGGGGAACCTGGCCCCCGACGGCTGCGTCGTCAAGCAGTCCGCCGTAGCGGAAAGCATGCTCGTCAACGAGTCCAAAGCCAGGGTTTTCGATTCGGAAGACGACGCCATCAAGGCAATCCTCGGCGGCAAGATCAAGGCGGGGGACATCGTCGTGATACGTTATGAAGGCCCCAAAGGCGGTCCGGGGATGCGGGAAATGTTGGGCCCGACCTCGGCCATCGCCGGGATGGGACTGGACACCACCGTTGCCCTGTTGACGGACGGCCGCTTCAGCGGCGGTACCCGCGGCGCTGCGATCGGTCACATCTCTCCGGAGGCAGCAGAAGGAGGACCCATCGCCCTGGTCCGGGAAGGCGACATCATCGCCATCGATATCCCCAAGAAAAAGATCACCCTCAAAGTTTCCCCGGAGGAGTTGAAAAAGCGGAAAAAAGAGTTCAAACCCAAAGCGCCCACCATCACCACCGGTTATCTGGCCCGCTACGCAAAACTGGTGACGTCAGCCAGCACGGGGGCAATCTTTAAGGACTAAGAGGATACAGCACCCCATGAATAAATGCCCTGGACGCCGGATCGGATTTATCTGTTCCGACGCTCAGGGCATAATAATTTTCTCTCTGTAAGCGGGTTGACAATGGTCGGTAAATCAACATAGGTCGGAGACGCTATGACCGCGGCGCGTTTTGATAATTTTACCATTGTTCTGCAAAAACCCAAGTTCCCGGGCAACATCGGTTCGGTAGCCCGCTGTATTAAGAACATGGGCATGGGAAAACTCATCGTTTCTGAGGCGGGGCCGTTTGATCCGGATGAGATGAAGATCATGTCCACCCACTTTGCCGCGGACATCGTTGATAATATCCAATATTATGATCGTCTTGGCGACGCCCTCGCCCCCTTTCAGTATATCGTGGGCACGACTTCCCGCCTCGGTTCGGCGCGAGGGCCCGCCCTCTCCCCCCGGGAGACGGCGGAAAGTCTGGTCGGCCTATCTCAGAATAATGAGATTGCCCTCCTTTTCGGTTCCGAAGACAAGGGACTCAGCAACAGCGACCTCCGCTATTGCCATGCCGTTACGACCATCCCCGTTTCGGAAAAATTGAAATCCATCAATCTCTCCCATGCCGTGATGATTCTGTGCTATGAAGTCTTTGCCGCCGGGGGGGAGAAGAAAAAAGCCTTTACGTCAAAGCTGGCGTCATCGATGGAAATCGAGGGTATGTTCGGCCAGGTCAAGGAGGCCCTGACGGAAGTCGGTTTTCTCAATCCCCAGAATCCCGATTACTGGCTGATGCATATCCGCCGGTTGCTGTCCCGGACGGGACTTTTCGCAAGGGATGTGAAGATTATCCGGGGGATCTGCCGCCAGGTGCTGTGGGCCGTTAAAAACAAAACACTTTGACATTTCCAGCTCAATGGGCAGGCAGCATCCCTACGCTTCTTTTGTCTTGACCGTCACCATGATGCTCCGGCAGCATTCGGCATTCTTGACGACAAAGCAGTCAGGCCTTTCCATAAGCTGGTACTGACCGTTAGATTCAATCTCCAGATCATTTTTCGACAGCGTCCCGTCCTTGGGGATAAACAGCATGCGTCCGATGGGGATGCCGCCTTCTTTTAGAATTGCCATAACTAACCTCCTTAAAATAATTTACTTGTCACGTTTTTCAGATATCAAACCTTGATGAAACCGTAAAAAGTTTAAATTTGGCAACATTGGACGGCATCGTAAAAAGATCCGCAGGCAAGGCGCGCAAGGCCTGAGTCATGAGGCGTACCTGTCGTAGCCGCAATGACGAAGGATGCAGCGCAACGCAGCGTCCGGCTCTTTTTACGATGCCGTCATTGCAGCAGGATCAACCCTGTCCAGATTACCCGGTCGCTAACGGGAAAGGCAAGGGATAATCCCGCATTTTCCAGGGTGGCGACGACATCGATGCCCATCGCTTCCATGGAAGGACGGGCGCGGAAGGGGAAGCGACAGATCCTGCTGTTGTCAATCGCCACGCAGACCTCGCAGAGACGGCAGCAGCCGCCGATCAGACCGGCGGCGAAACGGAAACCGGAGCGGAAGGCCTCCCGTTCTCCCAGATTTATCAGGTCGTGCAGCCTTCCCGCAGGGGCAAAAACATCCCTGCCGGGCTTTCCAACGTCGTTCGGAACGTCAATAACTCCCTCTGTTTGCAGGATAATCGCCTCCTCATAGCAGGCGAGGACCTGACGGAATTCCTCGACCGGCATGACAAAGGGTGGACACATAAGGTTCTTGTGAAAGCTGTCGCAGAGGGGGACTTGGCATTTCAGGCGGACCCGTTCGTCGATGATGACATGAGAAACGGGAATGGACATGGCAGTTGACGCCCCCTCCGCCTTGAGCAAGGCGATGATGGGATCGATGGGGGCGAGCAATTCGCGACCTGGGGTCTTGCTGCTTTCGACCTGTGTCAAGTCTCAGTACTCCATGCCGGCGCGTTCTTTTATCCCTCTGGTATAGTGATGCCTGATCTCCTGAATGTCGCTGACCGTATCGGCGAGATCAATGATTTCCGGGGGGGCGTAGCGGCCCGTGAGGACCAAATCAACCGCCGCCGGTTTGTTGTTGATCATATCGATGACTTCCGGGAGGGGCAGCAGCTTGAAATCCAGGGCCACATTTATTTCATCGAGGATGACGAGATCGTACTCCCCGGAAGCAATGACCTGCCCGGCCAGCTTGAAGCCCTCTTTGGCCAGTTCAATGTCTATGGGGGCGGGATTGTCCCGCATGACGAAACTGTCCAGGCCGCTCTGACGGATCGTGAAATCGGGAAGGCATTTCTCGGCGGCGAGCACCTCGCCGTACTTCTTGCCCTTCATGAACTGGATCATGAAGACCTTCTTTCCATGCCCGAGGGCCCGGAGGGCCTGGCCGATGGCGGCGGTCGTCTTTCCCTTGCCGTTCCCCGTGATAACCATGACAATGCCACGGTTGAACTTGGCCAGGGCATCTTCAATTAGATTGTCCGTCAATGCCGTCTTACCCTCCTGTGAATAATTGACGGATTCGCAAAAAGTTGAAAATCTCACCTTCTGTCATTCCCGTGAAAACGGGAGATCGAAGATTAATGTTCATAAACCAGCATTTTCAATGGTTTATGTGCTGTCTGGATCCCGGCTTTCGCCGGGGTGACGACTTTTTGCGAGAACGTCAAGAATAGAAGCCCGGGATGTTTGCCATCCCGGGCTTCTCTATCAACACGTTAAAGGTTATAAGTTGCAGTCCTTGAGATACCGTCTCGCCACGTCCTCGGCGAGGGTGTAGGGATCGCTCTGCTTGTTGATAAGCTTCTCGATCATCACCTCGGTTTCACCATCAGCAATGAGCCGATTCAGCACCGGTTCCAGAATACAGGTCCGGATCGCCTCATTAAGCTCCATAACCGCCTTCCGGCGGATTCGGGAACCGATGAGGTCGTGCTTTACCAGATGCTCGTAATGCTTTTCAATGGTGGACGTCAACTCTTCGAGACTCTTATTGAAGCCTTCCGGCTCGAAGGCGTTTTCCACCCGAATGATGGGTGGACGCCAGCCCGCCGCGAAGGCGGTCGGCGGCGCCATGTCGAGCATGGCCATGATCTCCCGCCGCAGCTTGGACGAACCTTCCCGATCCGCCTTGTTAATCACGAAAATGTCGGCGATTTCCATAATCCCGGCCTTGATGGCCTGGATTTCGTCGCCCATTCCCGGAATCAGGACCACGATGACCGTATGGGAGTGGTTGATGATATCCACTTCCTGCTGGCCCGTGCCGACGGTCTCGACGATGATCATATCCTTCCCCATAACATCCATGATATGAATGGCGTCGCCGACCGCCCTGGATAGACCGCCCAGAGCACCCCGCGTTGCCAGGCTCCGGACAAAGACGCCCGGATCTTCGGCATGGCGTTGCATACGGATCCGGTCTCCCAGGATGGCCCCGCCGGTGAAGGGGCTGGTAGGATCCACGGCCAGGACACCCACGGTTTTATCCTTCTTGCGGAAGGATTCCACCAGGCCGTCCACGAGGGTGCTTTTACCCGCCCCCGGAGAGCCGGTAATCCCAAGGACATTAGCCTTGCCGGTCAGGGGGAAGATATGCTTGATGGTAGCTCTTGCTTCAACCATCCCGTCTTCGAGATTTCTGATAAGGCGGGACGCCGTTCTTACGTCGCCCGCCTGGATTCTTTTTACACGTTCCATGATATCAAATCCTTGGATGCACGTTTGTTTTGAACCAGTCAACAATAAAGTCGAGTTTGGCGCCGGGGACAAAGATCGCCTTGAGACCGGCGTCATAAAGCAACTGGAAATCCTGCTCGGGAATAATGCCGCCGCCGACGACGGTAATATCACCGGCCCCCTGCTCTTTCAGCAGTTTGGCGACGGCGGGGAACAGATAACGATGGGCCCCGGAAAGGCAGCTCAATCCCACCACGTCCACGTCTTCCTGAATCGCCGCCGAGGCGATCTGTTCCGGCGTCTGGTGACAACCGGTGTAAATGACTTCAAAGCCTGCGTCACGGAAACAGCGGGCCAGAACCCTGGCCCCCCGATCATGACCATCGAGGCCCGGTTTCGCGACCATTACACGAATCTTTTTATCTGACATATCGAAATTCCCTCCTCAAGTCGTTATCTTAGTACAATCCTGGATCCCGGTATTCGCCGTAAACTTCGCGATAGACATCACAGATTTCCTGGACGGATGCCAGGCTCTTTACGGCTTCGATGCAGTAGGGCATCACGTTCTCACCCTTCTTGCAGGCGCCCTTGATGTCATCGAGGGCCTTCTTGACGGCCTTGCCGTCGCGTTTCCTTTTGACGGCCTGCAAACGTGCGACCTGTGCGGTTTCCACGGCATCGTCGATTTCGATCAGGGGGATGGGGATCTTTTCTTCGGTAACGTACTTGTTGACGCCGATCATGATCTTTTCACTGGCATCGACCTGTCGCTGGTACAGATAAGCGGCGTCGGAGATTTCGAGCTGGGGGAATCCCTTTTCAATGGCGGCAACCATGCCGCCCATCTCGTCGATCTTGTGGATGTATTCCCATGCCTTCTCTTCCATCTCATTGGTCAGGGCCTCGACGAAATAGGAACCAGCCAGGGGATCAATGGTGTTTGCCGCGCCTGTTTCCTCAGCGATAATCTGCTGGGTTCTGAGGGCGATCTGCACTGCATGATCCGAGGGCAGACAGAGGACTTCATCAAGGGAATTCGTGTGGAGGGACTGGGTCCCGCCGAGTACCGCCGCCAGGGCTTCCGTAGCCGTCCGGACAACGTTGTTGTATGGCTGCTGCGCCGTGAGGGAACATCCGGCTGTCTGGGTATGGAATCGCATCCACCAGGAACGCTGATCCTTGGCCTTGTAACGATCCCGCATTGCTTTTGCCCAGATACGGCGGGCGGCCCGCAGTTTGGCGATCTCTTCGAAGAAGTCGATATGGGAGTTAAAGAAGAAGGACAGTCGCGGAGCGAATTCATCAACTTCCAGTCCCTTGCGGCGGATGACGTCTTCGACGTATTCCATGCCGTCCCGGAGGGTAAAGGCCAGTTCCTGAACGGCCGTCGCGCCGGCTTCCCGGATATGATAACCGCTGATGCTGATGGTGTTCCAGCGGGGAACGTACTTGGTTCCGAATTCCACGGTGTCGCTGATCAGCTTGACCGAGGGATCGGGGGGACACATCAGGGTCTTCTGGGCGATGAATTCCTTGAGCATGTCATTCTGGATCGTCCCGCCGATCTTGGTCAGGGGGATGCCCCTGATTTCCGCGGCAGCGCAGTACATGGCCCAGAGGGCCGTTGCCGGCGGGTTGATGGTCATGGACGTGGTAACCTTGTCCATGGGGATGCCTTCTACCAACTGCATGAAGTCTTCCAGGGTATCGATGGCGACGCCGCACTTTCCGCATTCCCCCCTCGCTTTGGGACAGTCGGAGTCATAACCCATCAATGTCGGGAAATCGAAGGCCGTGCTGAGACCCGTCTGCCCTTCCTTGAGGAGCATGTGCCAGCGTTCGTTGGTCGTCTTGGCGTCTCCCATGCCGGAGAACATCCGGTAGGTCCAGTATTTACCCCGGTAACCAGTGGGCTGATTGCCCCGCAGGTAGGGGTACTGGCCGGGATAGCTGATGTCCCTTTCGAAATCCATGTCTTTGATGTCATCGGGACCATAAAGACGCCTAATCTGGAGGTCGGATACAGTGGACCAGAGCTTTTCCGGTTTCTGATCGGCGACCTTGGCGACGCTCTTGCGAACCTCGTCCTCCCACTTCTGTTTGAGCGTGCTGGAGCTTGCCAGCACTTCCGCTGCAAAATACATACGCTACTCCCTCCTTACTTTAAAATGTTTCATGAAACCTTTAAAATACCTGATCATAAAACCTTACCAACATCCTGAAGATCACAATACTTATGATACTTGTTCATGAGCGTTGCGCACGAGAAATATCCCGATGCCATGATCAAGCTGTAGGTGAGTAAATGAACCAAAAGAGGAGCGTGTTTAATAGAAATCACCGAATTATCCAGACATTTGTCTATGATTAAATTCATAAGGAGTTCTTCTACACCGGGTGTTCTGGTATTACGAAACAGACAGTTTGTCAAGGAAAAAAGGACGGGAAAGATGATGATTGCCGATCAGAAATGAATTATTCCCCTCCGGTATTTTGGAGGGGAATAATGAAAAGGTGCGCTATCCGGACAGAATGGTATTTACTCTTCTTTCATGCCCATAAGTTTTTTGGCCATCTTCTTTTTGGCCTCAAAGTCCGTCAGGAGGGTAAACATAAACCGCTGGCCCTGGGGCGCCCCGGCGCCGTGCCACGTCCCCACTCCATGGAGTCCTGCCGTCCAGTGCTGGAGGAACTTGGCGACCTTCATGCGCTTGTCCGCCGGCGCCGCCGCCCCGAAGGCCTTCTTCAGCACGGGACCTACCTCCGGGTCCTCCAGGTCCTTCAGCCTCGGGGCGGTTACCACCAGTCCGCCGCCGATATCACCGGCGTTCTTGAGGATCTCATAGAAGCCGTGGGCGATGTTCAGCTTGGCGGCATTTCCGAAAAGATCATCGGGGAGGAAGACTCCCGATCCCTTGGGTTCCTCCCGGCCCCGCATGGCCGCAGCAATGGCGCAGGCATGGGATGTCTCACTGTAACGGATCATATCGACGATCTTCTCCTGGATATGGGGGATCTTCTCTACGCCGATGTATTCCGCCGCCATCATGGTGCCGCCGATGATCAGGTCAGCGAATCCCACCTTGCAGGCCCCGCCGCAGTTCATCCGGTGGGCCTTGGCAAACCGGGTTACCATCTTCCCGCAGAACTTGGTTTCACCACAAAGGAAAACCCGCTCCCAGGGAATGAAGACATTATCAAAATACATTGTCGAGGTCTCCCGCTGACCGTAGAGTGGGTTCCCAAGTTCGTCTTCATTGTCGCAAAACTCCCGCTCCGCCGATAAGGCGTTGTACTGGCAGATGTAGGACAGACCCGGAACACTGTTCTGGACGGCAAAGGCGAGGGCGAACTTTTCTTCTCCCTCTTTTAGCGACCCGCCGGGAAGGACCAGGGTTTCATGGGAGCCGATGGCGCCGCTCTGGCTGACCTTGATGCCCCGGACCACAATCCCGTCGTCGCGTTTCTCGACGAGGTGAACGTAGGTATCGATTTCATCCTGCTGAGACGGTCTCTTCTTCCTGTCCCCTTTAGCGTCGGTGATGGCGCCGGAGACGGCCAGGTCGTTCGCCTGGGCGTGAGCGAGCCACTTGTTGAATCTCTCATTGTATTTCGTCCCCAGGGTCTGGTCCATCTCCCAGGTGGTGGAGGCCAGACTGTTGAGGGCGTCGCAGCCGACACAGCGATAGTTGCAGGTACCCACGGTCTGGCTCGTGAGGAGGGCCATCTCCTGGCGCATATCCAGGTCGTGGATGTTCCGGGCGACATTGAGGTTGCGGTTAACCGGCTCCCCCGTCAGATGGGATGTTGCCACCATGACCTCTTTGTGGGCCGGATCTTCCGCCAGGCCGTAAATGGCGGAGTTGGCCATGACCATGGATTTGGTCACGGGATTTTTCAGCAGATTTGTCACCCATTTCCCGCCGATATAAACGCGGGGTTTCATTTTTTTGATGCTGTCCAGATACTCCTTTGCCGTTTTTAAAGCCATAATCTCCTCCTTTTTAAATATTCAATTTCCAGATTTGACTTCTATGAAACACTCCGCCTCCCCCTCTGTGCAGGGAAAGGCAACTATGTTAAGTAAGGCCGTATCAAGGATCTCCACCAGCTCCGCCGGCGTTCGTTCTCCCGGCAGGACCAGCTGTAGACGCCGTCCCTTTAATTCTGCTTCCACGGTAAGGTCCGTCCTATAAAATCCCGGAAGCGTTTTATGGCGGAGACAGGAATCGGCAAAGCCGGCAAATGTCCCGGCAAGGCCCTCATAGGTTCCCCAGGCCTTACCTTCAATACTGATGGCCATGATCTCCACACCCCGCTCATTAGCTGTTAACGCCAAGTTTGTTCCTCCATTAAACTACATTTTTTTCATAAGTTCCTGTGCCGCCACATGAATGGCATCCCAGGCGCCTCCGAAAGGTGGGGCGTAGGGAAGGTCCAGATAGCCGACCTCTTCGATGGGCAAGCCGGACCACAGGGCAACGGACAGGCCGACGATCCGCTGGATAGCCCCCTTTTCGCCGATACACTGGCCACCCAGGAGCTTTCCCGTGGTCTTGTCGGCAACCAGTTTAACCCCCAGCTTTTCGCCTTTCGCCATGGGCCGGCCAATGGGAAGTCCCCAGATCATGGCGCTAACGGGTTGAAATCCATACGCTGACGCTTCCTCCTCCGTAAGTCCCGTGGCCCCTACTTCAAGATTGAAGACCTTGAAGGACTGGGCGCCCACGATGCCGGGAAATTCCGTCGGGCGCCCCCCGATATTCTGGCCGGCGACGCGCCCCTGTTTGTTGGCGATGTCCCCCAGGGGATAATAGACCCAACGACCGGCAACCTTGTGAAAGACCTCGCAGCAGTCACCGACGGCATAGATCCCCTCCCGGGATGTCTGCTGCCGGAAATCAACTTTGATGGCGCCGCTTTCACCCATCTCGATTCCTGCGGACTTAGCCAGGGCCACGTTGCGACGGGTGCCCACTCCCATCAAAATTATGTCGGCATCCAGATCACCTTTGTCCGTCTTCAGGACGAGGCGGCTCTTGGTTCCCTTTTCAATGCCGAGGGGCCTTGTTTCCGGCAGAAAGGGCACATTGTTTTTCCCCAGCTCATCCACGACCATCTTGGCAAATTCGCCATCCCAGCGGACAACCGGCCGAGGCAGGACATCGAGGACCGTCGTCTGGATACCCAGGTTTTTCATGGCTTCGCACATCTCCATTCCGATGTATCCACCACCGATAATAACTGCTTTGCCGCACTCTTTCTCGTTCAGGTAGGTTTTAAGGTGAAGGGCGTCCATCAGGTTTCTAAGTACAAAGACCCCTTCCAAATCGGCCCCCGGGATGTCCAAACGGACAGCGTCGGCGCCGGTAGCCATAACCAGAATATCGAAGGGGAGACTTGAATCATCGGATAGGCGGACCAGACCTTTTTCTGGATCGATATCTTCGACGCGGGTCCTGATCTTTACGTTGATGCCGTTCTTCTGGAAATCTTCCGGCGTCCGGATTACCAGTTTTTTGTAGTCATTGATTACATCACCGATGTAATAGGGCATCGGTCAGGCGGCGTAGGACACAAAGTCTCCTCCCTCGATCATGGTAACATCGAGGGACCTGTCTCTCCTTTTGGCCTCCGCAGCCGTGGAAGGGCCTGCCGCCCCGCCGCCGATGACGACCATCTTTTGACTCATGCTTATGTCCCCCTTTTAGTCTTTCAGGTTTTCGACATTCTTACCGAACGGCTGCGAGGCCAGCTCGTCCTTGTCGGATAGAACCAGTTCCGCCGCTATACCGGCTGCCTCGGTGATGAGATCGCGACAGAAAAGCGCGTGATCGCGGCAGAGCCAGCTGGACTGCCACTGAACAGTGAAATCACGACAGAGCGTCTTGCCGTATTTCTCGTGAATCCGATTGGGAATGATATTGAATATCCTGTAGAGACCTGGTTTCCCATAAAACTGCTCCTTGGACTTCATGGCAGATTCCTTTCCTTCGCCTTCGGGAAGGCTGCTTCTGCCGTGTACGGCGCTGACGGCCAGCACCGCGCCGGCCAGGGCGCCGCAGGTATCACCATAGAGCCCGATGCCGCCTCCGAATCCCGTCGCCACTTTTTTAACTTCGGGAGGCAGCCCCGTATCCACCAGCGTTAAGACAGCCTCGGTGACACATTCCGCGCAATTGTATCCCAGAGAAAAATTCTTCCGGGCCCGTTGGCGGATTTCCTCGATTTTTTCCTCACGCGTCATAATTTCCCCTCCTTTGTTATGATTGATTAAAAACGATATTGGTCCCTTCCCGAAAATACAACAGGCAGTCTATATTTCCAGAAGATGCAACCACTGATTACGTGAAAACGCAATACTGAAAAATTACGTATGGTATACGTAAATTGAGTATGTATTCCAATAACTGCCATGGAGCGGAATTACTATGTGAGTCCGTGGGAAAATGGCTTCGCCGCGGCTCAAAAATCTTTTTCGCAAAGATTTCTATATAGAGAGCAGGTAGGACCGGAGATTAACCTTCCTGCTTCTCAAGCCAATTTTTTTTCTGATGTTGTCCCGGTGAACCTCGATCGTTCTAGGCGATATATGAAGCAGTTCGGCGATTTCCTTTGTTGTTCGTCCTTCTTTTATAAAATTTACGATCTTGATTTCCATGGGCGTTAGATTGGGGTATTTAGAGAATAGGGTGCGCAAAAACGGGGAAATGATCTCATTGATGTGACCCTCGATGATCGTCAATTGATTCAATTGGTGGCTGTCGATGGAAGACAGCTTCAGATTATCGATATACGGCAGGATTAACTCCCTCATGTTGCACAGCACTTTTTCTTCCAGTTCCGTCTTATCCTCCTCTCTACGTTTGAGGAGGACCTTAAGGGCGGTGTTTGCATCTTCAAGATTTCTTGAATTATCGGAAAGTTCCCTTTCTCTCTTTTTCAGGTCCTCTTCCATCCTTTTCCGTTCCGTGATGTTGCGCGCAATACCGTGAATTGATACGTTTCTGCCGTTTTCCTTCATAATCCTGGTGTTGACTTCAAGCCATACCGTATCGCCATCTTTTGTAAATGTCCGGAATGCCTGAGGCGTCTGTACTTCGGCATCGTCAACCTTTTTTTGAAGGAGGTCACGGACCACAGAAAGATCATCCCGATGAAGGAGGTCAGCTATGTTCAAACCTTTGAGTTGCTCCGGTTCGTAGCCGTAAGTTTTTGCGGCGGCGGCGTTGCCGGACAGGATCTTGCCGTCGAAATCAAGAATAAAAATGATATCGTTGGCATTTTCGAAGAGCTCACGATACTGCTGCTCAGACTGTCTCAACCCTTCTTCAGCCTTTCTGCGCTCCGTTATGTCGGTTACGATTTCTACAATCCCGGTTAGAGATCCCTTTTCATTGCGGACGGGGTAACTACGGAGCACCCAGTTCTTCTTGTACGACAAAAAATCGACTACTTCGTGGGGTTCACCGGTTTTAAGGGTTTTTTCGGCCGGACAGACACTGCATACCTTGTTTCTATTGTGGAGGGCTTGATAGCAGTGTTTCTTGTTCAGTTGACCGGTCGTTAACTTGAAGGCTTCATGCATGGCCTTGTTCGCCCAGATAACGCGCAAATCCGTGTCCAGATATAAAACGAGTTCGGTCATTGAATCAAGGATAACGGATTTTTCCTGCTCCGATCTGATAAGCTTTTCAAACAATTGGAGCTGCTTTTTTTCGACTTGTCGGATCTGGGAAGCCATCTTTGTCAGTCTCCGTTCATGAATTTCTTTTACCGCTCAGGGAGGCGACCGTACAAAAAATTGTGCTTTGGGACTGCCTGGACAGGAAATAAAACCATCTGCCCAGGTCACTAGAAGCCAAATCAATTGAACAAAGTCAAGATGTTTTTGTCTTTATTGTTGAATCCCCGTTTGCATGACTGAAAGGACTATGATAGTTTATGCGCCTTGGATTTCTTGAAGCTTTTTGAAAAACCGCATTTACGGGGGGCAATAACGCTTATGGTAGATCAATTTAATTCGCAAAAAAAGAAGGGAAACCAAAATCTTGACTGAGCCTTTATTGATGCACCTGGAGAACAATGTTTATCTGGAGGGGGAAGATGCACTGATCATTATTGATCGGCGCAAGTTGCCCCGCTCCGAAGCAGAGGTGTATTGCACCGACCATGTGGAAGTGGCCCGGGCCATCGAACAGATGATGGTCCAGGGTGCGGGAGATATTGCCATTACAGCTGGATACGGCCTATATCTGGCGGCCCGGGAGTTGGAAAGGCAAACCGGTGGTCGGGATATGGCAGGGCTTAAGCAGGCCGCCGACCGCCTTTGTGCCACCCGACCGACAGGATTTCATCTTGCTGTCCTGATGGGGAAGCTATTAGATAGAGTAAGGAAAAATACCGACGGTAAGGCGTCAGAAATTATCCTTGCCGTCTTGCACAAGAGCCTCACCCGGCAGCGGGAAATCTCCCAAGCAACGGGTAGACAGGCGGAAACTCTGCTTGCCTCCGGAGATACGGTCCTCACACATTGTTTTGCCGGGGCCGGTCTGCTTTACATGTTCAAGTATGCAAAAGAAAACGGCAAAGAGATAAAAGCGATGTGTACGGAGACGCGCCCCTATCTCCAGGGGGCCAGACTGACGGCCTGGTCCCTGAGCGAGATGGGAATCAAAACTACCCTCATCACCGACAACATGGCGGCCTATTGCATGTCCAAAGGAATGATTCAGAAGGTCTTTGCTGCTGCGGACCGGATCGCTATGGACGGCTCCGTTGCCAACAAGGTAGGAACCCTGCAGTTGGCCATCTGTGCTCGGCATCTGGGCATTCCCTTTTATATCCTCGGCTATGGTGGACCCGACCGTCGCACCCTGCGGGGACATGAAATACCCATCGAGGAGCGAGATCCCCGGGAGGTCCTCGAATTCCAGGGAACACCCATTACCGGTGACCGGGTGCAAGCATACTATCCGGCCTTCGACGTTACCCCGCCGGAACTCATAACCGGCATTGTCACTGTATCCGGCGTCTATAAACCATTGGAAATAGCCTCTGCGTGAGCGGTGGGGATGCAAAAGCCGTTATCGGGGCAATGTCTCTTACTGGAGACGATCGCTGAAAACATCGACGGCCACGGCGACCTCTTTTTCGAGGCACAGCATTGATTGGGGAACGAGAAAGCTGCGCATGTGGGCAGGCACATAAATGAGGAACCAGGGATCACCTGCCTCGTATTCGCCCCGACGGCCGATAATCTTTCCCGTGCGTCCGTAAAACGGGTGCCGGGGGTGGTCCACAATGACAAAATCGCCGAGTTCCATGGGTCGTTCCTCCCTACTTTATCATGGCCAAGTGATGTAAAGATTTGCGTAGATCTCGTATAGACGGCGGTACTTTAACAATCTTTCGAGAGAAAAGCCACTTTTATTCCTCCATGAATAGAAAAGCCGCAATCAGGCCTTCATGGACACCAGCGGTGGCCTGCGGCAGATGGCCTTTCTGCAAATATACCTTGACAAATAATTAGGTGCGCTTTAGTATTGTCTTGCAAATACAAAGCAAGTAAGGATAGTTATTTTTTATGTCCCCACCCTTTTATGACCGCTGGTGTGCCGAGGCGCTGAAGGAAAAACTGGCGCGCCCTTTCGTGCACATTATCTTCGGGGCGCGACAGACGGGCAAATCCACCTTGTTGAATGCCCTCCTCCCTCCGGAAGCCCTGCGGATAAACCTGGCTGATCCGGAAGAACGATCGCGCCTCCTGGCGCGACCGGGCGAGTTCCTTCAGATTTGTCGCGCCCTGCCGCCGGAGGACAAGGGTCGTTTCGTTTTCGTGGATGAGGTCCAGACCGTTCCTGCCATTTTTGATGCAGTACAATCCCTTTATGACAGCGACCCGGAACGATGGCGGTTTGTCCTCTGTGGCAGCTCAGCCCGCAAACTCCGCAGGACCGGCGCCAATCTCCTTCCCGGGAGAAGCTTTCTCCACCGGCTCTTTCCTCTGGTGTTGACTGAGCATCCCAGCCCCAATCAGTCCCCTCCTTCGGTTCCGTCTCCCCTGCCCATGACATGGATTGGGAATCCATATTCTCCCCATCCGTTTCCCCCGTGGGATATGGAGGAGAGACTGGCTTATGGAAGTCTGCCCGGCGTTGTTGCCGGGGCGGAGTCTGACCGGGGAGAAATTCTGAAGGCTTACGCGGTCATCCACCTGGAGGAGGAAATACGCCGTGAGGCCCTGATCCGGGACTGGGGGGCTTTTGTACGCTTTCTTCCCCTCGCGGCTCTGGAAGCGGGGCAAATTATGAACTACGCCGGGATCGCTCAGGAAACTGGAATATCCCAGCCCACCGTCAAGTCTTACTACCAGCTTTTGGAAGACATGTTCCTTGGTCTCCGCATTCCGGCGTTTTCGCGCAGCCAGAGGAAAAATGTCCTTTCCACGCCGAAGTTCCTCTTTGCCGATCTGGGGGTGCGGCATGCAGCCGCCGGCATTCTCCCTTCCCTGGATGTGGTCCGGGCAAATCCGGGCCCCCTCTTCGAGCAGTGGGTGGGCGTGGAACTATGGAAGCGCATTCAATATCTTGGGGATGGCAGTCTCTCCTACCTGCGGACGCGTCAAGGCGCGGAAGTTGATTACATCATTGAAAGGCAGGGGCGGCTGATTCCTATCGAAGTAAAGTGGACGGTCCATCCGGATCGGCATGACGCTCGTCACCTCCTGACGTTTCTCAAGGAACATCCCGAACAGACGGAAAAGGGTTATATTATTTGCCGATGTCCCAGGCCCATGGAAATCCACGAGCGGGTGATCGCTCTGCCTTGGCAATACCTGTAAAATTTGCTCGCGGATCGATACCGTCACGTATTTATCAAATGGCAAGCTCTGTAAGGACTTGCCGCCCAGCATCTACAGGTGCAGGAGGGCTATGGCTATGACCGGGCGCTCCGGGATATCAACTTTTGAAGGAGAAACGATGCCCCATCTATCTACTGAGCAGTTCCGCTGCGGTGATAATCTGGCTTATTTACTTTACGGGAATAAGGAAGCCGTGGCCATAGACGGCGTGGCCTGGGAGGAGATCCTGGGTTTTCTCGACAAGCACGGACTTTCCCTGACCTACGTCACCAACACCCACGGCCACTTCGATCATACGGCGGGCAATGAACCGCTTCTGCGCCATAGCCAGGCTCTGTATCTGGATCATGACGAGTTTCCTGACGGCGGTGCAATCGAGATCGAGGGAGAAGCAATCAAGGTTTACCGGACGCCGGGCCATACCGAGGACTCCGTATGTTTCCACACCGCCGGCGCTCTGATCACCGGGGATACCCTGTTCAACGGCACGGTGGGCAACTGTTTTTCCGGCGATCAAAGGGCCTTCTTCCGGTCCATCAAGCGCCTCATGGCCCTGCCGGGGGACACCCTGATTTATGCAGGCCACGATTATGTCCGGGATTCCGTTGCTCTGGCTGAACAACTGGAACCGAACAACCCGGCGATCGAAAGGTTCCGGCAGACATACGATCCCGGCCATGTTTACTCGACCCTCGCCGAGGAATTACAGGTCAATCCCTATCTCCGTTTCAACGAGCCGGCGATCATAGCCCTCCTCAAGGAGCATGACCTTCCCCGCGCCACCGAGGAAGAACGCTGGCTCTCCCTTATGTCCATCGAATGAAATTGATGGAAAGAACATCACTCTTCATCGCCTGTTTTTCCATTCAAAAAAACAGCTTTGCATCTATCATCGAGCGATATGGATATGGCAGCCATCTTGAGATCGAACCGCACCGGCACATTACAAAATTGTAATACCCTTGATATTTCCATTTTCATTTATTGGTGTTATTAGTGAGCCATGAAAGTTCTACTTGTCGAGGATGATCGAAAGATTTTGTCCTTCGTGAAGAAGGGGCTTAAGGAGCAGGGATTCGTCGTCGATGCCTGCGACAACGGCGATGACGGGTACGATCTTGCATCCGGGCAGGCCTACGACGTAATCATCCTGGATATCATGCTGCCCGGCCGGGACGGCCTGAGCATCCTGCGCGGACTGCGGGAGAAGAAGCTCACCGTCCCCGTGATCTTGCTTACGGCTCGTTCTGCCCTTCAGGAGCGCGTGGAAGGTCTGAACCTCGGCGCCGACGACTATTTGAGCAAACCCTTCTACATGGAGGAACTGCTGGCGAGAATCCACGCCGTGACGAGACGGGCGACGGGCGCCCAGATGAGCCTGATGCAGGTTGGCCACCTGACGGTCAATCTCATCACCCGCGAGGTCATGCTCGGCAAAGAAAAGGTGGAACTGACCGTCCGCGAATTCAGCCTCCTGGAGTTGCTGATGCGCTCACCCGGCCGTGTTTTCACACGCACACAGATACTCGAGCATGTATGGGGATACGACTTTGACCCCCAGACAAATGTCGTTGACGTGTACGTCCGGAGATTGCGAAGCAAGGTGGATGTGAATCCCGAAGCGCCGCTTATCGAAACCGTCCGGGGCGTCGGTTACCGGATGATCAAGCCGGGAGAGGAGTAACCGCTTTTTGTTCCGCTTAAAGATAGCCCTGCTTTCCGTCCTGCTTTCGGGCGCGGTCCTCGTGGGTCTCGGTCTCTATTCCCTTTCTGTTATAAACAAGCTGGGCATGGCCCGCATTGACAATGAGATCCTGACGTTGGGGGAAGGTCATCTTGCAACCCGTCCTTCCCCGGACTACTGGCAGAACTTCGCGACGTCGCTCCGTTTTATATACGGCGAAGAACGGTCGGAAAACCTGATCGTCCAGATCAAGGATTCAGGGAATAAGGTTCTTTTCAAATCTCCCCATTGGCCGGCAGAAATTACCGCGGACTCATTCCCAGGCTTCGATCGCACCATGGATACCCGTCCGCCCGCTCCCGCCGGACGGGATTTGCGGGAAGTAAGGGAAGAGCGGGCCGAGCGGGTCAGCCGCGGTGGGGACAGACAGGATCGACAGCAAAGACAGGATGGAAGGGATGGCCGGGAAGCACGGGCTGAACAGGACGGACGGGAGGGGCAGGATAGACAGGAAGCAAGGGAAGGGCGGGGCGATCGGCGCGGTCCGCCTCCGGAAGCTTATGAGGCCTGTGCAGGCAAGAAAGAGGGAATGACGGCGCAGTTTGTAGATCAGCGCGGAGAAACCATAAAAGGGACTTGCGAGAAGGAGAATGGAAATCTGGTGCTGCGACCTGATTTTCGCAATGATAACAGACAGGGGCAGAGACAGGCGCAGGGGCGGGGACAAGAAAGTGCCGGTGACCGTCAGGAACAAGCTCAAGTTGGACGACCAGGTGACAGTCCGTTACCATTGCCAAACGGATTGAACCAACAACCGGGAGGGCCAGTGCCCCGCATCAAGAAAAAGCCTTTCCTTGCGACCTTACAAACAACGTCGGGCGTGTGGCGGACGGGGATCATGGGAAGTGACCGTATTACCATGATGGTTGGAGTGAATATGACCAGCTTCTACGATGATGAGGCCCGTTATCGCCGTGCCTTTCTTGGCGTCATCCCGATAGTACTGCTTCTTCTCGCCGGGGGAGGGTGGCTGATTGCCCAGCGAGCGCTCAAACCCGTCGCCCGGATAACCCGGACGGCGGAGGCCATCACCGCTCGCGCCCTTGATCAGCGGGTTCCCCTGGTTGGCGGGGACAGCGAATTGTCCCGCCTTGTGGAGGTGATCAACGGTATGCTCGATCGCCTGGAAAAGAGCTTTGGCCAGGCGGTCCGATTCAGTTTCGATGCGGCCCATGAGCTACAGACGCCGCTCACCATCCTTCAGGGAGAACTGGACGATGCGGTGCAGCATGCAATCGTCGGGTCGGAAGAGCAGCAGCGATATAGTGGCCTCCTGGAAGAAGTGCAGCGGCTAAAGGCGATTGTGCAGAAACTCCTGATCCTCGCCCGGGCGGATGCGGGCCGGCTGGACCTGCGTCTCACTGCCCTGGACCTGAGCGCCATGATCGAGGCCGCGGCCGAAGATGCAGGCGCCATAGCTCCCCATCTGCAGGTGGAGAAACAGATAGCTCCCGGCGTTACCGTAAAGGCAGATTCTGTTCTGATGGGGCAGGTAATCCGGAATCTTACGTCCAATGCCGTGAAGTACAATCATGAAAACGGCCTCATCAGGTTTCAGTTATCCGTCCGTGACGAAATAGTCCTCGTTACCATTGCCAATACCGGCGCTCCCATTCCAGGGGAAGACCGTGAAAAAATATTCGACCGTTTCTACCGGGTCGATCAATCGCGCAGCAAATCCGTGTCCGGGTCCGGCCTGGGCCTGAGCCTGGCACGGGAGATCGTCCACGCCCATCACGGCGAACTCCGTCTCGATGCCGATACCGACCGCGACTCCGACCCCGGCAATCCGGACTTGAAAGCCCGGCGCACCTTGGTCTCTTTTACCCTGTCTTTACCCTGCAGCTCCTGACGACTAATTCCGTTTCTAGATCAAAGCGCTATCTTCGTTGGCTTCGTCATCGGCTCCTTGACGTATAAACAATACGCCTGCGTCGCCTCTTCCTTGCCGCCTTGATTTCATCTTTGATTTAAAAACGGAATAATTATCTACATTACATTTTTTTAATGATCCCACGTCTGTGGTTTTCATCTTCTTCTGATATTCTCCTTTCCAACGAACGGATCAGTGTAAAAATTTAAATGTCCGACTAAAAAACGAGAGGAGAAAAGACCATGAAACAAAACAGCATTTCACAGGGGACGAGAAGAGGAAAGGGTATGAGAACAGTCACCATGTTGCTTTGCCTGCTATTGCTGATGGGAAGTAGTGCTTACGGAGAGCAGGCTGACCCCCGCAATGCGGAAGGATCCCGGATCGGGCAAGGCGAGAGCGACGTGAGGCCGCAGGGGCCCCCACCCCGGCAGAGCGAGGACGGTAGAAGGGACGAGATGCGTGACAACAACAGGGAAATCCGCCAGGACTATAGTGAACTGAATCGTGATCGCCAGGAACTGCGGCAGGACATGAGCGCGCGTCAAGAACTACAGAAGGAAATCAAGCAGAAAATGAAAGCTGGAGACACAACCGGGGCCGAGGCCGCAAGGGCAAAACTTCAGAGCCTGAACCGCGAGATTAAACAGGATCGACGGGAGATTAATCAGGACCGGCGCGAACTCAATCGGGACCGTCAGGAAGCACGTCAAGATCAAGATCAACGCAGAACCGATAAAGACCGGCAGGAAGCCAGACAGGATCGCTCTGACCAGCCCAGAGGCGATAGAGACCGGCGCGATATGAATCAGGACCAGCGCGAGCCCACTCGGGATCGCCAGGAACCACGGCAGGATCGTTCTGACCAGCGCAGAGCCGATAACAATGGTGGCGGCGGCAGAGGCCCGGGGCAGGCTCCGAGAGCAGGCCGGTAGTTTTGCAGCAGAGAATACTGAATGCCGGGAAAGGGCATTCAACAAGGTAAGACAAGGGTCGCCGGGGAGGAAGTGTATTGTCCCCTCCGGGAGCCAGCCGACCCGGCGCCCCCTAACCCACTGCTGCCCGGGGTGGGCTTGGACTTCTAACCGAGGTTTATGATACTGAATCTATGTATAGTTAAACGGGAGGTCGTCATGATGTTCAACCGTTTTACCATTTTTTTCTGTTCAGCTCTGCTCATTATATCCGTACAAGCCGTGTGGGGACAGACGCAGACCCGCCGCGAAGTGCCGCCGCAAGCCCTTGAGGACTGTCGTGGCAAAAATGCCGGCGATACAGTTCAGCATTCGACGCCGGAAGGAAATGTTGAAGCCATCTGCGAGGACTCGCCCCAGGGGCTGGCGGCGCGTCCCAACCGTCAACAGGGCGCCCGGTCAGAAGTCCGGCCGTCTCAGACCGCTTCTCAGCGGGGAAATCAGAATCGGAACAATGCTCAACGTTACTCGATCGAGCAGGCGGTTTCCGACCAGGCCCAGCTCCATACCATCGCCTTCAGCGGCCTTGCCTTTATCACCGGTGATTTTGGCGCCGCTACCTTCATCCCGCCGGGCAAGGTCTGCGACTTCTTCGGCTTCCAATATATGCGCGACATTGACACGGCGGAGAAGGGACATAATCCCATTTTCCTCAACCGTGTCGCCGGAAATGTGCTGCATATCCTTAATGATGTGCAGCGCGCCCTCCTCGAGAAATCAGCGCGCCAGGAAGCAGTGCAACTGCAAGCGCTTGCCGAGATGCGCCTTCCCCTCATCAAGGCGTTTTACCGTGAATTAAACGGTGACATTCCCTCCGGAAGCAAGGGATTGAACAAGGCTGCGGTGATGCGGTATGTAGGTAATATCTTAGCCTTTGATGCGCAGTTAAGCTACGGGCGGGCGCAAATCTTCGGTCAACTTGCCGCGTCCTTCACACCGGCGCAGAAAGCCTGGCTCGCCAAGATGAAATTCGGCGATTTCAATACCTGGCCTGTCATCGATGTGGAAAAGTACAAGCTGCCCAGAGGCACGGAAAAGCTCGTCAATGTGGCGTATATGACCTATGCCAGCGAATTTTTCAGTTGGTACGCCGGGTCGGTCGAGGCGGATGCCTACTTCTGCCCGGAACGGCACGGCACCTACTTCGGAGGTTTCTACATGAAGGACATGCCAGCGATGGGCAAGCGCGATTATGATATCAGCACATCCGTAACCGGTGACAGCGGCAAGGATTTCCTCAACACCCTCACCGAAAATCAGAGGCAGAACATCACCGCCATTCCCGATCTCCAGCGTAAGGATCTCCAGGAAATCATCGACCTGCGGCGCGCCATCGCCATGGACTTGCGCAAGTTTCTCAAGGGCGGACAAGCGGACAAGGCAAAGGTGATTGCCCTTGGCCGTCGCTATGGCGACCTGGACGGGGAGATGTCCTACTTCTATGCAACCGCGTTCGCGAAGGTGAACCGGACCCTGACCAATGAGCAACGCAAGGCACTTGTCAAGTTGCGTGGCCTTGACGGATATACCAGCGCCCCGGCCTACATCTACTCTTCACCCGTCCGGGAGGAGGTCAAGCTGCCCAACACGGATAACTTCTTCTTTCCCGTCACGAATTCTGCCAGGAGTGCGAAATGAGAATTGATTGGAAAACATTTATCGTACCCCCATGGTTGCCGCCATCGACATCGACACATGGCATTCCCCTACCCTATCTGACAGCTTTAAGGACCAGGCGGTAGGATTTGATTTTTAGGACCGGATGATAGGAATGTTTTGATTCGGCTAAGGCGGGAAGGCCCATGTCGCTCTCTTTGTTGACATATTGGTAGCCTTTGAAAAGATGTTTCGCGCATTCGTTGTCGAGGTACTGGTAGAGGCCGCGAATGTGGGGCAGGGCCTTTTCGAAGTTCATGACTCCCATGTCCGGACGCAGATGGGAAGAGAGGCAGAAGGCGCTAACCTCCCCGTCAATGCTTACATAGAGTCCTTTCATGTCAAGCTGTGAAAAATGATGAAGGGCGCTGATAACGGCCTCCTTTTCACAGGCTAGACTCAAGTCCTGATCGGTGTCGCAGTTCCTTATTTCACACCACTTTTCGAGACAGTCCAGGCATTCCGCAACCACAGCGGGTGTGATCGGTCCGGTAACCACCCGGTTCGGCTGGAGATAATCCCGGGAAAACTGGTGCAGGAGATTGCGTTTCTTGGCATAACGATTGCCCTTGAGTTGACTAAGGTCTTCGGTCAGATAGACATAGTCGTCATATTCCGGCTGTTCGGAGACGATAAAGTGCTGCCCGATCTTTTCCCTCCCCATTTGTTCCAGATAATCCTCCGGAACCGATCCATAACGCAGGTAGCCGGTCTGCAAGGCAAGATCGGCAAGGTCTTCCGGCGCGGGCAGTCCGCCCGGTCTGACCGGCAGCAATAGATGGTTTTCCTCCGGCCGACATCCCGATTCATTGGCGATGATTACGGAATCATTTTTGATGGTATAGAACGTCTGGAAGACACGATTGCTCCAGACAATCAGGGAAGGCAGGGAATAGGTGCACAGACCGTAGGGCTGACAAGTAAAGTAATGTCTGAGAAGCGGATAGTCTTCAAGGGCGATCTTTTTCATTATGACTCTCTCATTGCCCCGTCATAATTCATCAGCAGGAGCATGGCCGTGGCCGCCGGCATCTCTTCAAACCCCAGTTTCCTGTAAAAGGGATGGGAATGCCTGGCGGCGATGAGGCCAATCCATTGCAAACCGTCGACCCGCAACTTCTTGAGGATCTCCTGCACGATGACCGTTCCGACGCCTTGTCCTCGGAATTCGGGAAGAACGGTTATGTCCTGAATGTAGGCGTCGCTGATGCCGTCGCTGATAGCCCGTCCCATACCGATTACCTCATCCCCCTCACAAGCAAGGACGAAACAATGGCTGCCTGCGACAATCCTGTGAATCAGCTCGGGGTTTTCGTGGGCCTGCCCGGTCCACCATCCTGCCGTCTGATAGAGGCGAATGATTGTATTTATTTGTGAATCCGCCGGTTGGCGGATGAAGGTATAGATTGTTTTCACGATCCGCCACTCTTGGATAATTCGTCATGCATCTCCCAGAAGGTCTGCACGAGGGAGGTGATAACCGGTCCAATGACGAAACCCGAAATCCCGAATAGGGCAAGGCCACCAAGGGTGGAAAGAAAGATCAGCAGGGTGTGCATCTGGACGTCATGCCCTAAAAGTAGCGGACGTAACAGCGCGTCCACATGGCTGATGACGATAACTCCGAAGGCCAAAATGATCATGCCTTCCCAGAAATGACCCATGATGATCATCACGATACCCGCCGGAGCCCAGACAAGAGAACAGCCGATGGCGGGAACAATGGACGTGAAAACCATCATCGTCCCCCAGGTCAAGGCGCCCTTGACTCCGGTGAGAAAAAATATCAGGCCGCCCAAGATGCCCTGGATGCCTCCGATAATCAAGGTCACCTTGAGGGTGGCCCGGGCGGTGGAGGAGAATCTTTCCAGAATCAGGTCTTCCCGTGCCTGTTCCAGGGGCACGAGTTTCATGATTATACGGACGAACTTATCTCCATCCCGGATAAAAAAGAACAGGGTGTAGAGCATGATTGCGAAATTGACGGCAAACACAATGGTGTTCTGTGTCAGGTCTCTGAGGTTGTAGATGATGTAGTTAGCTATGTTTTTAGCTCCCTCAGCGAGATTTGCCGTGAGAAAGGCCGTGTCGATATGCATACGACTCAGATAGGGATTGGTCGTTATTTTGCTCGAGATATTCTGGATCTGTTGTTCGATGGAGGCACTGCTTACATCGAGGGCATTATACAATTCCATGGACTCATTCAACAAGAGACTGCCGATAACCCCGGCCGGTAGAATGATGATCAGCAGGATAATGAGGAGGATGATCGTCGCCGAAAGAGTGGAAGATTTGACCTTCCTGCAAAGGTATAGATGCGCGGGCATGAAGATGGTGGCGATCACCGCCGCCCAGAAAATGGGAAAGAAAAAAGGCTTCATGAGGTAGAGAAACAGGAGAGTGGCCAGCCCGAGGAGGATATAAAAAGCAATATATCGAGATTTTTCAGAGCTCATGGAAACTCATCTACACAAATCTTGATAGTTTCGCAACTATCTCTTTATCTTTTCATCCTCATAATCAATATAATCCTTATAATTTGAGGGAAATTTTGATAGAAGGAAAAATGTTAAAAAATATGGAACCTGAAACGACCACGTCAATGTGGATGGAAAAACGCCGTATTCTTGTCACCTGCTCCAAGGGGACCGCCCCTTATTTACAGCAGGAAATCCTTGCCCTGGGGCTGCCGGTCCATGAAGAGTCGGAAGCAGCTGTAGAAACAGAGGGGGCTATGGAGGAGGCGATGCTCCTCAACCTTTCCCTGCGTACGGGTCAGCGGGTCCTTCTCCTCCTTCACGAAGGTCAGGCCAAGACGCCGGGTGACCTCTATGATGGAGTCATTAACCTGCCCTGGGAGGATATACTCCATGAGGACGGCTATGTCTGCATAACCTCTTCAGTAGATACCCCGGAGATTCGCGATCCCCGTTACGCCAATCTCAAAGTCAAAGACGCCATTGTGGATCGCCTCCGAAACTTATTCCGGTGCCGTCCTGATTCCGGTTCCGACCGGACCGGCGCTGTTGTTCATGTGTACTGGAAGGATGATCTCTACCGGATTTTTGCTGATACCTCCGGGGAACCCCTCTCCCGTCGTGGTTACCGCAAGATTCCCCTCATTGCCCCCATGCAGGAAACCCTGGCGGCGGCGGTGATCATGGCCACGGGCTGGACGGGCGACGGGCCGCTAATCAATCCCATGTGCGGCAGCGGCACCCTGGCCATCGAGGCGGCGCTGATTGCCCGGCGGCGGGCCCCGGGCTTGCTGAGAGACAATTTCGGTTTTCTCCACCTGAAAGGCTTTGACGACGACCTGTGGCAACAAGTGCGTCTGAAGGTCAGAAAAGGAGAGCGGAAGGATATTCCCGGACGGATAATTGCCACAGATATTTCTCTGGATGCGGTCCGGGCAGCCGGTGTCAACGCCGGGCGGGCAAAAATGGGCCGGTATATCCAATTTCGCCAATGTCCTTTCGAAAACACATCCATCCCGGGGGAAAAAGGCATTGTGGTTATGAACCCCCCCTACGGCCAGCGGTTAGGGGAAGAAGCAGACCTTGCGGGTCTCTATAAAGGGATCGGTGATTTTTTCAAGGAGAGATGCGAGGGATATCGGGGCTATGTCTTCACGGCCAATCTGGATTTAGCCAAGAAGGTGGGGCTCCGCACTTCCCGGCGGGTGATTCTATACAATGGCGAGTTGGAAAGCCGCCTGCTGGAATACGAGATCTACGAAGGCAGCAGAAAACAGCCGCTTAATGAAGAAGAGCGTCGGAGCGAAGACGGCGAGCATCTGGCGGCAAGCAATTTCGCTCCCGGTGCTGATCATACGGTCGTGCGGGGACACGCAAAGATAGCCAGCGTGACGGGGGACAGATTCGAATCTGTCCCCACTGCCTCCATTAAGACAAGAAACAACAAAATCAAAAAAAGCCCGGAAACTATCAATAATAGTCGTTTCGGCAAAACGAATCGGGAGTGGAATCGTGAGCCGGGAAAGATTCAATCCCGGCGTATTATTCACCCGAAAGAAACTTCCCCCGGGTTTAAAGCCATCCCGGACGAGATGCCCGGCCTGGTGAGGGATATTATCGCCGCCGATGCGCTTCCGGAGAAGGAATCTGCACCGGAGCGCCGCGTCCCGGTGCGACGGCGTGTCATTCCTAAGAAATGAACTATGGATCTTAAATTAGTCCATCCTATTGGTGTTTTTGATTCCGGGATCGGCGGTCTGACCGTGGTCCGGTCCCTCATGGAACGCTTGCCCTTCGAAAATATCATCTATTTTGGTGATACGGCCCGGGTTCCCTACGGCGTCAAGTCGGTAGAAACCATTACCCAGTATGCCACGGAGATCACCGATTACCTCCTGAAACAACAGGTCAAACTCTTGATTATCGCCTGTAACACGATTGCCTCCGTCGCCTATGAGCAGGTCCAGGAACGTTCTCCCGTCCCGGTCCTCGATGTCATCGAGGCCGGCGCTCTGTGTGCCGTGGAAGCGACAAAAACGAAGCAGGTCGCCGTCATCGGCACGCCCACGACAATCAACAGCAACGCCTATGCCCGGACGATCCACCAAAATGATCCGGCCATCCGTGTCTTTTCTCAGGCCTGCCCCCTCTTTGTACCCCTGGTGGAAGAGGGCTGGCTGGACCATCCCGTGACCCGCCTGACAGCCCAGGAATATCTCAAGCCCATACTGGCGGAACATGTAGACACCCTGGTGCTGGGCTGCACTCACTACCCCCTCATCAAGGCCCTGCTGCAGGATATTGTCGGGCCGTTTATACATCTCGTCGATTCCGCCGAAGCCATGGCGGAGATTACAGCCAAGCTGCTGCAAAAAGAAGGCCTTGCCAATCCCCTGCGGATTCCCCCAAAATATCACTTCTGCGTTTCCGATGTCCCCTTCCGCTTTCAGACCATCGCCGAGCGTTTCCTGGGCCGGAGTCTCGGTCATGTCGAAGTGGTCAAGCTGCCCCTGTAAAACCCGTTGTTAGGCAGCAGTCTCAATCGTCCGAAATCGACTTTCCAGGAAGGATACCCTGGAAAAAGTTTTATGATTTATATTTCATTGACACATAAGGCGGTTTTTCTTATGGTTCCTCTCCGGGAGTAGGAGAAAAACAATTGATCATCTTTAAGTGGAACGGGATAAAAAAATGAATGGCGTCTTTTCAGGCAAATTAATTTTCCCCCTCTGCATGTTCTTTCTCGTAGGGATAGGATATGCCTTTTCGGAAGAGCATAATCTTTCTTTTTATGAAGCCGTCAGATTGGCCCTGCAGAATAATCACGAGCTAAAGGCAATGCAGAGTGCCGCCCTGGCCAGTAAAGAAGGGATCGGCGTAGCCAGGAGTTATCTTCTGCCGAAAATAACGTTTGAGGAACGCTACCTGAGGACCGTAAATCCCGGTTATGCCTTTATGACCAAACTGGACCAGCAGCGGATCGAGCTGCAGGATTTCAACCCGTCAACCCTGAATCACCCCGATCCTGTTAATAATTTTCAAACCTCCCTTGCCATCGAACAGCCGATATTCACCCGGAAGGGAATCGTTGGTCTCCAAATGTCCAAAGGGGAGTCGTCCGCCAAACAGGAGGAGTTGCTAAGAAAGCAGGAACAGGTCGCCTATCAGGTCGCCCAGGCCGCGTTAACTTTGCAGACGGCAAAGTCATCCTTCGGGGCTACGGAAAAGGCCGTTGCCGAGGCGGTGGAGCATCTGCGGATCGCAGAGGTGAGATATGGAAAAGGTCTGGGCCAGTATGCCGACACCCTGCGGGCTGCCACCTCCCTATCCGAGGCGGAGCAGCGAAGGGTGAGCGCGGAAAAGAATGTCCGGATGGCTAAAAGAGGACTTGGCCTGATCCTGGGCAGGGATGAGAATGTGGATCTCAGTGATGCCACTCCGGAACTTCCCGTGCTGGATTTGGCGGCTTATGAAAAGGCGGCGGAGACGCGCCGGGACGTCAAATCCTGGGAAATCCATGGCGATAACGCCAAAAAGAACATAAAATTGGCGGAAGCCGGCTATTTCCCATATGTAGGGGTGGGAGGCGCTTACCAGATGAACGATCCCAACCGGCCCCTGGGCAGTGAGGGAAGCAACTGGCAGGTGACGGCCTTTCTCCGTTGGGACCTGTTCGACGGTGCAAAGAGGGAATACGAGCGAGCCCAGGCAAAGTATAAGGCCGGTGAAGCCCAGGAGCAGCTCTCTTCCCTGAAAAAAGCCATTTCCTTCAGAATTTACGAAGCCTACCTCAATATTAACGAGGCGCGGACAAACATGGAAATTTCCCGGAATGCCCTGAAGTCAGCGGAAGAGGGGAAAAGACTGGTGCGGGTACGCTATGAAAACGGTCTTTATCCCCTCATCGATCTATTGAGTGCCCAGGCCAGTCTGGATCAGGCCCGAGCCAACCATACGGCAAGGGAAGGAGAGTACCGCACGGCCATCGTGAAATTGAGTTATGAAAGCGGGATCATTATGAAAGACCTGAAAATAGAACCATAATCTCAGGAACCGAACATGAAGAAAAAATCAATTTACCTCTTCGATAAACGTGATTTGTTTTATTACACGTTCCTGGTTTTGCTGGGCCTTGCATCTTTATTCGTGTGGGGATGTCAGGGCGCTTCGCCGCCGGCGGAACGCTCGCGACCGTCGGTTTCGGATGTAAAAATAACTGCCGTCGTCCTTTCAAAAGTCGATGAGATTTATGAAACAACAGGTACGCTAAAATCGGAACAGGTTAGTAATGTCGCCAGCCGAATAATGGGAGTGGTAACGGCCGTCTATGTTCGGGAAGGGGACCGGGTCAAGGCCGGTCAACTCCTGGCGACTATCGATAATCGTGAGCTGATTCAAAAAGTGAGAGGTGCGGCCATGGCCATGGAGACGGCAAAATCCAACAAGGCCATGGCCGATATAACATGGCGCCGGTACCAACAACTCTACTCAGAAAGAGCCCTGTCTCAGCAGGAAATGGATCAGGTGGAGACACAGAAGAAGATGGCGGACAGTGAGTATGAAAGGGCCAAAGCCGCCTATGAGGAGACGACGATCTATGAGGCGTACGCAAAAATCAAAGCTCCTGTAACCGGAATAATTACCAGCAAAAAGATAGATGGGGGCAGCATGGCCCTCCCCGGTCAACTCCTGCTAACCATCGAGAGCGATACGGCTTTACACGTGGAAGCATTCGCCGATGAGACACTCACTAGACGCCTGAGTAAAGGCATGACCGTCGATGTTGCAATTGAGGCAACAAATCGGCAGCTCCGGGGTTCGATTCGGGATATTGTCCCGGCCGTGGATCCCCACTCGCGAACCTTTCTGATCAAGATCAGTCTGCCCGCCGCCGGATTAAAGAGCGGTCTTTATGCCCGCATCCGTATCCCGGTGGGGAAAAAGGAAGTCCTCCTCGTCCCGGAAGGATCCGTTGTTTCCAAGGGGCAGTTGTCGGGAGTTTATGTAGTGGCGCCAAGCGGAGTCATGACCTACCGCCTTGTTAAAACCGGCAGGACATATTCCGACGGTCGGATAGAAATCCTCTCCGGTCTTGCTCAGAACGAGCAGATCGTTTCCGAAGGGACGCAAAGGGCGGTAGATGGCGGCGTAGTCCAGAAGAACCAACTCAAGTAGAACATCATTTTATTTCGCGGGCTATTTTATGGCAGGAATGGGCGTTTCCGGACAGATCGCCAAGGCATTTATCCAATCCAAGTTGACTCCCTTGATTGTCATGGCATCTCTGTTGCTGGGTCTTTTCGCCGTCATCGTCACCCCGCGGGAAGAAGAACCGCAGATCGTCGTCCCCATGGTGGACGTCTTTGTAAACTATCCCGGAGCCTCGGCTAAGGAGGTAGAAGAGCGGGTCACTTATCCCATGGAAAAGCTCCTCTGGGAAATCAAAGGAGTTGAGTACGTTTACTCCATTGTCAAACCCGGATTCAACCTGACCATCGTCCGTTTCTATGTGGGGGAAAATATGGAGGACAGCCTGGTCAAACTCCATAACAAGCTCATGTCCCATTATGACTGGATTCCGCCTGGTGTCTCCCAGCCCCTGGTCAAACCCAAATCCATTGACGACGTGCCTATCCTTACCATGACCCTCTGGAGTGAAAATCCATCCTACACGGGCTTCGAACTTCGCCGGATGGCCATGGAAGTCTGTACGGAGATAAAAAAGGGAAGCGATGTTTCAGAAACTTCCGTCATCGGCGGCCAGCGTCGTCAGTTCCGTCTCAACCTTGACCCGGCGCGATTGCGGGCCTATGGCGCCTCCCCTTTTCAGATCATGGGAAGTCTGCAGAAAACAAACGTCGCCCTGGCGGCAGGTTCCACCATTGCCGGCAACAGGGAAATGCTGATCGAAACCAATGGTTTCATAAAAAACGCCGATGACCTGGGGAGTATCGTCGTCATTGTTGCTAATGGACGTCCCGTTTACCTGCGTGACGTCGCTGCAATCCTTGATGGTCCGGAGGAGGCGAATTCCTATGTCTTTATGGGCCTCGGACCAGCCGCAGCGTCTATAGGCGTGAAGAGTCACTCCGCTGGCCAGTTCGAAGCCGTGACCATTGCCGTTGCCAAGAAAAAAGGGGCTAACGCCAGCGACGTGGCCCATGAAGCCCTCCGTAAGGTCGAGACCATGAAAGGGCGGCTCATTCCTGCCGATGTTCAAATGACCGTCACCAGAAACTATGGCGAAACGGCAAAGGAGAAATCTGACGAACTCCTGAAGCATATGTTGATTGCCACTGTTTCCGTCATCATCCTGATCGCCCTATTCCTTGGTTGGCGGGAGTCCCTCGTCGTGGCCGTGGCCGTTCCTGTTACCCTCGCCCTGACCCTGCTTATCACCTATCTGTACGGCTACACCCTGAACCGGGTGACCCTTTTCGCCCTGATCTTCTCTATCGGCATCCTTGTGGACGATGCCATTGTGGTCGTGGAAAATATCACCCGTCATTTCCGCAACCACGGGATAGGTGCTCTGACGGCCGTACAGGCCGTGGATGAAGTAGGAAATCCCACTATACTCGCCACCTTTACGGTAATCGCCGCCCTCCTTCCCATGGCCTTCGTATCCGGCCTAATGGGACCATACATGCGGCCCATTCCCGTCGGGGCCTCCGCCGCCATGCTCTTTTCCCTCCTCGTGGCGTTTATTGTCAGCCCCTGGATGAGCCTGCTGGCCCTGAAAAACATCAGGCCTCACGCTGGACACGATGAAGGCCGAGGGATGCATCGCCTTTACGAAAAGATACTGGGACCATTTATTGACAAAGGTAATAAGCGGTCCCTCATTTTCGCTGTTGTGGCGCTGCTCCTTGTCCTTTCGGTGGCCCTGATCCCCCTGAAAAAAGTCACCGTTAAGATGCTCCCCTTCGATAACAAGAGCGAACTGCAGGTGATCATCGATATGCCCGAGGGGAGAAGCCTTGAAGAAACAGCGGCTCTTACCCGGGAACTGACTGAATACATCACGACGGCGCCGGAGGTCACGGATTACGAGTCCTACGTTGGCACGGCGGCTCCCTATAATTTCAATGGCCTCGTACGGCATTACTATTTGCGTAGTGGCCCCAATGTCGCGGATATTCAGGTCAACTTCGTCGCCAGAGACAAGCGTAAGGCCCAAAGCCATGATCTTGCCAAACGACTGCGTCCGGAAATGAAAAGAATTGCCGATCGTTACGGCGCCCGGATCAAACTGGCCGAAATCCCGCCAGGACCGCCGGTCCTGAGTACCCTGGTCGCAGAAATTTACGGCCCCGAACCGGAACGGCAGCGCGAAGTCGCAGGACAAGTTATGGATGTCTTTGAAAAGACTGATGGCGTTGTGGATGTGGATTGGCTTGTGGAAGATAATCAGCGGAAGGTTGTCTTTGAAATCGACCGGGAAAAGGCGGCCCTGAGCGGCGTGAGCCCTGCCGACATAGCCCGGGGTCTGAACATCGCCGTGAGCGGTGCCGAGGCCGGTCTCGTACATCTTGATCGGGAGCGGGAACCTGTGTCCATTTTCATGCAGATGCCCCTCACCGCCCGTTCCTATCCGGAAGCATTGAAATCCCTTACTGTTCCTTCCTCCGCAGGGGGGGCTATCCCCATTTCGGAACTTGTGAAGACGAGAGATGGCTTCGAAGAGAAAACCATCTATCACAAGAATCTGCAAAGGGTTACTTATGTAACGGGGGACGTGGCCGGGACGGAAGAGAGTCCAATTTATGCCATCCTGAAGATGCAGGAGGCCGTCGCCAAATTGAAGCTCCCCGAAGGATATGAATTAAAACAGTATTCCACCGTCCAGCCGAGCCAAGAAGACCGATACTCCATGAAGTGGGATGGCGAATGGCATATCACCTACGAGGTGTTCCGTGACCTGGGGATCGCCTTCGCCGCTGTCCTGGTGATCATCTATATCCTGGTAGTGGCCTGGTTCCGAAACTTCGTCACCCCCCTCGTGATTATGGCTCCCATACCCCTTACCCTCGTTGGTATCCTGCCCGCCCATTGGCTGTTTGGCGCTTTCTTTACGGCCACCTCCATGATCGGTTTCATCGCCCTGGCGGGTATCGTCGTCCGCAATTCCATTCTTCTCGTCGATTTCATCCAGATGGAATGGCTGGAAAAAGGAGATCTGAAGCAGGCCATCATCTCCGCCGGTGCGGTCCGCTTCCGGCCGATTGTCCTGACGGCGGCGGCCGTAGTCGTCGGTTCCTTTGTCATGCTCTTTGACCCAATTTTCCAGGGATTGGCAATCGCCATGATGTTTGGCGCCGTTGCCGCCACCGGCCTCACCCTCATCGTGGTCCCCCTTCTCTACTACGCCGTCTTCAGGAACAGGCCGAATCCAGGTACGCCCAATTCTGACCATAAATGAGCGGCGGTATTCAAACTCAAATGAATACAGTTAATTGCCGTACTTTGTTGATGAGGTGACAAATGGCAATCTCTTCTTTCGGATAATCCAACCCCGAAAATATTTCTTGACACCGCTGGACAAATAACTATATTACCAATCACGAATATGAATATGAATATACCGGATATCAGTTGGTAGGTCACGTGAAGAGAAAGGTATTATCCCGTGCATATTGCTGTACGGATATATTAAAGGAGTGAAAAGCATGAAAGAATGGACTAAATTCGGACCCATCGTAGGGGTCTCTTTGGCTGCTGCAGCTGGTATGAACTACGGCTGGCTCGTAGGCTGAGGAATTTTTTAATGCGGGAAAGCGATGTGACGCAAATCAGGATCAACAGCAACCTGGTCGGAATTGTCGGACTAAAGCAGGTGATGGAAACACTGGCCCGGGATGATGCCCACCTTGCTGATGATGAGATTGGGAACGAAATCATGAAAAGGGTATCCGAGAAGAATTACATTCCCGCCCAGGCAAAAGAACTGTATGTAAACGCATTTATACGGGAATTTCGGAAGCATCTCGGCGAACCCGTTGATGAGACGCCCCCGGAAGGGCTGCGCGTCCTTGTCCTCGGCCCTGGCTGCGCCCAGTGCAGCCGTATGGAAATGGATGTCCGGGAGGTTATGGCGGAAATGAAACTGCCGGGAGAATTGCTTCATGTGACGGATTATAGCGAAATCGGCAAATATGGTGTCATGGGTGTCCCCGCACTGGTCATCAATGACAAAGTCGTTTGTGTCGGGGTGACCCCCCACCGGAATAAAATCAAAGAATGGCTGCTGGCGGCAGGGTCAACCATCCCTTCGACTCATAGCTGAAAAAATAACCGGAACGACGCCGATAAGGACATGAATAAGAAAGGAATAATATAGTTTATGAGAACAAAAGCTCCGTCAGTCAAGATGCAACCACTGCCACAGGCGCCAAAACGTCTCAATTTATTTGAACGCTACCTCACGGTATGGGTTCTGGTCTGCATGGTAGTCGGTGTAGCCTTGGGCAAGTTCCTGCCGGACAGCATCGCCGTGTTAAGCAAGTTGGAATTCGGCGAAGGGTCTCAGGTCAATGTCCCCATTGCCATCCTCATCTGGCTGATGATCTTTCCTATGATGCTGAAGATTGACTTCGGTTCCCTGGGAGGCATTGCCCGGAAACCCAAAGGGCTTTTGGTTACCTTATTCGTAAACTGGCTGGTTAAGCCCTTCAGCATGGCCTTTCTGGCCTGGGTATTTTTTCATTATGTATTTTCGGCTTGGGTCGATCCGGAGACGGCAAAGAGCTATACCGCCGGGCTCATTATCCTCGCAGCGGCCCCCTGCACGGCCATGGTCTTCGTCTGGTCCTATCTTACCGACGGCGACCCGGCTTACACGCTGGTCCAGGTGGCAGTAAACGACCTCATCATGCTCGTTTTATTTGCACCGATTGTCATGTTCCTCCTCGGGGTAGCCGATGTGGTCGTGCCGTCCAAGGTGCTCATCACCTCTGTCGTGGTGTTTATCGTCATCCCCCTGGCGGCGGGGTATCTGACACGTACAGCCTTACTGAAATCCCACGGTAAAGACTGGTTCGAGAACCGTTTTCTGCCGAAATTCCAGCCGGTAACGGTCGTGGCGCTGCTCCTGACGCTGCTCCTCATTTTCGCATTCCAGGCGGATAATCTCACGAGCAAGTGGGTGGCCGTGATCCTTATCGCCGTGCCCATTCTCATCCAGGTCTATTTCAACTCCGGCCTCACCTATCTGCTCATGCGACTATTCAAGGTACCGCACAATGTAGCGTCACCGGGAGCCCTCATCGGGGCGAGCAATTTCTTTGAATTGGCCGTGGCCGTGGCAATTACCCTTTTCGGTCCCAGTTCCGGGGCGGCCCTGGCCTGCGTAGTCGGCGTGCTAGTGGAGGTGCCGGTTATGCTCTCGGTTTGCAATATCTGCAACCGTTCGCAGACCTGGTACGATAAAGCTTTACCAACGACATCCCTGTGAAATGTTTCAACATGCTACATTATCTGAGCATTAAGGAAGTAAGCTCCATACACAACATCTTCTGAAAGGAGAATTTAATCATGGAAATCAAAATTTTAGGGCCTGGATGTGCAAAGTGTAATCAAGTGGAAAAGATCGTCAAAGAAGCCGTTGCCGAAACCGGCGTTGACGCGAGGATCGAGCATGTGACGGACTTCAGGAAGATCGCCGGGTTCGGTGTTCTCAGCACACCCTCGGTTGTGGTAGACGGCCAGGTCAAATCCGTCGGGAAAATCCCGAAGAAGGAAGACGTCAAAACCTGGATCGGTAAAGCATAGGGCTTCCCCGACTATACCTGCAAAAATAAGTGAAACAAAAGTGAATATTCGGGAGATTTATCATGATTAAGGCTTTTGCCGATTGGCTCACATATTCAGTGTTCAAGATGACGGCGGGCACACACTTGGCCGATGCCGTCAATTTCTTCGTCTACGACACCATCAAAATCATCTTGATGCTGACAGTGATCATATATGTCGTTTCCATCATCCGCAGCTTTTTCCCCCCGGAAAAGGTCAAAAAGGTTCTTGCCGGCAAGTCGGAATTTACCGGCAATATTCTAGCGTCCTTGCTTGGCATCGTTACGCCCTTCTGTTCCTGTTCGGCGGTTCCTGTTTTTATCGGTTTTCTGGAGGCAGGCGTCCCGCTTGGCGTGACATTGTCTTTTCTGATCGCCTCACCCATGATCAACGAAGTGGCCCTGGTCCTCCTCTGGGGGCTCTTCGGCGCCAAGATCGCCCTGATCTATATCGGCACCGGCATGATTGTGGCCATAACGGCGGGCTTTATCCTCGGGAAGATCCCGGCGGTCGAGAAGATGGTGGAAGATTATGTCTGGGAGATCCGGATGGGTGAGGTGATACTGCCAGAGCTGACCTGGAAGGACCGCTTCGAGCAGGCATCCGATCACACCCAAGACATCCTGAAGCGGGTGATACTTTACGTCATCCTCGGGATCGGTGTCGGGGCCGTCATCCACGGCTATGCCCCAATCGATTTTGTGGCCAAATATGCCGGACGAGATAATCCCTTTGCCGTTCCCCTGGCGGTGCTGATTGCCATTCCCCTATACTCCAATGCCGCCGGGACGATTCCAATCGTCCAGGCCCTGATGGGCAAGGGCATGCCCCTGGGAACGGTCCTGGCCTTCATGATGGCCATCACAGCCATTTCTTTTCCCGAAATGGTCATTTTGAGAAAGGTACTGAAAGTGAAGTTGCTTGTCATCTTTGCCGCCATTATGACGGTGGCCATCATCATGGTAGGCTATCTTTTTAACGCGATCCTCTGAGTCGGCAAGCAAACAAAACAGGGAACCCTTACATTAATTGATAAGAACTTACTTACTAAACCGGATTAGCTAGAAATTCATATTCATGAAACGGTTTTCAAAGGAGTTAAAGAATATAATGAAGAGAAAATTAAAATACCTGCTGTTGGCAGCTTTGTTTTTAATCGCCACTTCCACCGGTGCGGCCGGTGAACCGGCAAAGACCGTTCCTGTAAAGGGGATGGTGACGATGGTGGACCTGGGGGCGACCAGATGTATCCCCTGCAAGATGATGGCGCCGATTCTGCAGAAACTGGAGAAGCGCTACGCCGGCAAGGCGGCCATCGTCTTTCTCGACGTCTGGGTAGATCCCAAGCCGGCCCAGCGTTTCGGCATCAGAATCATTCCAACCCAGGTTTTCTTCAATAAGAAGGGGGAAGAAGTCTATCGACATGAAGGCTTCATGAACGAGGAGGCGATTGAGGCCGTCCTCCAGAAGCTTGGCGTAAACTGAGGGAGAAGATCGGCATGGAAACCTTTTTTCTCACGGTGAACCAGTGGCTGACGGGGGAGCCCCTCCTCGCCGCAGCGGGAAGCTTCCTCTGGGGGATGATCAGCGTCCTCTTCAGCCCCTGCCATCTCGCCTCGATTCCCCTCATGGTGGCCTATGTGGCCGGGCAACGCGAGGTTTTAGCGCCCCGCCTGGCGGGACTTTACGCCGTCCTTTTTACGGGAGGTCTTTTCCTGTCCATTGCGGCGGTAGGGATTACCTGCGCCCTCCTGGGCCGCATGTTAGGGGATGTGGGTCCTTACTGGCAGATCCTGGTGGGCTTGGTCCTCCTGTGGGTCGCCCTGGGAATGTTCGGCGTCCAGGCCTGCTCCGTATCCGGAGGCGGCATTCTCCAGCGCCTCAATCTGAAAGGGCACAGCGGGGCCTTCCTCCTCGGTCTGGCCTACGGGATTCTCTCTGGGTCCTGCACCTTCGGCTTCATCGCCCCGATCCTGGCAATCATCACCATCCAGGGGCAGGTTGTCATGGGACTGGTCCTCATCACCCTCTTTGCCGTCGGCCACTGCCTTCCCATCCTGGTGGCGGGAACCTCCACGGCCCTGGTCGGGAAATTGATCGAAAACCAGGCCTGGCAGCGTACCGGCGACTGGTTCCGGAAGGGGGCGGGGGTAATGATTATGCTCCTGGCGGTCTATTTTATCGGGAATCCTTTTTGGGGAAATTAGTCATGGCATGGCATAATAGGGAAAAAACGAAAAACCAATAAAACAAAGGAGGTTCTTCATGAAGATCAAATCATTGGGCTTTATCGGCGGCGGCAGGGTCACCGGCATCATCCTGGAGGGGTTGGATCGCAAGGACAAACGTCCGGAGCGCGTATTTGTCAGCGATACGAATCCCGAGGTTCTCTCAAAATTGGCGGACCGCTTTCCCAAGATCAAAACGAGTTCCGGCGATGTCAAAGACCCCGCGGCGGCGGCGATAGTTTTTATCGCCCTTCATCCCCCGGCGGTCATGGCCAGCCTGGGCGGCATTAAAGGGCATTTAAAAAAGGACGCCGTTGTGGTGTCCCTGGCCCCCAAGCTATCCATCGCCCAACTGTCCGCCGGTCTCGGCGGCTTCGACCGAATCGTCCGGATGATCCCCAACGCCCCGTCGATTGTCAACAGGGGCTACAACCCCGTGGCTTTTTCCCCGGCCTTCTCCAGCGACGAGAAAAGAAATCTCAGAAAATTCTTTAAGATTCTTGGCGACTGCCCGGAGGTAAAGGAAGAGAATCTGGAAGCCTACGCCATCCTCACGGCGATGGGCCCCACCTATCTCTGGTTTCAAATCGAAGAACTGAAGTCCCTCGGCCTGTCCTTCGGTCTGTCAGCCAAAGAGGTCGAAAAAGCCCTGACAAAGATGGTCAAGGGGACGGTGAAGACCCTCTTCGACTCCCAGCGGACCCCCGCAGAGGTCATGGATCTCGTGCCTCTCAAGCCCATCGGCGAGGACGAGGAAGCGATCCGGACCATCTACCGCACCAAGTTGAAGGGACTCTACGCCAAGCTCATCTTTAACACTTGATGTGTAAGTCGCCAAAATATTTTTTGTAACCCATTGTAAATATTGGGTGTGCTCTTTGATAATTTAAAAAGCGTAGTGCCACTGGATATTCATTTAATGCTTGACATATCTCATTATTGTGT